>NZ_CP151949.1:1813333-2505000 GCF_038592965.1 Paenibacillus sp. FSL L8-0158 | reverse complement strand
TGAGGCAACAAACGGCCCTGGATTTCTCCGCCCATGCATTTCAGCGCTGCAGCGGCCAATACACCCTCAGGAGCGCCACCAGAACCGATATGCAAATCTACACCGCTATCCAGGCACGTTTCAATCGCGCCCATCACATCCCCATGGCCTAGCAATTTGATACGAACTCCGCTTTCCCGCAGAAGCTTGATGATCCCGGCGTGCCGTGTACGATCCAGAACGGACACGGTAAGATCAGACAAGGATTTACCGAGTACTCGTGCAGCTTTTGACAATGTGGTCGGGATTGGGTCCTCAAGTGACAGCTTTCCAGCCAGCGCCGGGCCAACGGCCATTTTTTGCATGTACATATCCGGAGCGTGGAGTAGACTACCACGAGGTGCAGCAGCAATGACCGACAGAGCGTTATTCAAACCATTTGCCACCGTTTCGGTTCCCTCCAGTGGATCGACAGCAATGTCCATAGCTGGTCCTCTGCGATTGCCTACTCTTTCCCCGATATACAGCATGGGAGCCTCATCCATTTCGCCTTCGCCAATGACGACCGTGCCGTCCATGGATACCGCATTAAAATGAGTGCGGATGGCTACTGTAGCCGCCTCGTCTGCGCTATTCTTATCTCCACGCCCTGTCCATTGTGCTGATTGCAGTGCCGCTGCCTCTGTTACCCGAACGAATTCCAATGCCATTTGACTCTCCATACCTATCCCTCCACCTCTCCTAAAATAATTATTACCCTTAAGCAAATGAATATATTTAGGGCAGCTTTGCTGCAATCTTTCTATTTATCTATTAAACTCCTGTATCCTACGATTTTAATTTTTAGTTATATGAGCAGCTACTAGGCTCTATAACATTCTGATAATTAAACCTGCCGTCTCTTCAATCGCCTTATCTGTAACATCAATAACCGGACAATTCAGCTCTTTAAACAAAGACTGCGCATACGCTATTTCCTCTTCCACTCTCGTCGCTGTAGCATACTGCACATTATTAGGAAGCCCCATAACCTTTAGTCGCTCACTGCGTATTTTCAACAGTAACTCTGGCTCGATCGTTAATCCGAACACTCGACCACGCTGAACATCCTTCAACTGAACAGGCGGTGTCAGCTCCGGTACAACTGGTATGTTGACCGTTTTATAACCTTTATGCGCGAGAAACATGGATAAAGGGGTTTTGGAAATACGGGATACTCCAAGCAATACAATATCCGCTTTGAGAATGGCGCTCACATCTTTGCCATCATCGTATTGAACCGCAAAATCCAAGGCCTCTACACGCCGAAAATAGTTGTCGTCCAGTCGGTGCAGCAGACCAGGCTTCTCTTTGGGATCGTTATGGAACGTATCGGCAAACGCCTGCATCATCGGTCCCATAATATCGACAGCCCGCACATTCAGCCGGACAGCCTCTTCTTTCATCGCTTCTCTCAATTCCGGCTGTACCAGCGTATAAGCTACAAAGCCTTTACGCTCGGCAACTTCCTCCATCACCCGGCTCAGTTCGTCTTCATCCCTCACGTTCATAAATCTTTTGATCTCTGTGTCCGGTAACTCAAATTGGCGCATGGTCGCCTGTACGACAGCTTCTGCCGTCTCGCCAATCGAGTCTGAACAGATCGCTATAAAATGACTGCTCGCCTGAACCATTCGATTCCTCCCATTAATCCTCTGCTACCATATCGAGCAACATTTTAATAATATTTGTTTTTGTAATACGTCCCACGACTTTCCAGTGCTCTCCTGGCTTGTCGGAGTCGGAAGGGACGACGACAGGCAGGCTGTCGATTTGACGGGCAATAATTTTGCGTGCTGCCTCTAATACCGTATCCTCTGGGGAAACGGTGACAACATTCGCCTGTCGGGTCATCACTAGGCTGACAGGAATGGTTGCTGCATTGGGATTCCCTAACGTTACCTTAAGCAAATCCTTGCGGGAAGCTACCCCTGCCAAATCTCCGTCTTCATCGGTGACGATCAAATTGCTCACATTTTCCAAAAAGAGAGCTACAACAGCTTCCTGAATCGTTGTTGTTTCACGTACGATGACTGGAACCCCGTGAAGATCGCCCACCTTCATTTGCAACAGCCGGAATTTTTCCTCCCGGTTCGGCGTGCCCCGCTTTCCAACAAAATATCCGACCTTGGGCTTTGCATCTATGTAATTCAGAATGCCCAATTTGGATAGGTCGGTCCGAATGGTCGCCTTGCTGAGATTAAGCATTTCCGCAATCTGATCCCCGGTAATTGGGGCATGCTTTTGTACGATGTTTAAAATTTCTACTTGTCTTGCCGTAAGGTCGATGATGAACGTCCCTCCTTTTTTTCTTGCGATCTAATATTGAATATAATACGTCATATATAACAATAAATCAACCTTAAAAAGCATATAAAACATCACATATATAAAATTAAAGTGGTTATTCATGTCTTTCTATCATTTAAAACACTTATTCAACACAAAAAACGGGCACTTTACACCCTGCTCTTTCGAGTAAGGCGAAGTACCCGCTCTCTTATTCGTATCTTAAAGCATCAATTGGACGCAGTTTCGACGCCTTCCGCGCCGGATATACTCCGAACAACACTCCGACTGCCATACAGCACAGAAAAGAGTAAAGCACGGGCTCTATCGAATACACAATTGGCATTTGGACGAATTTCTCGAGCAGTTTTGCACCTCCGAGACCCACCATTACGCCAACCAGTCCACCCATCAGACTGAGAAAAACAGCCTCAGCCACAAACTGCAACATAATGTCACTACGTTGCGCACCAATCGCTTTACGAATCCCGATCTCCCTCGTACGTTCCGTGACGGACACCAGCATAATATTCATAATGCCGACACCTCCAACGCCAAGCGCAATTGCAGCTACACCGGCCAGCAGCATATTCATAATCCGATCAACCCCGGACACTGTTTTTAAGATTTCCGTCTGGGTCATGATCTGAAAGTCATCGCCCTCTGATGGCTTTAGCTCATGTCTGACACGTAGCACCTGCCGAATTTCAGCACTTGCCTGATCAATCTTCTCCTCTGATGTTGCGGAGGCGTTCACCTGCTGAATACTCATATTGCCTAGCCGTTCCATCCCCGTTGTAATCGGTACATATACCTGCTGACCGCTGTTACTCATATTGGAATTGGAATTTGCCAGCACACCGACCACCTTAAAAGGAAGCTGTTTGATCATGATCGTCTCACCGACCGCTCTGGAGGCATCCGGGCCAAAAATATTACGGGCCGCATCACTCCCAAGCACGGCCACATTCATTTGTTTATCCACTTCATAGTGGGTAAACGACCTGCCTTGAGCTAGTGACAGCTTTCTCACATGAACGAATGCCAGTGAAGTCCCCTCAATTTGTCCGCTGACCTTATTGCGACTCCACGTAATATCTGCATTGGTCATAGCACTTGGTGCTACCTCTGCTACTGCTTTTTGCTGCTCTAGCGCATCGATATCTTTTAGAGATATTCCTTTCGTCTGATTGAACGACATGGAGCTAGAGCCATCATATGGAGCATAAGGATAGATCATCAGCAGATTATTTCCCATACTGTTGATCTGAGATGTAATCGTAGCCGTTGATCCTTTACCGATGGCTACAATCATAATCACAGCGGCCACTCCGATAATAATGCCCACCATGGTCAGCAAAGACCGCAGCATATTGGTTCGCAAACTATTGAGCGATACACGGATAATTTCCTTAAACTTCATGCCTTCACTTCCTCTGCCGCCATTCTTCGTTTCCCAACAGGCTGATCCTCTTCAATCCGCCCATCTCGAAAATGAATCAGACGTTTGGCGTATTCCGCAACCTCCTGATCATGAGTAACCAATACAACCGTTTTCCCCTGATCATTCAGACGCTGAAAAATCCCCATTATTTCAACACTTGTTTTGGAGTCCAATGCGCCTGTCGGTTCATCCGCCAAGAGAATGACCGGATTGTTCACAAGTGCGCGGGCAATGGATACCCGCTGCTGCTGACCGCCTGACAATTCGTTCGGCCTATTGTTCATCCGATCGCCTAGACCTACGCTAGTGAGGGCTTCCATTGCCCGCAAACGACGCTCCTTGACAGGAATACCCGCATAGATCATAGGCAGTTCCACATTCTCCAAAGCCGTTGCTCGCGGGAGCAAATGGAATTTTTGAAATACAAATCCGATTTTCTGATTACGTATAATAGCCAGTTCATCCTCGCGGGCATCTAATATCGAATAGCCATCCAAATAAAATTGTCCCGATGTAGGTAAATCCAGGCAGCCGATGACATTCATCATCGTGGACTTGCCTGATCCAGACGGTCCCATGATCGCAACAAAATCACCGTCAGCAATATCAAGTTGTACCTCTCGCAGGGCATGAATTTCCTGATCTCCGACCTGGTACACTTTTTTCAAATCCTCAATCTGAATGACGTATCTCATACCCGTTTAAAAACCTCCCTGCATACCGCCCATAGCGGAAGGGTCCGGTGGAGGTTCAGGAGCAGGCACAATAAGCGTGTCTCCCTCCTTTACACCTGACTTGAGCTCAACTCGATCTGGCGTGTAAAATCCGAGTTCTACGGGCTTGAATGTGCGCGCCCCCGGATTTGCAGCATTATTAGCGGAAACGTACACGCCATCCTGTCCCCCTTCGGATCTCAGCGCAGTCGCAGGTACGAACAGTACATTTTTGTGTACTCCCAAAATAACGGCCACATTCATAATCATGCCTGTTTTGAGCTTGCCTTTCGGGTCATGAACAGACAGTTCCATCAGATACGTCGTCATCCCTTCATCTGTAGAGGCTTCCGGTGAGACGAATTGCACCTTCCCTGGAAATGATTCACCCGGATATGCATTGGTAGTCAACACGGCTGAAAGACCCTTCTTTACTTTGACAATGTCGGTCTGACTTACCTTCACAACCACCTTAAGATCGTTGGAATCCGAGTTATTCATGACAATGAATGGAGCTGTCGGACTGGTCCCTACATCCCCGTTCACCTTCAAGATTACCCCGTCCCAAGGTGCTGTGACCTGAAGCTTGTTCAATTCATTTTTCTTCTGCTCCAGTTCTGTCGCCTGTCTTCGAACCTCTATCCGTGAGGCTTGAATATTGGATGCATCAGCCGGAACCTGAATTTTACGAAGCTCTGCCATTGCCGTACGGTAGCCGATTTCAGCCTCTGAAATGGTGCGACGTTTTTGCGACATGATTTTGCGGAACTGCAGATCCAGACCATCATAGTCCGTCTGTGCTTTATCCAGTGCTTGCTCTGCCTGTTCCAATTCACTGTTGGACACCGCCCCGGCATCATGTAAAAACTTTTGGTCTTCATATGCCTTTCGCGCCTGTTCCAACTGCTTTTGGGAAGTTTTCTTCTGACTTTCGGCTTCTTCCAGCTCAAATGATTCTTGCGCTGTATCGATAGCCATTTTGGCCCGAAGTACATTTGTTTTCTGAATTTCAATGTCCTCTGCCTTCGGACCTTTCTCCAATTCAGCCAGCTTGGCTTTGGATATTTCCAAAGTATCAGACGCACTCTGAATTTGCATTTTAATTTCAGAACTGTCCAGAAGAGCCAGGACTTGTCCTTTCTTCACTTTGTCTCCGGCCTTCACGTTTACCGCTGCCAGCTTATTTTCGCCTGCGCTTGTAAAATTCAACTTCACTTCCTTGGAAGCCTGTACGGTACCGGACGTATCCAGCTTCTCGCTCACATCGCCGCGTTCTACTTTAAGCTTCTCATCCTGAACCAACGGTGCCGCCTGTTCTTTGGGCAGATTTAGGTATACTGCTGCTCCGCCTCCACCGACAACCAGTAGAACAATTGCAGTCCAGATCCACTTTTTTCTCCGTTTTCTTCGTAACTTGATTAAAGCGTCATTTAAAACCGTTTCTGCCAATGCCTTTTCCTCCCTATGTGCTCCATGGCTTGTTCAACGTATACTCATTTTGATCCAACTCGATCGCAAGCTCTTCCATTTGCCGTTCAATCTGGTTCACTTTCAACTGATTATTTTTCAATTCCATCTCGATAATTAGACCTCTGGTCCACTTTTTGCGTGATAATTCCAAGGCCTCTTTTGCTGTACGCAAGCTTTCTTCCAGTTGTACGTATTTCTTTTGATTTTCCTTAACCGTGGCATACAAATTGCGGAGAGATTCGGCAAAATCCTTTTGACCTTTGTCGAGTTCCTCCTTAGCCGTATCCACATCCATTTTGGCTAGATCATAAGCACCTGTACCACTGTTAAAATCGAAATATCTCACATTAAGCTCCGAAGTTTTGATGCTATCCTCCAGCTTCCATAAATTTGGATTCATGTCTGTCAGCTGTTGTATATGTAATTCGATATCCAGCTTCTTCGGTTCCTTGTACACAGGTCGATCGACCAATTCATAAGCTGTTCCATTAGGCTGTCCCATGAGGAAGTTCAGAGCATCCCTGGATTTTTGCAACGCAATTTTCCCCTGCTCTACGGTTTGCTGAGCCTGGCTTCTGGCCTGTATACTCTCGTTTTTCGCATACTCAGACAGCTTGCCGCGCGCAAATTTGGCGAGTGCAATCTTTTCCTCCGCTTGAGCAATTTCAAGCGCTTCCAGATCATTTTTCACCTGATTCTCTGCCACGAACACACTTTGATAGCTTTTCATCACATTAAAATAAATCTGGTCTTTGGCGAACTGCGCCTGCTTTTTGCTAGCTAAATAAGATAGCGTCGAGGAACTGTAATTTCTCCATGACGTTTCATCATCAACATACTCATTGTCTATAAAATCGACAGGTGAATTGCCCAGATCCTTTTCTGCATTTTTCAGTTCCATTCTGCGACGCTCTACGTCCCGTTCAGCGGTACGTGTATTGTAACTGTTCGTCTGTGCCCATTCCGCGGCCTGCTTGAGTGTTAATGTAGGTAAAGCCTGACCCGTTACGGATGATGTCTTCGATGGAACCGCAGCAGATGGATTAACTGACGTACTTGATGCTACATTTCCTGATAAACCCTCAGCCTGTACAGTGGAGGCTAAGCCTGATGATAATGACAATACAAGCAGCACGGCCGCCGCTTTTTGCTTCATAGATGAATCTCTCCCCTTTCGGTGCATTTTTCGAATCTTTTCCGTTTTTTTCGACATAAATTTCCACAAACTCTTTGCATTCTAATTGTACTTTCAGGTTTATGTTGGTACAAGGTGTCAAAACAATACATTTTTGTAACCTTTGTTTCCAGATTACTCGCTTTATACTACTTTTCGTCCAATCAGATATGGATTCAACCTATTTTTACCTGAACTTTACCTAATTTTCAGCTAATTTTAAGGAAACCAACAGCATCTATTAAGGTTTGGAACATATACTAGAGAAAGAATAACAGCCGCTCACTGGGAGGGTTAATAGATGATAAAAGAATCTCGTATGACAACCACTAACGAACCGTCTGATTTGTGGATGACTCGCTTTTTACGTGAATCAGAGCAAAAAAAGAAACAACTCATCCGGGAAGCTCGGAAAAATAACGATATACCGCTTATGAACAGCATTTCTTTTCACCTTGCCCAACGGGATCAGCAGCATCTTATCGGATAAAATGACAAATGAATCTTATGCTATAAATAACAGATTACCTCTAGTTATCTGCTTCGTATGCTAGATGAAAAAGACCGGGACAAATCGTTAATTGATTTGTCCCGGTTCTTTATGATGATCAAATCTAATATAAAACCGCATAGCTTGTTCCGCGCCTATTCTTCCATCTCCGCCTGCGGATCATAGAGATATTGATCCAGTGGAATGCGCCCGTTTTCGTTAAAACGTATACCTTCCTCCTCCAAATACAGACGCTGCAGGGATGCGGACTCATCCTCCTGCAAAGCAATCTCCCCCAGACGGTTGACTACTCTATGCCAAGGAAGTCGATGTTTTTGGCTCAATGTATGTAAAATCCGCACCACCTGTCTGGCACCTCTTGGGCTTCCGGCCTCTGCCGCAATTTGACCGTAAGTCATTACTTTTCCCTCAGGGATCAACAGTATAATTTGAAGCACACGGGCAGTGAAAGGCTGCATGTTCTAATTCCTCCGCATTACTATTGCTTTTTCAATAATTATAGCACCCTGAACAGAGGCTAAAAACCCCTGCTCCTACGAATGTAAGAAGCAGGGGAAAACCCATCGTTTAAATTTAGAATCCGCTCAGACCCTGCCTTTTTAAATCCTGTGCTACCAATCGGGCCAGTTCTCTTGCACCTTCATAGTTTGGATGGAGTGTATCGCCGTTCATATACAAGGCCAGTGTAGCGTCTTTACCAATAGAAGTGAAATAAGCTGAGCTAAGAACATTCAGATCGACTAAAGGTGTTTGTTCCTCTTGAGCCAGCGCCAAAATAGCGCTTCTATACCATCTATTTTCTGCGTTGTGTACATGGTTAGCATTAAAGTCAGTGGCTCGTCCTTGCGGAGTTGACAGGATTACCGTCGCCCCCTTGGCCTTAACCTGCCGGATCATATCCCGCATCCAGTCCTTAAACTCCGCTTCGCTTTCATTATGCATTGGATTGGTGTCATTAATGCCCAATTGGAGAATGAAATAATCCCCCGGCTTGATATATTGGACGATGGCCTCCAACTGACCGTCCTGGTGGAAGCCTCTAGCAATTTGGCCTCCTGACGCCATATTGCGAATTTGAAAAGTATTCGTGTTCACAAACTCTGGCAGCAGTTGACCCCATCCCGCCTGCACGCTGCTATCTAGCGGATAATAGTTACAAACCGTAGAATCTCCACCGATATAAATCGTTCGATTCGTAACCGGATTGCTAGATAATTGCTTGATTTCCAATGCACTGAGTGTGAAGACCGCGCCCTCTTTGCCTTCAGTAACCAGCAGATTTAGCTGTCCGTCTGTCACTGGAATTTGAAAGCGATCCTTAGCCCCATTCCCTGTCATATTAATGACCTGATGTACCCCTTCAGCCGCAATACTCGAACGAGAGGTATCTCCTAAAGTAACCGACACCTCATACAAACCAGGAGGAAGATCAACGTCAAAAGTATTCTCGCTTTTCGTACCTGTAGCCAGGAACCGTACCGCATCACTTGCCACTCCAGTCCCCGAAGCACTGACATTACGCATATTCTCAGGGGTACGAAAGCCATAGCCACGTGCTGAGTCATAGGACAGCGAAGCGCTCACTCCAGTATAACCCGTTTCGACCGTACCTCCACCAAAATCAAACTTGTACTCGCCAGCGGATGCATGTGCCGGGGTAGCTATGCCCACACCTGGTGCACCACATAAAAAAGCTGCTAAAAGCATACCAGTCAATCCTTTTTTCCACTTCATTCTTCATTCCTCCTCCAAATTTTTAATTGTATGAAGCAAAGGATATTTCGTTTTTTTGTAAGCGCATACATAAAATTCTACCCATTGTTGCAGGGTTATACCTATGTAATTCTTATGCAAAAGAAAAGTAGTTTATTCGTTAAGCTGAAACTTGTACTTGTACACAAAAAAGCTTCGCAGTTACAACTGCGAAGCTTTATGAAGCATATTTCGTATATCAAAATTACTACATTAATCCGCAACCAGAATTCCGTCAAAGCTCTCTGGACCTACTCGTACTGTACCCAGCAGGTTAGAAGAAACAAAAGCTGTATAAACCAATTGTGGTGTAATCGGCGGGTTAAAGTCATCGGCTGAGAACGCAATAACCTGTGGAGCTAATAAACTCAAACTAAAAGTTGACGTAGCCGAATAAACGAGAGGATCGGTTGGCAAGGTACCTCTTACAATGGTGATCGTAATTCCGACTAAAGCAAGCGGAAGTAGAACTGATATGGTTCCTTTAAGCAGAACCCGTGCCGTACCTGTAGCTCCCAGTGTGTTTAATCCGATCTGCCCAAACAATTGAGGCGTATTCAAAACGGTGATCGGAATGGAAATAGAGTTTGCAAATGAGGCATTTTGAGATGTTCTTCCATCAATAAATGTTCCCATGGTTTTTCCTCCTCTCTCTACCAGATACTATTAGACTATGAAAAAGTTTGTTTTGTGCTTGGACTGAATAACTTGTAAAACACACAACTTTGGATGAATAGGCGAATGTACAGCCCTTTCTCTGGCCCTGTGAATACACTAAACCAACACTGGGAAAAGGAGGGATGTCATGTCTAATAAGTTTAGAGCCATTTTAAGGGGGGCTAATGAAGTGCCTCCTGTCAAAACAAATGCGACAGGAACCGCCGAATTTCGTTACCGTCAAGCTAGCCAGCAATTAAGCTTCGAACTGACTGTGCGCAATATTTCACGGGTAACTGATGCGCATATTCATCTGGGACGAAGAGGTGAAAACGGACCTGTTGTTGCTACACTGTTTGGCCCTTCGAAGTTTGGAATCACCGTAAAAAGAGGGGTTGTTACTGGCGTGCTTCGTGCATTTGATCTTATCGGTCCGCTCAGAGGCAGAACCATTAATGATTTGGTATGCCAAATTAGAGAGGGCAACGCCTACGTCAATGTCCACACGATCCGTCATCCGAACGGTGCCATTCGTGGACAAATCAGACGCGCACCTATCAAACGTTGCAAATAACGAATGAACATGAGTATTAAAAAGAACTTCCAAGCTGCTCATTTTGAGCCTATGGAAGTTCTTTTTAATTCAGGATTTTGCAAAATTCGATTCCAGTCGCTCCGAAGTGCAATATATAGACGAACTAAACCATTTCGATCTATATCTTGTTCATTGGAAGTCGCTTATGGGATTTTTGCAAAATCCTCAATTCTTAACAAAAGTTAAGAAGTTCATAAGCGTTTCTTAAGCCGTTCCCTTTCAGGTTGTTAAGAACTTTATCTTTTAATAGAAAGAGTTCAACAAGATACAGTTCACTCCTGAAAGGAAATGAAGCTTATGAAGCCTAAGACCAAAGAAAAAATTCCCGAATTGCAGTTGGTCAGAGCCATGGCGATTTTAGCCGTCTTGATGGTACATGCCACTTCTTATGCAACGGTTCAGCTTACAAATTCCAGTCTTTATGTTGTATACAATGCGCTCAACGTATTGATGAAGTATGGAACCCCCGTATTTATCGCGCTTAGCAGCATGGTGCTGTTCTACAACTACAAGGATCGTCCGATGGGACGACAGCTCTTAAGCCGCTTTTATAAGCAGAGATTGCTGTACATCCTCTTACCTTACGTCATGTTCTCTCTATTTTATTTCATCCTGTCCCTTATGGCTGGCAGCTCCGAACGATGGAGTATAGCCACGCTTACGAAAAGCTTTGCTCTGAAGCTGGCCACTGGCAAAGCTTATACACATTTGTATTATATTTTTATCATGATGCAATTCTATCTCGCATTTCCATTCGTACTGTGGCTGTTTCAGCGTTATCGGCAACTTCCACAATGGTCTATTGTCCTTGGGCTGTTGGTACAGTGGTCATTTGTAATTGGCAACAAATTTCTATTTCAGGTTCAAAATAAGGGCAGTTGGGCACTGTCTTATATAGCCTGCTACATGCTGGGTGCTGCTCTCGGTTACTACTACCCACAGCTGAAAACGTGGTTTCTGATGCGTAAGGGGGAACGAAGTGTTGCCGGCGTGCTGACATGGATCGCAATTTGGGCTTTATGGCTGATTTCAGCCACCATGCATGTCTATATGTGGTATGAAAATAGAATGTACGGAATCTCGTACAATTCGCTAGTTTTTGAACTTATGTATAATATGTACAGCCTGTCTAGCACGCTGGTAATACTACAGATTTCCTTTTTAATGTTTAGACGACAATATTCCTTTGTCACTCGCAAACTGGAACGTCTGGGCACACTGTCGTTTGGTGTGTATCTGATTCATCCGTTCTTCCTGCTCCTGTATCGGCAGTTTTCACCACATATCGGTTCTCCGCAGCTTATTCATGCGTGGTATGCCGGAGGTTTTTTCTTTGCACTTCTTTGCTCTTGGCTCGTCGTGTCGATCATCTCCCGTTTCCTGCCATTTGCTTGGATCTTGTTCGGTCAACTACCAGAAATAGAAAAAAGACAATTCAAGCAAGAAAACCGTATTTCTTCAACTGAAACAGCACTATCCAAAGGCTGAAGACCCCAAGCAAGCGAACTGAGATGAGTGTCCATAGCCTCCATCTTTAAAAAGGTATATAATACGCCCATATTGTTTACTGCTAGAAAGAACAGAAAGGGTGCACAACCATGCATAACGGAACCATTTTATTAGTAGACGATGAACCTGAAATTATTAAGCTGATGCAAATTTATTTGGAAAATGAAGGATATCGACTGCTCATGGCACGGGACGGACTGGAAGCGCTGGAGCAAGTCAGTCGGGAATCGATAGATGTGATGGTGCTTGATGTGATGATGCCCAATATGGACGGGGTTGAAGCTTGCATGAAGATCAGGGAAACCGAGCATTTTCCGATTATTATGTTGTCTGCGAAGGGACAAGATATGGACAAAATCACAGGACTTAGCGTTGGAGCCGATGATTATGTCACTAAGCCGTTCAGCCCGTTGGAGCTGGTGGCACGCATCAAATCCCAGCTGCGCAGGGTACGAAAATATACCCACTCCTCCCCTGCATTGGAGCATGAAATGATACTGGATGAACTCTCCATTAATTCTGCTATGCATGAGGTCACTCTCGCCGGAGAATCCATAAAGCTGACCCCGCGCGAATTTGCCATTGTCGAGCTGTTGGCCCGTAATCGTGGTCAAGTACTGAGCATGGAGCAGATCTATGAAAAAGTGTGGAAAGAGCAATATCTGGAATCCAACAACACGCTGATGGTTCATGTGCGTAAAATTCGCGAGAAAATTGAGACTGATCCGAGAAAACCCAAATACCTGAAAACGGTGTGGGGCATCGGCTACAAAATGGAAAAATTCGATTAATGGAGGATTTACGTCTTGAAGGCAAAACGATATGACACGTTGGGATGGAAGCTGGCAGCCCTTAGCCTTGCCGCTTTCGCTCTAACCGGACTGATTTTGATGGTGTTTTATTATGGAGCATCTTTGCTGCTATGGCTGAACCCTTCCCGTTCATTTTTTGGCACCCGTCTGGTTCGCTGGACCGTAAATCACATTGGATCCCCACTGATCATGCTGGTGGGCGGGTTACCTACATATATTTATTTCTTTTTCCTTTTTACCAAAAATACGATTGGCTACCTTCGCGAAATTACGACGGGGATGCAGGAGTTTGCTGATGGAGATCTGTCCTATACGATTCCTGTTTCTTCAGCGGACGAGCTGGGTACCTTGGCGAAAAATATGAACACCATGGCGGACAAGCTCCGTCTCTCACTGGAAGAAGAACGGGCTTCCGCCAAAGCCAAAAACGACCTGATCACCGGCGTATCTCATGATCTTCGTACCCCGCTAACATCCGTAATCGGTTTTTTGGAATATATTGAAACCGACCGCTATCGGGATGAAATTGAGCTGCGATATTATGTGAACATTGCTTATGAAAAGTCATTGACGCTTAAAAAGCTGATCGACGAGCTGTTTGAATACACGCGTGTGAGCGGTGGCAGTCTGCCACTGGAGCTGGAGCCTGTAGATCTCGGCAAATTGCTCACTCAGCTTGCTGAGGAATTTGTACCCTCGCTGGAACAGGCGGACATGTCCTACCGTGTCCGAATCGTCGAGCCTGTTCGGATTCTAGCCGATACAGACGAGCTGGTACGCCTGTATGAAAATTTATTTTCTAACGCTATTCGGTACGGAAAAGACGGCAAACGCCTCGATATCACCATAGGACGCGAAGACGACGAGGCGGTGGTAATCTGCACCAACTACGGCACCCCAATTCCTGTGGAAGATGTCCCGCACTTGTTTGAGCGGTTTTACCGGGTGGACAAATCACGCTCCAAGGAAACTGGAGGCACCGGGCTAGGCCTTGCGATTACAAAAAGTATTACTGAGCTGCACGATGGCCGCATTTCGGTTAGGAGTAATCGCAGACAAACAGATTTTGAAACCCGTTTTCCCCTGTATCATGCTCGTTAGGCGGTCTACACGCTAGCCCACTAACAACGTATAGACGATGCCGGGGCCATGGACACCAATCGTCAAATCATTTTCAATATCCGACGAGCGGCTCGGCCCAGTAATAAAATGAATGCCTGCGGGCAGTTTCTCACGCCCGATTTCGTCAAAGCGGCTTAGAATCTCGCCCAGTCGTGTTCGCAAGCGCTCTACTGGCAAAAGAATGATCAGTGCGGTTGGCAAAAGGCTTACCGCACGGCCTTTCTCCGGCGAGGATAGCACCGCTACCGAACCGGTGTAAGCAGCCGCTTCGTCGGCGATGACGATGCCAATATCCGCCTCGGCAGCGCGGGCCTTCCAGTCCTCGACTGGATCGGTGTTCCACACCGATAAACGGACTTCCGGCAGCGCCGATTCTAGCTGGAGCGCATCCAGATCCGGCTCATTCTGCCGGACGATATAGGCCGCTCCCAGCTCTCGCGCTTTGAGCGCGATCCAGTCTGCGGTCTGCTCCAAATCCGGCAGACGCACGACATGCCCGCCAACACTTGTAAAGTTGGCGGTAAACTCCTCGATGCGCTGCTCCGCGCTCCATTCGAATTCGTGCCAAAATGCAGGTGCCCCGCGAAACAGCTGAACTGGCGGCTCGGTTTGTCGAGGACGCTTGAGCCGCGTCGCGATGCCGTCCATAAAGCGTACTTGCTTGGCACGGGATTCTGCTTCCATTTGCTGAAGCCACGCTTCATGGGCTGCTTTTGCTTGCGCAGAAGGATTACTCTGTTCACTCATGCTGCGTCCCTCCTTTACTTCTATCTGCCAAAATCTTCTCCATGCGGCTGAGAACATCCAGCTGCATCACGTTGCGTTCCTGCTCCAGTTTATACTCCAGCGTGTTCCATTGCTGACGAAAGGATTTTTTCGCCAGAGAGGGGGCTACGCGGCACGTATTCCATCCCTTTAGCGGGCCCAGCTTAAGGGTAATTTCGCCCTTACGGACGACCGCTTTCTGTGCAATCTGCCCTAGCCGAATCGCCGCTGCGAATCGCTTCGAGCTGGAAACCACTGTCGCAAAACCTTTCATTCCTGCCGTTTCCAGCTTATCTCCTTGTCCCGCCTCCACCTTACGTCTACGCAAATATACCAGCATATCATGCAGCGGTATTTTGACCGGACAGGCTTCATAACACGCACCACACAGACTGGACGCACTCGCAATATCGTTCCACTCTTCGATGTTGCCATGAAGGGCAGGCGTAAGCACTGCACCGATAGGGCCACTATATGTCCCGCCATACGCGTGCCCGCCGATGTGGCGGTACACCGGACAGGCATTCAGGCAAGCACCACAGCGAATGCAATTCAACAGCTCTTGAAACTCGGGATTGCCTAGCTGTAGTGAACGTCCGTTATCTACGATGATGATGTGCATTTCGTCAGGCCCATCAGCATCTTGGCTGCGCCGAGGGCCTGAAATTCCAGACATGTACATGGTCAGCTTCTGTCCGGTAGCGGATCGTGGCAGTAATGTAGCCATGACCTCCAAATCCGTCCAGGATGGAATAATCCGTTCCATGCCCATCAGCGTAATTTGCGTTTTGGGCAAAGTGGATACCATTCGTGCGTTGCCTTCATTTTCAAACAGAACCATGGAGCCTGTCTCGGCGATGGCAAAATTACACCCGGTCATGCCAATATCCGCTTCTAGAAACTTTTCACGCAGCTTTTTGCGGACAAAGCCTGCCAAAATCGTCGTATCCGCGGACAGTTTCTCCCCTGCTTCTTTGGATAACAGTTCGGCAATCTGATAGCGGTTTTTGTGAATCGCCGGAATGACGATATGAGACGGGGGCTCTCCTGCCAGTTGAATAATATATTCACCGAGGTCACTTTCAATTGTCTCGATATCCGCACCCTCCAGCGCCTGATTCAAATGTAACTCCTCCGACACCATCGACTTGGATTTGACGACGGAACGAGCTTGGCTATGCGCAGCAATATCCAGTGTAATACGTACGGCATCGGCTGCTGTGTCGGCAAAATGGATATGCATCCCGTTGGCGCGGGCATTTTCTACAAATAGATTTAAGTAATAGTCCAGATGGGCAATGGTATGAAGACGAATTTGACGGCCGCGTTCACGCCATTCTTCCCAATTTCCGTGCTGCTCTGAAGCCACCCGCTTACCGTTGCGCAGCCGCTCTGTAGTGAAACGAACTGCATTCCGCAGAAAATCATCATTGAGGGCCAGCTCTGCGCGTTTCTTAACCTTTTGGTTCATGGAATGTGAATGTACGGCGGTCATGCGTGCTTCACCCCTTCGTACAGCAGCTCAGCCAGATGCATCACCCGAACCGGTTCTTCCCGATACCGAAGATTTCCGGCAATGTTCATCAAGCAGGCCATATCCAGTCCGACCAGTACCTCGGCTTCGGTCTCCCTGATGTGGTCCACTTTTTCAGTCACCATCGCTCCCGAAATATCCGGCATTTTCACCGCGAAAGTCCCGCCAAAGCCACAGCAGTCCTCAGCAAAGGGAAGTGGTACTAATTGCAGCCCCTTTACACTACCAAGCAGCTTCATCGGTTCCTCCTTCACGCCGAGTAAACGTGTGCCATGGCAAGACGGATGGTAGGTTACCGTATGCGGAAAAGACGCGCCCACATCGGTCACGCCAAGCACCTGCACCATAAATTGCGTAAACTCGTACGTCTTTTGCTCAAGCCTCCGTGCCGAATCGAGCCATTCGGGCTCATCCTTAAACAACTCCGGGTAATGATGAATCATATATGTGCAGGAACCGGAGGGGGATACGACAAAATCGCTGTCGTTAAACGCTTTCAAAATCGTTTTGGCTGCAGCCCTCGTTTCATCCCAATACCCGCTGTTATAGGACGGCTGTCCGCAGCATGTCTGCACCTTCGGAAAATCCAGCTGAACACCATATCTGGCAAGCAAGCGTGCCATCGCTTCCCCCACCTTGGGATAAATCGCATCACTCAGACAGGTAATAAATAAAGATACCTTCATACGGAACACCCCTTCCGTCCATGGAATTGCTATTACTTTATAACTGAAAAGTTACCTTTAGTGCCACTGCGCAGTCGGATGTTGCTTCCCATCGCTGTTGCCCCCAGATTTTTTTACTCAATGCTAAAAATCCGGGGAAGTGATAATTTAGAAGCTTGCAGGGGGATTCTCATTTATAACTTTTTTACATCATCAAAGAATTCCCCTGCAACAGCGATCGTAAGATTAAATGAAACGCAAAGCGGCCTTCACCTTGGAAACTCCCCGCTTTATACAACCGTAACTGGAATAGCCAGCTCCGCAAGTTGACTGCGAATCGGGTCCGACAACCGTGAATCTGTAATGATCTCGGACACTTGCGACAGGTTCACGACATGCGTAAACGCCTGCTGCCCAAATTTGCTCGCATCCGCCAGTAAAATCACACGGTCTGCAATGCTGACCATTTTCTGCTTCAAACGAGCTTGCAGTTCATTCGATTCGCTAATACCGCGATCCAGATGAACCCCTTGGCTGGAGAAAAACAATTTATCCACATAATAGGTTTCTAGTGAACGCTCTGCGAGCGGGCCTACATATGACAACGAGCGTTGAAGCAACTGCCCCCCCGTCGAAATGACCTCGATTTTTTCCTTACCCGCCAGCTCTGTAGCTACCCGAATCGAATTTGTTAATATTGTCAAAGGAATATCCGGTAAGCTTGACGCCATATACCAGGCGGTTGTGCTAGCATCCAGCAAAATACGATCATTCGGCTGAATCTGCTTGACCGCTTCTTCGGCAATCCTACGCTTTTCCTCTGCGTTCATAATTTCCCGTACCGTATAGGGCGTTTCAGGTTGCTCGTTTTTGACACTGACCGCTCCCCCATGCGAACGGCGCAGTCGTCCCGCCTGCTCCAGGCGGTCCAGATCACGGCGGATCGTTTCCTCCGTTACTTTGCACAACTCACTCAATTCGGACACCCGTATGCTTCCTTTTTCATTAACGAGCTGCACAATCATCTCATATCTTTCTGCGACCAGCATGGCAATCTCACTCCACATCTTTAATGTACAAAAAGTCCCGCCACTCGCCGGAATTGTCCGTAGGCATCCTCCCACGCTTCTGACTCGGCAGGTTCATATTCCTCCACGGAAATAGAATCTGCGATGACCCGGCGTGCTTCCCATATATCGGCGAACTTTCCCTGTGTCATCCATTGTACCGCAAGATTGCCGATTGCGCTCGCTTCTGCGGGTCCAGCCCACACGGGTTTTTGAATTGAATTGGCCGTCCATTGGCACAGCAAGCGATTTTGAATCCCTCCTCCGACCATATGCAAACCATTAAACCGTTGTCCTGACACCCGTTCCGTAAGCTCCAAAATGTAACGATACTTTAACGCCAGACTCTCCAAAATACAGCGCGTAATCTCTCCCGGCGTCTCCGGCAACGGCTGCCCAGTGTTGCGGCAATATTGGCGAATACGTGTTTTCATATCCCCGGCGTGCAGAAACAGTTCATCGTCCGGGTCAATCAAAGAAGTGAATGCTGGAGCCTGTTCTGCCATATGAACCAGTTCGGGGAAGGAATAGGAGTATCCCTGCCGCTCCCACTCTCTGCGCGCCTCCTGTAAAATCCACAAGCCCATAATGTTTTTAAGCAGCCTGTAAGTTCGACCGACCCCACCTTCGTTCGTAAAATTAAAACGAAGCGTATCGTCATTGATTACAGGCTGTGCTGTTTCCGTTCCCATCAGGGACCATGTTCCGCAGCTCAAGTACGCAAACGAGCGCTCCAGCGCAGGTACGGCTGCCACAGCAGATCCCGTATCGTGCTCTGCTACTGCAATCACAGGAATCGCTCCGATGCCCAGATCGGTCATGACCGAGGAACGGATCGTTCCTGCAACATTTCCTGGCTCTAGGACCTCTCCAAACCAGGAACGGGGAATGTTGATTCCAGACAAAAGCTCATCATCCCATTTTTGCTGCAACGGATTATATAATTGCGTGCTGGTCGCATTCGAAAACTCATTGTACATTTCACCTGTCAGAAAATACCTCAGCAGATCTGGAATCATCAAGAAATGCTTTGCCTGCTCCAACAACGGAGAACTCGCATTTCGCATAGCAGCCAGCTGATAAATCGTATTAAACGTCAAAAACTGAATGCCTGTACGCTGAAAAATGAACTCTTTTCCCAGCCGTCCCTGTATTCCTTCCATCACCCCGTGGGTATGCCAATCCCGATAATGATAAGGGTTCCCCAGTAATTCTCCGGTTTCCCCAATTAACCCAAAATCGACCGCCCAGGAGTCAATCGCAAGACTGGACGGATTCACTCCCATATGCTTGGCTTTGAGCAATCCTTGCTGAACCTCGTGATACAGACGCAACAGATCCCAGTGCAGACGTTCCCCAACCTTGACCGGATCATTCGAAAAGCGATGGATTTCCTCCACCACTATACGTGAATCTGTCAATTCTCCGAGTAGAACCCTGCCACTGCTTGCCCCCAAATCATAAGCGAGGATACTCACCAGCTTGCACCACCCTTGCCTCTTTGTAAAATCTGCGTGCCATAATTAGATGCCAAGTAGGCTTTCATCGGGTCTGTAGGTAATCCCTGCTCTTCACGGATCGCTCTGAGCAATGGTGCCACATCAAACTCAAACGCCTGGCGTACAGCATCCTCTGCACCCAGCACATCCTGGCGGTTTGCTGCATCTTCCACCTCTGCATGATTAATCAAGAGTGCCTTTGCGTATTGAGTCTGCACATTCAACACGGAGCGAATCATGGCCGGGATTTTGGATTCAATATTGTGCGACTGATCAATCAAGTATGCGATTTTGTCCACGGTTTGGCGGATATCAGCTTCTATATCCTGAGCGGCATTTAAAATTTGAAAAAAGATCAAAAATAACTCATACGGATTGGCTGAACCTACAATCAGATCATCATCTGCATATTTATAGCTATTAAAATGAAACCCACCTAGTCGCTGCTCATCAATTAGAAATGCGACAATATGCTCCACGTTGGCTCCCGGCAGATGATGCCCTGTATCCACCAGCACCTGTGCCTGCGGCCCCAGCTTGGTTGCGTAATTGTACGCCATGCCCCAATCGGCAATATCCGTATGATAAAAGGCTGGCTCGAACGCCTTGTATTCAATCAGCATGCGCATGTCAGGTGTGAGCGCCTTATACATTTCACTGAGCGCTTCCAGCATCCAATTTTTCCGTTTGCGAATATCCCCCTGACCGGGATAATTCGTTCCGTCTGCGAACCATAAGCTAAAATCGTTAGAGCCCGTTTCCTTCGCAATATCCACGCATTCCAGCAAATGGTTGATGGCTTTGCGGCGGATGACCGGGTCTACATTGGTGACACTGCCGAGCATGTAGTCCTCGTCTTGAAACAGATTGGGATTCACTGCCCCAATCCGCAGACCGAGGCTTTCGGCATGACTGCGAAGCTTGCCGTAATTATCTACTGTATCCCACGGAATGTGGATCGCAACGGATGGACATAAGCCTGTCACAGCATGAACCTGCGCGGCATCCTCCAACTTTTCGAACGGATCACGCGGCACACCTGTTTTCTGAAAGACTTTAAACCGTGTACCTGAGTCGCCATATCCCCAGGATGGTGTTTCTATGCTAAGCGCTTTCAGCTTTGCCTTTACTTGCTCCAGGTCAATGCCCCGTTGTTGCTGTTGCTCCTCGAATAAGGCGTACGCTTTGTCACTCATCGTGGTTCCTCCTAGGAAAATAAAGTGAGTTACGGGAGGCCGCTTCGCGTGCGGATTGTTCTTCCGATCGCTGTTGCAACGGGATTTTTCATTTTATAACACATGATATGGTTAAAATCCCGTTGCAAAGGCGAACACTTCGTTTCTTCAGAACAATTCCGCCCGCTCCGCTGCTGACCACCCATAAAGTCACTTCTATTTTTAAAGTGTTAGTGTGTATATAAAGGATGAGAACACGTAAATACGTTACATTGCTTATTTACGTGTTTTCCAAAGTGTTTTACAACCCTTTGAAACTATCGTCATGTGGCTTACATAGGTTCGTTTTAATTCGGCTAGCGTGTAAATGCTGCGGGGACGCCACCGTCGATGGTCAGCATACAGCCTGTCGTTTTCTCTGCCTTGGATGAGGCGAAAAAGGCAATGCCCTCGGCGATATCCTGCGGGTAAATGTTGACCAGCAGCGTCGTCCGTTTGCGGTAATGCTCCTCCAGCTGGTCGGGCTCGATGCCGTAGGCGGCAGCGCGCTCGTTGCGCCAATTGGAGTTCCAGATTGCCGAGCCTTGCAGAATGGCATCCGGCAAAATGGTGTTCACGCGGATACCATGTTCACCACCTTCTGCGGCAATACAACGGGCTAAATGTGCTTCCAGCGCCTTGACCGAGCTATATGCCGTTACATTTTTACCTGCGTAGACCGAGTTTTTGGAGCCGACGAACACCATGCTGCCACCAAGTGTCTGCTCCTTCATGAGCTTGAACGCTTCTCGTGCAACCAGAAAATAACCCGTTCCCAGCACATTCACATTTAAATTCCATTCCTTTAATGAGGTTTCATCGAACGGACTGGATGTAGCAAGGCCTGCATTGTTGACGATGATATCTACACCGCCATAGGTCAATGCCGTTTCTGCATAGGCAGCCTGAATTTGCTCCTCCTGAGTCACATCCATTCTTACGGCGATGGCACGGTTTTCTCCGTAGCTACTATTGATCTCTGCGGCTACCTTTTGCGCGCCTTCCAGATTCAGGTCTGCCAGTACGACATGTGCACCTTCATCCACCAAACGACGTGCGGTTGCACTGCCAATTCCGCCCGCACCGCCTGTAATGAACGCAATTTTACGGGAAAATTCAGCTTCTGCTGGTGCGAGTGACAGCTTATAAAGCTCCAGCGGCCAATATTCCACGTTATATGACTCGTTCTCACTCAGCGAAACAAACTCTCCTAACGCCGTTGCTCCTCGCATGACAGCAATAGCACGATGATACAAGGCACCGCTTACCTGCGCGTTGCTCCAGCTTTTTCCTGTGTTGATCATACCAATACCCGGAATCAAAATTACACGTGGCGCAGCCTCAAACATAACATCTCCCTCATGCCGATTGCCCTCGAAATAAGCTTGATACTGTTCCTTATAGGCCGCTATACCCTCAGCGAGCTTAACTTTCAAGCCCTCTACGTCCTCCACATTCGGTGTCCAATCTACATAGAGTGGCTTCATCTTGGTATGAACCAGATGATCCGGGCATGCTGCCCCAACCTGGGATAAAACAGCAGAATCTCGGCCGTTCACAAACTTCAACACATCCTCCGCGTCATCAAAGGTGAGGATCATCTTTTTCTCATCACTGACTGCACCCCGGACGGATGGCATAACTTGGGACGCAATGCTTCGGCGCTCTTCAGAAGTAAGCGCTTTATATTTTACGCCTCCAAACGCCTGCTTTTCCTCTTGACGAGCTTTAATATAGCTTTCTGCTTCTTGAATGATTTCGATTGTTTTCGCATAAGCCGCTTCGGATGTGTCTCCCCACGTAACCAGACCATGCTTTTCCATCAATACCAATTCAGCTTGTGGATGATCGATTACACCTTGGGCAATCATTTTCGACAGCTTAAAGCCAGGACGGATATAAGGCACCCATACAAAACGGTCACCGAAGATTTCCTTAGCCATTTCCTTACCGTTGTGCGCACAGCACAAGCTAATAATCGCGTCTGGGTGTGTATGATCGACATGTGTAAAAGGCAGAAAAGCATGCAATAGCGTCTCAATTGAAGCCCGTGGATGCCGGGCATCTATCATACAGTTCGCCAAATATGCGACCATATCCTCGTCAGACATATCTTCCCTTTCAAATAAAGGACGAATATCCTCCATACGAAGCCCTGTGAAGTTATGCGCTTTCATTGTTGCGAGATCGGAACCGCTGCCCTTAACGTACATCACTTCTACTTCACGCCCACGAAAATCTTGTATCATCGTTTTGGCCGAAGTGTTACCGCCTCCCCAGTTGCACACACTCCTATCTGTGCCAATTAGGTTAGAACGGTATACGAGCTGTTCCAGCATGCTTTTCTGCTCAGATGCTTGTGAAGAAATCCACAGACTTTGTACCATAGGAAAAAGACCTCCAAGTTTAGTTTTAGTTTTGAAATGCTTTATTACAGTGGTTATTCTTTGTTTATGGAGACTATAACACTTTTGTTTTGATTTGAAAATGAGTAATACAAAAATAATCAAAAATAAATTTTAATTTTATCCATCTTAAAAAGGAATATATTCGTCTAGCTTAAAATATAATAAGGCCGTGCCGGATCAGGTATAAGGACCTTTTCCGGTACGGCCTTTTGACAGGTAAATCACTTCATTACCAAGCATATTGCTACGAATTTGATTGCGCTCTGGTTCAAAGGAAGGAGGCTTAGGGCATATCAAGTCGTTTTTTAACGACTGCTGGTACACCTGCAGCCATGGTAAAGCTGGGTATATCATCTTTAACAAAGGCACCTCCACCTATCATAGACCAACAGCCGATGTGACATTTCTCTCGTACCGAGGCGCCGACCCCGATATAGGCTCCTTCATCTATGGTTACGTTACCTGCCAGATTCACGCCGGGGGCTATGGTTACATAATCGCCAATAACCGCATCATGACTCACGTTAACACTCCGATTGATAATTACATGCTGTCCGATTTTAATATTGTCCGTCAGGATAGCCCCTTCAAAGATCATGCTTCCTTCTCCAATGGTGTTTCTTCGAGACAAGCGAACACGGGGATGTATTAGCGGAGCTGCGATACGAAATCCCGCTTGAATTGTATGATGAACGAATCGCTTCTTTAATGCCGGGTCACCCACCCCCGCACATATCAGCTCCACCTCATATTTTAATGCTTCAATGTCATTTAACGTTCCCAGTACAGGAACGCCATTTACGATCTGCCCTTTTGTCTCAGGCCGTTCGTCTAAAAAACCTGTCACATGAACTCCCAGCTCTTCACATAACCAGTTGACTTCCCTCGCATGTCCGCCCGATCCCCAGATAACGATTTTTCTCATCCGCTCGCCTTTCTTCCCAAGTTCCCTAGAACGTTCACAATTCTTCGAACGATCATCTCGTCCAGCTCCTCCCACAAGGGCAGGCTGACAATATGTTTGGCAATATGCTCGGTAACATGAAGAGTAGAATGGAGATAACTTTGGAATTGTTTTTGCTGATGGCACGCCGGAGAAAAATAGGTTCTGGCTTCTATTGAATTAGAGGCTAATAACTTAACGACCTCTTGATTCGTGTGTGAATCTGGACTAAGAATAGGGATAAATTGATGAACAACCGATCCTTGCGTTTTTTGTATAGACCATCCTCGTTCTAATAAGTCTGCTTGGAGCAGTTCTTGAAGATAATATTCGTAGATAGTCCTTCTATTCTCCCGTACAGTCTTGAAATGATCAAGAGTGGCTAAAGCGATAGCAGCGGTATACTCAGATATTTTACTGTTTAGACCTTGGATGACAGACTCCCTGCTGCTGGAGAAACCAAAATTTCCTGCCTGACGAATCCGCTTGATGAGATCCTGATCCATACTATATACTAGGCCACCCTCTCCAATACCGAAGGATTTGGTGGCATGAAAGCTATATACGACGGCTCCTCCGAAACCTTTGCCAAAATGCGCGTTTTCTTCCTCCGAAGTCATAGTTCCAAAACTGGCAGCAGCATCAATGACTACCGGAATTCCCTGCTCCTGCAGCTTATTGTATACGGATAAATCAATGGCTGTGCCAAAAGTGGCATAAGGAACGATTACCGCAATCTCATCTCCCAGCAGCTTGACTGTCTGCTCTAACTGCTCCCTGTTCATTTGCCAATTCTCCGGTTCAATGTCAAGGAAGTAAGGTTCTAACCCGCACCACTCAGCAGCAAGTGGGGTGGCAGCAAAAGTAAAACTTGGCATAACTGCATATTTGCCCTGTGGTCGCTTGCTGTGAGCGATCGCCAAAATCAAGCCGATGGTAGCGTTACTAACGGTCACAGCCGAACCGATTCCATCAAACATTTGCGCAATGACTCGCTCTTCAAACAGGTTATTTAAGGGGCCATAATTGGAGTAAATCCGCGTCTCTTCTATTTTCTCGAAATTGGCAATAAATCGTTCCTTTTTTACTAAACTAGGTCGTAAGAAGGGAATTTCAAACATAAGCCAGCCTCCTTTGCACATGGGATGAGCAAGTTTAGGATTCCAATGTTTTTAATATCATTTCAATTCGCTTGATATCTGCAACAAATTGTGGACGGCCTTTTATACGTTCATGATAAGAATGAAGTGCAGTTTTAAACAAATCGTTAGTATCAAGAAATCCATCATCTCTTGAGGCAATCATAATATCTAACCATTCCGTGAATGCATTTTGACCAAGCGTTTGATTATTTTGATTGGGATGTATTCGAAAATAGCTTAGCGCTTCAGGAATATAAACTGCTTTTCCTTTGGATAGTAAGTTCAACCAGGAAGCTAAATCATTAAGAAGAGAATACTGTTTTCCTTTATAAACTCCAAACCGTTCGATAAGATCTGTTTTTTTGAAAAACACTGTTGTAGGTTCACCAATCACATTTAAACAACGAGTTAATGCAACGTTTGCCAACATTCTTCCGTCCATTATCCTTGTTTCTTCGTATAACTTTTCCGTTGCATAGAGCGGTGGGAGAATAGCCCCTGATTCATTCATGGTTTGCCGATACGAGGTAACCAGTGTGATGTTTTCGAAATTTTCAAAAAAATAGAGCATCCTTGCTATTTTTTCTTTATGAAACATGTCGTCATCCATCAAGTAATTGATATATTCACCTGATGCCAAATCAAAACATTTATGCCAATTTCCAAGAAAAAGATTTTTATCATTTTTATAATATTTAATTTGGGGAAAAGAATCTAAATAAGAATCAATCATTTCTTGTACTTCATTCGTTGTACTGTCATCACAGATAATAATTTCGATGTTCGGGTAAGTTTGTTCCAATACACTGTCGATGGCGATTTTTAGTGTATGCGGCCGGTTATATGCAGGTATAACTACACTTACTAATGGGCATTCCACACTTACTCCACCTTTCTTTTATGCTTAGGTGTTTACGTCGGAGGTTTCAAACGGTTTATTCGCTATGTTCATATGGGCTGGCATTTTCCTCACATCCCCGAACACATACACATACATATATACTACTGGGAAATAAAATGATGCCAGGAAAATGGTTGTTTCAATAAAAATAATAACTTACGTCTGAACGGCACCTCCCTCTCGTTGGTGTTCGAAACTGGTAAAGGGGAATGATCATGTCATTGAATTTCACTCCGCTACTGACAACTCATTTATTTGTATCGAAGAAGGTTTTAAAGGATCATGTAAAAGAATTGATAGATAGATTGGAAGAAAGTCACATTACAATAAACTTGTATGAGGCTGAGCAACCACTTATAGACAATAGCCTCCAAAAGCCTCGGGTTTACGTCTCGATCGGAGAAGAGTGGGGAGAATTTTCAGCACTAAAAGCGTTGCCTGGTCACGAAAAAAAACGCTGGTTGCACTTCCAATCACCAAACGAAATTCAACCTATGCATTTATTTTTCTGCTGGCTTAAGGCAACAGATCCTCTGCCGGAGAATAGAACGATTCCTCCAACACATTTTTCTTCAAACACACCTTTAATATCCGTCTTTACTGCCAGCTACAGATCAAAGGAAAAAATTCAACGACCTTATCAATCTTTATTGAAGCAGACCTACAAGAACTGGGAATGGGTAATCGTGGATGATTCCGGTGATGAAGATGAAACGTACAAGGAGTATTTACTCCCTTTAGAGGATCACCGTGTGCGGAGATATCGCCAGGATTCCCGCAATGGTTATATAGGGGCTATCAAAAGGTTTGCAGCAGGTCTATGTACAGGGGAAATTTTGGTAGAAGTCGATCATGATGATGAGCTAACTCCTGACTGCCTGGAGAAAATCGTCAAAGCATTTCAACAAAACCCTGACTGTGGCTTTGTTTATGGGGATTGTGCTGAAGTGTATGCAGGGAGCAATCATGCACATTGGTATGGCTGGGATTGTGGCTTTGGCTACAGTGTTCATTATCGAGTCTGGCTGCATGAAATGAACAGATGGCAAAATGTACAAAAACATACGACCATTAATGGCAAAACCATTCGACATTTGGTCGGTTTACCCAATCATCCCCGTGCGTGGACGAGGGACTGTTACCATCTGATCGGAGGCCATCGCAATGAACTACTGGTAGCAGATGATTACGATATGCTGGTCCGGACGTTTCTTTGTACTAAATTTGTAAACATCCCCGATTTGATATATATCCAATATCGTAACGAACATGGAAATAACACTACATTTCTCAGAAATAAGCAGATTCAGGTTCTTGTAAGGGAACTATATAGATGCTATTTTCAAAGGATCCAAATGAGATTGAAAGAGCTCGATTTACCAGAGCTATTGCCTTATCGTCGTATTTGGGAGACTTCTACGGATGATCCCGCCCGGAAATCTGCTCATGTTATTCAAGAAGATACTTCAAGATTCTCGATATTGTTCCCTATCCCCCATCCCTGCCCTGAAATAGAGCATACCCAATTAATTAAGACACTCCAAAAGGGCATTGAAAACAACTTTAGGGAGATTGAAATTGTGGTTGTAGGTCGAATTCCATCAGAAATCGAAACCTATGCCTCCAAAGCTCCCAGGGGAGCCATACGATGGTGGCCTATGGAGCCAAATGATTCATTAGAAACTTGTATTCAATATGGAAAATTTGTTGCGTCCTGCAAAGAGAAAGTGGTTGTGTTGCCCTAAATTACAACAAGGCTGATTAGAATATTAGCCAACAATTATTTTCCAATACCTTTGCCGAAGTCTCTCTGAATCATTTCCATGAGACTTCGACAAAGGTTTTTTTTCGTTACAGCAGAACTGCAAACATGAACTTAAGACAAAAAAAGAACCCAAAAGTTATAAATAACTTTTGAGTCCTCTAAATATACCTTGACCTTAAGCTGGTCCTTGGTCACCTTGCGGTCCTTGAACACCCTGAGGTCCTTGGTCGCCTTGCACGCCTTGAACTCCTTGAGGGCCTTGGTCGCCTTGGACGCCTTGAACTCCCTGAGGGCCTTGGTCGCCTTGCGGTCCTTGAACACCCTGAGGTCCTTGGTCACCTTGAGGTCCTTGGTCGCCTTGTGGTCCTTCAGGTCCTTGGTCACCTTGTGGTCCTTGAACTCCTTGAGGGCCTCCAGCACCTTGTGGACCTAGAGGGCCTTGAGCACCTAGAGGGCCTTGAACACCTTGTGGACCTAGAGGGCCTTGAGCACCTTGTGGTCCTTGAACGCCCTGAGGTCCTTGGTCACCTTGCGGTCCTTGGACTCCTTGAGGTCCTTGTTCGCCTTGGACGCCTTGAACTCCCTGAGGGCCTTGGTCGCCTTGCGGTCCTTGAACTCCTTGAGGTCCTTGTTCGCCTTGGACGCCTTGAACTCCCTGAGGGCCTTGGTCGCCTTGCGGTCCTTGAACTCCTTGAGGTCCTTGGTCGCCCTGAACACCCTGAGGTCCTTGATCGCCTTGGACTCCTTGAGGTCCTTGGTCGCCTTGAACTCCTTGAGGTCCTTGGTCACCTTGGACTCCTTGAGGTCCTTGGTCGCCTTGAACTCCTTGAGGTCCTTGGTCGCCTTGAACTCCTTGAGGTCCTTGGTCGCCTTGAACTCCTTGAGGTCCTTGGTCGCCTTGAACTCCTTGAGGTCCTTGATCGCCTTGGACTCCTTGAGGTCCTTGGTCGCCTTGCACGCCTTGAACTCCTTGGTCGCCTTGTACGCCCTGAGGTCCTTGGTCGCCTTGAACTCCTTGAGGTCCTTGGTCGCCTTGAACTCCTTGAGGTCCTTGATCGCCTTGGACTCCTTGAGGTCCTTGATCGCCTTGAACTCCCTGAGGTCCTTGGTCACCTTGGACGCCCTGAGGTCCTTGGTCGCCTTGGACGCCCTGAGGCCCTTGGTCGCCTTGAACTCCTTGAACACCCTGAGGTCCTTGGTCACCTTGGACTCCTTGAGGTCCTTGGTCACCTTGAACGCCCTGAGGTCCTTGGTCGCCTTGAACTCCTTGAACACCCTGAGGTCCTTGGTCACCTTGGACTCCTTGAGGTCCTTGGTCGCCTTGTACGCCCTGAGGTCCTTGGTCACCTTGCACGCCTTGAACTCCTTGAGGTCCTTGGTCACCTTGGGCTCCTTGAACACCTTGAGGTCCTTGGTCGCCTTGGACGCCTTGAGGGCCTTGGTCACCTTGAACTCCTTGAGGTCCTTGGTCGCCTTGGACGCCTTGAACGCCCTGAGGTCCTTGATCGCCTTGGACTCCTTGAGGTCCTTGATCACCTTGAACGCCCTGAGGTCCTTGGTCGCCTTGGACACCTTGAGGTCCTTGATCGCCTTGTACGCCCTGAGGTCCTTGGTCACCTTGAACTCCCTGAGGTCCTTGGACGCCTTGAACGCCCTGAGGTCCTTGATCGCCTTGGACTCCTTGAGGTCCTTGATCACCTTGAACGCCCTGAGGTCCTTGATCGCCTTGGACACCTTGAGGTCCTTGATCGCCTTGTACGCCCTGAGGTCCTTGGTCACCTTGAACTCCCTGAGGTCCTTGGTCGCCTTGAACTCCCTGAGGTCCTTGGTCGCCTTGGGCTCCTTGAACACCCTGAGGTCCTTGGTCACCTTGGACGCCCTGAACACCCTGAGGTCCTTGGTCACCTTGTACGCCTTGAACTCCTTGAGGTCCTTGGTCGCCTTGAACGCCCTGAACACCCTGAGGTCCTTGGTCGCCTTGCACGCCTTGAACTCCTTGAGGTCCTTGGTCACCTTGATCGCCTTGAACTCCCTGAGGTCCTTGGTCACCTTGGACGCCCTGAGGTCCTTGGTCGCCTTGGACGCCCTGAGGCCCTTGGTCGCCTTGAACTCCTTGAACACCCTGAGGTCCTTGGTCACCTTGGACTCCTTGAGGTCCTTGGTCACCTTGAACGCCCTGAGGTCCTTGGTCGCCTTGAACTCCTTGAACACCCTGAGGTCCTTGGTCACCTTGGACTCCTTGAGGTCCTTGGTCGCCTTGTACGCCCTGAGGTCCTTGGTCACCTTGCACGCCTTGAACTCCTTGAGGTCCTTGGTCACCTTGGGCTCCTTGAACACCTTGAGGTCCTTGGTCGCCTTGGACGCCTTGAGGGCCTTGGTCACCTTGAACTCCTTGAGGTCCTTGGTCGCCTTGGACGCCTTGAACGCCCTGAGGTCCTTGATCGCCTTGGACTCCTTGAGGTCCTTGATCACCTTGAACGCCCTGAGGTCCTTGATCGCCTTGGACACCTTGAGGTCCTTGATCGCCTTGTACGCCCTGAGGTCCTTGGTCACCTTGAACTCCCTGAGGTCCTTGGTCGCCTTGAACTCCCTGAGGTCCTTGGTCGCCTTGGGCTCCTTGAACACCCTGAGGTCCTTGGTCACCTTGGACGCCCTGAACACCCTGAGGTCCTTGGTCACCTTGTACGCCTTGAACTCCTTGAGGTCCTTGGTCGCCTTGTACGCCCTGAACTCCTTGAGGTCCTTGGTCACCTTGGACGCCTTGGACGCCTTGAACACCCTGAGGTCCTTGGTCGCCTTGGGCTCCTTGAACACCCTGAGGTCCTTGGTCGCCTTGGGCTCCTTGAACTCCTTGAGGTCCTTGATCGCCTTGGACGCCCTGAACACCCTGAGGTCCTTGGTCACCTTGGACGCCCTGAACACCCTGAGGTCCTTGGTCGCCTTGGGCTCCCTGAACACCCTGAGGTCCTTGGTCGCCTTGGGCTCCTTGAACACCCTGAGGTCCTTGGTCACCTTGGACGCCTTGAACACCCTGAGGTCCTTGATCACCTTGAACGCCTTGAACACCCTGAGGTCCTTGGTCGCCTTGGGCTCCCTGAACACCCTGAGGTCCTTGGACGCCTTGATCGGTTCCTAAAAGTTCATCAGATACTAACCGATGCGCAGGTACTAATTGCCCCAATGCATCTTTACCCCAAACAGAAATTTGAGTTTCATTCACTGCTGGTCCGCTTGTGGTAAACACGAATTCAAATGCGTCTAAATTTGCAAAGAAATTCCTAGTTATAACCGCATTTGGTCCCACTACAACTAGTTGTTGTACATATACTGTTCTACTGCCGTTTAAAATAAAACCCTCGATCAAAACAGTAGAAGAATTTACAGAATCTCGGTTATCTATTTTTACTGTGACCAGTTGGGTGGGTCTGACTCCTAGAACAGGATCGTTTGCAATGGGTCCAGTAGATAATACTGCCATTTAGATATTCCCTCCTTTCTAGTAAAAGCAAGCTTTTCTTGTAAACAATGAGGTCTTTCTCAAGATCATGTTCCCTCTATTTTATTTCTAAAACATGTGATATGATTGTGGCTTTACCTCTGTGCATTTGTTGAGTTTTAAGACTCTAACTGCTCATCCGCAACAATACGCTGAGCACCAATGATTGTACCACTCCCGTTTTTTCCCCAAACAGAAATATCAGTACTTTCTTCTGCCAAACCGCTTGTGGTAAAAACGAATTCATATGCGTCGAAGTTCGCTAGATAATTTCTCGTAACAACTGCATTGGGGGCTAAAGCTATTTGTTCTAGTGCATTCAATGTTCGTAAACCATTTAAAAAGTATCCCTGAATTAAAATAATTGAAGAATTGACTAAATCGCGGTTAATTATTTTAACAGTAACCTGCTGGATAGGCCTGATCCCACTAACAGGACTATTCTCAATAGGTCCAGTTGATAATACAGCCATTTAGTTGGTCTCCCCTTTCCTATTTATTAACTACAAATCCATATCATATAAAAATACTATATATATATCGAACTTTAAAAATTTATATTTGAGTTTAAATACACTATATTTATTTTGCAGTTCAATCTATATAGAACAGAATAGGATTACTGTAGTTCCATTATCATATTAGTAATTAGTTTCATTTGATTGTTTGGTTGCCTATTAAAAATAAAATAGATATCTACTTATTCAAGCCTTTTTAAATTCCGGGGATATTAAAAGGTAGTGTCCGAGCACTAAGTAAGCTGATTCTTCAATTCATTTCCAATCATAAAAAGGATAAAGGCCCCCCTGAGAAAAAAGGTGCCTTTATCCTTGTAAATCTACAACACTCTAACAGATTTATTTTTTAATTCCTCGAATTGTTCCAACCTTTGTTTTTCATCCCATAAATAATGAAATCCCCATCTATTTGCTGTGTCCCCTTCTCGCAGCCCTTGTTTTAAAGCCGGGAAACGTGAATTTATATAGTCAAGTCCCAAGTATTTATAATGTAGCAATAAAACATCATTGTTAGATGGCTTTTTGACGTCCCCTATAGGTGAAGCAGTATGCCTGCCAGGACTGAAATTTATTTCTTGTATCGTATTTGGATTAAATATTTGAGGCTTATCGTACGTTTGACTTCTTACACCATTTCTTACCGTCTCATGTAATGGTTGATCGCTACTCGGAAAAAAATCAGAAACCATCTCATAACCATCAGGGACAATCAACGTTATCCCTTTAGAGGTGCATTCTTGCAGATATGTTCTAAGGTTAGGATGATAGAAATGTTCATCAGCGTCACAGACAATAACCCAGTCTGCCTTTCCTCTGCTTCCTTTCCAAAATTGATTGAATTTATCTTGTGCTGATTTCACGAGAGAATTACCTTCTATTTCGAATCTATCTATAACAACTTTGGGATTTTCCTTTAACATGGATATAGAATTATCAGTTGAGCCGTTATCGAAAATATAGTATTGATCCGCTATATTATCATAGTGCTTAAAAAAAAACGGGAGCATTTTTTCTTCATTCCAGCATAAAGCATAAACATGGATTATCACGTGCTCTTCCCCTTTCAAACTCAAAGCTTATGGACCAACTTGCTTGATAATATATGCACCTTATATTTGTGAGGTTCAAGTCGTGGAAGACAAGCTTTTCGTTAAGCGAATATGTGAGAGATGATAAATCATAATGCTGAATTGTCGGATTGCACCAGGCTTTAATCATTCTGATCGTAGCTAAGTAGCGTCTCTGCGTACAGTATACGTTGGGTTTGAACAAGCTCCCGAAAAGCGATCCCCCTAACAAAGCCTTTTCACCCTACGGCAGTTATCTGATCAACAGCTACTGTCACGCGTGGAGGGTGCACCCCAACCTATTTGATTCGTAAATATAAGCTTTAAAATATAATAAAGCCATGTCAGGATCAGGTTATGAGAACCTTTTCCAGCACGGCCTTATGGTTTGACCAACTACTCGTCTGTTCGCATTACTTTGGCTAGCAGCTCATACGAGCGCAGGCGCGCTTGATGATCATATACCTGAGAGGTTGTAATCAGCTCATTGGCTCTAGTATCCAATCCATCTTTTGCTTGACGGTGTCAGGACTGCCGATGGCTGAATACCCCAGCATATTACCACGAACCGCCTCCTTTTCCTGCTCACTCCAGAGTTTCTCCATGTCCTCAACTGGTGGCTTCAGTCCTCCGCTATACCCGCGCAGCACATTTAGAAACTGTTGTTCTTGTGATGTAAAGAGCCATTTCGCTTCCTCATCAGAATCTGCAACAAGCACATTAACACCGACCATCACATAGGGCTTATCCAGTGCTTTGGATGGCCGAAAATTGCGATGATACAACTCTAAAGCCTGTAGCAAATGAGCCGGGGCAAAGTGGCTGGCGAACGCGAACGGCAACCCAAGCTGACCTGCCAGCTGTGCGCTGAATCCGCTTGATCCCAGTAACCAGATGGGAATGTTCAGTCCTTCCCCAGGAATCGCTCTTACTCCCGGAACAGCTCCGTTTAGCGCTGGATTCAGGTAAGAACGCAGCTCATTCAATTGCTCGGGGAAATCTTCCCCAGTACTGTGAAGCCCTCGCCGCAGTGCCCTCATCGCGGGTTGATCCGTGCCTGGAGCACGGCCAAGTCCCAGATCAATTCGACCCGGATAGAGCGACTCTAACGTTCCAAACTGCTCCGCAATCATGAGTGGAGCATGGTTAGCCAGCATAATACCGCCTGAACCGACCCGAATCTTGTTTGTATGTGCAGCTACATGCCCGATGATCAGGGACGTAGCCGCACTAGCAACTGCCTGCATGTTATGATGCTCCGTTAGCCAGTACCGATGGTACCCCCATTGTTCTGCATCTGGGCAAGATCCACCGTGTCGCGGAAGGAATCGGCAGGAGTGCCGCCTTCAATGACAGGTGCAAGATCTAATATAGATAGTGCAACGTTCCGCGTAGTCATTATATATAAACCCCCTGTCAAAATATTATTTTACGTATTTCCCTCAACGCCTTAATTCTTTGACCCATCAATTGATACGTCAATTATGATAATGTGTCCCGTTATGAATTGCAAATGATTTAAATTTTTAGTTTTTATCAAAAATCAGTTTACTTTTATGAAAAGCTCATCTATTATGCAATATATGTGGATAATGGTTATCCACGTTAGCCTGGTTATAAATATTGAGGTGATTGCTAGTGCATATGAAAACAGGTGTCGAACAATCTGTCTACGCTCTTCTTCTACTCACGATGCTGCCGGACAAAGCCGTTTTACCTGGGGAGGCCATTAGCCAGCAGTTAGGTGCTTCACCTACTTATTTTCATAAACTGTTACGAAAATTGGTTAGCTCCGATTTGATTACTTCTGTGCCTGGTGTCAAGGGCGGGTTCAAATTAAAGAAAAAACCTGAGGATATACGGGTATTTGATATTTATCTAGCGATTGAGGGACAACAAACCCTTTATTCTTCCAGTGGCATATACAACGAAATGCTTGAATTAAAGAAAGACGATCAGTGTTGTTTACTGGCAAATTTGATGGAAGAAGCCGAAGCCTCCTGGAAGGCCGTTCTGAAAAGAGAAACCATCGCGTCACTATCCGCTGACTTTTTTAAAGAAGGATATGATGACAAAATTACTTCTTTGGGGAACTGGATTCAGGAAAAAATGGTCTTGTAAAGAACTCTAATTAACAGAAAGGAATATAAACATGAACGATTATTTAGTAAAAGCTCTTGCCTACAATAACCAGGTACGGGCTTATGCCGTGAGAACAACGGAAACGGTAAGTGAAGCTCAACGGCGTCATTATACCTGGCCCACAGCATCGGCTGCATTGGGACGTTCTATGACGGTCGGCGTCATGCTGGGAGCCATGCTTAAAGATGAGGATAAACTAACGATCAGGATCAACGGTGGCGGACCTATCGGCACTATTCTTGTCGATACCAACTCCAAAGGTGAAGTTAGAGGTTATGTAAAAAATCCACAAACCCATTTTGAGCTTAATCAGATAGGGAAATTAGATGTCGCCAGAGCTGTCGGAACAGATGGAGCGCTAATTGTATCTAAAGATATCGGCTTAAAACACCCGTTTGTTGGACAAGTCCCTCTCATATCGGGTGAACTGGGCGAGGATTTCACATCTTATCTCGTCCAATCCGAACAAATTCCCTCTTCTGTAGGAGTGGGAGTTATTGTTAACCCGGATAACTCTATTCAGGCGGCTGGAGGTTTCATTATTCAGCTGATGCCAGATACGCAGGAAGAGGTTATCAGTTTTATCGAGAGACGCATTGAGAGCATTCCAAGCATTTCCGCAATGGTCATGGAAGGTCTTACACCAGAGCAGATTCTGGGTCAGATTTTGGGAGAAAGTAACCTGAACATACTGGAAACCATGCCTGTACAATTTCATTATCCCTGCTCAGAAGAAAGAGTTACCCATGCCATTATCAGCTTAGGGAATAAGGAAATAGAAGATATGATTCATACCGATGGACAGGCTGAAGCTCATTGCCACTTTTGTAACGCACACTACCATCTTACCAAAGAAGATCTCGAAGGCATGCTGGAAACAAACATCATTTAAATAGGGCTGTTCCCAAAAAGTAGGTTTAGCTACTGGGGAACAGCTTTTTTCTTTCCCAATGCTTCCGATGGTCTCTTTATCCCAATCACGGTAGACTTGTTCATGATACAAGTGTTAATGTTATATTATTCCAATCACTTGAGATGAGGTGCGCTATGCTCGAAAAAGATACGCATGAAATTCTGGCTTATTATGATGGCGGTGCAGAAATAGGCAGGTTAGAGCGAGGTATCGGAAAAATAGAGCTGGAAAGATCAAAAGAAATCATTTCCCGTTATCTCAACAAGTCTACTCATGTTATTTATGATATTGGCGGCGGTGTAGGGGTCTACTCTTCGTGGCTGGCAGAACTGGGATATGAAGTTCATCTATTTGATCTTTCTTCTCAAGCCATTGAATTCGCTCGTCAGCAGCAACTGAATAACCCTATCATCAGCAAGCTGGAAACCGCAGATGCCAGAAATCTTGATCGTAAAGATGAAAGCGCGGACATCGTGCTATTAATGGGACCTTTGTATCATTTAACGGAACAGAAAGAACGAGTAAAAGCACTGCAAGAAGCGGCGCGTGTCTTAAAGAAGGGCGGAACGCTGATTACTTCAGCTATTTCCAGGTTTGGCTCGTTACTGTGGGGACTATCGGTGTACGGCGAGCGCAATACCATTGTGGAGGAAGATGAGTTCATGGATATGGTCAGACAGGAGCTGGCAGATGGTCAGCATGTGCGCCCTGCTGCTTATCCCTCTTTTCTCACACGCTCCTACTTCCATACACCAGATGCTTTGCGCGCAGACTGGAAGGCGGCTGGATTGCCGAAGCCTCGTGTACTGGGCGTGGAAGGTCCCGTCTGGATTGCACCCGGATTTGAGGAAAAGTGGGCGTTTCCTTCCCATCGCAGCCGTTTGCTGGATATATCACGGCAGGTTGAAGAACAGGAATCTGTAATCGGTATGAGCCCGCATATGCTTGCGGTCGGTACCAAGTCTTGAAGCTCATCACCTCTACAACTATGGAGAGATATAGCCTATGAGAAGATGTAATCGTTACATCGTTAAGTCTGCAATCATTCTGATCAGTTATAATCGGAATGATTTATATCGTAAATCTGGATACTTCTTTTAGAAAAGTCATTTTGGATCGCATGGATACAGCCAAGATTAATACTATTCTCATTAGCAAATCGCCAGACTATACAGACCAATTGGTAAAAGACAAGAATGAAATTCAAAGTATCCTCAATGCTCTCGCTGAAATGAAATTAAGAAAATCCAGTGTATTAGATAAAGGTCTTAATTCCGCATACATGCTCAGTATTTTCGTAGATCACGAAAACGAAAGGGACATATTTGGCATAACACTGTATGACCAAAACTATATAGAAATATATGATGAAACCAAAACGAAAAATAAAGTTACTTCCTATAAAATTACGAGTGATTATGATGTAGAGCCCATTCGTAAACTATTCAAATAGGCCACCAGATATGGCGGCCTTCCTCTATTGCATTCTATCCTTTTATTCAATCGATTCAGCAAGAGTACGAGCAATCTGCTCGCTGTTTGCTTCCTTATAAATAAAATCATGATAATGTGGCTGATGGATGTCGATCCATCCCTTCTCGATTGCCTTCTGATAATAATGTCGTGCGCGTTTTTGTTCACCCGTCAAATAAAACATGCAGGCGGCATTCCAATATAGCCCCGCATCTCCACTCCAATCCCAGCCTTGATCAAGTGCTTGTGCGTAACTCCAGGCCGAGCGGGCATAATCAGGTGCTACACCATATTTTATATTGCCATGCATATAATAGTTCCCGTTCACCAGAAGATTGTTTAAGGGAAGATTCCATCCAAACAGAACCGGAAAATCCGCAAGCAATGTAAAGCCTACAGATAAGGCTGTTCTTTGAGAAGCTATATTATCGGACCAGCACTGCCAGCCGACGCTGGCGATCCCCCGTTGTTTGGCCAGAGAAAGCGCACCGAGAGCTACCTTTCGGGCCCACCCTTTTTTCTGATAGCTCGCAACAGTTTGAATGCCTAACTCACACTCTTGACCCACGACCCAATCGGTCAAGCACCAGCTGACAATGGCCGGGCCTTCCTCCGTATGTTGAATGGCAGCGCATCCAAATCCATTTTTTTCATAAGCAGCCTGAGAGGGCCAACCGTCCAGGATCTCATGAATGATATCCTCAAGACCCGCCAGATGCCGCTGCTTTAATAGTTCACGATCTATTGCTACGATATCCTCCCCAAGCGGGCTAGCTACACTGTCCAAATGCTGAGTAAACGTCATTCGGCCACTCTTCATAGGCTGCACATCCTTCATCACGGTTTCAAGAGCAGCTTCCCACTTCTCATCTGTCGGGTAATATAGCACGTAGTCTAATTTTCCTTTAGATGCCAGTTGAGGTAATAGGATTTCTTGAAGCAACATGTTGATTTCTTTTAAAAAGGCTTTATTGTCCGGACTTCCTCCCAGAAAAATGCCTTGGGGGTTGCTCAATACAGCGGTATCCCCATTATTAGATAAAAAAATTCTACCCGGTATGGTGCCGCTAATGACACCTTGAATCGATATGTGATGCTTCATTGTATTAAAAAGACCGAATGCCTTATAAAAATAAGATTCCGCGAGTTCCATTCCTTGAATCATGTGATGAGCACACATTTGTCCGATTTGCCTCCCATAAGCCTATGAGAGATTCTTTCTTATTCATCTAAATACATAAACCTCTCATAAGCTTTTTGATTTGTTTGTTCGTATTCAAACATCATCACTCCTTTAAACGTATTAGAGGATTAGGCTCTAAGATGGTCTGTACTTGATGCCTCCGCTTCATTATGGATAACACATACAATTCGGTCAAGTGTACTTTTGGTAATAAAGATGGCCTCGGCTGCACTGTTGAATGGCTTCTGTCTATAGGCTATTGTAAGGATAGGAGACTTTTTCCAGATAAAAGAACTTACAGGAGGTTGTTTTCCTTGATGATCCTTCCGCTTATGGAGACAACATTATGAGAAGTGAACATGAAATGCTTCATACCATTCTCCATTTTGCTCAAGAGGACGAGCGGGTACGTGCCGTGATTCTGAATGGTTCACGCGCCAATCCACATGCTCCACGGGACATTTTTCAGGATTATGATATCGTCTTTCTCGTATCCTCCATGGACAGCTTTATTCAGGAACGTCGCTGGATCAACCATTTTGGTGAATTGATCATTATGCAGACGCCCGATGAGCATATGGAACCTATCCCGATGCCCCGCGATCGCTTTGCTTTTCTCATGTTATTTACGGACGGCAATCGCATAGATCTTACACTCTACCCTGCGAATAACATTGCCAATTGGACCCGAGACAGCTTAAGTGTACTGCTGCTGGATAAAGACGGGCTTGTGGAGCCTTTCCCACCGCCAAGTCTTCAAGATTATAAGACGATACCTCCAACTGCCCAAGTCTATGCGAATTCCTGCAACGAGTTTTGGTGGGTCAGTACTTATGTGGCTAAAGGGTTATGGCGACAGGAGCTACCCTATGCCAAATTTATGCTGGACCGGCCTGTGAGAGATGCGCTTCACTTGATGCTGGAATGGCATATTGGTATACGAACAGACTTCGCTGCAGATCCGGGTAAACAGGGAAAATATTTCGAGAACCACCTTGAACCTGATCTTTGGACACTCTATATCCAAACGTTTGCGGATGCAGATTATGAACATACGTGGCAGTCTCTTTTGATCATGGGAAATTTATTTAGAAAAGTTGCCTTGGAAGTAGCGAACTATTATGATTACGAATATCCGACTCTGGACGATCAACGTGTTACGTACTATCTCCATCACGTAAAAGCTCTCCCAGCAGATGCTAAGGACATTTATTGATAAAAAACCAGTCGGCACTTGATTTACATGTGCTAGGCTGGTTTTATTTTTATACACTAACGTTATTCTGTCCTATGTGCTGCTTTAGATATTGCGCTGTTCGTTCCGGTTGCGAGATCGGAAAATGATGAGCTGCCGGAATATTCAGCGTATGCAGGGCATGAAATGGCTCGGGCAACTTATAGATCTGATCCTTCACACCCCATAGAATCGAAACCTCCTCTTTATACATTCTTTCGGATATCTCAGGAACCGACCGGAAGCTATCGGACTTCGTTAGCATGGCTAGGGCTTGCGCAGTCGTCTTTCTTACGCGTGGGGAACGCATTTCTTCAAGAACATACGTGATGTATGCTGGCGGGATATCGTCGATACTTTCAAAACAAGTCTGCGCAAGCAATTGCTTGCGTAAGCCTGAATCGCTGAATCTGCCTAGCATACTCTCCGTAATTCGTGCGCTCCGATATCTGCGCGGAGCAGTATGCAATACAGGCTGCAATAGGTGTAAGCTACTGATACGCTCAGGTACGCGTTCCCATGCCTTAGCAGCTAGTAGTCCGCCGAACGAATGACCTACAAGGCAGATTGGCGTTTCCAAAGCCTGAATAGCCTGCACTAACGATTCAATGTGGCCTTCTAGTACATCCTCCTTATGATGGTATGGGGAACGGCCAAAACCGGGAAGATCCACCAAGCAAACAGAGGATTCCGGAAATTGATTTGCCAGCGGTATCAAACAATCTGCCCCGCTGAAAGTACCGTGAACTAATACGATCGTTGGATTTCCATTCTTCACCCTTCGCTCCAGTGTAGCTAATGGCCCACGTCTGTTGCGGACATATCCATCTGTATCTATGGTGGAATGAGCAATCCTGAAATCAAGATCAGTAATGACAAATGGGAACACGCTTTTGTTCATCGCCTGTGACAACCCGTATTTACGTTGAATCTCTCGTGCTGCATCCAGTGGGTAGTCCACATCCACGATAAAATCGAGTGATTCCTTCGGAATACCTAACTTTTGGCCCAGAGGAGTACCCAGTATACTGGTTAGCCAAGCTGGCGAAATCGAACCGAGCGGTTTACGTACACGAAGCTCCTTCGCCATATTCGTTCCCAGCTCTATCATCGTTGGACTCTGCTGTCTGTCATCCATCAAGTAGTATGTTTCGCTGGCAGGATGTGATTCCTTCGTAAGAGCACTGATCAATTCGGCTGCATGATCTACATGGACCAAGGGGAGCCAATGAGATTTTCCGCCGGGGACAAGTCCCATAAGCTTGCGCGCTGTAGAACCTACGAGAATGCCTAGCCCACCAGTTTGGGGCGTATCCCCAGACTCTGAGTCACCAATGACAACGCTCAAATGGACAACCGAAAGCGGAAATCCTTCCTTGTGTGCTCCTTGACGGATACGCAAATCAGCCAAAAATTTCATCCGTTCATATGGAGGTGCCTGTTCCAAATGAGCGATGACCGGCTCGGGAGTAAGCCAGTTATGATCATTAAAAGGGCTTTTGTACCCAACCAAATGAATAAAATGTCGTAACCCTTTGCTCGCATGAATATATGTAGCCAACGTTATCATTTCTTCTGCCGCTTGTAGAAAAGCTGCTCTCGCATCCTCCTCTCCCAGCAGAATATCCATCGGACCTCCTGCATGAATTATCACATCTGCGGTCTCCACGAGCTGCCTGTCAGCAGGATTTAATCCTAGAGCAGGTATACTCAAATCGCCAATAACCGATGTTAATTTCCCGATATGCCATGCTGTCTCCAAATCCATTTGCCTGCATATTTGTTCCCACTTCTGCTGCGAACGAACCAGGACGGTAATAGTGTGTTCCTCCTTGGAAAGTTGTCGTAACGTATGCATGCCGATAAATCCTGTGCCGCCCGTGATAAAGATATGTGCCATATACGAAACCTGCCTTTTTTAATTTTTAGTACTTCGTAGTACTAATAAAGATTAAAAAAATCACTTTAGCAGAAGTGCTAAAGTAAATTTTAAATTTTCGAGTATGCTCGGGTCCTGGCTTGCATGCTGCAGAAAGAGCGCACCTTCAATGGCCGAGACGATGAATTGGGCCGTCGACCTCGCAGGAAGTTCAGCCTGAATCTCTAATCTTTCCCTTCCCTCGTTCAACAATATTTCTACGGTAGTGATTTGGCTTTGGAAGAACTGGCTTATTTTATTCCGAAACAAGGCGCTATCTTGAGGCATTTGCGTATAAAGAGTAATAAAGGGACAGCCTCCCAAATAATCTGTCTCTTGCTCTGTCAGCAATTGAAGAAGGATTTCAAAACGTTCCTGAACAGACTGATCCTTACGCGAAACAACTTCATAAATCATCTCATTATACGTTTGAATCAGTTGATCCAGAATGGCTGAAAGTAGCTCTTCTTTACTTTTAAAATAATAGTAAATGTTCGTTTTGGACACATTGCTCACAGCCACAATTTCATCCATACTTGTTGCATGATATCCTTGGGTAAGAAACAATGAGGTGGCGATGCGCAGAACAACATCCCGATTCGTGATTTTATTTTTTTTCATCATATTTAGCACTATACGGTACTAAAAAAGACTTGTCAACCTTCGCTGGAACATGTCTGCTCCAAAATATTATTTTTCGGCCAGAACCCGGTCACCTCTGCTCGCAGGCTGAGAAATAACCAAAAATTCAACATCCTGATTCGTTTCATTAAACATTTGATGAGGCACCATAGGAGGAACCTCACACCCTTCCTGAGATCCTAATTGGATTCGTTCACTATCCACTTCAAGTACCGCTGTACCTGATAAAATAAAGAAAAACTGGCGCGCATGATGATGATAATGTCTGACCTCATGTGTATTTCCGGGCATCCGCTCATGAATAATGCTCAAATCATTATTTTTCACCAAGCGCCAACCATCACATTGATCTCCCCATATATAATGTTCGGCATTATTTTTACTAATTTTCATTATTGAACTCCTCCTTTTGCAATTACAGTTTATTTTATATATGAATTCATAGAGCTACAATCTTAATTATAAAACGGCAGGACAAATGTAAAAAAGTCCGACTTAGTCAGACTTTTTTATATATCCGCCTCGATAATTTCCTCCAACTTAATCCAGCTAAAATCCTCCTCCCCACGGGACAGCTTCACTTCTCGCCGACTTGTATTAATCACCGTGACCAATCCACGAAGCTCCTCATCATCAAACGGGTTGAACACTTTTAGCGTAATAGACTTCCGTTCGTTATAGGATACGATGATGGCCTGTTCAATCTGCTGCATTTCCTGATCGTCCAGTGCTGGCTTGCCGCGCCTTCCTTGCTCCTTCATCAGTCTTAAATATGCCTCCCGATGCTCAGGCAAAATCATGCGCGAGCTTTCCCATATGCCATTTCCTTCAAGCTTTTTCCCCATCATAAGCCCCCCCTATGCTGTTCTGGTTACCGGATGCCATGCCAATACATGATCTAATCGAAAAACACGTGGCTGGCCTGTCTGTAGACAGGTGGCTCGTATCAAGCCATTCTGCACACGATGCACCTCGATACGCCGATGAGACAGCTTGCCCTTCCGATCCAAATACACGATTTCCACGATCTGCCCCACGTATTTTTCCAACATGATCCTTCACTCCTTATCAGAACGTTTGTTTGTATTATATGCGAACATGCGTTTGATTATCAATGTAAAAAAATCCCCTGAGGGATTTGACTCTCTCAAGGGAATTAAAATTCATAAGTGGATAGCTTAATATCTTCTTTATTCAAATCTTTCAGAGGATGGACAGGGCCATTCCAATAAGTGAGAATATCAAACGGCTCATTAGTACCATGTTCTTTTAAAGACAGAGATAATTCAAGTAATAAATGGGGAAGTTGATAAGAGCTTGTTAAAAACTGATATTCCTCTGGGCTTTCACAGTCTTCTGCTCGATAGAACACAAAGTATCCCTCGGTATGATCCCCAATGAGTACAATATAGCGAGCAAGAAACATAATTTCGCCATTGGCAAAAGGAATGGAATATGTCGAAGCAGAGATCAAATCTGTCTCTAATCCCTCAATTCGAAGGGTGAGTTCATTGTTAAGAGCATCCATTCTTTCTCTTTGTTCGCTGACGAGTTGTTCATAATTTACAGGGACAAGCGCTCCTTTCTTGATCGTAGCGATCAGTTCGTCTATAAATACTTTTTGAGACAACACTTGATTGCTCATCCTATTCATCTCCATATTCGTGAAAATAAGCATGGAATTCCTGCTTCTACATGTTCAATAATTATGTATTAAAAATCTTGATTCATTAACTATCAAGCAATTTTGTGACTGCATTCACGACCCTTTCCATCTCAAATGGCTTAACAATAAAGTCTTTTGCACCTGCCTGAAATGCTTTTATAATCGCTTCCTGCTGCCCCAAAGCAGAACACATCAAAATGTTGGCTTGGGGATCAAGTTCTATGATCTTTTTAACAGCCTCAAGCCCGTCCATCTTAGGCATATTAATATCCATGGTGATTAAATCGGGACGAAAGTGTGCGTATTTCAAAACAGCATCATACCCGTTTTCTGCTTCCGCAATAACAGCGTGACCTAAATCCAAAAGAATATCTTTAAGCACAGAACGCATAAACAAAGAATCATCCACTACTATAACTGCTGCCAAATTAATCTCTCCAATCCGTTGTCAAATGATATGCACACCCAAACTTCAATATCGGTGAAAAAACTGGTAATATTAATAGAAAGAATCTGTAAAAATAAAAACGCTACCAATGAATTATAAAAGAAATTTGAAACTAGCTACTACAGAATTAGTTTTCAAAAAAACGTTTCACAATGACGTAAATCATTTCTGAAAAGCAAATTACAAAGGACTATATATCTACTGTATCTTGAGCACTAGCCATAAAAGCACAATCTTCTTGGATAGTTATAAAAAAACTGACGTCGGTATCATTCCGACGTCAGTTTATAAACTTATTCGTTTAGCATTTCTTATTCATTCAGAGCTTTTTTCAAAGCCTCCAGATTGTTTTTCATCACACCAAGGTAATCCAGGTTCTTCTGTTTGTCTTCATCCGTCAATCCTTCGAGCGGATTCAGTACATCGGTTTTTGAACCGATTTCAGTAGCTACGGTCTCAGCGACCTTCGGATCAACAAGAGTTTCGAAGAAAATCGTTTTAACATTATTTTCTTTAGCGAATTTGATAATCCCCGCCAGCTTGTCCGGTGTAGGCTCTTGCTCTGGAGATAATCCGGCAATGGGTACTTGGGTCAGACCATATTGCTTAGCTAAATAACCAAAAGCAGCATGCTGCGTAATAAAGTCTTTACGTTTTACATCTTTCAGACCTGTTTTGAACTCGGTATCCAGCTCTTTCAGCTTGGCGATATAAGCATCAGCGTTTTTCTCATAATCAGCTTTGTTTGTTGGATCGGCTGCCACAAGCCCTGCTTCAATGGACTCTACTTCTTTTTGAGCCAAGACTGGATCAAGCCATACATGAGGGTCCATCACATGGTCGTGATCATGGCCTTCCTCTGCATGTGCTTCTTCTCCTTCTTCCTCCTCAGCTGTGCCTTCCATCAGGTTTAATCCTTTGCTCGCTTCAACTACAACACGTTTATCATTGGACGCGCTGCTCAAAGCCTGTTCTGCCCAACCTTCGACGATACCGTTATAAACAAACACATCAGCATCCTTAACCTGTGCCATATCTTTGGCGCTTGGTTCCCAGTCATGCGGCTCGGCACCAGCAGGAATCAACGCGGTTACGTTAGCATGGTCTCCAGCAACTTGCTTGGTAAATTCATACATTGGATAAAAAGTGGTGACCACATTCAGCTTCTTACCACTGTCTGCTGTTTGCGCCGCATTCGGCTCGGTTTGGGAAGCATTTGTAGCTGTATTATCAGATTTGGCTCCGCAGCCAGATAAAATAAGTGCTAGTCCCGCAGACAATACAAATGATTTTTTGAACCATGTATTCATATTCATTACTCCTTTATCCAATAGATTTTTTAGTTATTCTCACTGTATTTACACTCACTGGCCTGCCGCATTCTTCCGTCGGGAAGCTTGTTGCTTGCCCAGCTTGCGGACCAGCTTTTGAATACCGGCTCCTACAATCAGAAATAATAACAGCACCATGGCAATCGTCCCCCCTGGGGGTGTACTGAGCTCATACGATGCCGTTAAACCCATAAATACGCCGATCAATGCAGTGACCATAGATATCCAGATGGCTGCCGCGAAGCTCGGTGCAATTCGAATCGCCAGCGCTGCAGGGAGCACGATGAGTGAGGAGACAAGCAGCACACCGACAATCGGCATTGCAGCAGCTACAATCATCCCTGTTAAAATACTAAATGCAAATGAGATGGACTTGACAGGAAGACCATTGGTCTTCGCCGTTTCTTCATCAAAAGTAATCTGATACAAAGGGCGCCGAAACACGAAAAAGAAAATACCTCCGATGACAGCCACAACGATCATCAACATCAGCTCTGTCTGATTGACAGCTACTACCGAACCAAACAAATAAGCGGAAAATCCTTTGTTGATGCTCTGATTCAGATTCATTAAAATAACGGCCGTCGAGAGGCCACCTACCATAATAATAGCCACAGATATCTCACTATATGTTTTATAAGACCTGCGGACGTACTCAACGATAATCGCGCCGATTACGGCAACAATAAATCCGGTTATCGTCGGGTTAATGCCTAAATAGGCACCTGCTGCCACCCCTGCCAGCGATACATGCGATAGCATGTCCGCCATGAGAGCCTGACGCCGTAGCATCAGGTATACTCCAAGCACCGAGGCCAGCAGTGCAATTACCCCACCGGCACAAAATGCCCGCTGCATGAAGTCGTAGTGCAGCATTTCCATCCGCCATCTTCCTTCCTCTCAAGCTCAATAATTCGATCCAGATAATGTTGCACTTCCGATAGTCCATGGGTCACCATGACCACGGTTCTTCCATATTCCTTAACCTGTTGATTCATCAGATCGTAGAAGTGGTAGCGGCTTTCCTGATCCATTCCGGTCGTAGGCTCATCCAAAATGAGCAAATCCGATTCCTGAGCGAGCGCTCTTGCCACACAAATACGTTGCTTCTGTCCACCGGACAATTCGCCGATTTTACGGTGACGCAAATCCCACATGCCTACCTGACGCAGCGCCTGCTCAGTCAGATCATGATCCTCAGACCGCATGCGGCGTAACCAAGAGCCATGAGTATATCTTCCTGAACGGACAAATTCCAAAATCGTACTTGGAAATCCGCCATTGAAGGCGGCAATTTGTTGAGATACAAATCCAACAACGAGCTTTTTGCCTTCACCTGTACGGTTAGACATGAACACCTTGCCCTTCCAAGGCTGAAGCAAGCCGAGCAACAGTTTGAGCATGGTTGATTTGGAAGCACCATTCGGTCCGGTAATGGCTACAAATTCTCCCGAAAAAATTTCAACATTGGCATCCACCAAGTTAGGAACATCTCCGTAGCCAAATGTGACCTGTTCCAATGAGGCCAATAACATGACGCAAATCTCCTTTTCCTTTAAAAAGCCTGGAGCCATCTGAGCGATCATCCTTTGCGCAGATTCTCCAGGTCGTTTATGATCATTAAACCATCTACCGTAATTATTACGATTTGGTAATAAAAAAATAAGCGTTTGATAAACGTAACCTTTACGCATTAGCAAGTTTAACAGTTTAGGCAAGGTTCGTCAATGTTTTGGCAACTCTTTTGTTTGTTTACTTCATTTTATCCGGGTACAAGCCTGCAGCCAAGGTTTTCAGTGCAATTGGTGCACGCACGCCTTCAGCCGCTGCGGACAATGGCAGCACTATAAAGCGTTTATTTTTGATCGCTTCCACACCAGCTAATGCAGGCTTACTCAGGAGCAGCTTCTCTTTATCCGCCCGTGAAGTATCTCCATAGTCGAGAATGACAATGACGTCAGGATTACGGTTCACAACCTCTTCCCAGCTTACCTCAGTAAAACTTTTGTCGATATCATCAAAAATATTTTTCGCCTTCACACTTTCAATCAAAGACGTTAGATAATTGTTGGCAGCCGTAAAGGGCTTGTCTTCTCCGCTGTCATAAACAAACACCTTGGGTGCCTGTTCAACAACACCAATTTGAGTCTGAATGGACTGCACTTGTTCACGCATTTCATTTACTAGCTTTTCTGCACGCTCCTCAACCCTAAAAATACGCCCAATATTTAGTATATCCTGATATACATCTTCTAATGTGGGGCCCGGCTTATTTGAGGACTCCTGTACATAGGTCAGCACCCCTTGTTTGGCTAGCTCCTCACGGGAACCCAAATTTTTATCATTAAAGGCACTCTTCCAGCCCGCATAGGCAAAATCCGGTGCAGCGGCCATAAACACCTCTTTGGACGGATATTGTTCGGCCAGTACCGGGATTTTGTCATATTGAGCCTTATATTTTGGCAAAATCTGATCATCCAAATACGCAGTTCCTACCATAGAGGATTCCAACCCAAGTGCTAGCATAACCTCAGTCGCGTGCTGGTTCAGTGTAACCGCGCGTTTGGGCGCCTCGGGAAATGCCATTTTAACGCCCATGTTTTCCAGCTCTACCGACGTCTCCTTGGTTGCCGATTGCGATGCGGCAGGTTGCTCTCCGTTCGCGGATGGATCGCTTGTTTGAGCCGTGTTTTCTGCTGCACAGGCTGATAACAACAGCATCATCGCCAAAGCGAGCATAACCAGCGGTAACGCGGGCCTGCTATATTTTTTCATATGTACCGTCTCCTCTTTTATTTGTAGTTAGTCTTACCTCATCGTATCGCCTTTTCTGTTAACGTCATGGATGGCCTCTCTCCTGAGAGAATCCGGTAAAAAGGTAATATTCGGCTTTCCGGTTTTTGGATGAATGCAGATTTCTGTCTCGACCCCGAATACACTCCACAGCAGGTCTGGCTGAAGCACATCCTCTGTTATGCCGGAGGCTACCACTTTGCCATCTTTTAATACATACATTCGATCACAATAAAACGCCGCCAAATTCAAATCATGCAGTGCAGCTAGCGTAGTTATCCGAAGTGTTTTGACCAAATCCAGAATTTGCAGCTGATACCGGATGTCCAGATGATTCGTCGGCTCATCCAAAACAAGAAATTTCGCCTGCCCGGCCAAAGCTCTGGCGATCAATACCCGTTGCTTTTCGCCGCCGGACAAGGTAGCGAAGCCCTGATCTGCCTGAGCATTCATGCCTACCCGCTCCAGCGCCTGCTCGACCAGTTCATGATCGACGACAGTATCTGCTTCCAACAGTTTCTTATGCGGATGGCGACCCATCAGGACGATGTCCCGTACTGAGAAATCAAACGTTTGCGGCGCATCCTGACTCACCACTGCCATTTGTCGGGCTGTCTCTTTATACTTCATTCGCAGCATATCCTGGCCATCCAATGTAACCACACCACTGTCAGGCTTTAGCACACGATAGATATTTTTAAGCAACGTTGATTTCCCGCTGCCATTCGGACCGATCAATCCGACTAGCTCCCCTGCTTTTACCTGGAGACAGATGCCGTCGATTAGCCGTTTGTCGTGAATACTGAAGGTCACGCATTCGACTTCTATATTCATTTTTCGCCTCCAAACGAGTAGGAACTACGACGCAGCAGCCACACAAAAAAGGGTCCTCCGCACACAGCCGTCACAATACCAATCGGCAGCTCCTGTGGAGCCAGCACGAGCCGGGCACATACATCAGCCCACACGACAAAAATAGCTCCCGCTAACAGACTGACGGGCAGGACTCGCCGATGATCTGATCCCACTATCAGCCTAACGATGTGCGGAATCATAAGTCCGACAAAGCCAATCGAGCCACTAACCGATACGACTGCCCCGGTTAAAAGAGACGCTACGACAACTAGTAATACGCGGAACGCCTGCACGTTCACACCGAGCGTTACTGCGGTCTCTTCACCCGTTAGCAAAGCATTCAACGACCGGTATCGGGTCAGGAGCACAGCCGTTCCAACGGCTACAATGAGGCTTGGAATGAAAAGCGTGTCCCATTGAGCACCTGCCAGACTTCCCATCATCCAATACATCGCGTCACGAATGCCTTTTTCATTCGGGGCCATCGTCACGATAAAGCTAGTCACAGCCGACAGCATCATAGACACCGCCACCCCTGCCAGCAATAAGCGGGTCGTCGATATACTCCCAGCCACACGGGCTAACGCGAACACCATAAGCATTGCAGTTAAAGAGCCTATAAAAGCAGATAAAGGCAGCGCAAGTCGTCCTAAAAACCCGAAAGCTCCGAACACAATCACCAACGTGGCTGTTACCGAAGCTCCAGACGAGACTCCTAAAATATAGGGATCCGCTAACGAATTACGAATTAATGCCTGTATAGTCGCCCCTGTAACTGCGAGCCCTGCTCCTACGACAACACCTAGCAGCACGCGTGGAAAGCGGATTTCCCAAACGATATATTGCTCAGGCTTGGTCCATGTCACGGGTATCCACTGGTCCAGCCAGGGAAGATGGGACAGTGCAATTCGCCATATCGTCCCCGGTGCGACAGCTACAGGACCCAGCATGACCGCGAGTGTGACCGAAAGCAACAACCCAGCAGTCAGCAGCAGAATTGTTGTAAATCCCCAAGTAGGCTTGCCAGCTAGGTGTGCACGAGAATTATGTTGTGATGGATTAGGTCTTGATGGATTAAGGTGACTCGTTCTCAAAGTCATGAACTACTCAATGGCTTCTCGGCCGCTTCCAGCTTTCTCAATTGTTCCTCGATCTCGGAAGCAGAGAAATTCTCACCCATGACAACCGCTACATCGTTCACTGTCTTTTGCGGGCGGATCGGAATGATTTCCAGCTCCCGATAGGCAAATTGAAACATCATCTGACTCTCTGATTCCAGAAACCGCACAATTCCTTTGGCCCGATAAATTTCAGCTGGCAAACTGCGGAACAACTGTTCAAACTCGGAGCGTGGCACAGGTTGTCCAAAAAAATGCGTGTGAACAACTACATGGTCGTAGGAATGATAATGCTCCCCATGTTCGTGGTCATGGTCGTGATCATGGTGATCATGAGACTGATGATCTGTATGGTCATCATGGTCATACGTGTGCAAATGATTTTCCGAATGAGGATGTTCACTCTCAATATCAACTGTGGATTCCTTATGTCGCGAAACGTCCATATGCTCCTCCCCTTGAGTGGAGAAAAAAATACCCGCGTCCACGTCACTTCGTTGCGTGCTCACAGTCAAAGCATATGGATTTAACTCTTTTACGAGGGCCTGTACTTTCTGTAACTCGCCCGCAGCCAATAAATCGGTCTTGTTAATAATCAGTTTGGAAGCGCATCGAAGCTGATCCTGCATCAAACGAAGCGACTTGCTTCTCTCGTTCCCCGAGACAAAATCCAGAAATTGACGCGCGTCTATGACCGTGATAACGGATTGTAATATCATAGAAGAGTAAATGGAGGCGTCTGTCACTGCATCTACAATCTCCATCGGGTTAGCCACTCCAGTACATTCTACAATAATCACGTCCGGCTTATATTCCTCAGCAAGATTCATGAGCTCGACGCCCAAGTCCCCGCGAATAGTACAGCATATACAACCGCTGAGCATTTCCTTCATGGGTGCTTGGCCATTTACCAAACTGCCGTCCAGATTAACATCACCCAACTCATTCATCAAAATGGCTGGCTTGAGGCCCTTCTCCTTGTAGTAAGCCAGCGCATGCTGAAGAAGAGTGGTTTTACCGCTACCCAAAAAACCGGATAAAACAACAATCGGTATCATATAACCCCTCCTTGTCTTTGCAACATTTAATATGGATCGTACCGTAAAATTTTCCTTCTTGCAATCATTTATCAGATTTTAATCGTAATAATTACTAATAACAAACATAAATATATACGACCACTCTTTGAGTTGTCAATGTAGGAGGTGATACAAGCATAATCCAGCGGGCATGATTGTCCTCTTACAGACATAGGCTTTAGATAAGAACCCTTATTCCCAAGGAGACGTGGAATGAAAAACAGTACGCTGTTGAAGATGCTGCCTTTTATGATTCCGTTTGCCTTTCTCATCCCAGTGCTTGTCACGCTATCTCCCCAGTGGCTTCGTTTGTTAGATATGGGGCAGCTGCAGCCATTAAAAACGGTATTTATGGGTATTTTTCTGGAAGCTGTTCCGTTTCTCCTTATCGGTGTGCTCGTCTCATCCCTTTTGCAGTGGCTTGTACCGGAGACATGGATTCGTAAAATAGCGCCTGCGCATCCTGTACCGGGTGTCCTGCTGGCCTCCTTGCTAGGTATGCTGTTTCCCATCTGTGAATGCGGCATGATCCCTGTCGTTCGCCAATTAATGCTCAAGGGAATGCCTGCCTATATGGGTATCACTTTTATTTTAAGCGGGCCCATTATCAATCCCGTGGTACTGGCTGCGACGATGATGGCTTTCCCTTCCCATCCCGAGGTCACTGCCGTTCGAATGGGTTTGGCTTGTGCCGTCTCCGCGATCATCGGGATGATCGTGTATGCCTTTGTACGAGTGCATCCGCTCAAACGGTCGTTGCTCTCTTTTAACCAGCAAAAACAGAACAATCAGACCCATCGGCATAATCGCACATGGCGGGGCTTTTTTGTACATGCTGGTGACGAGTTTTTGGATATGAGTAAATATCTCATTATCGGCGCATTATTAACAGCCTGCATTCAAACCTTCATCCCACGTGATGAAATGCTTTCGTTAAGCGAAGGAACGGTCGGATCGTACGCCTTTATGATGGGTTTTGCCTACATACTGTCGTTGTGTTCCACCTCCGATGCCTTTGTAGCCACTGCTTTTTCGCATACCTTTACACTGGGGCCGCTGGCAGCCTTTCTTGTACTCGGTCCGATGCTAGACTTCAAAGGCACGCTCATGCTGCTCAGCACCTTCCGCACCAAATTTGTCGCCATCTTGGGCTTGCTCATTGTTTCACTCGTCCTAGTGGGTTCTATAGCTGCTGAATGGTTATTAGGGAGGTGAATACAAACGTGAATTCAACCTTTAGCATCCGCTGGCAATACGGCATGCGCTCCTTACTCATAATCGGATTGGCTGTGTACATTATCTCATTAAACCGTACGAATGCACTTCATTACTACTTGGCTCCCCATATGCAAAAGTTGCTCCTACTCTGTCCTGTACCCCTCTTGTTCATCGCATTGGCGATGGCATGGCACGGAATCATCGGGGAGCGAGACGGTGAGGGTGTATGTGATTGTGAGCATCCGTTGCCGCAAAGCTGGTTCAAAAAAACACTCGTATATGGAATGCTGCTCATCCCGCTCCTGTTCGGTTCTCTGCTGCCCAATCAGGCACTTGGTAGTGATATGGCCGCCAAAAAAGGCATGTCCTTCACGTATCCCAACCCGGATATCCGACGAAAAACAGATATACAGACCACGAAAGCATCCACCACCTCCCGTTTATCAACTGCATCTTCTGTCCCAACTTCGCCCCCTCCAGAGGGAAAATGGAGTCAGGAAACGCTGGATAAGCTGTTCGTTCCGCCTGATAAGTACAATGTAGAATTCGCTGAGCTGGCGAAACGCCTATATCAGCAACCTATCATACAGATCAAGCCGGAGATTTTTTCCGAAACTATTGGAGCCATTGAATTATATAAACAAGCTTTTGAAGGAAAAAGAGTACAGGTGACTGGCTTTGTCTATAAAGACGACAACCTGCCGGGTAAAGGCCTATTTGCAGTAGGAAGATTCCTTGTCATGTGCTGTACTGCCGATGCCATGCCCTTCGGGATCATCGTCCAATCCCAGAAAGCCCCGTCCTTTGACAAGGATACCTGGGTGACCATTGAAGGAACACTGCATGCCACACAAAAGGGCAACGCTCCGGTACTTGAAATTCGATCCGAAAAAATAACCGCTGTCGAGCAGCCAGAATCCCCTTATGTCTATACCCAAGCAGACTCGGTAGCTACCTTTGATCGCTTGAACACAGCACAATAAACCCACCAAGGAGGAAAAATGATGAACAAAGTTCCTGTTATTTTAATCAGTGGTTTTCTTGGAAGCGGCAAAACAACACTGCTTTTGCGCCTGTTAGCCCATACCCGCCAAATTCCCCTTCGTGCTGCTGTTTTAATGAACGAAATGGGTGAATATGATGTAGACAGCGCTATAATTTCAGAGGAAATGCCTGACGTAACAGTAGAAGGATTGCTAGAAGGCTGCATTTGTTGCAGCAAAAGAAATGAGCTGGCAGGGGCTCTGCATACCCTGCTCAGCCAGAAGCCAGATCTGATCTTCATGGAAACCACCGGGGTAGCCAACCCCGAACAAGTACTGGAGGAGCTGCGCTCCCCTCAACTGGCAGATCGGCTTTATCTGGTTCACAGCATCAGTGTTGTGGATGCTGAGCTGTTCCATGAATACAATAGCCGCTTTACGGCTGATAAAGAACTGGTTCGCACCCTGCACGGACAGCTGCGCACCGCAGACTTTATTGTGGTGAACAAGACGGATGCAGCAAGTAGCCGTGAAGTGACGAAGGTCGTCAAGAGCATCCGCAAGCTCAACGATACGGCCAAACTACAGACTACTGAATATAGCCGGGTTGACCTTGAACCACTCCTAGAGCCTGTTCTAGCCTCCACATCCGTTGCCGCGAAACTTGTACAGACACCTCAACCAGCACTTGCACAGGTCCAGCCCACTGATGCAGGCGCATTGTCCGTCGCAACCCCCACCACAATCATTGGACAACCCAGTATTACCTCTAGAAGTACGCCGTTCAAAGTTATTTCTGCACAAAGTCATAGCCACAGCCACGATCCCAACCAGACCCACTCGTTTTCCCATTTGGAGAGCTTAACGCTGCATCAATATTCTCCTCTGCCACTCGAAAAACAACGATTGGAGCGCTTTTTGACCGGGCTAGGCTCCTCGCTGCTTCGAGCGAAAGGTTATTGCGTGCTTCCTCAGGAAGGTACAATGCTTTTGCAATTTTCAGGAAATCACTTGGAGTGGCAGCCAACTGCACTTCCCGTGAGTCAGGGATATGTCACGCTCATTGGGGAGCAACTCGACAAAGCATCCATTACCGACCAATGGGAACAGTGCTTCATTTCGCTATAAATGACAGGTCTAGATTAAGGCAAAAAAAACCTCCTGCATCTGCAGGAGGTTTTTTAAAAAGCGATGTCCACGAATTATTGACATAATCCATGAACATAACGCACGAATGTTCTTACTTAAGGTTATATTTTTTGTTAAAGCGATCCACACGACCACCGATATCCACGTTTCTTTGTTTACCAGTGAAGAACGGGTGGGAAGCGGAGCTAGTATCTACACGGATAACTGGGTATGTGTTGCCATCTTCCCATTCCATTGTTTCTTGCGAATATTTAGTGGATGCACTCAGAAAAGTAAATCCACAGCTAGGGTCCAAAAAGATAACTTTGTTCAATGTTGGATGAATATCTTTTTTCATTAGTTTCACCTAATCTTTCATATAGTTTTAGTTTCAAACTCAAACGTACTGACCAATACTCCATCAGTTGGCAAAAGGAACGGTTATGCCCCAGAAAAAAAGACGACAGATCATAACGGTTGCGCTCAAGCTCGTAAACGACAAGCAAACGATGCCGTATATATCGCATCGCCCATTGCACGAACGCTCCGGATCTTTCGTCAGCCTTCATCGTTATATAAGCATATAGTGAATGGTCCTCCGGCTCGTCCCAAATGCTGACACCAGCACAGGAGAACTCGGTAGCCACGTGCTTTCGATTCAAAAGGCAAAGCGTGCCATGTAGCTCGGCATCTATCCTACAGCCTTAAAAAAAGCCATTTTCTTAGGTGCAAGCTTTAACTTTGGACGCTCTGTCCACTAGACTAATTCAAGTTTTCGCCGGTTCCATAACGCAGGCTTTTGCAAACTTAACACGATTTCTTCATCGTTAACTGGAGTTATCTAGTTTCACGGTGGATCGTGTACTTTTTCAGACGCGGAGAGTATTTTTTCATTTCAAGACGGTCCGGATGATTTCTTTTGTTCTTGGTTGTTGTATAGTTGCGATCACCGGATTCGGTGCATGCCAAGGTAACAATTACGCGCATTTCTCTTCCTCCTTAATTGGAATACATGGTATACAATTACAATAGTAATTTTTACGATTAGTTCTATTCTATAATTCATGCTCCGCTTTGTCAACCTTAGAGTCACGGTTTGTCGCTTCTTCTACCGTGTTCCAGCGATTACGGTACTGTGCAAGCTTCGGATGAAGTTCCTGGGGTTCGCTCGAAAGCACCAATCTGACATTTCTAATCCATTCTCCAAACGATGCATAGGAAGCGCACAAATTTGCAGTTTCAGGACTCATGTACAAAAAAAGTGGGGTCGCATACTTTTCCGCCAAAAAACGGATGGCTGCTTCAATCGGCGTATATTTTTTACGCTTACCTTCCCAGCTCTCAATCACAACAGCACTCACAGCCTGCTCACGCTGCCACTCTCCCAGCTCGTCCACCCGCTTGTAATACGAACGTACCGGCTGCTTCCACATTCTTCTGACGGTTTCTTCATGTAGCGGATACAGCACCAGCTTTGTAAAAGATAATGCAGTCCCCGTTTCGGCAAAAAGCTCCAGCTCTGTGGCTGTAATCTGCTCGAATGTATCATAGTAGACCATGGTCCCTTTATGCGTCTCGATCGGTGGCTCATAACCATAGGGTACATATTGAAGGTTTCTTGTCATGCCGGACACTCCGTCCTTCCATAGATGAACTTTTCCTTCTATATTATACCCTTGTTTTGGCATGAGTTTGCATCAAATGTTTATCCTTGTTCAACAGCAGGCGTATTACGGCGTGGACCCCTTCGGAATTGCAACGCATAAAGTCCCATCGTCACAAGCGCAATCAGTGCAAGCACCGTAAATATATTGCTAAAGTTGAACACCTGTACATTAGATACGACAGGATTCAAATGAAAGGACGACGAACTATCCAGCGTTTTGCCCAAAATACTTGTCGTAATCGCCCCGGCAATGAAATTCAGCAGAGATAACAGCCCCATTCCAACACCAATCTGGTCTTTCGACAAGGTACGAGAAATCGTGTTGGACATGGCAATTTGCATGAAGGTCTGACCTACGTTTCCGAAAATAAGCAAAAATAAAATCAGATACGGAGACGCACCCACAAACGTAGACAAGCTGATAAAACAGATAAACAAAAGCGATACAGCTGTATAGACGAGAAACGAATTTCCTTTGCTATCCGCCAAACGCCCCCCTCTTTTACCCAATAGAGCCGAAGCAATAGCAGCTGGAAACATAACCAGTCCAATTATTGCCGGCGTAAGCTGATTGAGACTGTTCAGAAACTGCGGTGCCAAGTACGGCAATCCAAAGCTAATCCCCGTCCCTAAAAAAGCGATAAGGAGCCCGTATGAATATTGCTTGTTACGGAACAGCTTCGGCTGGATAAATGGATCATGTGCAGTGTTAATGCGCCATATAAACAGTGCAAATAACACCATACCGACCAGAAAAAACATCATATTGGTTTGCGAAATCGAAAGTAATAAGAAGGCTACTGTTCCACCTAGCAATAATCCACCAAGAAAATCGAACTTCTGATCCTCTCCACGCTGATCGTCCAAATATTTACGAAAGAACGGCAATGCGATCAGTGGCAACATGGAAATGACGAACAAAAAACGCCAGCTTGCAAAGCCTGTGATCAAACCGGAAATAATCGGAGCCAGTGCAGTACCTAACGCCAAGCCGATTGCTGTGACGCCCAAAGCACGTCCTCTTTTTTCAGCCGAGAAATAACGGACTGGGACGATCATAGCAGTGGCCGGAATAACAGCTGCCCCTGCAGCCTGAAGCAAACGAGCTACAATGAGCATCCAAAATTGATTGGCCAACAGTCCAATAAGCGAACCCAGTGCAAAAAAGATAATCCCAAACGTCAGCAAATCCTTAAGACGATATTTATCTGCCAATTTGCCGTAGGTCACCGAGCCAACCGCATACACGATCATATAGCCAGTCAGCAACCAACTTACATCGGAAGCACTAATATGAAACTCCTCTCGAATCACAGGCATAACGACATTAAACATAAAAGCATTCATCACTGAAAAAACAAGTGTGAAAGCTAGCACACGCATAAGCTTATCCGCATTCGGATAAGTTTGTTCATTTATCATTTGGTTGTCTCCCTCTCCTGTAAACCTCTTATCTAAGATCGTAATTTACTGCTTTTGAATATCCCTATCCGGGTAAAATCTCTATATATTCGCTCAAGCGCGGGCGTCCGCAGGGTGGTAGTCGCGGAGAATTTTTTTAAGCAAACTACGCAGCGTCTCCGATTCTCTGACAGATAACGTTTGACCTACCGAGCTTTTAATTGCCTCAATAGTACGTTCAGCTACCTTGTGAATCTTCAAGCCTTCCTCCGTTAAATAGATTTGCTTCATTCGTGCATCTTCCGGGTGACTTTTGCGTACTGCCCAGTTTTTCTTAACGATCCCGTTAACCAGGCTAGTAACGCTTGATTTATCAATAAGCAACAGCTTTTCCAAATCCGTATTGGTGATTCCAGGCGACATCGCCAGTACATAGAGCGTCTGCGATTGTGGGGAGGTGAGCCCCAAAGGGCGCAGTGCTGTTTCAATTTCGCGCCGGACGGTAGTGAAAATCCATTTAATTAAATACATCGTGCTCTCTTCCTCCCAAGGAAGACAAACGGGATACACCTCGCTTCCCATCTCACTACTAACCTCCATATCTATCTAATTTTAATAGTTTGAATTCTAACTAATTTTAATCAGCTGTCTACTTGGTGTCAATACTTTCGTAACATGATGCTTTATTAGATAGGGTTAATTTCAAATTATAAATTCATCCTTTTATGGAAATATAGGCATAATAAAAGACGAGTCCTTGAAGGGAACCCGTCTTTTACTTATTCATCATTCATTTCTGTTTTATAGTTGCTTAGTCCGTAGTTCTCACTTGAACTAGCGGATATTCTTCTCCATCAACAGTAACCGTGCTAGCATCATTCAGTTCTAGCCGTTGCCAAAGGGTCAATAGCGTACGATAAGGATACTTCTTCAGATCATACTCCGATGGTGCGTCAGTGTCTGTATCTGTATTTGCTCCATTGCCACTACCCTCAGTAGTAATCTCCGAAGTCGAGCCTCCGTCCGTGTTGCCAGTCACTACTCCAGATTGATCACCACTTTTTCCACTGGATGTACCCCCACGAGCTGTGGAACCATTGTCCGTGGATTGTCCATCTGCTGTCGTGCTTTTTGTAGTGGCGCTCCCAGTGTTTACATCACCGGATGGATCATTGTTCGCTTTACTGGCTGCTTCCTTGTCGTTCTGTTCAGCAAGTGTAAAATTTTCGTATAAGTGCTCCTGCTGATCCGCACCGACAATGACGAGCTTCTTCGGCTTAAATTCTGCCTGCTCTGTCGATGTCTGAAACGCAAACAACAGCTTGACCATTTTCGTAGTGGACTTGGTATTAGGCACATGTGTCACTATCGCCGTAGGCTCCTCTTTTACCGGCACTGTAGGCTCTACAGGCTGTTGTTGTACCGGCTTCGGAGTGGCAACAGGCGCAGGTGTGTCAGCAGATCCGATCACCCCGGTTGCTTTCAGGCCGCCTAGCGTACCTGCAATGACAATCAGCACGATCCCGGAAATCACCCCACCTTTACGGAAACGACGAAGCGTTTTGACCAGAGGCGTATCTGTCTCACGCTTTGCTGCCAGATAGAAATTTTTAAAGACAGGCTTTGCAGGTTCAAAATATTGACGCCACAGCGTTTTTTTATGCAGTCCCTCTCGTCCTTCCTTTTGGAAGAATAAAAGTAGCGCACGTCTGTAGGATGGTTCGAAACCGCCGCGTGGAGTAGCAAACTCCGGGTGTTCCTCCGACCATCGGATAAAGCGGTACATCGTATCGTTATCCTTCGCCCATTTGCGGATCGAACTGACCAGGCGAGCGAAGTCCAATATTCCTTCTCCCGGCCCGTCAGAACGATAGAAAGCAGGCAACAGACGGGCAAAATGACCTTCCGCAAGCTGCTGGGGCAGCCAGCCATAAGCCCAATCCTGTACCTTTTCTACTTCGCCGGGCTCCAGACCGTCCAGCACCGACGGTTCCGGGTCCTCCGTGTTAAACCAATCATAAGCCGCAACTAATCGCACAGCTTGTCCCTTAAGAGGAGCAGGCAGCTTTCCAACCCACTGCACCAAATCGGGCCGTGTGAAAAAAGGAATCTGTACGACCTGGTCGGGTGATATTTCCTTTAGCTCTACTTCGGTAAGTAAATACCGATCCGACGCTTCCTGCAAGCGTTCTGTCAATCCAGATTGCTCCAGCGGGGACAGTTTGCCTACGGCAGAGCTGCTGTCCCATTGACGCAAGCGTTGGTGAATGGCCGCCACAGCCTCTACTGGTCTTCTTTCCGCACGCAGTCTGCCCATCAATGCAGATTCTGCCAAAAGCTGAAAATCGGCATTCGCCGACACTTCGATATACCGACTGCCCCATTCGTGCACAACAGCCAGCAGCCCCTTGGCATCCGGTGTTCTTTTCATCTGACTGTCCATGTAGGGAATAAACAGCATTTTTGTCAGTGCCGGATTACCCAACACTTTCGTAAAATATGCCTTGCCTAAGGATGGATTCTCTTCAATTGTATGATAAATATACGTGACTGCTTCCGTATTTCTGGCAGTATAAGCATTGTTTAGTGAACGGATTAAATATTCCACCAACCGATTTTCGCTGCTGCGTGCATGAACTTTATAATAGTCCTTGAAACTATCGACCAGACCTACATCTGGAATATATCCATCCTTCACCCGATCAAATTCATGATCAAAAAACGACAGAAACAGATCATTCAGCCTCATTTTACGTGGCAACGCATCAGATGGCGATAAATAATCAGTCAAGCTTCGCAACACAGTGATTCGTTGTTCGTTGTATAATGCCCGCTCTCCCTGCTCAATTCTGTACAACGTAATGAGCTCATGATAGCTGGATGGAGTCAAATCACGCCTGGCCTCCATACCTGTCAGCATTTGCTCGGCAAATTTGAAAAAATCGTCCGGCGTCTCACCATTCAACAACGTACGGACAATCCAGTCAAAATACGGCTGTCTCACCTGCTCTGCATCCACATTAAGTATTCGACTATGATTAGACAGGTCAAATACAAAGTCCTTTTCCACATTCCGATCACCGGGACGCAAACTAAAAGGCTCAACAAACATTAAGTGAATGCCTTTTCTGCTATTCGGTTCCTGTGCATATGTAAGAAATCCGAGTCTGTTGCGAAATGCATAAGGCAGTGCTGCATATAACACACCAAGCAGTTGCTTGGCTGAAGATCCAACCGCTTCCACAGGAACATTAAGCGCTACGTATACCTTTTTTCGACCCGCTGCGGACATCATGACTGCGTATAAAAGCTGTTTGAACACTTCTTCGCTCAGCTGCAATTGAGCCAGCACTGTAGACGGGTCAACAGCCGGAAATACACTCCCGCCTGGTAGACGCTCCAATTCCGGCAAATCCGTCCCCTGCTCAATATCATAGGTATCCACAAAGGATGTGTTCAGCCACTGCTTATAGTCAGACGGAGATTCACCATGTCCGGCTGGAATTACATAGTTGTGCGTGAAAAGGGCGCTTCGCAGCCCAGTAAAATCCGCGGCCTTATAAATACTGCGGCCAAGTACTACATCCCCGGACTCCGTCCGTACCAGATGTATAGCTTCCGGATAGACGCTTTCCTGTTTCTCGCCGCGCGCCGTCAAAGCAGCAGGCGCATCATATACACATAAGGGATGCAGCACCTTTTTAATAAAAGAAGCATCCAATCCTTTGGAATTAGCCACCGTATCGAAGCCTTCCGTAGAACGGAAAATACCACGCCGTTCCCGTGTGTACATCTGCTGTTGTATCAAATGAGAGGTAGAATAACTCACTGTGATTCTCTCCCCTCAATGTACTTCAACTTATAAAGCAGCCAAATGAATGGCTCATCCACACGGATCGGACTAACCAACCCTTGCAGCTTTTGCTCCACCGGATTGCTACCCAGCGCGGAAACCGCGAAATAGGCCGTATCCGTAAAATATACATCCATCGTGCCCTTGAACGGCTTATCCACCTTTTCGATGAAGCGTCGAACTTCGCCATCAATGTTCGCAAACTCATCCAAATCCATATATTTGCGATGCTCCATCGGATTAAAAATATTGCTGTTCGTCTTGATGTATGTGCCTTCTTCATCTGCCAACGCAGTAAGCATATCACTTTTGGTCAGGACGACAGCGGTCGGAATGTCCGTTTTCCCCTTTTCCTGATAGGCGATAAAATCACCGAACATCGTAAGTACGACGTCACGCGGTTCATCATATTGTGAGACCCACTCACCCGGCTTATCGCCAAGGTTAATCTTAATGCGCTCCCGAATAGAGCGGATTTGCAGTGGATCGACCATAAAGAGAATACCTGCAGAATTCTTAATATGCTGTCCATGCAGTCCCAGATAGTCCTGATCTACCATTCCCTCACCGGCAACATCAAAAAACACCAGCGTCAGTGGCGGCTTTTCCTCATCCTTAAATACAAACTGGAAGATAAAAGGCTCCTGCATCTTTTCTTTTTGTGTCGATGTAAGCAGATCGCCTCGTTCAAATAAGGGTTCCTCATACATGGTGCGGAACTTTCGGCTGATCTCTGCATTGAGTGGCATGCAAGCCGCGTCAAAATGATCGGCCGTAACATGTTGCAGCGTGTGAATCAGGGAGGTCATATAAACAGATTTCCCTGCCTGCGAAGCTCCAATAATTGAAATGATATTGCTAGGCACCTTACCCGCAGTCACGGGCAGCTCGTTATGGCAGTGCGGGCACAGTCGGTGACGCGTCAGCTCGCCATAACGGTCGGTCAGTCCTGTCAGTACATGATCAGAATACAATCGATGTTCCTCAGGAACATCAAGGGGATGTAAAATCGCCTCCATATCATGCACACTGTCCAAGCCAAAACGCTCCCGATATTTGTTCAACAGCTCATCTTCACCCAAAGCGTAGTCCTCGTCATCTTCACGGTGATGAGAAGCACGGAATACCACTTCCTCCGGGGAGAATTTACTAAAGCAATAAGGGCACACAATATCATAAAATAACGGCTTTGGCGCTGCCTGTGGCTTTCTTCTGAATAAATTGCTAAGAAAACTCATCGGTTGCGGCCTCCTTTCATTCAGGAACTAATTCATATACCGTGCCATATTTCTGGCCGTCCGTAAAAAACAGCCGCACATATTCATCTCCCCCCACTTCAACAGCGGGTAAAACATTCCGTCCCGCGGCAAAAGGTGCCGTGAACGGATACAAGGTTCCATCGTCCCGGTCTGCTGGATAGCCCCCGCGCTTCTTCACGTAGCAAAGCGCCTCCTGCGGGACAGGAACTTCGGCTGTCACCTGAATCTGGACGGTTTTGCGGCTGCGAAACCAGCTTTTTTTATGGTGAACCGCATATCTGATTTTAGCCCTCCCCGTGCTCAACTCCAGTTGGTTGGCTCCGTCTTGCTGACGGATCACGTAAGTTTCTCCATCCTCCCGAACAGCCGGATACACGGTATAGCGCACGCGTCCAATGCCTTCAATTCGGTCACGATAGCTGCCAGCAGCCTTATACTCCTCGCGTGTAAAAAGTTTTAGGCTTGAAAAAGGCGGTAAAACTTCACCTTCATTTTGCCCATTCACGCCTGCATCGGCTGATTGTTTCGCAATATATACCACAGCTGCGCCCTCAGGCCACTGCCAGCGTAACACAACCCGGTTGTCGTCAATTTTGTGGCTCAGCTCCGAAATAATAGGATCACCGGGCTGTGCTTCCCTATACTGCATAAATTCCAGCCTCCCGTTCTAAAATCCACTGCTGCGTCGATTGCGCGTCGGGGCTTCCGGTGCCCCTCTCCGGCGTCCTGACGGCGCACCCTGACTTCCTCCACCGGAAGATCGGCGAGTATTTTCCGCAATCGGCAGAACAAGCGAAAAGACAGCAATAAGGGCTGCCAGTATGAGCGCTGCCAACAAACGAATCATCAAGTCGCCTATAGGCGAGCCAGATAATCCCTTTTCCAAAATAAAACCAGCGAGCAAGCCTGCCGGAACTCCACCAATGGCGAAATTTCGTGCGAGAAAACGGTTATCGAACATCAGCCCAAGAGCCAATCCCAATAGAGCGCCGATAATGACCAGAGCCGTTACACGATAAATGGCAAAATACAGACTGTCGGCATACTCACCTGTCCGCTCCGTTACCAGTGTGCGATCACCGATTTTGTTATATATTTTACCGAACGCCTGAGTAAGTCCTTGGGCATTGGCTACATTAGAATAAGTTCCGCCTGTCAGGTTAGCAATATTTTGCAATAAGGCTATACCATTCGACTCTGCCAGTTTCAGCCCGATCGTATTAATCGGAATCTGGCGGGCGATATAAGGAGCCAATGCTGTCTGGGTATCCAGATCGCTAAAGCCATCAGAGAGCATAATAACGAGAGAACCTTTTTCTGCATTGCCTTGGGTTTCAATCTCCTTGATCGTCTCGTCCAAAGCAAGCCCGATCTCTGTACCGCCTGACATTATAGTCTGCATACTATCGATTTTGGAATAAACCGCTTGCTTCTCTGCATCTGTGCCAATGGGAGTAAATGGCTGAACCAACTGCGCAGCAGATTCAAATGAAACAACGGCTACCCGCTTGTCTCCTTCCATTTGACCAATCAGACTCTTGGCAGCCGTTAGGCGTTCATTATCAGGATCTGTTTGCTGCATACTCCCTGAATTATCAATCACAAGCACGAGGTCCTGTACGCTCTTGCGCCCTTCAGGGTTAACCTGATAGCCCAACTCCAATAGCAGACCTGCCACGAACAACATCACCAGCGTAGCAGGCACCAGTAACTTCCAGGATAACCCGGAGTAGCGCTGCCTCCATGAATGTCCATTTAACTGTGGCGAAATCAGTTCGCCAATCAGACAGCCTAGGCCAATGCACAGGGCCATGATGCCAAAATACAGCCCGATCACGATGATATGCGGCCAGTGCCCTATCAATTTGTGAAGAATAAGCTCTCCCAAGATGAAGCCTACTACAGCGCCCAGCAAGCCGAACAGTAATAGGAGAACGTTAAATTTACGCTGCTTCATAAGAATCGTTGCTTCCTTCCATCATTAAAGTAGGATGAATATGTGGCTACCGCAATTCCGGCAACCGGTCCACGTCGATTCCGTGAAACACGAAACCATTCGCAGTATATGTCTCATAATACGTTTTGCCGTTGCGGTAAACCATCAGATCCTCCAGATGAAAGCCGCCCATCAAATGCAGCTTTTCCACCCCACTGCTGCGACGCTCATGCACAAAACCCAGTTTGTAAATACGCGAAGTAATGTCCACATCCATCGCATAAGGAAGAAATTCGCCTTCGTAGTCACCAAAGAAGTATTTTTCTTCGTACCGATGCTCATGGGTATAGTCGAGCAGACGTACATTAATTCCGCCATGTTCCTCCAACGTTTGATACAGTTTTTTAAACAGCTCATCCTTCGGAACGACCAGCCGATTTTCATATGCAGCAGCTACATTCGCACGCCGCAATAATTCTTCTTCGAAGGTCTGATTAAATGGCTGTGAACTGAGAATCAAGGTGCGACAGGTCTGCGTAAGTCGATCCACCAATGCGGACAGACCCCCGTCCAGCAATCCGGATATGGGCCCTATATGCCGGGTATCAAAGAATATAGATTTTCCCCGCTTGCTTTCCAGCTCACGCATGACATCCTCTGTCACACGCTCGTAATACTCGAACAGGTTTTGACCTGTGTAACTGTCGGCCTGCCGAATACTGTCCGTTGCAGCTTGATGCAGTTCACGCTCCAGGCTGGCAAGCTGTACTGTAATATGCTTCGCTTGTGCATGCCATTTCTCCAGTGCCAGTTCATAGCGGCGAAGTAACTCCAAATCCGCTTGAATCCGCAGCATGTGCAGCTTGTGCCCGTAAACTGTCTCGGTCAGGTAACGGATCAAGCTGCGCACATTATGCTTATCCATGAGTGGTAGTCGTTGAAAAGGCTGGTCCTCCACCCGCCCGTTATACAGGGTATCCAGTTCAGCGGCACTAATCTGCAAGTCATTGGACGTGTCCCGAATCAGCCCCCGAATAGCCGTAAGCACATTCCCTGTTTTATTTTCATCCGTCCAGTCTGTCAACTCGAATAATCCGATTTCAGGATATTCCTTGGCAGCTGCATTCACAGCCAACTGCAGACCTGATTCCGCCTGAAAATCTCCCAACCGTTTGTGCACAATCCGTTCACAATTATCACGGAAAAAGGCTTCGCAGCCCTGACCAAACAAGGCCTCCTCCGCCTCACGTAATGTCATTCGCTTCAACGAGCCGTAGCTGGCTCCGCTGGTCATCAGTGCACTCATGTCCGTGATCGCTTCATTACCAGGAACTAGATCATTTCGCGTGCGACCGCGCTCAGCAGCATCTAAACCAAAATAATTCAGCTTATCGCGTATGTCCCACTCCTGCTCTGTTCTCATACGCTCTAACAGCTTCACATAAAAGTGATACAGCACCGTAAGTGCGATTGACTGGTTAGGGCGGTTGACTCGGGAAAATCCAGCCGACACATAACCCTGCCGCCCGGATTCCGTCATGATGTTGTTTTTAAACGATGTATTGTTGTATCCCCCATCCTGTGACCGATAGGAATCTCCTGCCTGATAACGGTTTTTAAGAAGCTGAATGTGGCAAATGATGTCACAGCTTTCTCGCAGACTATTCGGCACCGTTACGCCGCGTTCGTTCTTGTCGGACAGCACATAGACGAGATCGAACAACGGCGATGGAGCATGGGATACCGGAATGGTCAATTTGTCCTCGGTCATATGAAGCGGTGCCGTAAACGTATACTCCGGACTCTGGATATAGTCCAGCTCTCGCATGAAAGCAACGGACGTTGCACTACTGTAGCCAAATTGGGCAGTCTGATCGCTTTCATTCACCAACACATACAGATCCATTTGTACCGATTTAAAAGACTGTGCAAAAATATACTCCGCCAACAGCGTAACTTCAGGGATTAATACGTTCATGGGGTCATCCGCTGTCGTCAAGATCGACAAATGGACACGCTCGAACGAAGAATACAACCGACCGTAATCTGCCAGATGTCCACTAGCCCGGCGCAACGCGGTGTTAAGCTCAATTAGCTGCGATTCATGTGTATAAAAGGCTTGGTGTAAGTCACGGCGTATCGTTTGGTGGCCACTTTCCTCCGGTACCGCTATCGTATGAACAATAGCATCCACCGAACGATCTACAGCCGCATGTTCTTCCTGCGAGCGAATCTGAATATATGTTACTCCCGTGCTGTTATCCCACTTGGTTCGGTTGATATCTGCAATGGTGTTCATCACCGGGTTCATACGATCCCCGATAAAAAGAAACACAGACGGGAAATGGATGCTACTGCGTCCATCCCCGCTTCCGATTAATTGGTCCTCTGCGGCTGCATAGTCAGCCGCATAACGTAACAGCTGCTCTCTCATACTTTATTTCAACTTTCTGCGGATGTCGTTTAATTTTCCAGCCATTTGAGCATAGAATGCATAAAGTTCCGCTCCGTTAGCCAGCTCCACCTTTTCATATTCCAATTGATTGCGGGCCTCTGTGTAAGTTGCAGCCAGTTCATCCAGCTTTGCCAGCAATGGTGTAATATCCTCAGATGAAGTCAATACAACATCACGGCGATCCGCCTTGCGCATTAGAGCTGCAAATTTCTTTTCCTCTAAACCACGGAAGTTTGTAAACACTTCAAACTCCACATAATTGCGGCTCTTCATGACGTTCGCAAACGGCTCCCAAGCCTCTTCCTCTTCGTCACGATCATAGACGTACAAAGCACCTTTTTTCGTAATCGTGTCTGTATAGAGTGCCTGAATGAACTGATCCAGCCATTTTTCTTCATCCTGATATTTACCCAGCAAAGCTTCCAGTTCAGCGGCTTTTGCTTCAATTTGTGTATACTTCACCAGTTCTTCACGAACCACCTGTGTTAACTCTGGTGAACGGATCAGGTTTTCCTTCGCCATCTCTTCATTGATGCTGCCAAAGATGTCCTTGCTTCCGGCCTGCTCCAGCCCTTCAGCCAGCAGACGTTTCAACTCAGACCATGCTCTTTTCACCTCACCCAAATTCGGCTTGGATTCCTGCAAACGCATATCGTAGCCTGCCAGCATCGCATTCAGATCTAGCGCATGTGAACGGATTACAGTGAAGCGGCTGCTCGTATTCTGATCGACATCCTTTTCTCGAATCACGCCAAGTGACTTGGCACGGTCAAAATCATTACGAATGCGTGCATTGTATGCTTGCACACGCGAATTGACGTAAGTTTCGCCCCATGACTTTTCAGGAATCGGCGACGGCAGATTAGTCCAGTTGTTCTGGCCTGTTTGCACCAGATGGCGGCCAATACCTTCGCGGTCAAGAATCGTTTTTTCATAGCTTTCTTCATACACTTTGAGCGGCGTATATACAAACAGAGGAACACCATTACGCGTATTGAGCCAGAAAATCCGGTTACGAACTTCACTTTCTTTAATAGTAAAGTGTGATTTTCCAATTGCATTATTTTGATAATTGCGAACGCCTTTTAGGATATTAGGCGACTGTACAGGTACCGAAACGAATCCCCAAGACGGGAAGTACAAGTTGCCAGAGCTATTGCTCAGATGGAACACAGGTACAGCTTCCTCATCCAGTTTGCTCGCAATGTAGCGCTCCACAAATTTTTCAATGGCTTCATCTTGCCCGTATTTCATGACGAGGAAATCCTCCATGGAACGGGTAATGAGATCACCGAACTTATCAGTCAAGAAATTGGAGATTGAGCTGATGATGTCCATATCCTGATCCTTCACCCATTGATCTGAATTTTCGAGTAATTCTTGGGCAAAATCACGAATCAAATCGTCACCGTTGCGGTTATCCAGCAGCTTGGTCACAACTTCAGAAATATCCGGTACACTTACCAGATTCCAATAGTACGTTTTGTTACCTTTGTGATCGGACTGTTCCTCGCCGTTAATCAGCAGATCACCATTCTTCTCGAATATTGCGCTCAATGCGTTCAAAATTTCAGTAAATACATTATAAATGCGGTTATTTTCCTTATTCAACAGGTCATACAGGTCTTCATAAAATTCAATGAGCTGCTCTGTACGTTCCACATCAGCACGCAGCCAATATTCATTAATTTTCGCTTCAATGTACGCATTTTTCTTTTTATCCTTGGATACAAACGCGCTCTTGGCATCGCCCAACTTTTCGTTCGCCTGCTCACGCGCCCATTCAATGTCCGTCGGAATACGGTGCAGTGATTCACGCAACGTCTCCACATATGAAAGCAGCATTTTCAGCAAGCTAAATCCTTTTTCAGTATAAATCATGCGGGATACATAAAACGGTCCTTGCTCAGGATGCAGAAACATCCGGCGAATTTGATCCGTAAACTGTCCTGTAATTTCACCAGGAAGCTGCTTCTTCGCTTTGATATACTCTTCGCGGGCACGCGTCAGGAACGTTTGCTCCAGCTCGGTGTCCATATTGACAACTTGCATTTTAACGACATTGCTATAACTTAACCGTTCACTGTTTTCAAAGCCCGGAAGCGGCTCAGGTACACGGGATTCAAAGTTTTTGATCATGCTATCCAGATCCACTCCCAGCTTGCGGGCAAACTTCTCTACATCCTCTTGATTTGGCGATTGCTCGAACATTTTGGACATTTTGCCAAACATTCGATAAGCCAGATACGTCGTCATTTCCTCCATTGGCAGCACCGCCGAGGAAGCCCCGATAATATTGTAATCGTAGTTTGCTGGATACGCCTTATTCATTTGTGCGATGTTGGTACGGATATTGCTGATATAGTCATGAATGGCAAATTCTTCGCCGGATTGTTTTTCCTCACTCGCCATAAAGTTGGTGATGTTTTCGGCGGTGACATTCATACAGTAATCATAAGCATTTTCCAACAGCTTGCCTTCCGTATTCGTGGCCGAAATGAGATGGCACAGATTAAACGGCGGAAGCGGCGAGTTCACGGTCAAAATATTTCCGTACTGCTGCTTAAAGCGTTCACCACGGCTGTCTACATTCATCCAGTAGTCCAGCTCTTTCAGTGCAGCATAGCCGTTCTTTTTAATATATTCACGTGTATGCTCACTCAGGCTTTTGTTCGCCAAATTGATATCCGGTGTAAACAGATACCCTAATGTATTTACACGGTCTACACCTGCAGAGCCATAATCGCGCTCAATAATTCCTCGGACGATATATGAGATATCGAGGAAAGTACCGCTTCCTGTACCGCCGGACAAACCGGACAGCAGGAACACCATAAGCTTCTTATTGGTGCCCTCAGACAAGGTTTTGATTTTTTTGTCAATGCTTTGAACGACCTGATTAATTTTGGTGAACAGCAGTAATCGTCCTGCCTGACGTACCCCTGCCGCCCCGTTCATACCATCGGTAATGCTCAGCTCTGGAGACAGCCAATCGGTAATGTACGGCTCTAGAATGCTACGGTTTTGCAGCAATCCGCCGATTTCCGCATTGGACAGCAATACAAACTCATTGATGGGGTCCAAACCAATCCCCTTGTATTTTTTGTTGCGGTCTTGTTCATTCGTTTCAAAAGCGAGAAATTCCACATTGTCCGGTTTATCGCTCTTTTTCTTGGAGATCGGATCTGCTGGAAGCTTGAATCTGCGGTTAATTTGATATTTCAAGCGGAGAAGGGCATCAATTCCCGTACCTCCGAGTCCGATAATTAAAATAGGATTATCAATAGTATCCACTCTGATCTTATCGCTTACGATCCCCCCGCCGAGTGATACGTCTAATTGTTGGATATGCTCTCTAACTACTGGTTTCATAGATATGACCTCCTAAGGGTTCGTTTAGCTGTTTACTGAAATAAATTCCAGCAAAATGGTTTTGTCCACACTGGCTAACGGGATAGTCAGACGATCACCGTTTTTGAGTTCAAGACCGTTGCCTGTGTCTACAGCCCGCCCGGATTTTTCAATCGTAATCTCGGAGGTACTGCGCACAATGATACGATCCTGATTGGCTGGTGTGAACACAACCTTGTCGGTTCCAGCAAATTCCGGTGCCAGTTGCAGCAACTGGTGCAGATTAAATTTGCCCCGGAAGGTGTTCAGCTTCTTGTACTGCGGATACGTTTTTTCGCCAGTGTTCTCATCCCGGATTTCCAGTACGATTTGACCGACAAAGCCACGGTTGGCCTTTTTCATAGCCTTCCAGATGAAATATGCGGCAACCAGCAGAACGAGCAGTCCCAGCCCTAAAAGAATGAGTGGCATTAGCTTGGACTTTTCAGCAGGTGTTGTTGGCTGAGTCGTGCCCGTATTTGTACCGCTCGTCGCCCCTGCTTTAGCACTAATGGTTACAGGCTGTGTTTCACGGTAGAAGCTCTTCTCCTCTGCTCTAACGGTTAGTTCGTAGTCATGCTCATCTGGAATCGTATAGGAACCGGTAAAAGAATCCCCTGCGTTGGTTAACGGCACCTCATTCGTTGTACCGGAATCCAGATCCTTGACCTTCAGAACAGCATTCATATTCGCATACAATTCCTGATCCTGAAGATGCTGGCTATTGCTCGTCAGGTAGGAACGAATTTGAACTGCATCGCCTTTTTTGTATGATTTGGCGGGCGGTGCGTCCATTTTCAGCTCCAGATCATAGTTAAATACCAGATTAATATCAATCTGATCCTGCTGGACTCCCTTGACTTGGAGCTTCCAGTCACCAGCCGCAGGCTTGAGCAGTTTAATCAGTGAGTAGCTTTTGGACTTGGACAGCAGCACATCGCTCGAAGGAATCGGCTTGCTGTTGCCCGACGGGTCTATCAGTCTCGCATCCACCGGTTTCGAGGACATGATCGAAATGTTAGCCTCCAGCACACTATCGTTCGGTACGGTTACCGTTACGTCCTGATAGTCGCCGTTTGCCGTAATGGACTGCAAAGGCACCACTTTCAACTTCAAATTGCTGGCGAAAATTTCACTCAGAATGTTCGGCAGGTCATCCGCTGAGCTTGTAATAAAGGACTTGCCGCCCGTTTGCTGCGCTATGTCGGCAAGCTTGTTTTTATTCAGCTTCCCATCTGCATTCAAGCCGATGGTGTAGATCGGAACGCCGCTATTTTTAGCCTCGGCTACAGCCTGTGCCATATCCTGATCGGATTGGCTTTCGGTTCTACCTGTCGTCTTATTAAAATCGTTGTTACCGTCGGCCAGCATGACGAGCATAGGCGCATGTCCAGCTGTTTTACCATCTTGCAAAATGCGGATTGCTTCCTTGACACCCACGGAGGTGTCAGTATACGCCCCCCGGTTCAGTCCGTCAATAAACGTCTTCAGTTCCTGCTTATCCGCTTCGGATGTAATATTAAGCAAGGCTTTCTCACGCTGTACGACATCCGTATACGCTACAATCCCGACCTTGTCATTTTGCGTCGACAGCATATCAATGAACATTTTCATGGCTTCATTGCCAATTTTCCCAGGATCACTGGTGTTCATTGAATTACTTACATCGACGACCAGCACCGCATCCACCTTAGAAGCAGAGGGTGAAGCGGCATTCGCCATCTGTGGCTGCCATGCCAAAATCGAGGTCATGATCATTGTACATATGATTCCGATGACCAAAAACCATTTTCTGTCTCTACTAAACATCGCTTGTACCCCTTTGCCGGTTAATTCTCATTCTAAATTACAGTTGTACTCCCCTACTATTAAATTATAATGAGTTTTACATGAGCGCCAGCTGAAAATACTGCCCGAATGGTCTGAATCCAACCCAAAAGCCTGTTATACCGCGAGATTTTACCAATATCCTGCAGTAATGATATAATTATACCCCAACAAGGGCAATCGGGCACCAGCCTTCTCCTTTATACGACAAAAATAACAATAGCGAAACCCGCCCATGTAAAATATTGAACTAAAAATCCAAGTAGAAAGAGGAAATACACTATGATCTCATACGGATGTCTGGCGATTATGTTTCTTTTTGTCGCCATCAAATCACTAATTTACTATATACATAAAAAACGCGCCCCGTCGATTACACAAATCGACACCGAGCTTCTAGCGCTGCTGAACCGGAGAAGTGAGCACAATGAATAGTTCCAAACAAGCTGTACAATTTCGCCCATTTACCCGCACAGAGTACGCCTTCCAAAAGCTAAGAGTCTGCAAGCGTTGTGGACAATTTACCGCCCTTTGGGAAGAAGAGTGCACATCATGTGGTCGGGATACACTAGTTCCTGTAGAGCAATATGCCAGACTCAGAGCCAAACGTTATTTTCGTAAAGACCTTGCCGTTAGTGTCATATTGCTGGCTGCTACTGTCTTTTTCGGCCACTCGCCGCAACAAATGCTTCTGTGCGGTATCGTCGGTGCGCTTCTTCTGCTGCCCTTGGTGCTTCTACAGCGGGGTATTTATCCTTATGAACAGCGTAGGCAGCTTATACGTCTGTTCAGAGGTCGTATAGGGCAGATCCAGGAAGGACTAAACGTTAATCATAAAAACGCGGTTGCCCTGCGGCAGCTCAGTGAGCGTGTCTCCTATGAAATGCTGCGTGAGATGGCTGTACTCCTTCACAATGATCGGATAAGGCTCCAGCAGGTCGCTCTGCTGCAATCTTTTGTTCTCCGCAAAGACATGGAATTAACGCTTGATCCTCTCCTGATCAAGAGCTTTGAGCCGCTTATGGTCAGATATATCGGAGAGATTGCCAGACTCAATCGTGAGCTGATCAAGGACCGGACATTCCGATACGTAGTCTTTTATGAGCGCCGCATTCTGGAATTGGCAGGGGGCGAAGATATTCTCGTCCGCGTAGCCAGTGCAGCTGTCCGTAAAAAGCGCTACGTAGTCACCCATGCCGCTTTCATTTCCAGATATGTGCGCAAACTGCCAAAGGAACGAGTTCAGCGTTTATATCATATCATTCAAGAGAATCCGTTAGAACCCTTTGGAGATTTGGCCGATGAAGTAAAGATCATGTACCTGATGGAGCAATATAAAAGCTAAGCTGCCATAATGCCCTTCTTTATATGACGTCATCCCGATCACAAATCACTGCAATGAACCAGCAAAAAACCGTCAGGATCGCCAATGTGCCTCCAGACGGTTTTTTAAATTATGGATTATTATAACATTGTTACTTTTTATTGGCTATTGGCCTTGCAGTTTTTGCTGCGTATGTCTAATAGAAGTAAAGTTAAAAGCACGCACTCCCTGGCTATCATACACAATAATCTCTTTATTCAAATACGGGTGTAGACCATTAAAGTATCCGGGCATAATCAGTCTGCGCATAAATAGGTTTTTACCCAGCATACGGGGAGAATTGGTCGCTACGACAAGCATTTGCTGGGTTGCAGACCATGGGCTAGGTTGAATATATGACAGACAATACTCGCCTGCCGTAAAATCGCCGCCCAATGTATAACCTTCCTCCGTACATGTAATTTGCAGATCGGCTTGGTGCTTGTGAAGCAGCTCATGTCTGGACAAGCCCGAAGTGACACAAATCACGTTGCTATCAGCCAGTGCTTCCTCCGTAATATCAGTGGAAGACACCACCGGATAATGAACACCGATATACGGATTCCAAGTCGCTGTTCGTGGACTAGCCAAGGCGTTCGCCGTCCGTCTCACCGCCTGTTCTTCCTCCGGTGTAGCGTAGCTGGACGGAAGGACAATGTGAAGACGATCCATATAAACATCAAGCACACCCATACCATGGCTCAAAACGTTTCTTCCCACGCTTTTCGAATCCACAATTTTCTTTTTGGCATCCGATTCTTTTGTAAAGCATCCACTGCTTTCTTCCTCCCGTTCGGCAATCAAACGGTATTCAGGGGAGGGACGTTTATGTGACTGTGTCTTAACAAAGCGAAAGCGACTGTATTCCCGCAAATCCAACACGAAAATACGGGCTCCGATACGAACTTGAGCCAATTCCAAGGGCATGACCTCTTGAGAAAGATGAATGATAAATTCTTCGGCGTGAACTGCCTCGATATCCAACTCACCTGTGGCACTCATTTCACCGTACAACTCGGCATATTCCTCATTTACATCCATTCGCGTCAGTTCCAGCCAGTAAGCCCGGTTATGTCTGCCCCGTTCCGTCCGGTAGGCAATACGCTGAGGTACGACATCTCTTTTCCATTGCATAAGCCAGCCCAGTACACCGTCCAGAAGTCTCAGCTCATGCGTGTCCCAGTGATTAGAATGACGTTCTACGACACCTTTAAAATGATCAGATGGAAGCGCTGTTACAGGGGCTGTAAATGCTTGTGCAAATAAGTAATCCTGATCTCCACATACATTCAATATTGGCATATTCAACAGATTTATCAGATGCTTGGGATGTGGCGCTCCAGAGATAACCGCAATAGCCGCAAAACGAGAAGGATAAGCCTGTGCCATCGCCCAAGCAGCGTATGCACCGTTCGAATAACCCGTCAGATAGACCCGATCTTCGTCCACTCGATACGCTTGCAGTATGACATCCAGCCCCTCCAAAAAAGCAGCTTCTCCAATATAACTGCCCAACGTTACACCACGGCACGAAAAAGTAACGAATATAGCTTCCTCTTCCCAGCCTCGCCCAAAACCTCGATTCTGAAAATCCGGCAAACCCAGCTCATATCGCTTGCCTGGCATCAGAACGATCAGAGGATACTGTCGGTCAGCCGAATAGCTTCTGGGAAGCTGAATGGTATAGCGTTGCAAACTATTGTCCAAACGGGAGACAAAAAATCCTTCCCCAATTCCGTCATTACACAAAAAGATGTGTTCTTCTTGAAGTAAGGATGGGGAATGTGACTGCTCGGTATGTCCATTTGTGAAGATCTGTTTTAATAGCTTGATATATTCACGCACAATCCGGTAATCCCAGATTTCAAAAGGATCTTCCGGCAAATCCGTTAACCTTTTTAATTCTTCAAGCAGGCCCTCTATTTGTATTTTCTGCGCAGAATGAAGAATATCTATAGCGCGGGCTTGAATGTATTGGTCATACTCTTTCTGCAAGCCCTCCACGACGACTGACAAAGGCCGCACAAGTACCGAATACACAAAATGATGCTCCACAGCCTCATGATCCCGATATGTAACAGTGAAGTGCAGCATTCCCGTATTCCTGGCCTTTTCCTCATCCCAGTCATAGCTTTGCTCCTGCTCCCAATGTGCTGGAAAGCGATCCAGCTTCATGCCCTCATCATCCGTTACCTCGACCCATAACGTTTGATCTAAGGGAAGATCTATCCGATCCTTACGCAGTAAATAAAATAAGATCGGGCTGTCTTCGCCCTCCCTGCCAGCACTTTCTTCAACCTCTAGCCATGCCATATGAAAACGTATATTACGCTCTACAAATTCTCGATGCAGTTCTGTCACATCTGATTCGTCGCATACCTGATTTCCACTGATACGAATAGAGCGGGCCTCCTCGGGAATAAACGCAGCAATGATAACTACCGTGTGATCGCCTTCCTCCAGATACAAGCGAAAAGGACCGGATTCCGCATATACCAGTGTGCCATCTATCCATATTTGTCCCGTTCCTTCAAAGGGTCTGAAAATCACTTCCTGTGCAGCCATACAACGAAGATTTGAAACCAGCAAAAGCCTTTCTTGTTCGGCCAAAGGCGGAAAAACACCTAGATTCAGCTCCGCAGTCCGAGGGTCCAGCTCGGTCAATAATCGGCACGCTGCCTTTCCTCCGGCTGAAAGCTCTACTCCTTCTTCACCACAAGCCTTTTCCAAATTCCAATCCTCATGGGCAAAATAACTTGACCATTCCCTGCCCACACCGCAATTTTCCGGAAGCTCGACTGGACCGACTGCATAAGCAGACGCCAGACGTACCGGATGATCCGACAGCACAGTAGTTGCTTTTTCCAGATGTGTGAACCTCATAACATTCCCCCTCCAGGTTTTTGTTTCCTCAGAGACGTAGTCGCGGTTATATTCCGTTTAACATTCAATTGAACTATATAAAACTATTCGTTATTACCTCTACGTACTCCTCTGTGCTTTTCAAAAAAGAAGCTATTCTCACAATAAAAAAAGAGGCAGCTTCTGCCACCTCTCTTGAACATTACACTTATTTTCTTACAATGCTGCCTGCAAGTCTTCAATCAAATCTTCCAGATCTTCAATCCCAACCGAAATCCTCACCAAACCTTCGGTAATGCCTAACTCTGCACGACGTTCTACCGGAATAGAGGCGTGCGTCATACGTGCAGGAACGCTAATCAAACTTTCAACCGCTCCCAAGCTTTCAGCCAGTGTAAAATATTTCACCTTTTTCAGAAGTGCAACCGCGTTAGCGTCGCTACCTACATCAAAGGAAATGATGCCGCCAAAGCCTTGAGCCTGGATTTTGGACAGTTCGTGCTGCGCATGGCTTTCCAGTCCAGGATAATACACTTTTCTAACCTTCGGATGTTTTTCCAAAAAGGCTGCAATTTCCTTCGCATTTTGCTCAATCGCTTCCATACGCAGACCCAATGTTTTAATACCGCGGATCAATAACCAAGAATCCTGCGGGCCGAGAATAGCACCAATGGCGTTTTGCAGAAAATGGAGTTGTTCTCCCAGCTCGTCGCTGTTCACAACAGCCAGACCAGCTACAACATCGCTGTGGCCGCCCAAATATTTGGTAGCAGAGTGAATGACAATATCAGCCCCGAGTGTAATTGGCGTCTGCCAATAAGGGGTAGCAAATGTGTTGTCGACGATCAGTAAAAGATCATGTTTTTTTACAAGCTCCGAAACAGCGCGGATATCAGTAACTTTCAAAAGCGGGTTCGTTGGCGTTTCGACATACAATGCCTTCGTATTCGGACGAATTGCTTTGGAGATAGCTTCCAGGTCAGTCGTATCCACAAATGTGGACTCAATTCCGATACGGCTGAGCACTTTGCTTACAATGCGATAGGTGCCTCCGTATACATCATCGGTCAGCAAAATATGATCCCCTGCATTAAACAGTGAAAATACCGCATGAATTGCAGCCATACCCGAACCGAAAGCAAAACCACGCTTTCCTTCCTCCAGATCCTTGATCAGCTCCTCCAAAGCAAACCGGGTCGGATTGCCTGTACGCGAATACTCGTATCCCTTATGGACGCCAATTTCCTCTTGCTCATAAGTGCTTACCTGATAAATAGGAACGTTAACCGCGCCTGTATGGGGATCGGTAGGAAGCCCGCCGTGAATCAGTTTTGTTTTGCGTTTCATTTTATATCCCGCCTTCATATATTTTTTTACTCAGATAACGTTCGCTGCTATCCGGGAAAATGGTAACAATATGTGCACCATCCGGTGCATTTTCTGCTTCCAGTAAAGCGGCATGTAAAGCAGACCCTGAAGAACTGCCAACGAGAAGACCCTCACGTGCAGCCAGTTCCTTGACACGGCCAAAAGCATCGACATCACTAATGGTATGGATGGCATTAAAATATCCTTTATCCACAAATTCAGGAATTAATTCCATGCCAATTCCTTCCGTTTTATGTGGACCTGACTCGCCGCCATTCAAAATGGACCCTTCCGGCTCCACGATGACTGTTTTAAGGGCTGCATTTTGTTCCTTAAGATAACGCGAGGTTCCCATAAACGTTCCCCCCGAGCCTGCACCTGCCACAAATACGTCCACTTTGCCGTCCAGATCGTTCCATATTTCAGGTCCCATTGTCGTATAGTATGCCTCGGGATTATCCGGATTACTGAATTGCTGCGGCAAGTATGCATCTTTTATTTCAGCAGCCAATTCTTTTGTTTTTTCGATAGCTCCTTTCATCCCCTTACTCGTCGGGGTATGAACGATGCGTGCTCCCAATGCCTTCATCAGGTCCTGTTTCTCTTGGCTGAACTTCTCAGGCACAGCAAAAATAACCGAGATATTATAATGAAGTGCTGCCATCGCAAGACCAATACCTGCGTTGCCTGCTGTTGCTTCAATTAATGTCCCACCTGGCTTCAGCTGACCTGTTTTTAATGCTTTTTCAATAAGAGCCTTACCCACCCGATCCTTTACGCTGCCGCCGGGATTCATAAACTCCAGCTTCGCAAACAGGCGAATTCCTCTCGGTAGAGAATAGCTGTTCAGCTCCACTAATGGCGTACGTCCGATGAGTTCAAGGGTATTTTGATATACATTCATAATTTCAAGCTCCTTTTAATGGCGAATCCAAAATAAACCAATGGTCAAAAATTAACGCCTACTGTCGGAGAAGTTCGCTATCATCTCCAAGAAAACATAGTAATGCGGTAAGTATTGATGCAATAAGATTTTATGTGTATTTGAAGCTTTTGTCAAATGGACCAGTCACAATACCCACACCCCCTGCCTGCTTGCTCGATAGGATAGAGAAGATGTCACAAAATATTTCCCGTGCAACATAAGGAGGAGTTCATATATGGGAAAGCAATTTCTAAAGATAGCTGCCGTATATTTTGCCCTCAGTGTGCTGCTTAGTGCCATTATTGGCGTGTCGGGTGATTACAGTCTGTCCAATATTCAGTCTAATATCTATTTATTAGGTTGGACAACGCTTGGAATCATAGGTCTGATCTATGTGGCCTTTCCCGCACTTTCAGTTACTATTCTGGCACATATCCATTTTTGGATGCATAATATCGGTCTGCCCGTGTTGATATTGGCGCTTATAGGTCAAAATTATAAGGTTCCAGAGACTGAAGTTTGGATCGTCATAGGGTGGGTGTTACTCGCAGGGGGGATTATGCTGTTTATGGTGAATGTGTGGGACAGACTGCGCTAGAGCAGATAAGTTCTCTTCATTTGACCATAAAAAAAAGGAGCCTGATCATGTCAGGACTCCTTGATATCTTCATCATATGTTAGCTATATACCAGCTGTACTAGCTAAGTGTCTTACTGTTACTTCACTATTTCATCCTGTACATGTTCTTTACAGAAGTTCTCAACAGCTTGCAGCTCATCCTCTTCAAGTTCAAGATCAATGTAATGATTCGTTACTTTTTCAATTAATTCATACTTCAGCAGTCCTGTCTTTTCTTCGTCTACTAAATAAAGACAACGGATATACAGTCCGTTTTCAGTGTATAGCTCGTCGTCCTCCTCTACCTCTACATCAATGATAAATTCATAACGCTGTCCAGTCAAAATACCAAAAGCATCTTTAATCTGATCTACGGTGTACGCTGTAAAGTTCAACATGTTTTTATTCCCTCCGGGTTTCCTTCAATTACGGTGCATTCTACGCCTGCAGGCAGTAGTTGTTCAACTTGTATACGTACTTCTTGACGACTCAAATCCTGGCCCATGATGGATATCCAGCCCCGATCATTGCGCGAACGAATTAAACGCCCTATGCCTTGTCTGAGTCTAAGTGCCATGTGAGGCATATCTATCTGAATAAACGGATCTGCTGCATCCTTGCGCAGAGCCGTAAAAACCGGATCATTCGGAGGAAATGGCAGTGACCAGATAATAACGTGCGACAGAGAAGGTCCAGGAATATCCAATCCTTCCCATAATGTGACAGCGCACAACACACTTTCCTCATCATTCTGAAAAGCTGAGATCAGATGGCTGATTTCAGCCGAACCTTCGTACAGAAAACGATAGGCAGACGCCTCCGGGTAAGCAACGAGACCCGTCTGGAATGCAGCCAATTCCTCCTGTGAAGGAAACAGGATAAGCGCTCTTCCCTGCGATTTCTCCAGCAGTGCCAGCGCTCTCTGGATTGGATCATCCCCCGCTTGCAACGGGTACAGTGCAGCTTGCATCTGATCGCTGTAGTCATAAGGTGAAGCAACAGAGAACGTTAGCGGATTTTCAATACCGAGACTCTGCGCCATATAGTCAAAAGAGCTTTCTACGGAAAGCGTAGCTGAAGAGAATACGATCGGTATATGCTGCGCAAATACTCGCTCTTTGAGAATCTCTTTTACCATCTTCGGCATAACCACAAGCGTTAATCCATCCTGATCCTCCATCACCCACGAAATGAGAAGTTCAGGACGCTTAAACAAAGCCAACGCGGTTTGAATCATTTCCAAATGTTCTTCCACAATTTTGACTTGATACTCATCCAAAGAGAATAGTCCGCTTTCAAATACAAGCTCTTCCTCGATCATGCCGATCAGTTCTCCAAAGCGGTTTACCTCTCGAGTCAGTGACTCATTCAGGATGAACTCCTTGCGATTAGAACCCTGGACAGGCTGACTGTTCTTATCTAGTGCAGCGAACAAAGCCTCACTTTGGGAGATTGCATCTTCAATCGTCATTGCCAGAGATTCTCGCACTTCTCCCTCCAGCAGTCGGGTAATTATAGACTCAAACTGAGCGTGCTTAAGCTTGTAAGTAAGCGCATTTTGTGCCGCTGTCTCCAGTAAATGCCCTTCGTCAAAAACAACAGAGCTGTGCTCCGGCAGCAACGGCAACTGACCCTCGCGCTTTCTCGCTTCGTAGGTCCATACATGCTCCATATAAAAATCATGAGAGCAGATGACCAGATCTGCCGCTTTGCGATAATGATCACGAGACAACGTCTGACCACAACGATGCCGCTGATGGCAAACGAGACAGTCTTGAAATACATCCCATCCGAGTCTGCTCCATTGTCCATCTGTTAGCTCAGGATATTCCTTTCGGTTCCCGTAAGGAGTGAAGGACTGTAACGTATCTGGAAAATGAACAAAATCCGGTAGATCCTGATAGATATCACGGAAAACATCTGCGTCCTCATCCAGTCCGCTTCGCACCTCATCCAGCTTATTCAGGCAAATATACTGATCTGGCGACTTCCCCAATCTGGCATCAATCGTCAGACTCAAATGCTGTGCCAGCTTGGCGATATCCCCTTCCGGCTTTACCAATTGTTCAATTAACGATTCATCTGCACAGGCGATAATCGCCGGTTTTCTCATGTATCGGGCATATGCAATAGCGTACAGCAGGTATACCAGCGTTTTACCAGTACCCACACCTGCTTCTGCAAAAATGGTCTTTTTTTCCTTATAGGCACGTTCTAGCTGGAATGCCATATAAATTTGTTCATCCCGAACCTCAAAGCCGACTTCAGGCAAAACTTCATAAAATACATCCGCAATCCAGTCACTTGCCTGCTCAATAAACGGCTTGGACGGATCAAAGGCAAAAGGGTAAGTAGTCAATCGGGCTGTGCCTCCAATTCGTTCATAATGTGCATCCTTTCATTATAACGCAAAACAAGCTAAAAAGAACATGAAAACTGTAAGAGCAGCTTATATTTTTTTTATGTCGGTATAAGATTCCCTTTAAAATAAAGGGGCATACTTTCGTCTCGGTGAGATGCTACGTTATATTAATATTTCATAAAGAAAGCTACATAGACATCTACGATGGAAATTTTTTGAGAAATGTCTGTTTCTTCCGTAATAGTAAATGAAGAAAATTATCATGACAAAATAAAAGAAACCAGCTAATGTATTACAAGCATTAGCTGGTTTCTTGTTGATTGATGAATATGCATTAAGCAGAAGCTCGTTCTCCTTAACTCATGTTTAAGATTCGCCAATTAGATCCAATTTTCCCCACGCTTATTAATACATGGTTTTGTTCTTCTCCATCTATATAAAGCTTAACTTCAAGCACCCTTATTTCTTGTATATTCATAGTCTGCTCTATAACATTTTTGTTCTTTTCACTATGACTCGATATTATTTGAGGCTTAGAGTACGTGCTACTCACCTTCATTTCCTTGATTTTCTTTAGGTCCATAGCAGCATTCGCTTCTCCCATAACGATACGTTTGCCCACCATATCCGGATTTGAGTTTAGGAACAGTAACATATAAAATTTCTCCCAATACTGTTCATATTCGATAAAGCTTTTTAAAAAGTTATGGCTTTCAAAGGAAGGAATGGGAGCACCTGCTTGAAGCTCATAGGTATGGAGCAAATTGAAATGATTATCTACTGTATTCGCACGATACTTTTCCACAATAGGAAAACATTTTAACGCACTGTCGAAGTTATGATCATTTACAGCTTCAAAAAAGGCTTCTACCACCAATTCGGGCGTGGAAAATTGCGCCTCAGTGGGTTGTGGCAGATCTGCCTGCAAGTTCTCCAAATAAGTGCTTCCAGGCTGCTCTTTTCTAGCATCTTCAGAGCTGATCTCTCCAGAATGTCCTTTATTCGTACAACCCGCAACCACTACGAACAGCAGCAGGACTACAACTGAACAAAATATCCATTTTCGTTGTCGCATGAATTCATGTTCCCCCATTATTTTGAAAATCAAAGACTACTAAGCTTTCCTTAATAATCGGTGATCTCCTCCGTACTTACAGAAAAGACGATTGCTGATTGTATCGCTGCAACTCTTTTTTATGTACAACAAAGGTATTGGTACAAAGATCGTGGACTCCCTGTTTCTTCGCAGTAAAAGCGACCACAATATATATAAGACGTAAAATCACAAAAGAAACGGCTTTAATCCAATAACGTCCTGAGGCATGCAAGAATCCAAGACGCTTTCCTTCCTTGTCTACAACAATTAAAGAGAACACAAGCTTACCCGGTGTTGCTCTTACCTTCGATGATTCCCATAACACACAGTAAAGCCATGGTACTACGAGCCATAAGATCAGCGGCCAAACCATAAGCAGCACTTGTATGAAACCCGTCTCCTTTATACCCAGAAGATCTGGGATAATGTTAATTGCTCCCCCTACTAAAAGGACTATGCCAGTAAGGATGATCAAATCAATCAAAAACGCGGCTGTTCTTATCCAGAATCCTCCGTACATCCGTCTTTCAGTATCACTTGTTCCTGTCATGATATGTATAACTCCTTTTGAAACGATATTTAAAATCCAGTTTATTCCTTTACACAAGATGATATCATACGGTTACCTACCTATATTGTCAATTTACGAATAAAACTCTTAAACAAGTAAAAGGACCTATTTCCATGCATTAAAATGAAAATTTTTAGGAATTAAGATCTTATATACAATGATTTTTCTTTGATTGGGTACAAAATAAGCGCAGCTACAATCTCTTCCCCCTCTATAAGTAGTACTTTGGCATCGAATTAAATAAAGTCTTTTTTTGTGCATAAAAAAACAGCGTATATGTAAATGAGATTACATACACGCTGCCTCACTATTACTCTGTGGATTTGACAAGCAACAGCTCAGCTCGAATGAGCTTGTTCCGGATCATCTTACTCACTATATTTTTTTGCATTCAACACTAAACAAACCTTCTTCACCACGCAGCTTTGCCAATGCCTCGACAAAGAAATAATCGCCATAGATAATGGGAACGTTGATGTATTTTTGCTCAGGATAATGTACAGTCCCATTCATCAGCAATCCCTCATGCTCCTCGCCCCACGCCGTACACGTATGATGCAAGCCCTTGAGTATAGATTCTGCAGCTTCTGTAAAATGCTCCGCACGTGTCGAATATTTTGCCAGCTCTAGCAAACCACTGGCTGCAATCGCCGCAGCCGATGAATCCCATGCCCCTCGGTGCTCTTCTTCTGCTCTAAAATCCCACACAGGCAGGCAAGCATCGCCCAGTTGGGACAGGAAAAAATCAGCCGTGTTCTCGGCCACCTTCAAATAACGCGAATCGCGCGTGTACCCATACGAAAGCGTAAAACCATACAATGCCCAAGCCGTGCCACGTGCCCAGGCAGAACCGGGAGCAAATCCCTGTCCACCATGCTCGGCGACCTTTTTTCCAATCTCCGGATCGAATTCGACCACATGTGCGATAGAACCGTCCGAGCGGACAAATTCACGTGCTACGGTATCTGCATGCTGCATAGCGAGAGCGGCAAAACGCGGATCTCCGCTTTCCTCCGAAGCCCAATAAAGCAAGGGTAGATTCATCATACTATCTATAATCGCAATGCCCCGTGTATCCATGTCCTTCGAGGGGAAGTTCCATGCGCGAATAAAACGGCCATTCACGTTAAAACGGGCAGCCAGCAGATTGGCAGCCAACACCCCGCGTCTTCTGGACTCTAAATCTCCGGTCAGCCGATGGGCGGCTACACCGCTGAGCAGCCAAATAAAGCCAAGATCATGGTCTACAGCTTCGCTATTATAGAGTATTTTTTCCAAACGACCCTCGCACCGCTGTGCAATCCCGGCAGCCACACTGTCAGGACGCGCCCGATTGGTCAGCCACAGTAGCCCCGGATAAAAGCCTGCTGTCCACCACGCTTCTTCACGATTATCATAACGTCCACCCTCAGCAACATGTGGAAAAGCGTCCCCCAGTCTTGCCGCTAAGGCAAGGGTCTTATCCAAAGCCAGCTCCCACGATTGTTCCAGCCACGCTTCTGCTTTCGTCATTTCTTTTCCCTCTCCTTTTTCCACATGTTAAACCATATTCATGGCTCCAGCTCTAACTATTCAGGTAACCGAATGATAAAGGAAATGCGGTTGCCTTCATATTCCAGACGCGCTCCCTTAAGTAAACCATTCCGACAGGCTACTGAAGCTAATTCTTCCGGCCATACCACGTTCGTTCCATCCGTCGTCGGGATGACTTCAAGGCTTGCACCTGCGTATTCTACTCGAATGCTTTCCGTTTCTTTCCCGGCTGACATGACATGATGAATAACGCTGCGCTCTCGACCGTCATACGCCATTAAGGGAATAAGTGCCCCTACATTCTGAATATTACCTTGAAGCTCATATGTCACTTCAATTTTGCCGGGTACCTGCCGATAATGCGTTCGGATTTCCCTCACTCCCGGGAAGGGGCCTTCCCACAGGAGTGTAAAATTCGTTGCTCCGTCAAACACTGAGCTTTGTTCCATCTGTACGGTTCCTCCACCATCCTGCGGGTCAATCCCTCCATCCCGATCGAACTCCAACGTACCGGGAATACCTTCCGACAAACTGTGCCACTTTCCGTCCTCCGTTTGCCAGGCCGGGGTATAGCTCAGCGGGAAAATATCTCCCTCCGCGAAGCCTGTAAAGCCGCGGTCTGCATGACCTGCTGAGGACGGACCGATCAGCGACGGCAGCGCAGACTGCTGAATACGCACGATGCCCGGAACATTATACGGGTCGTTGACCGATGTTTGCACAAGCATTTGCTGCCCCTCTACGGCTGCAATGACAGTCTGGAACCAGCCATCCGTTGCCAACACCCGGCTGCCGATTTCCGCCGGGACGAAGGTTGGAGAAATGCGATCCATCTCCTCCCCATATAGAAGGGTGTGGGCCAGCACAGCCGCCGTCCACAGACTGTAGCAGGTATGATTCGAGTACACCTCAAAGCCATGCCGTGCCTCGGACGAATAATGGTTGCGGACGATGTGCAGCTTGCCGTCATCGGTCTGCCAACGGCTAATCGCTTGCCAGCATAAATCTGCTGCCCGTCGGAACGCACCTGCAAGCCCATGCTCTCCTGCCGTAATAGCCTGCTGAGCATGTGTTGTAAAGACAAAGGCAGCAGCCGCTTCGTTCCACTGATGCTGCGCGCTTCTTCCACGCGGCGGAATTTCCCCGTGCGGGGATAGCGCCAGTAATGTGCTGAGCGCCCCCCTGCGAAGGTGGTCACGCAGTTCGAGTGCGCAGCTGCCATCATATCCATTCTCCAGCATCACGCCCAGATGGAAGCGTGTAACGATATCGTAGGCAAATGGGCTATTGGGCCGATCCAGCGGTCCATCCTGATACAGGCCCAAACCGGTAAAACGAGGCAAATGGTAGCTTCGGATATACTTCTCCATCCATTCCGAATCGGCTGCAATTCCTTCCGCTGCACGCAAAAACTCGCCGGAAATCATAATTGCATTCCAGTTGATCATCCGGTTCGGGTTTTTCATTTTGCTCATCGTAAAAATGTAGGTCTGCTCCGGCTGAATTCTGCTCAGTTGTTGCTTCCATGCCGTGGCTTGTTCTGGCAGCAAATTTTTAAGGAGCCGATACGCTCCCATCATCATAATTGGAAAAAAGTCTGGGTGGTGATCGGGCGCTTTTTCCTCCACTACACAAGCTATGCTATGCGTCAAGGCCGCAGCAGCAGATTCCAGTAAATCATGCCGGCCTTCTTTGACCAATACCGCCGCAGCGAACGCATAGGACGGGGTGGAGTAGTACCGTTCACTTTCAGAATGGAGGTCAATGATAGCTCCAGATTCATCCTGATGCAGGGCATATGCGCGAACCAGCTTTTCCAGCACGGCCAGCTTATGTTGGTGAGTCCATCCGTCATTCACTTGGTTCGGTGCGCTTTCCACCTGTTCTATAAATCTCTCCAGTTCCGTCTGCCAAGGGTACGCGCTGCCTGTCTGCAGCTTATTCATCCTGTCTGCCTCCCATTCAAAATGAAAATTAATGTATGGTAAAAAACAGATTGCAATCTACGCTTGCAGAACCGTTCCAGTGATTGGAGCCCAGCTGCAGCGATGTTTTATAAAACACAAAGGGAACTCCGTCATGATCTATGTGCTTCACAGCCTCCACCCCCGCCCGCAGCACGCTGGCATCATAATCTAGCCTGACGACCGCGCTCGTTCCCTTCCATTCCACGAAGTTTGCTCCCAGATTAGGCTGAATGCGGCTGATGAAAAGCTCCTCCACATCCCATGACTTCATGCTAACGCCAGACGTTTCAAACTCAAAATGATCTGTGACGGTAAGCCTTGCTCCCTTGCTTCCCTCCAGCACAGTCCATGTGAAGGAGCGGGTGAAGACTGCCAATTCTTCTACGGGATAAGCAGATGTCAAATCAAGCTTAAGTCTTGTGCCTGGCTGTACCTCCTCCTGCTCATCCAAAGCAATATCCAGTACAACCGCCTTTGCCTTTGCGCCCGATTGCTGCATAGTCCCATTGATGACAGGCACGGAGTGACCTCCGGAGGAGATATTGATAATCGACTCTCTTCCCGGTGAAAAATAGGCCTTCGTGTATAAGCCTGCTCCCAGATCACACAATAGATTTTCGCCACCACCATGAAGGATGAAGTGTCCAAGATCGTTATGATTGTGCGGTTCATTGTTATGCCCAGCCTTCGCTGAAAATGCAAGCATGATACCTGATTCACCCTTTTGGCTTCCATATCCACTATGGCTGGAACTGCGGCTGCGGCACATCAGACAACCAAGTTGCGGCAAATAATTGGCAACGGTCTCACCGCTCCCAAATGCCAAAGGATTCGTCCAGACCAGATTACGCAATACATGAGCCCAGCGGCGACAGGGGTCTTCCAACAGACCAGGTACGCAGAAAGGGAGTGTAGATGGTCGTTCTTGCAATGAATTCAAATGAGAGATGAGTCCGGAAGGCAAACGTTCCGTTTCACTACTGTCCGAATAATTAGCAAAAATGCCATCCGACAGATGAACCCGCTCTGCAAAGGCTGCGATTTGCCTAATCTTTTCCGAGTTCAGAATATCCACTGCTCCTTCGGTAAACTCACGCAGCATATCGGCAAAATAAATGAAATAACCAAAGCCGTACACCCAGTATCCTACGCCTTCGGGGCATCCCCCGTCCTCACTGTAGCCTGCCAAAAAACAATCCAGTGCGCCCAGCATGCTCTCGATGGCTACCGCTCTGGAAAAGTCATCTTCTACCAGCAGCAATGCTGCAATTCCACAACCCGAAGCACATACTGCCGACCAGTTATGATCTGCGGTTTCCCATCCAAAATGACGAGGCTGCCAAAAAACGGGTTCCAGTACACGACGTTCGATCTCTTCGTGCACCTGAGCGACCACATGGCTAGCCAGTTGTTCTCCTAGCAGCAATAAAATTTCAACCAGCATTTGTGCTGTTTCGGACGTGAATAAATCCACCTGCTGCCAAGGCGGTGTTACTGTGTCCTCTTCATTGACATGTGCAGGAAGCGCCCAGGTGTACTCGCTGCATATGTCCAGCAGACCGCTTTCCACCGCTTTTATCTTTCGAGGCTCCGGCTTGACAACCGCTTCCAGCACTATAGCAACCAGTCGTCCACGCCGTCCAAAGTACACATCCTCATACGGTTTGCGCTCCCCTGTATTCGCAAATTCCCGAAACAGAGACAACGGCAGTTCAGGCCATGATGTTTCCCGATTATCTTTACAGGCACGCTCAATATCCTTCCAAAACTCGGCGTATATCGGCTCAGAGACAGTCGTCCGCAGCCTTTTTGTCCAATTACTCCTTAACCGTTGCCTTGCTGAATCCTGCATAGTACCAGCCAGCGCCTTAACGAGCCGCGAAGCAGGCCAAGCCTCCCTCAGAAGACTCATTTGCCTTTCCTCCCCATGAGAAGCATTCGTTTCACCCTCTTTTTTGTTAACGCTTTCATTGTATCTAACAATCATCCTAAATTCAAAGGGGTAGAAAAACAATACCGCAAAACACAAAAGAACCTCCACGCCACGTTGCTGTAGTCATGGAAGTTCTTGTTCTACTCTTTTGCCAGACTGAGTCCAGATTGGCCTGGATTTATCGTTTCTAGACCTTTGGCTTTTCTGGTTTCCAGTTTTTAATTCCGTCATCCTCCAGAATACCCAGTGCTGCATCTGAGATATTAGGATCACGTAGCAAAGCGTCCTCGACTCTAAATTTAATATCGTCAGCATCTGCCAGCGTCATGCCCGGTGTAAGCTCAATCAACCCTTCCACGTGATAGTAGCGTCCTTCCTGCAAAATACGCATTTGATAAATATCCGTAACATGTGTGTCTGCTAGAATAATGGAAGCCACACGTTCCTCGATATCAGGAGGAGCAGATACACCGATCAAACCTACCATGTTGTCGTAACCGACCCGGAAAGCAACACCGACCATCAGACAACCGATGAGAATACTTGAAATACCGTCCAACAGTTTAAAATCGGTCAGCGATGTGACCACCACTGCTAGCAGGGCGAGTACTCCCCCCGTTGTTGCTACCAAATCTTCATAAAATACCAGACGGGTTGGCGGTGCAGCACGCCCCACGTGGCGGAACGCAGTGGTGAAAATGCTTAGCCCCTTCGCTTCTACTCTGGATTCATGCAGCACTTCTTTCATCGCTTTGCTCCATACAAATCCGTCCACCACTAGTGACAAAATCAGCACTACTACATTAATCCAAAATCCATGTGTAGATTCAGCCGGATGCTGAAGCAAATGAATGCCTTCCAATGCGGTTTCATAGGCCATGATCGTTACGACAATAACGGCAACCATACAGAACAGGTTAATCACCCGTCCAAAGCCGGTAGGAAAGCGTTTTGTCGGTTTTTTCTCTGCTAGTACACTGCCCGCGAACACAAACATTTGATTCACTGCATCCGCAATGGAATGCATCATCGTAGCAAACATAGAACCACTACCTGTCAAGGCAAAAGCAATCCCCTTAATCAAGGCAATGCCGGTATTACCTAACGCCGCTGAGCCCGAAGATTTGTTTCCTTTTTTGACCATACTCCAAAAGGAGTCCTCTTTCTGTTTCACTTCCATCTTGTAGCTCCTCCTGAGGTATACATAATCTGTTATATCATCGTTTGTTATGTATTATTTTTAACCCGTCCATATTCTACCTAACCAGCTGAGGAGAATCAATACAAACGATAATATTTTCCATGGAAAAGGAATGCCCCATGTCACCCTACGACATGAAGCATTCCCGTTACAGCCTTCTATCAGACATACCCTCAGGTTAACAACACAGATAATCTACATGCGCTGGCGATCAACATAAGTGCCTGTTTACCAGCTTGATTTCGTAATGCCTGGAATTTGGCCTTGATGTGCCAACTCGCGGAACGCGATACGAGACAGCTTGAATTTGCGCAAGTATCCTCTGGGTCTTCCTGTCAGCTCACAACGGCTTTTCAGGCGTGTTGGAGATGAGTCACGCGGAAGCTTTTGCAAAGCTTCGTAGTCCCCTTTTGCTTTCAATTCACGTCTCAGGTCCGCATATTTAGCTACAATTTCCTGGCGTTTCTTCTCTTTTACGACTTTTGACTTCTTGGCCATGTAAAGCTCCTCCTTGTGTTATATGCCAATCATGAAGGTTCACCATCACTACCACGAGATTGATGAACACGGATATGAACATGATTTCACATCATAAATAGTAATAATTACGATTACTATTTAATATAACGCTGCTCCAAGCGTGTTGTCAACCCAAGCGGTTTGAATCACAACAACATTAAAAAGCCGTTGAAACAGTAGACCCCTTTCACTCTTGTGATCGGTCTGCCGTTTCAACGGCTTTAAAATTTGTTGACTAGCTCTGTTCATTCAGCCAAATGGCAAGCTACCCAGTGATCTGGACGTGCCTCACGATAGAGTGGAATCTCTTTAGAACAACGCCCGATGGCAAAGGGGCAGCGAGTATGGAATTTGCAGCCCGAAGGCGGATTAACCGGACTAGGAATATCCCCCTTGAGCAAAATTCGTTCTCTTTTCAACTTCGGCACCGGAATAGGCACAGCCGACAGCAACGCCTTCGTATACGGATGCAGCGGATTGCCGAATAACTCGTCACGCGAAGCTGTTTCGACCATAGAGCCTAGATACATCACGCCAATACGGGAACACAAATGTTCCACCACGCTCAAATCATGCGAGATGAACAAATATGTCAAACCGCGTTCGGCCTGCAATTTGGCGAATAGGTTAATAATCTGCGCCTGTATGGACACATCCAGCGCTGATACCGGCTCATCAGCGATAATTAGATCCGGCTGAAGCGCCAACGCTCGGGCAATGCCGATCCGTTGACGTTGACCTCCCGAAAATTCATGGGGGAAACGGTCGATATGATATTCGGACAATCCACATAGCTTGAGCACGTCCAGCACAATCTGCCGGACCTCCTCTTTGGTAGCTATACCGTGATCCAGTAGCGCCTCACCAATGGCATCACCAATCCGTACACGCGGATTCAGCGAGCTATACGGGTCTTGAAAGATCAGCTGAATTTTAGGACGAAGCTCCTGCATCGCTTTGGCAGACAAGCTGTGCAGATCCACCCCTTTGTATTTTACGGTACCGTCCGTTTTATCCGTCAATCTAACAATCGTGCGGCCCACCGTGCTTTTACCGCTCCCCGATTCCCCTACCAACCCGAAGGTTTCACCCTGACGGATTGTAAAGCTGATATCGTCTACCGCCCGCACATGTCCTGAAGTACGGTTCATAAACCCGGACTTCACGGGAAAGTATGTTTTTAAGCGGTCTATTTCCAACAATGGCTCAGCCATGAACAACCGCCTCCTCATATAGCCAGCAGGATGCTTTCTGCTGAGCTGAAACTTCTTTTAATGTAGGCTCTTTTATACGGCAAATGTCCATGCAATACCCACAGCGGTCGTGAAAATAACAGGAAGTCGTCAGCTCCAGCGGATTAGGTACCTGCCCGGGGATGGAATACAGTTCCTCTTGGCGCTGATTAAGCACCGGTTTGGACTTTAGTAACCCCTGTGTATAAGGATGCTTGGGATGATTGAACAGCTGTACCACCTCGCCTTCCTCGACGATCTTGCCTGCATACATCACTATGACGTAATCAGCCATTTCGGCGACAACACCCAGATCATGAGTGATTAGCATGAGCGACATATTGGATTGGGCTTTAAATTCACGCAGCATATCGAGAATCTGCGCCTGAATCGTTACATCCAGCGCTGTGGTTGGCTCATCCGCGATAAGCAGCTTGGGACTGCAAGAAACAGCAATGGCAATCATAATGCGCTGCAGCATTCCTCCGCTCAGTTCATGCGGATAGCTTTTTAATATCTGCTCCGGTCGGGATATACCGACCTGTTCGATCAGCTCCAGTGCTCGCTTACGAGCTTCCTTACGGCCTATTTTCAAATGCTCAATCAGTGGTTCGGATAGCTGTTCACCAATGGTCATGACTGGATTCAATGAAGACATCGGCTCCTGAAAGATCATGGATATTTCATGCCCGCGAATCGTGCGCATCTCATTTCTGCTAAGCTCTAGCAGATCGGTTTCCTCAAAACGGATGTTGCCGCCTGCTACTTTACCACCAGGACTCTGGATAAGACCCATGATCGACATCGCAGTAATACTTTTACCGCAGCCCGATTCACCGACAATGCATACCGTTTCTCCCGGCTTCACACGGAAGCTGATATCATCCACCGCTTTAACCGTTCCTTCTTCTGTATAAAAATGAGTGCTTAAATGTTCAATGGAAAGTAAATTGTCCATGGTGTATGATCACCTACCTCTTATGTTTCGGGTCAAGTACATCCCGCAGTCCGTCACCAAAAATATTAATAGCGATGACTGTAGCAAAAATAGACAGTCCTGGCGGTATCCACAACCACGGTCGTTGCTGAAAATCCAGCACATTGTTAGCGGCATCAATCATATTGCCCCAAGTTGGTGTCGTGGGTAGCACGCCAAGACCAAAGAAGCTGAGTACAGATTCACTCAAGATAGCTCCGCCAATATTCAATGTAGCGATAACGATCAACAACGGTAAAATATTCGGCAACAGATGCTTGAACAGCTTTCGACGATTCGAGAGTCCCAGTACCGTCGCGGCTTGCATAAATTCACGTTCCCGCAAACTAAGCATCTGGCCCCTCACCATCCGTGCAATCCCCGGCCAGTTGACCAGACTAAGCATCAGCATGACAATATACATCCGTTGATCGGGTGGAACCTTCCAGTCAGATAGCAGCGCGCCCATAATAAATAGCAGGGGCAAACTGGGAATTGTCAGCAGCAAATCAGCAACGCGCATAATAATCTGATCTGCAATCCCGCGAAAATATGCGGATATGACCCCCAGCGTAGCCCCCAAAAAGACTGACAATACCATGGAAGCCAAACCCACGGTAAGAGAAATTTGACCTGCCTGCATCACACGTGTCAGCACATCCCGTCCCAGCTTGTCTGTTCCTAACCAGTGATGGATATTTGGCGCCTTGTTCATCATTAATATATTTGTTTTATTATCGGAATAAGGAGAAAATAACGGGCCGATAAAACAGAGCAAAAACATAAATACCACGACGAGCAGACCAGCCATAGCAAGCTTGTTTCTGAACAGCTGCCGGAGCGCTTGCTGCCACATTGAAGATTTAACAGTTGCTTGCAGTCTGCCGTTGCTCTTGCTCAAATTACTGCTCACGGATGACATTCCTTAGCCCCCTTCTTACACTTTCACACGCGGGTCCGCGATGCGATATAAAATATCGGACAATAGTGTCCCGATCACGCTCAATAGGGCAATTAGCATCGTAAAGCCCATAAGTAGCGGATAATCCCGGAGCGAAAAGGATTGCATGTACAACTGACCGATTCCCGGCCAATTAAAAATCTTTTCAATAATCAGGGACCCGCCAAACAGCGCAGGTAATTCGAAGCCAACGAGCGTAATGGCAGGCAGTAATGCATTTCTCAATGCGTGCGTAAAAAGTACCTTTCTTTCCTTTAAGCCCTTTGCACGGGCTGTGCGTATATAATCCTGCTGGATCACGTCGATCATATTGCTACGGAAGTAGCGGGTCAACGACCCCAGTCCCAGCAGCGTCATAACGATCACTGGCAAGGTCATATGCTGGAGAACCTCCTTCACATACTCCATACCTGTAGCGTTACTGCCCGTATTGAGCATGCCACCGGGTGGCAACCACTTCAGGTCAACCGCTGCGATTTTAATCAGATACAGCCCGATAAAAAAAGAGGGCACAGACATGGCAGCGAAAATCACTATCATTACCAAAGTATCAAACCATGAATACTGCTTATAAGCAGCAACCACACCAATAATGACCGCGATAAACCAGGTCAGGAAGGTCGATATAACGGCCAGCAAAAACGAGTTCCAGATATATTCATTAAATAAGGTCAGAACCGGCTTCTGCTGGGCAAGCGAATAGCCAAAATTGCCATGCAGCGCATTGCCTAGCCAATTTCCATAGCGTTCAAGAATAGGCTTATTGAGGCCGTAAATTTCCCTCAGCTCCGCCTTTCTCTCTGGCGACAGCTTCAGATTGCCGCTAATGAAATCTCCCGGTGTCATGGCATACAGGAAAAAAATCATCATCGATGCGGCCAACAAAATAATAACCATATACGTCAGTCTTTTCGTTAAAAACGAGCTCATGACAGACTCCTTTCAATTCAAGGTCAGGCTACTCATTACGTTTCCCCCATTTGGGAGGCCCCTTGATCCGAACCTGATGTTCTTCACAAGGGGCCCGCAAATGTGGCTTATTTAAGGGACCATTCGAACAAATTACCAGACAAGCCAATGAACGGACTGACCTTTACATGTTCCATCCGACCATTGTAGGCATACACCGTCTTCTTATAGTTGGTAAAAATAACGGGCAGTTCATCGTTTAGCAGCACATATAATTCTTTATATATTTTCTTGCGTTCTTCCATATTCGTCGTAGACAAGCCTTTTTCATATAGCTCTTTTACCTTTGGATTGTTATATCCCTTGACTTCTCCATTGACGAATTGCTCGATTCCATCCGATGGATCTGTCAGCATGCCTGTCGAGAAGGCGGCGAGATCATAATCTTTACCTTCTACTTTGGCTACCATTGCATTAAAGTCTGCAAAGATTTCCGGCTGAAGGTCAACACCAATCGCTTTGTAATTTTCAGCCGCAAGCGCAATAAAGGTGTCTGTTTCTGGACGTTTAGAGGTCAGCAGGTGAATGGTCAGCTTCTGACCGTTTTTCTCACGGATACCGTCACTACCTTCCACCCAACCCGCTTCATCCAGCAGCTTTTTCGCTTGCTCCGGGTCGTAGTTGTATGGATTGATTCCATCGGTCGTGTAAGACCAGAATATTGGGGAAGCTGGAATGTTTGCGACCGCCCCTGCTCCCTGAGCTGCGTCGACATAAATACTTTTCCGATCTAGTCCATAGGTCAATGCTTGACGAACCTTTTTATCCTTAAGCTTTTCATTTTCAAGATTTACTTGCAAATATCCGTAAGTGCTAGGGGTATACGGCAAAATGTTTAAAAAGCCAAGCCCTTTCAGTTTGTCAATATTTTCCTGAGTTGCGGTGAAGGATGCAAAGTCGGTATCGCCCGTTTCAATAAACTGCCAAGCATCGCCTTCTGCTGTTTTGTAAATGAAATGCTGTGTTTTCGGCTTGCCTTTGAAAAAGTGATCATTCGCCTCCAGACGAACTTCTTGCCCCGGAATAAATTTTTCCAGCTTATAAGCCCCATTCCCCAGAGGACTACTATGTAGATTCTTAAAATAATCCAGCTGTCCAAACTTATAATCCTTGCCGTAGTAGGCTTTGGACAGTACATATTCACCCAGAATCGGCAGAGCCAACGCGTTAGGTTTTTCCAACGTCGCAGAAATGGTCTGCGCATCAATTACCTTGATTCCTGCAATTTGTTTTGCCTTGCCTTCCGTATAGGCGTTGCCGCCTTTAATGTTCAGCTTTCGGATTTGACTGTCGCCAGGATAGGCTTTGTCATAGATCAACGTCCAAGTAAAAGCGACATCTTCTGCTGTCAAAGGGGAGCCATCACTGAATTTAGTACCGGGAACCAGATGAAATGTATACGTTAGATTATCTTTAGAAATATCCCAGCTCTTAGCCAGATTGGGCAGCGGAAGCCCCTTCTCGTCTACTGTGACCAGCGGAGTCCACAATTGCGAAATCACGTTGCCGTCATAGCCGCTTTGGTTAAAATACGGAGTAAACACCCCGGCTGGGTCAGTCAGACCCACAATAATCGTGTCGCTTCTCTTTTTGGACACTTCCGGCAATTTGGACATATCAGAAGCCTTTACCAAACTTGTTAATGGCTGCGTTGTAGTAGCTGTCTGTGTGTCCCCATTATTTTGGGCAGTAGCATTGTTGGAGCTGTCCGGTCCACCGTTAGAGCAAGCCGCCAGCAAAATAGAGCTCGCCAGAAGTAGACTGCTAAGTAAAATAATACTCTTTTTCAACATAATCCCCCCGAGTTAAATTATTAAATTCCGATAGAACAAGTTGTAATTAAGAAGATAAACCTCATTATAGGAATTTATTGGGGTTCTGTAAAGGGAGAACTACATTTTTTATGTAAAAAAAAGACGTCAACTCATCTGGATTCCAAATGATCGACGTCTATTTGTTTAAAGTGTTAAAGTCTGACGGGTGCGTGCAGCCTAATTTCGCTCCATATAGCCAAAAATGCTCCGATGCATTTCATCCACAGCCGAAAGCCGTGCGCTATATCCGAGTAATGTTTCTCCATCAAAATGTGCATGAATGAAGCCGGAGGCCCGGAGCTTAAAAATATGGTCGTGCGTGATTCCCTTGGACAGCTTGAGATGACGGACAATCTCAATAAAGGTTCGTGGAGACTGGCTTTGATACAAATATTTTAAAATCCTAAGCCTGCTCTTCTCCCCCAAGCTTCGGATCATTCGATATTCCTGTGGGGATAAAAAATCTTCCTCCTGAACATAAATTCCTGCCGAGTAATGGCATAACAGGAGCGACCCAAATCGATAAATAATATTTATCGGCTGAAAATGGTATTGAGGCACCAGCAACACGCGCGTCAGTCCCTCGGAAGGCTCGAACCGGAAGCCATTAGTGGTACGATCCACCCACTCCATAGAGCTATAAACGCCCTTCTCCTTATTTCTTCGTTCAGCTTCCTGTTCCAGACCGCTTAGAATACTTATATCCACATGGCGAAAATACTCTTCGTCCCAGCCAGATAGCAGTTGCAAAGCAAGTTTGCGAAGCTTCTCCATGTCGTCAGGCAGCGGAATCCCATAGGCTGATGCCTGTTGTTTTAATTCCTGTAAAGTCTGGCTTTCCAAACGGTCTACGACCTCTTCAACGCCCCCCTGATCAGAAAGCATATAGACAAGTCCATAAATAACCTTCCAATCTGCATTGATTTCCATGGACTCCAGCAATTCGGACAAACCTGGAGACAGCGTTCCACTCACTTGCTCCGCCCATCCGGCTGATAAGTCGGTCTTCTTGTAAGCCTTGCGGCAAATAAAGGTGTGTAAGCTGCTGAGCAGCTCAAACACCGGTCCATATGCTACATGTACATCGTAAGGAGCATTCACGTCGTGACTCATCGCTTTCTGTCCTCTTTTCTATCATATCTGATGTCCATTATACATACTATCGTACACCCATTCATTCTTAGTGAGCCATTCGTACGAGAATTTAGCAAAACACAGACACAAATATGAAGGAAACAAGCGCTATAATCAAAGCGCAAAAAAAGCCTGATCTCACCAGACTTTAACTGTTCAGCTATGAATTCAAAAAGGTTGTCTCCCACAAATATCGCAGGAGACAACCTTGGGTCAAATAGTATAATGTTTAAAGTTTGTTAGCTGCTACTTTCCACTCTAAAATTCCTGTGGATGCTGAACCTTTGGATACCATTTCAATTCTTAATTTCGTTGTTTTTACAGGCGTAAAAGTAGTTGTATTATACTGGTCTGCCGAAGCACCCAATCCATTAGCCTGCTTGACATTGGACCAGCTGCGACCATTCCAATACTTAATCTTGTAAGACTTAGGAACATCAATGCCACCGCCATCTTTAAACCAATAGACATCCGTTTGGGATACCGTATATTCTTGATCAAAATCATATTGGACCCATTGTGTACCTGTCTCAGGCCAAAATGAAAAAACCGTTTATTCACTGAATCAATTCCATCGCAGAATTTGATTTTGGAATAAACGGCTCTATTTATAAGCTTTTTCACACTACTCTAGTAATTTTTTAGCGGGTAGGAAAACGAGAGGTATCCTTCTTAACCTAGCTCCAGGTATAACGCAACATCCAGGTATCCACTCTGTTATTTTGGGAGAATTCCCGGCCCACATAATAGTTGGCACAGGAAAACCACCGCTAGGCTCATGCTCTACTCTATGGATATCAATGCTGATTCAGCCAGTGAAGCCAGTAGCTTCGCTGTTCCCGGCAACGCACGTTCGTCCAAATCAAAGGCAGGATGATGCCATTCCTGGCTTCCCTCAGTGCCGACAAAGACAAATACACCTGGGATGTTCTTCTGATAAAACCCAAAATCTTCGCTCGCCGAGGATGGTATGGGACGAACGACATCCAGACCGACCGCTTCCGCCGCCTCTTCCGCGATAGCGGCCAACTTACCGTCATTCAGAACAGGTGGCGGACCCTCGATCCAGCGGATGGTTGCTTTCGTGCTGAAAGCATCGGCAACACCTTTTACGACCTGCTCGAAGCGTTCAGTCACCTGAGCGCGAACATTCTCGTCAAATGTGCGGATTGTTCCGTCCAAATGGGCGCGGTCAGGAATGATGTTCCAGGCGTTGCCACTGTGCAGCTTCGTGACGCTAATGACCGCGATATCCAGCGGATTAACGCTCCGACTCACAATAGATTGCAGCGCCGTAATGATATGTGACGATACCACGATGGGGTCAATCCCTGCATGCGGCACTGCCGCATGTGTGCTCAGACCCTCCACCTCGATGTAAAAACCATCCGCCGCTGCCATTAGCGGACCTTCTTTGATGCCGACCGTGCCTACGGGCAGGTCTGGCTTGTTATGCAGGCCAAATATGGCGTGCACCCCTGCCAACGCACCGCTATCCAGCACTTGGGCAGCGCCTTTGGCCTTTTCCTCAGCTGGCTGGAACACCAGTCGAACCGTGCCTTTCAGCTCCTGCTCCCGCTGCTTCAGGAGTATGGCTGCTCCTAACAAGGACGCGGTATGAAAATCATGCCCACAGGCATGCATCTTGCCGGGATGCATCGAAGCATAAGGCAATCCCGTTTCCTCCTGAATAGGTAACGCATCAATGTCTGCACGAAGCGCGACAGTTGGTCCCTCCTGCCGTCCGCCAATTTCCGCTACTAATCCGGTACGCAGCGGCACATCCAGAATCGTTATGTTCTGTTCTTCCAGCAGACCACGGATAAAGGCGGTAGTTTCAACCTCCTCGTTAGATAGCTCGGGATTTCGATGAAGATGGCGGCGAATGTCCACCAGCTTCTGCTCCAAAACCTGCTCCTTCGTTCCGGTTGATCCACTCATCCCTATTCCTCCTTCGTGAACCCAAAATAGTTACAATTCTCTCAGACCAACAATTTCTAGGACTGCACAGGCAATCCGGCAAAAGCTTCATGCAACAACTCGAACGAGCGCACGCGCTTGTGTATATCTCTTATTCCTGTCGTAACGATCAGCTCATCGACCTGATACTTCGCTTGAATTTCCGTCAGGACAGCATAAATTTCGTCTTTATTCCCTTTGTTAATTTGCGCTTGTGTAGCTTCAATTGTATATTCTTCACCCGATTGCTTGCCAAACTTTTCTGCACTTTCCAACGTGCCCACCGTAGCCGTCTTGCCACTGGCCAGATGAATTTTGTACAGCTTGTGCTCCCCTGCTAACTCTGCAGCTTCCTCGGAAGTGTCCGCTACGATGACTGAAAGCGCAAAAAGAGCTTTCGGCTCACGTCCATAACTATAATCGAAAGACGCCCGATACGTACGGAATGAGTCCAATGCAACCTGCTCATTACTATTGATAAATTGCGAGAAAACGTAGGGCAACCCCAAACGCGCAGCAATTCCAGCACTGTCTGTACTTGTACCCAAAACGTAAATATCTGCCGGTGTTTCTGGAATCGGATTCGCCTGTAACCCGGCTAACGGTCCTTCTTCAGACGGAATATTATGAATATAGCGACTTACTTCATCAATTTTTTCTTCGAGAGAAGGCGCATCATGAACGTTTCGTTGTAACGCCTGTGTGGATTTCGGCAACCCGCCCGGTGCGCGTCCGATTCCCAAATCTACGCGACCCGGTGCAAGAGAGGACAGCACATTAAAGTTTTCGGCTACTTTATAAGGGCTGTAATGCTGAAGCATCACTCCACCAGAACCGACTTTAATACGCTCAGTGCGTGCCAGCAAGTGGGAAATGAGTACCTCTGGCGAAGAGCCCGCAACCTGCTCGGAATCGTGATGCTCTGATACCCAGAAGCGCGTAAAACCCAATTCCTCTACACGCTGTGCTAGCTTAATCGTATTACGAAGGGCCTGCGCTGCCGTTTCCCCCTCGTGTATAGGGCTTTGATCCAATACTCCGATTTTAATACTCATGTCTCCCTCTCCCGTCTAAATTGAATAGTTATATTCCGGTGTAATCCGTTTCAGGAATTGTTGGGTACGTTCCTCTTTGGGGTGGTTAAAAATGTCGTCCGGTGTGCCTTCCTCGATAATATGACCGCCATCCATAAATACCACATGATTTGAAACATCGCGCGCAAAGCCCATTTCATGTGTAACGACAATCATCGTAATGCCTTCCTTCGCAATCTTGCGGATCACCGACAACACCTCACCCACCAGTTCAGGGTCCAGCGCCGAAGTCGGCTCATCGAACAAAATCACTTCCGGGTTCAGCGCCAAAGCACGCGCTATGCCGACACGCTGCTGCTGCCCGCCGGATAGCTGGCTTGGATAATGATTTAGCTTTTCACCCAGACCGACCTTTTCCAGCACTTCAATGCTAATTTTTTTCGCTTCCTCCTGCTTGACCTTGCGGACAACGACAAGTCCTTCCATGACATTTTCCAGTGCTGTTTTATGCTTGAACAAATTGTATTGCTGGAAAACCATAGCCGTCTTTTGGCGTAGAGCCAAAACATCCTTCTTCGCAGGTCGCTTGCAGTTCACTGTAAAATCTCCAATGCTGACTTCCCCATCATTCGGCTTTTCCAGATAATTAATGCAGCGTAGCAGAGTCGTTTTTCCTGAACCGCTCGGGCCTAAAATAACGACGACCTCGCCTTTGTTCACGGTCAAATCAATGCCTTTAAGCACTTCATGTTTGCCGAACGACTTCGTAATATTTTGCAGACGGATCATGATGCTCGACCTCCATTAAACACATTGATTTTTTTCTCCACCAACCCAGATATTCGCTCAATCAATACCGTCAAGCCCCAAAATAGCAGTGCAGCTGCGATATATACCTCCAAATATTTCCAGTTGGTAGATGCCAGAATTTCAGCCTGTGCCTGGATTTCTGTGACAGAAACCGTGAAAGCCAAGGTAGAGCCATGAAGCATCCCAATAACGGAATTCGTCAGATTTGGCAAACTCACCACGAATGCCTGCGGAAATACAATCCGTCTCAGCACTTGCCACGTCGTCATCCCGACAGCATAAGCCGCCTCGATCTGCCCCTTGTTGACCGATTGAATTCCAGAACGGACGACCTCAGACATATACGCGCCACTGGTAATGGAAAACGAAATGAGTGCAAATACCATATAAGGAACATCTTTGGATTGCAGCGGCCAGCCGAAATGCTTCGCTCCCGCATCAATTAACAAAGGCAAACTGAAATAAATAAGCAGCAAATGCATCAGCATCGGTGTGCCACGGATAAAGGTAACGTAACCGTGGGAAACCTGGGACAACACAGGAACCTTATAGATTCGCGCCAGCGCCGTTATCATACCGATGACCAACCCTGCCAGTACAGAAACCACCGTAATCATTAAGGTGTTGGGCAACGCGGAGAACAACCCTAAAAAGGCAGTATATATAAATCCAAAATCCAGACTCATATGCCTTTACCTCCTTTACTCAGACGAGGACTTCTCAGGTAGCGCACCACAAAACTTTTTCGTTTTTCGGGTTCTTTCTGCACTTCATCCCGATGCTCATGCCGGAGAAGCGTATTTTCCAGCACCCTGAACAATTTTTGTAAAATCAGACTGATCACCAGATAAATAAGGGATAACGCGATGTAGGTTTCAACAAAATGCTGGGTAGCCGACCCTAATGTCTGTGATTTCCCTGTCATCTCCATCGCTCCGATCGTAAATGCCAGCGAAGTATCCTTCAGATTGCCAATCACCAGATTGGAAAATACCGGAACCACGACAGCCAGCGCTTGCGGCATAATGATACGTGTAAAGGTCTGATAGCCTGACATGCCGACGGACTGTGCAGCCTCGATTTGTCCCCGATCTACAGCCTCTACTCCTGACCTGATAATTTCGGAAATAAAGGCTCCACTATTGAGCGCGTAGGTTGCTACGGCAAACCACAGCACATCCCATCTGGAGGAATTGATATCCACCAGCTTTAGTAGCTCTGGCAGGCCGTAATACACCAGAAACAATTGGATTAGAATAGGTGTTCCGCGAAAAAAGGAAACATACACTTGAGAAACACGTTTAAAAAATGGAATGTTATACATGCGAGGCAGCGCAACCAACAGACCAATGATAAGCCCCAATACAAGCGAGCTTGCTACAATAAACAAGGTGATGTGTAAGTAAGACAGCATTTTCGGGATAAAGCTAAAAACATAGTCAATATTGAACTCTCTGCTCATATGCCTGCCTCCTTTCTATACATCAGCGGTCAGAATACATAGAGTACCCTGACCGCTGAAATGTCCAAGTCTATCCTTACTTCTTACTGCTGGTACCCTCCTTTTTCACATCTTCCAGAGACTTCGTGAAATCCTCTCCAAGCCATTTAATGCTCAGCTTCGACAGCGTACCATCGTCCTTCACTTCCTGAATGGCTTTGTCCAAGTCATCCGCCAACCCTTGCTCATTTTTGTTCAATACATACAGTACATCCGATTGAGTCAAAGGATCACCCACGGTTTTCAGAGCTACTTCTCCTTTTTCATCGGTGTTAAAACGGTTCGCAAAGTCTGTCGTAACAGTAGCATCTATACGGCCGCTTGTAATTTGTTGCACCGTATCATTGGCTGCACCACTCGTATAAACGATATTTAGAGCATCTCCGTGGGTTTTGTTATATTCTTTTAGCACATACGCCGCATTACTGGTTGGGCTGGTGAGTACCTTTTTCCCTTTCAAATCATCAATGGAATGAATGGTATTGTTATCCTTCGCTACAGCGACTCTGTTCAGAAAAATGCTATACGGATTTTTGTTGAACAGATACTTGGCTTCGCGCTCCGGGTTTTTTTCCATTTGATGCGATACCAGATCAATCTTGCCGGCATCGAGACTTAGCAGCAAATTTCCAAAGTCCATCGTTTTGAATTCAAACTCGTATTGAGGCAGGCGCTTGTCCAGCTCCTTAATCAGCTCCACATCAAAACCTGTTAAATTTCCGTTTTCGTCAATAAAGCATACATTTTTGAATTGAGTACCTGTGCCTACGATAATTTTCTTCACGTCTCCGCTCGAACCTGACGCGCTAGACGCGTTATCTGAGGAACCGCAGCCTGCCAACACCAGGATGATTGCCATAACAGACAATATTGCAAACCACTTTTTCATATGAATCCCCCTCATCTCTTTGTATATCAGCAGTTTGCGACATACATGGTAGCTACAACATTCAATAATTCATAATTCCTATGAGTTTAATAGGTTTTAGGATGTGACTAATTTAACACCTGGAAACCTATACGTCAATCCACCAAGCTATAGAACTTTTCTATAACAAAACAGCACCCCGGAAACCTTCTGTCAGTGCATCTGCAAAATCCGAGGTCACTGCACAGTCTTCTTTGGTCGCTATTATGCTAATCTGCATCGACACCCCAGCTACCTCTGGAACATGGATACGGAACAGTTTCTGATCTTTTACTTCACGGTTCACACAGACATCTGGCAAGAAGGCAATACCCGCTTCTTCCAATACCAGCTTTTTGGCCGTGACCACATTGTCTACCTGAAAAGCAATGTCTGGTGGCTGCTCCAGTGATTCAAAAGCGCGATGAATTCTCATCCAATCTAGTGATCCGCATTCAAAAAACACCAGTGTTTCACGTTGAATATCCTGTATGCTGGCCTTTCCTGTCTTCATAAACGGATGGCCGTCGTATACATACAGGGAAATCGGATCTTCATAAAAAGCAAGCGTACGGATAGCCGGATGCATCACTTTACGGACAAAACTAATGTCTACCTCACGGTTCAACAGTTTATGTAGCAGTTGATCCGTCGTAGCCGTCACAATTTTGTAGTTAACCTCTGGATAACGGGCACGAAGCTGCTTTAATATTTCAGGAATAATGTAGTTCGACACCGATATCGTGCAGCCAATTCGAATTTGCTGAGGGGCTTTTTTACGCTGTTGGAGCTTTTGCTTCCCTTTTTGCAGCACCTGAAGCATCTGCTCCGCATAAGGAAGAAACTTTCGTCCATCCTCCGTCAAAACCGTTTGCTTGCTTTGGCGGTCGAACAGCTTGCATCCTAGCTCGCGCTCTAGCGTCTGAATCCGGGCTGTGACAGAGGGCTGGGACAAGAACAAGGCTTCTGCCGCCTTATTAAAGCTCCCATAATGATTCACGTATACAAAGGCTTCCATATTATCGATATTCATACGCAAGTCCCCCAGTAAGTTTTATATACACTTATCCAATATGTTAACTTGGTTTTTTTGTATCATAAAACTCACTGAACGACCTGTCAATGGACATATTGAAAATATCTATAATTTTAATAGCTCATTTAGTTCTTTAACAGAACGTCCCAACCGTGCAACCAATTCTTCGGACAACCCGTACGCTCCATCTGGCAGACGTTCGACCCACTGATCCACTGCGTACACACCGCCAAGAATATGTCTTCCGCCCAATGCATTAATAACCGGCTTCAATGCATAGTCAATGACCAGCAGGTGAGCCAGTGTGCCTCCGATAAATAAAGGCAGGACCGGTTTCCCTCTTAGTCCCTCCTGCGGAACCAAATCTAGGAATGTTTTCAATAGTCCTGAATAGGACGCCTTATAGACTGGAGAAGCCACAATGACGGCATCCGCTGCTGCAATCAGCGCAAGTGATGCTGTGATGTCGGGGCTGTTAAAGTTAGTTGTGACTAGATCCTCCGCTGGCAAGTCGACCACATTCAGTAATGTGACCTCCGCTCCAGCCTGCTGCAACTGCTCCGTTGTATAGTTAATCAAGCCGTATAAACGGGATTGTGTAGACGGACTGCCTGATAGAATGACAACCTTGGACATATTTTTTCCTCCTTCTGTTATGCGTCAACCTTCACTTTGGATCTGGCTGCTGTATAGCGGTTCTCAGGAATAGGCACGCCCAGGTTTTCACGCAGTGTGCTAAATTCATAATCCTGACGGTAAATACCGCGTTCCTGCAAAATAGGCACAACCAGATTTACGAAGTCATGCAGACCCGATGGCACATCAGAACCAATGATGAATCCGTCTGCTCCTTTTCTTTCGAACCATTCCTGCACTCGATCCGCTACCTGCTCAGCGGTTCCGATAAAAGAGGTTCTCGGTGTAGCTGAACGCAACGCAACTTCGCGTAAGGTCAAATTTTGTTCCTTGGCTACTCGTTTGATTTTATCTGTACCGCTGCGGAACGCATTGCTGCCAATACCATCAAGCTCAGGGAATGGCTCATCCAGCGGATATTGTGAGAAATCATGATGATCGAAGAAACGTCCCAAATATTTTAACGCAGCCTCAATCGTCACCAGATTAGTGATCTCTTCATACTTACGTTCCGCTTCCTCCGTCGTGCTGCCAATAATCGGCGAAATGCCCGGCAAAATGACAATATCCTCTTCGGATCTACCATAACGTACCGCACGTTCTTTCACATCACGATAAAACTGCTGCGCTTCCTCTAATGTTTCATGTCCTGTAAATACAGCATCCGCTTCCTTGGCGGCCAGGTTTTTGCCATCCTCCGAGGAACCTGCCTGGAAAATAACCGGCTGTCCCTGCTTGGATCGTCCAATGTTCAGCGGACCCTGCACAGAGAAAAACTCACCTTTATGGTTCAATGTATGCAGCTTTTCAGGATCAAAGAATACGCCGGCTTCCTTATCACGAATGAACGCATCCTCTTCCCACGAGTCCCATAGTCCTTTGGTAACCTGTAAATATTCCTCGGCGATCTTGTAGCGCTGCGGATGCGACGGGTGCTCGCCTTTACTAAAGTTAAGGGCAGAGCCTTCCAGCGGGGAAGTCACCACATTCCAGCCTGCACGACCTCCACTAATATGATCAATGGAAGAAAACTGGCGTGCTACCGTGAACGGTTCGCTATAAGAAGTCGACAGTGTGCCGACCAGCCCGATATGCTTCGTCACCCCAGCCAAAGCGGACAAAATCGTAATCGGTTCAAAACGGTTCAGAAAGTGGGGAATGGATTTTTCGTTAATGAACAAGCCATCTGCGATAAATACGAGGTCAAACTTTCCTTCCTCTGCCTTTTGCGCCTGCGTTTTATAAAATTCAAAGTTAACACTCGCGTCCGCAGGTACTTCAGGGTGACGCCAAGTTGTCATGCTTCCCCCAACACCGTGAATAATCGCACCAAATTTAATTTGTCTATTCTTAGCCATAACTCTTCCACCTCTCTGAACATAATGGTTATCCTTCGGCTTATACCGCTTGATTGTAACTTTCCAGCACTTTACCCAACTCTTCCAGATTCGGGTTGAGCAGTGCTTCATATTTGTTGTCCCCGCCTACTTCGACAACAGGGACATAACGAATACCATATTTGGTCTCCAGCACGTCACGCAGCGCATCATTTCCGTCCACCTGGATATTTTCATACGGCTGATTTTGGGATTCCAGGTACGATTTGATCTCTCCACAAAAATGACAGCCGGCTTTACTCCACAATACAACTTTAGGTTTGGACGACATATACATACCTCCGTGAGCTTAATGTTTATAATTCCGATTAATTAAATAAGAATTATATTCATAATGTATCCTGCCGCCCCTTTTCCGTCAATCGCTTGTGTAATAGACATTGCTAATTCAACGATAGAAAATTTTAATTTTATATCGTAATCAATCGGTTTGTTGGCAGCTCGGTTTATTAAAAATTAGATGAATTGGAGTTTAAATGGGCTCTGACGCGGACATCCTTGGAATAGTAGCGCTTTTGTGGCGAAATGAAATGAGGTTGGACAAATGCAGGAATGGACCATTGTAGCTTTACGTACATTACTAGCTATCGTAATTCTTTTTGTGATCACCAAGATTCTTGGAAAACGCCAGGTATCGCAACTTTCCTTGTTCGAATATATAACTGGAATCACCATCGGTAACTTGGCGGCTTCTATTCCTTTGGAACGTGAATCCTCCTGGTACTTGGGGACTGTATCCTTAGCCGTATGGGTACTGACAACACTTAGCATTGAATACTTGCAAATTAAAAGCAAGAAAGTCAGAGATTTATCAGATGGAAAGACGACGATCCTGATCAAAGACGGCAAAATTTTAGAGGATAATCTGAAAAAGGAACGGCTTACCCTGGATGAACTCATGGAACAGTTGCGGAGCAAAAATGCATTCAAGGTAGCAGACGTAGAATTTGCCATTATGGAGACCAGCGGTGAGATCAACGTGCTGTTGACCAAAGACAGGCAGCCTGTAACGCTTAAGGATCTGAATATACAGCAATTACCGGAGAAGGAACCCACAGCAGTCATTATGGATGGGCAACTTATGGAGCAACAAATGGCATATATGGGGATTACTCAACAATGGCTGGATGCCAAGCTAAAGGAAAAGAGTCTAACGGTCAAAGATGTGTTTTTCGCGCAGGTGGACCCGCAAGGAGAACTGTACATTGACCAGTATAGTGATAATGTACAGCTAAACAAGGTGCAGGATTCGAATCAAGCTGTGCTGACTTTGCTGGAACAATGCACAACGGAGTTACAAAAACTCGCATCTGGTTCCAGTGAGCAACAAAGAAAACAGCTCTATGAGCAATGCTCACAAAGCTTGAAAGAAGCTATACAGGAGATGCAGCCGGTAAATACATCTAAGTCCTGAGCACATACGCATATGCCATAAGAGTATAAGTATGGGAACTAAAAAGGAGCGTCCTTCAGCCGTTTATGGCTTTGAAGGCGCTCCTTTTTATATTACTGTGCCGGTGTACATTTCACAGTTGCTGCTGTCTTTCATTACTTTCTGGCGCAGCGGGAGCATAACTGTAAATACTGTCCCTTCTCCCACCTTGCTGGATACAGAGATAGAACCGGTATGCATCTCTGTTATTTTATAGGCAATGGAAAGTCCCAAGCCGCTGCCACCTGCGGCTCGAGCCCGTGACTGGTCGGCTTTATAAAATCGTTCAAAAATACGCTGCTGATCCTGTTCGTTGATGCCCTGCCCCGTATCCGCAATGCAGATAACCGCCTGATCACCGTTACTTGAAAGAGAAACAGATATGCTTCCACCCTGTGGTGTAAATTTAATGGCATTGTGAAGGAGATTTACCCAAACCTGGCCCATCAGATCCTCGTCCGCGTTGATCTCAACTATATCCACTTCAACAGTCATCTCGATTTTTTTAGCCTCCCATTGCGGTTCGCAGGCGAGAATAAGCGAAATCAGCTGCTTGTCCAGCCGATAAAGGGACGGACGAAACGGATGCCGCTCCGAATCCAGAATCGCCAGCTTCATGAGATTATCGCTTAGCTTGGATAGACGAATACACTCCGTCTCGATGATCGTCAAATACCGGTCTCGCTGCTCACGATCCAGATTCTCGTCCTTGAGCGCCTTGGCGAATCCGATTATCGAGGTCAGCGGTGAGCCGATTTCATGGGATACGTTTGAAATAAACTCCTCCCGCAGCTTTTCCATAGCCTTCAGATTTGCAGCCATATCATTGATACTGTCCACCAACTGTATATAAGGATGCGACCTCCGATGTTTTCCGTTCCGCCCGCCGAGATCCCAATCCAGATTAATGTGAAAGTCTCCTTGCGAAATACGTTTTAAAGCATCGATCATTTCGGTAAAAGCGTGCTGTTCTCTAGGCTGGAAGAAGCGCCTTACCGTCATGCTGATAATACCGAAGAAGAAAAAGCCAAGCGTCGTATTCATAAGAAAGACGAACAAACCATGGGGAGCCCATGACATGTGCGAATAGATCGCCTCCATAATAAAGAACGCGGCAGTCCAGCTGAGATACAGCACCAATAACACCAGCATGAGTCTCGCAAGGATATGGAGGAATCCCGGTTCTCGCTTCATTGCCTGACCTCCAGCCGATAACCCAATCCCCGGATCGTACTGATCCGGAATGAGTGGCTTGCCTCCGGAAACCGTTCCCGAAGGCGTTTGATATGGACATCAACCGTTCTTTCGTCTCCCTCATAATCATAACCCCAGATCTGTTCGATCAACTGATCGCGGGTAAAGGTTTTACCAGGATAGCTGCCCAGCTTGAAGAGCAGCTCAAATTCCTTGCGCGGCAGGGTAATCTCCTCTTGCCCAGCCCGGCATTCAAATGTATCACTGCGCAGGACAAGATCTCCGACAGTCACTGATTTTGAAGCCATGATACGATAACGTTTTAATAAAGCTTTCACGCGTGCGACAAGCACCATGGGGTCGAATGGCTTGACAAGATAGTCGTCCGTTCCGAGCGCGAAGCCTTTCACGATCTGTGACGTCTCGCCTTTGGCTGTAAGCATAAGCAGCGGCAGGTCGGTTTGCTCTCGCAGCTTACGACACAGCTCCCAACCATCCATTCCCGGCATCATGATATCAAGAACAAGCAAATCGACCTTGATTTGATCAAAAATGCGCATCGCGTCCAAACCATCCACCGCCTCGACTACCTCCAGACCCTCCATTCTCAAAAAGTGTCCGACCAGTTCGCGAATATGCGGATCATCATCAACGACCAATACACGTGCCATTTCAATCCCCCCCTAACTAGCTCTGCCTTAAATCTCTCGTCCTCGTCAAGAAGACCGCCATCTTATGCTTTACGCATATAAGCACGCACCGTAAGCGGCGCGAAGATCGCCACAATGACTGTAGCGCCAAGCAGGGAGATCGCCAGTTCCCCGCCAATCGTTCCCGTATTCGCAAGCTCCCTGACTGCGTTCACAAGATGTGAAATCGGGTTGACGTTCACAAACCACTGTAGCCAACCAGGCATTGTGTCCACAGGTACAAATGCGTTGGAAACAAAAGTGAGCGGAAACAGAACAATCATGGAAATGCCCTGTACACTGGAAGCAGTGCGGGCAATCACGCCAAAGAAGGCGAAAATCCAACTGACTGCCCAGGAACACACGATGACCAAAAGCGCGGCGATAGCGACACTCAGCAGTCCTCCCTCTGGCTGATACCCCAAAATATACCCCATGGCGAAGGTAAGTACAGTCGCAATAGTATACCGGATACTGTCAGCCAGCAGAGCTCCAGCCAAAGGCGCAATACGTGCGATTGGGAGTGACTTGAACCTGTCGAACACTCCTTTGTCCATATCCTCACGTAGTTGGACGCCAGTAACGACGGAGGTCGAGATCACAGTCTGCACGAGGATGCCTGGAATAATAACCGGCAAATAATGCTGCACGTCTCCTGAGATAGCGCCGCCAAAGATATAGGTAAACATAAGGGTGAAAATGATCGGCTGGAGCGTGACATCAAACAATTGCTCGGGAGTATGCCGGATCTTCAGAATGCCCCGGTAGGCCATCGTCATGGAATTGAAGAACACCTGTCTGAAACTCACAGACTTCTTCAATGTGCGATCAGAACCTGTCATAACCGTAGTGCTCTTCATGCTCTCGCCCCCTCCACAGCATGTGCTCCTTGAGACGTCTGCTGCTCGTCTACTTGTGCCCCATGACCAGTGATGGACAAAAACACCTCGTCAAGCGTCGGCTTTTGCACACTCATTTCTGCTAGACGAATCTCTCCAGTACGGAGGGCAATCAGCAGGTCCGTTACCCGATCTGCATTGGCCATCGGAGAAATAATCTTTCCAGCTTCCACTGACACGCTGGACTTGACTGAAAGCACCTGTTCAACGATCTGAACAGCTCTCTCAATGTCCTGTTGATTTTGCACTTTGAGTTGCAGAGTCGACGCCCCCACTGCCGCTTTCAGTTCATCCACCGTACCCTCAGCGACTACCCGGCCATGATCGATCACCGCGATTCGGTCAGCAAGTTGATCCGCCTCGTCGAGGTACTGGGTAGTGAGGAGTACGGTGGAACCGGTCTTGACCAGACGCCGGATCGTGTCCCACATCTGGACACGCGTGCGCGGGTCTAGTCCGGTAGTCGGCTCATCCAGGAAGATCAGCGGCGGCCTAGCAATGAGACTGGCGGCCAAGTCCAGCCGGCGGCGCATGCCTCCCGAAAATTTTTTTAACGGTCGCTTGGCTGCTTCGGCCAAGCCAAATTCCTCCAACAGCTCCGCTGCCTTATGACGCGCCTCGGCACGTCCCAGTCCAAGCAGTCTAGAGAAGATGATCAGGTTCTCAGTAGCGCTAAGCGACTCATCGACCGATGCGTATTGGCCTGTTACCCCGATCAATTGACGCACAACTTGCGGCTCCTTTACTACATCGTGCCCGAAGATACGCGCTGACCCACCATCAGGTCGCAATAACGTTGACAGCATTCGGATGGTAGTCGTCTTACCTGCTCCATTAGGACCGAGCACACCATAGATCGTGCCAGCATGGACATTCAAATCGACACCGTCAACCGCATGCCTATCACCAAAAGTTTTAACGAGTCCCCTTGCTTCAATGGCCAAGGTCTCTTTTTTGTCTGTATAATCCACATTCATATCCTCCCTATACGGTTTCTATAGCGAGGATAACCCACGTTTATGAACTGAATATGAATAGAACGATATTGAACCTATTTACACTGTAAAAAAATAATCTCGTTCTACCTTGCTCACTCTTAAACCAAATGTTTTATACCACTTGGATTTCCCTTTTTCCTGCGCTACCTTGTGCAGCTCGTTATGTTTCCAATTTTTTATAGCGTCTAGAGACTCCCAATAGGAAACTGTGATGCCTACTCCATTGTGATCACGAACACTTTCCACACCTAGAAAACCAGGCTGCTCGGCAGCCAGTTCCACCATTTTGTCTCCCATCACTCCGTATCCGCCATCTCCTTCCGTACGTTCAGAAGTAAAGATAGCCGCATAATAGGGTGGCCGAGGAGTTTTAGCAATTGAGTTCATATGTTCCTCCTAAACAAAAATATATAACCTTTCTCTAATTTGATTATAATCATAAATATTAAATAAAAAAAATGAATATATCTGATATGATACATGAATATATTTCATAAAAAATAGGAGTGAACACAAATTTGTTTAAATATAAGATTTTTCTTTGCGTAGTTGAAATGGGAAGTTTCACAAAGGCCGGGGAAGTTTTAAATCTTACACAATCAGCAATCAGCCATGCGATCTCTGGATTGGAACATGAGCTAGGGTTGACTCTTCTGATCCGAGGTCGTTCAGGCATCAGATTGACCAATAACGGGGAAAGATTGATGAAGCAATTTAGAGAGATCGTACAAATGGACGAAAAGCTCTACCAAGAGGTAGCTCTAATTAAAGGATTGGAAATCGGAACCGTAAAGATCGGTACATTTTCAAGCGTCTCTATTCATTGGCTGCCCCGTATTCTAAAAAAATTCAATGAGCAGTTTCCTCTTATTGAGATAAAACTGCTCGATGGGAACTACCATGAAATTGAGAGCTGGATAGTCAGTGGGGAGGCTGATTTCGGCTTTGTGAACCTACCCACGTTAGACACATTAGAGGCGTTGCCCCTAAAAGAAGAAAGCATGCTTTGTCTACTTCCTTCCGATCATATTCTGGGAAAGCAAGCCTCCATTCGAGTAGAACAGCTCAGAGATGAGCCTTTTATTATGCCTGTTGCAGGCTGTGACACCGATGTAAGGAACATTTTTTCACAGCATAACATGTCACCCAAAATCAAATATGAATTAGAAGATGACCATGCGATTATGGCTATGGTGCAGAATGGCCTAGGCGTGAGTATTCTTCCTGAAATGATCCTGTCTCACATTCCTTACGACATCTCTATTCGACCTTTGGACAAAAGGCATTCCCGTACTATCGGTATCGCTACCGCTTCCTTAAAAAATGTTTCTCCAGCAGCTAAAAAATGTATGGACTTTATTACTGAATGGATTAACTAGCTTCATCATGTCGGCCAAGGAAGCGGATTCTCAAAACTGGACCAGTCCATATCCATTTCGTTATCGTTCAGCAGACATTCATCTAGCTCTTCTTCCAAGTCCGGTCGATTCATTCCGATACCTATCATAACGATTTCGTTCATGCGATCGCCCCATTGTTCATCCCAATGGTCCAGAGCCTCGGGGTCCGTTGCGACGATCTCTTGCCGTTCTTCTTCAGACAACGCAGCAAGCCAGCTTCCCGCAGGGCCAAATTGAATAGAGGGTCCTGCCTGGCTAATACTCGCTGCCCAATCCTGCGGGGTGGCAATCCAGGCCAAACCTTTGGCGCGAACGATCTCCTCCGGCCAGTAGTTCATAAATTCGGCCAATCTCGCAGGATGAAATGGTCTTCTACGGCGATATACAAAGGAATTAATCCCATATTCGTCCGTTTCCGGTGTATGGCTTTCAAGCTCCAGTTCCCGAATCCATCCAGCGGACTGACTAGCCTTGTCAAAATTGAACAGCCCTGTATTCAAAATGTCGGAAGGAGCGACCTTTCCCTTGGAAGTACGAATGATTCGGGCTTCAGGCTGTAATCTCCGCAGTACACCCTCCAGCTTGTCCAGCTCCGCAGACTGAACCAGATCGCACTTATTCAGAATTAATACATCACAGGTTTCAATCTGGTCAATCAGTAAGTCCGAGATATCACGCGTGTCGTCTTCTCCAGTAGCCTGCCTGCGATCCAGTAGCGTTTCTCCTGATTCAAAATCATGCCAGAAACGGTTCGCATCAACTACGGTCACCATGCAATCCAGTTTTGCCAGCGAAGCCAAATCAATGCCAGTTCCTTCATCGGCGTACGTAAAGGTTTGGGCGATTGGCACGGGTTCACTGATGCCTGTAGATTCGATTAAAATATAATCAAACTCGCCTTGTTCCGTCAGCTTCTTGACCTCCAACAATAAATCTTCACGCAATGTACAGCAAATACAACCATTAGACAACTCGACCAGTTTCTCTTCTGTTCTGGACAAGCCGCCCTTTTTTTTAACCAGCTCAGCATCTATATTCACTTCACTCATGTCATTGACGATGACTGCCACTTTCATTCCGTCTCGATTGTTTAATACATGATTCAAAATCGTTGTTTTTCCTGCACCCAAATATCCGCTCAACACTGTTACCGGTATTGCTTTCTTATTCATCGCTGGTACGCCCCCTTGAATATCGGCTTTTCATTTTCATTTTTTAAATCGTAATAATTACTATTAACATCAACTTTCAGTAATATACAGCATCCCTTTTGCCTTGTCAACCGTAAAGAAACTCTTGAAATGTATGTAACACATCATAAGAAAACCACTCAGCCAATAATATCTAAAAAGATAGATCCCATTTAGTGCATATTTATTCTTGTCATGGTCGTTCAAGTGTGGATCAGGCACCAAAAAAAAGCAGCAGATCAAAGAGAGGCTCCTGATCTGCTGCTTTTTGCCGATGATTTCTCACAAAGAATGATGCTTTATGACGAGCACAAAGTATTATTACCAAGCGTAGGCTTCTGGCGCAGGTTTTCCCGGACCCGGGAAAATCTCATTCAGCTTGGCAAGCACATCTTCGCTCAATTTGACCTCAGGTACCCGTAGAGCATCCTCTAATTGTTCTAAGGTCCGTGGTCCGATAATTGGAGCCGTTACGGCCGGATGGGACAGTACCCAAGCCAGTGCAATCACGTCTTCTTTTTCACCCAGCTCGCGGGACAATGCTGCAAATTGCTCCAGCTTCGCACGATTCTGCTCTACCTTTTCCTTGGCGCGTGCGCTGCGAGAACCAGTACCTGCTAACGCATTCCGTCCCAGCAGTCCGCCCGCCAACGGGCTCCATGGGATCACACCCAGCCCCAGCTCCTGAGCTGCCGGTAATACTTCAAGCTCGGCGGAACGTTCATTCAGGTTGTACAAATGCTGCTCGGATACAAGCCCCAGAAAACGCCGTGCCTTCGCTTCGGCCTGCGCCACCGCAATATGCCAGCCCGCAAAATTACTGGAACCGATATAACCCACTTGTCCCCGATCCACCACGGACTCGAATACGCCCCACAGCTCATCCCATGACACATTTCGGTCAATGTGATGCATTTGGTATAGCTCTACATGGTCGGTCTGCAGACGTTTCAGAGACGCATCCAAATGGCGGCGAATTTTGTAAGCAGACAAGCCTGATCCTGCATTGGGTCCGTCATGTTCATTTTTCATATCTCCGTATACCTTCGTTGCCAACACGACCTTCTCGCGTCTTCCGCCGCCCTGCTGGAACCAACGTCCGATAATTTCCTCTGTCCAACCTTTACGGTCATGGCCATATACATTAGCCGTATCAAAAAAGTTAATGCCCGCATCCAGCGCGGCATCCATAATTTTAAACGCATCCTTTTCTTCGGTTTCCGGTCCGAAATTCATCGTCCCCAGACATAACCGACTAACCTTCAAGCCTGACTTTCCTAAGTATGAATACTCCATACTACCTCCCGCCTTTGCCTAAGGATTTTAAAATTCCGCAAAATTACATGCCAAAAAGACCATACTCCGTTTATTCACCAGAATAAACCACTTTGAAACACCCCCAAATGCAATTTAAAGATTGGATAGCGCATGCAAAAAAGCCTCTCGCACCATGCCGAAGCATAACATGCGGAGGCCACCTCCTCGTACTACCCGCCGAATGTTAAAGAAAGTGGCTTTACGGCGGATGCCAGCAGAGCGGAGGATTTGAATCTGGAGAAGCGGAGCGTTCGCCTTTGCCACGGGATTCTTACCTTTTCATGTCTATCCAATCCAAAGAATCCCATGGCAACAGCGATCATAAGATCAAATCCTTCGCGGAGCGCGTTTATCCACCGTAACTCACTCTCTTTTTAACAATCAAGGAATTAATTTCGTTTCTTTTGCTCGCTCGGCCATTTTTTTCGTATGCTTGCTGAGCGGCTTCTTCAACACCAATCCAAACAGGAAGCAAACACCGATAAATACAAACAGCATCACCACATCCCGTGTCACCGTTGAAGGCAACATCCCTCCTACTGTCTCTCGTAACAGACTAACCGCATAGGTGAATGGTACAAACGGATTCAGCGCCTGAAAGAACGGTGTACTCGTCGCAATCGGGAATGTCCCTCCTGAACTGGAGAATTGAAGCACCAGTAGGATGACTGCCAGTCCCTTGCCGATATTACCGAACACTGAAACTAGTGTATAGGTCATCGCCGTAAACACCAGACTGATCAGCATAGAGGACAGTACAAAAGCTACTTTGGCATCCACATACGCCCCGAGCAGGAACAAGTCACCGAGAGATACGCTCAGCGCCTGAAAAATACCAATCGTGGAGAATGTCATCAGCCGTCCGAAATACACTTGGTAGCTTTTAAATTGTCCTTCCGGGTCATCCACATCTACCCTGAACATTGATACCAGTAGCATCGCACCTACCCAAATCGACAATGTAGTGTAAAAAGGTGACATCGCAGAACCATAGTTAGGGATTGGGTATATCCGTTCCTGCTTCAACGATACTGGACTGCCGAGAAACTCACTTTCCTTTTTCACATCCCCCTTGAGCAATGCAATAGCGCGTCCGAGTGCATTTTCGCCCTTAAGCTTGCGAATGGTATCTGCAGCCTGACGTATGGAATCTTCGGCAGCTGGAAGATCGGTCCTTACAAAATTGGCTACTTGGTGTACCGCTTTTTCCGCTTCAGGAAATTTATTTTCAATTAAGTCAGCCATTTTGACAAACTGTTGTTCCGCTCTGGGCAAATCATTACGCACAAAATCTGCCGCCTGATGAATTTTACTTTTAACCGTCGGCAAATCGTTATTTACGAAGTCTGCTGCTTTGTTCACAGCATTCGTAAACTCTCCCATACGTCCCTGAATCGTTGTCGCCGCTTCATGCAGTTTCTGACGGTATTGTGGCAGATCCTGCTGGAGACGTGTTAGCTCTTGCTGACCGAATTCTGCTGCAGCCTGTGCGTCATTTAATAGCTTTTCAATATTCGGTAGCTGCTCTTGAGCTGTAGTCAGCACATTGGCAGAATTGCGGGCAACGGATTTGATCTGATCTAGCGCCTTTTGAATGGCGGGTGCATACTCCGTATCATAATTGCCCAAAATGCTGTCAATTCCGCTACTGATTTCTCCAGCAAGGCGATCAGTGTCATCCAGCAGATTTTGCGCAGGCTTTTCACCGCGCTGGATGGCATCCCCAATGCTAGTTACTGTGCTATTCAGACGACGGAAACGATCCTCCACCCCGCTCACACGGGAAATAAGTGAATCCAGAGGTTGACTTGGCAAATATCCGTTCACACGGTTCAGCAATTGAGATATATGATCCAGCACCCCCACGGCAGTTGTCAGCCTACCGCTGACACGATTCACCGCAGCTAGTGCTGCTTTAGGATCAAAATCCACACCACGAATGATGTCTGTAATCTGAGAAACCTCATTCGCAATTTGTTGTACCAGTTGTAAATCTTCTTTAACTACTGTACCTATCGAATCAAGCGCACCCTCATTTTTGTCCAGAAATTCAAGTAAACCGGTTGTAAAGTCCTTGCCTGTGTCCGCTATCTGCTGTACTTCTGGCAGTGCCTTCTGGGCAGCATTAATAACTTTAAGAGCCGTTTGCGTGTCCTCTAGGGCGGTGGTCAGTGCGCTTTCTACCTTGCTAAAATTTTGATCCAGTTCAACAATTCGATCACCAGCCTTTTGAATATCAGGTAGTCTTTTTTGGATATCTAAAATAACAGCGGCTACCTTGTCCAGCTCAGGCATGTTTTTGTCAATTTTGAGCACCAGGTCACCGGCGCGGTTAATTTCAGGAATTTTCTCCTTCAATGCAATAATCTTTTGTCCCTGCGCCTTAATTTTCGGCAAATTTTGCTCCAGCTCCAAGGCCTGTTTGCCCAACCTATCGATATCCGGTAATCGATTATTTAGCTCCAACACCCGGTTTTCAATGTTACGAATTGTCGGGAGTTCCTCCTCCAACTTTACTCCAGCTTCCTTCAACTTCGTCAATACGGCCTGGCTGGCAGTTTCAATAAAGTTTTGGCTAATCTGGTTCGTCAGAGAGGTTGCCCCCGAAGATGTAATTTTCGGAGCTACTGCATTAATTTTTTCATTTACGGCGTAATCAATTTCCGGCTTTTGCGGATTTTCCGTCAGCACACTCGTAATTTTCTCTGAAAAGTCTTTCGGGATCAGCAGGCTGGCATAATAATCACCATCCAACACACCTTTTCGTGCTTCCTCTTCATTGACAAAAGTCCAACCCAGCTTCTTGTTATTTTGAAGGTTATGCAAAACCTCATCGCCGATATTAATCTTTTTACCATTCACTTCTGCACCCTGATCTTGGCTGGTTACTGCAATTTTAATCCCAGATGTATTCGCATACGGATCCCACATCGCTTTCAAATTCACCCATGCATAGACGGAAGGCAAAAGAATGATACCAATGACTAATAAAGTCCCGGTCGATACTTTGAATACATTTCTCCAGTCTGTTAAGTAGATTTGCCATATCTTCCGCAACTTCATCACTCCTTGTATGTACATTAACCTGTCGTCCATTGTTGTATGCACACGTATTGTAAACGATTCGAGCGAATGAAGCCAATTCTGTTACAATATATGCCAAAAGCGTATGGCTCTTATAGAGATCATACGCTTTTTCTTGCCCCAACTCAAAGAAGCCCTTCGGACCTAATAAATAGGCTCGAAGAGCTTCTTTCTTATGCATAGTTATCCATTCTTCAGCAGTCTGGCCGCCGAAAATGCTGTGCCATGACGCAACTTCCGCTTCTCCAACCGTTTGTGCAGCGAACGATTATACAGAACCTGAATGACAAAATACGAGATAATGCCCAGCACCACACCGAAAATCGACATGCCGATCAGGATGTGCAAGCCTCCGTGCAGCAAGTCTCTGAATACAGACCAGTTGCCGTGAAACAGCTCCATAAAAGAATGCTCGTGAAGTCGTCCGCCCCTGACATGTACCGGATAATGAGATGGATAAATCCAAGCCCCCACTTGCTTCGCAAATGGCATCAGTACAATTGGCAAAAAGGTCAGCTTACCAACAACGTTACCCACAATGGCCGCAGGCAGCGATCCGCCAGAGAGACGAACAATCGGATAAAAAACAAGGTATACCAGAGAAGCCGTGGAAATCACAATCATCTCCAGCGCAAAGCCAATGGCGAAGCCCAAGGAGATCTTTTTAACTCCCCCAGGGGCGCGCAACAGCTTGATGAAATTCAGCCGAATCGCACGCCATATATTTTGAAACATATTATATTTCTTCTTCGATTTATGAGGTTTGAGCCTTTTCGGATTGAGCTTTATCAATAGGAGGACTCCTTCAACAGTACAATTCAAGTTCAGGAATGAGTATATACAGCTCCCATCCTTACTTATGTCTATACTGTCATTATAACCCTCAGCGTTCGAAAAGCAATGCTATTCCGCCCGTTTCGCCGTTTTAGGACAGAATTCGCTTGTTGACATCGTTCCGGAGAGGTACTATGTCCCAAATCTCAGCCGCGTATTGCTGAATCGTACAATCACTAGAAAATTTACCAGAGTGTGCCATATTGACAATAGCACGCCGAGTCCACTCCGAGGGATTCCGATACACTTGTTCAATATGAACCTGCGTATCCACATAGGCTGCGAAGTCCTTGAGCACAAAGTATTCATCATTATGATCAATCAGGGATTGATAAATGGCCTCAAATTCCCGTTCATGCCGCGTAAAAGGAGCATCGTTCACCAGTTGATCCAGCACTTCACGCAGTCTTTCGTCACTGTTGGCTGTTTTGCGCGCCGAATACTGGCCGTCCCGGTAATATGCCTCGATCTGATCCACCTTCAATCCAAAAATGAACATGTTGGCATCGCCTACCATTTCATGCATTTCAACATTGGCTCCGTCCAATGTACCTATTGTGAGCGCACCGTTCATCATAAATTTCATATTGCCTGTGCCTGAAGCTTCCTTGCCTGCCGTGGAAATCTGTTCACTGACATCCGCCGCAGGAATAATCAGCTCCGCCAGCGAGACCGAATAATTTTCAAGGAAAACGACTTTCAGCTTGTCCTTGACATCTACATCTCGATTGATCGTGTCCGCCACGTTATTAATGAGCTTGATCGTCTGTTTGGCGAGAAAATAACCGGGGGCGGCTTTGGCTCCAAAAATAAACGTGCGCGGCGTCACATCCATGCCAGGATTACTTTTAAGCTGGCTGTATAGATGCATCACATGCAAAATGTTGAGCAGCTGTCGCTTATAACCATGCAACCGTTTGACCTGTACATCAAAAATGGAGGACGTATCCAGTCGCACGCCCTGTTTTGCAAAAACATACTCAGCGAGCCTGACTTTATTATTTCGCTTAATCGCCTGTATCCGTTCTTTGAACGACTCGTCCCCACTGTAACGAAGCAGGTCGATGAGCTCCCTTGGACGGGTCCTCCAGCGTGTGCCGAGGGTCTCATCGTACAAGCTTGCCAGCTCCGGGTTGGCGTGCATCAGCCAGCGGCGGTGGGCAATCCCGTTTGTTTTATTGTTAAAACGGTCAGGGTACAGCTCGTGAAACGACTTCATCTCTCGTTCCTTTAATATTTGCGTATGCAGCGCAGCCACCCCATTAACGCTGTAGCTGCCGACGATTGCCAAATGGGCCATACGGATTTGTTCGCCGTGAATAATCGCCATTTCACCAATTTTGATGTCCTGGCCTGGATAACGCTCCAGTAGCATAGCGCAATAACGTTTGTTAATTTCTTCAATAATTAAGGAAATACGAGGAAGCAGCTCCCGTACCATATTAACAGGCCATTGTTCCAACGCCTCACTTAATATCGTATGATTCGTATATGAAACGGTTCGCGTCGTAATATCCCATGCTTCGTCCCAGCCCAAGCCCTTTACGTCCATCAGAATACGCATCAGTTCCGGAATAACTAGGGTCGGATGTGTATCGTTAATGTGCAGTGCTATTTTATTGGGCAACTGGCTATAAGGTAAACGAAGCTTCTCAAACGTACGCAAAATACTTTGTAATCCGGCCGAGCACAGGAAATACTGCTGCTTCAAGCGAAGCAGCTTTCCCTCATAATTGGAGTCGTCCGGATATAGAAATGCCGAGATAGATTCCACCGATCGATTGTAGTCGAGAAAGCGGTAATAACCGCCCTCGCCTCGAATCGGTCCTCGAACGGGATCAAGCGCTGATTCCGCACTCCAAATCCGCAGCGTATTCACCTGCGTATGACCATAGCCTACCAGCGGAATATCGTAAGGGACAGCCCAGACCGTTTCAGCATCCTTGGTCTCGAATACAAGACGTCCCTCCTGTTCACGGGTTTCCACTCTTCCCCAAAAATGAACCTCGACCTTTTTATCAGGCCGACGTTCCTCCCAGACATTCCCTTTCTGTAGCCAGTAATCCGGCAGTTCAACCTGATTGCCATCCACAATACGCTGTTCAAACAGACCATATTTATATCGAATGCCGCAGCCATGTCCTGCATAGCCAAGGGATGCCAGCGAGTCCATGAAGCAAGCCGCCAGACGGCCAAGACCACCATTACCTAGCCCCGCGTCCGCCTCCTGTTCTTCAATTTCCTCCAGATCCCAGCCCAGTTCACCCAATGCCTGCCGAACCATATCCAGTACGCCCAAATTCAGCAGATTACTGCCCAGTAGACGACCTATCAAAAATTCCAGTGAAAAATAATAAATCTGCTTCTCTTGTCCTTCTTTGTAGGCTTGGTTCGTTTCTGCCCAATTTTTGCCGACTTGTTCACGAATCATGCCACCCAAAACCTTATATACGTCTTCCGACTGAGCCTCCTGCATCGGTTTGCCCAGCCTTCCGACCAGTTGCTCTCGAAAAGCCTGCTTAAAAGCTTCTTTATTGCTGAACAAAGTTGTACCTCCTGTTATTTCCGTTTTAATGGCTAAGTATATCCTTTAAATTACGCTATTCTTGGCAATGACATAGGGAACTCTAATGTCTCCAATCAGAGTTCGATCTGGTGAAAGCTGTACATCTTTATCTAACACCACATTCTCCACAACTGCCCCTTTACGGATGACACATTTTTGCATAATAATCGAGTTGCTTACCCGCGCGCCCTCCTCCACCTGCACTCCACGGAAAAGAATACTGTTCTCGACCTTGCCCCCAATGGTGCAGCCATTAGCAACAAGCGAATGATCCACCTCGGCGCTGTGCGTATAACGAGTCGGGGCTTCATACTTGATTTTGGTATGCACCGGTTGATTCTGAAACAGTGCTTGATACTGCTGCTGATCCAGCAGCTTCATGCTATTTTTATAGTAGCTCTCGATAGAATTAATGACTGCATGATAACCTTCATAACGATACGCATAAATGCGCAGCCCACTTGGGTTTTTCTGGATGGCATCGCGAAAGAAATGATTATCCTGATGGGCAATGCAATGCTTCACCTGATCCAGATACAAGCCTTTGTCCATCACGAACATTTCCAGATAAATATTATGATGATCCTGCTCCTGATGAATACCAGTCACCCGTCCGTTCTCATCAATCTCCAGTCGTGCACAAGGAGCATGCTCAGATTCGAGCTGGTCTATGGGTTTATATACGAGGGTAACATCTGCATTTTTCTCCCGATGATAACGGTATACATCCTCGATATCCACCTTATTGACATGCTGAGTCCCTGCGTGAACAATGGTTTGCCCCGATGAGCGATGAAAAAAATCCAGATTGTTGTGCACATGCTGCAAATCTCCACGTGATGCATCCGTCGGATCATTCCAGTCCGGTGGTAAAATAAACAACCCGCCCCGTCTGCGGTCTAAATCCCAAGGCCGACCTTCACCCAAATGATCCAGCAGCGAACGGTATTTGCGGCGGATAAACAGTGCGATATCATGCACCCCTGCATGCATCATGTTGGATAAGGTAAAATCAATGAGCCGATATCGACTGGCAAAGGGGACTGCGGCCCCGCACCGGAAATAGGTCAACTCCTTCAACTGATCCAGTTCGTGATCCAGGTTGATAACTCCAATGAGTCGACTCATAGCAGACACCGTCCTTATCCGGGTTAAATTCGTGCATGAAGCTGGCTTTCCTGATCGAACAAAATAATCTCATCAGAACTATCTTCAGGTCCGATAAACGCGTTGTCTTCAATAACGATGTTCTCATTCACGATAGCCCGGTGGATACGTACATTGCGCCCAATTTTTACGTTTGGCATGATGACAGAATCTGTAATAACGCTCCCTTCACCTACTTCGACCCCATAAAATAGTACAGAATGCCTTACTTCGCCATCCACCACGCAGCCTTCATTTACAATACTGTTTTTGAGAATCGCCCGTTGGGTTATATACTGGGCCGGTTGATTGGGACTGCGAGTATAGATGCGCCAGAAAGGATCGTTCAGATTCAAAGGCGGGTCCTGAACCAAAAGATCCATGTTGGACTCCCACAAGCTCTGAATGGTACCCACATCCTTCCAATACCCAGCAAACGGGTACGCATACAGCGACCGGCCATGCTGAAGCAGCAACGGAATGATATCCTTGCCAAAATCATGTGAGGATTCAGAATCACTTGCGCTTTCCAGTAAATAGCGACGCAACACCTCCCATTTGAACAAATAAATACCCATGGAGGCCAATGTACTTTTCGGCTGTTCAGGCTTTTCCTCAAAGTCATATATTTTCAGATCATCGTCGGCGTTCAGGATCCCAAATCGTTGGGCTTCCTGAATCGTGACATTGATGACAGAAATGGTGCAGTCTGCTTCCTTCTCCTTGTGATAGTGGAGCATTCGACTGTAGTCCATTTTATAAATGTGATCCCCTGACAGAATGAGTACATGCTCTGGGTCATACTGATCCAAGAAATGCAGGTTTCGATAAATTGCATCTGCCGTGCCCCTGTACCAGTTGTTTCCATCTTCTTTCTCGTGCGGAGGTAAAACGAACACTCCTCCGTCCAAGCGATCCAAATCCCAGTCACTGCCTACGCCGATATAGGAATGAAGCACCAACGGCTCATATTGGGTCAATACGCCTACAGTGTCTATACCAGAATGAGTGCAATTGCTGAGAGGGAAATCAATAATGCGGTAAGTCCCTCCAAAAAACACTGCCGGTTTGGCTAGTGTACGGGTAAGTCCTTTGAGTCTTTTGCCTTGTCCGCCGGCGAGCAGCATGGCAACCACTTCCTTCTTTCTCATAACAAAGACCTCCCTGTCATGTGCGTCTGAAGCAATTGTGGCGGGATATTTGATAATATCCATTAAACATGAAAAGACAGTCGTAATCGTTTCATTGGCGAAGGAACGGGTAAGATGTGATGGAGAAGGGTAAAATCATAGTTATGCGGAACGAGTGCAAGGAATCACTAAATCGTAAAATCCCGTTCATCTTTTCACATTTTGGATGCTTTTAAGCATTTGTGTATGACAACATGATCATAAGGAGGCGTTATTCATGAAGAATAAAAAATGGGTGATAGCAGCATTGGGAATGGGTGTTACGTATCTGATGAAAAATAAAGGGGCACGCGATAAGGTATTGAATAAGGTACAGACCATTGTCAATCGTGCGAAAACATCTGCAAAATCGTAGAATGTTAAAGCTAGAAAAAACGAGCCTCTCTGAATCATGGTTCAGGGAGGCTTTGCTCTGCTTTTCTCTGCGTCTACGAACAAATTATTGTTCGAGTCTGTATCCGTAGACGGTCAGGCATTCTCCTTATGTTCTTCTACTTCCATGATATGTTCAACGGTAAAGGTTCGATGCGTCCATTTGGAAGAACGGTAAGCCTCTAGGAGACCCAAGGTACGAATTTTCTCCTTGTCCACCATCTTAAAGGTATGAGTAATCCCTACCTTGCCCCTGAAAGGAAAAAAGGATAGACCTACAGTCTGATCCGACAGCCACTCGGCCCAAACTCGCCCGCTTTCATGTCGAACAGCCGGGAAGCTCAAACCTTCAGCAAACCATTCATAATCTGCTGTAGGCGTACCCGGCTCTCGACTGCACAAAAACAGACTCAATTCGTCGCAAAACAACATTCTCCGTACATCCGTCCGCACTTGATGGTCGAAGGTTACGCCACATGCCAGCTCCTGTTTGAGCCTCTGACGACGCTGTGCCTCCGCTTCCTGATAAGCGTGCGTAATTTGCTTGTCCTGAGCGTTTTGATGCTCGGTCCGCCCGACTAGCTCCTTGTACATCAAGCTACACAGCAACGCAGCATACGTATTACTTTGTTCGACTTCATCAATCCCAAGACGATAGAAAACAAAACGCGGATTGAGCGGAAAATCAATAAACGTATAAGGTGCAGACACATGATCATTCCAGAAAGGAGCAGCGTCTAACTGTATCCAACCCCGATCATGCTCCCTTGCTGCATATACAAAATCCTGCTTATGACGTCTATTCTTGAAGGCATTCTCTTCCCATTGTGAAGCCAACTCACCTGAAATATGAGCATGGTCATGCTGTGTCGTCATGATATAAGCTTGGTCCGTTTCATAAATAACCATATGCTCTCCCCTTCCATTCGGCGATTCGTGTGATTGTGTACAAACTCTCTGATTGAAGGCCATGGTTATGCTTACGTTTATTATATCAGGATAAGGTTAAAAAGGCAGTGAAGGTTTTCCGCCTCTTTATATCTAATTACCCCTTTGATTCTGCACTCGAAACTGCTGCGGGGTCATCCCCTCCAGCTCCCGAAACACTTTGTTAAAGTGCTTTGCATTGTCAAAGCCTACGTTAGCTGCAATTTCATAAATCTTGCCCCCTTGACACTCCAGCAGCTTTTTGGCTTCTGCTATGCGCAGCCTTTTTACATATTGAACAAAGCTAAGGCCTGTATAGGCTTTGAACGCCTGACTAAAATACGTATAATTCAAGGATACTGAGTTGGATACCACTGCCATATTCAAATCCTCGCTGTAATGAGCATGAATGTATTGGATAGCACGTGTCATACTACCGCTTCTATCGACCATGGCAGAAGTATCCATTCCTCCAACCAGTCTATCTCTCTCCACGTTGACAACACTATCGTATGTGAGGTGGTTCCTCTGCTTCAATTCCTCATTCAAAACTGCAAGCGCACCGAACAGTTCCTCCCTTACAATCGGCTTGAGCAAATACTCCCGTGCCCCACAGCGAATCGCTTCGCGCGCATACTGGAATTCGTCATATCCACTGAGAATGATCACCAAAGGCCTGCGTTCCGGCTCCAGCTCACGAATATGCTGCATCAGCATAATGCCATCCATAATAGGCATACGGATATCCGTTATCACCAACTCGGGCAAAAACTGCTTCACATGCTGCCAGGCTTCCCTTCCGTCCTTGACCAGTACACATTCATAGAGACCGGAAAATTCCCGTTCGATCATGGCTTGAAGTCCCATTCGAATATTTTTCTCGTCATCCGCAATCAACAGTTTGGTCGTCATGGTCCGCCCCTCTCATCATGTAACGTCTAGGTAAAATCAGGGTCACTGTCGTCGATTGTCCGGGGATGCTGTCCAGTCTTATGCCATACTCTGCGCCATACTGCATACTCAAACGGCGATGCACATTATACAAACCAATCCCCCCAGTCGTCCCGGGCTCGTGGGAATCCATATCCGTTCGCGCTAGACCAGCCATGATAGCGTTTCTTCTTTCTTCAGAGATCCCCACTCCGTTATCCTGTATACGCAATTCTATAATATCCTGCTTAGGGCAAGCTTCAATCGTGATGCTGAATGGGCTTTGCAATGTACTCCAACCGTGCTTGATAGAATTTTCAACTACAGGCTGCAGCGACATTTTTAGCATCTCCAGTTCCATAAACGCCGAAGATAGATGAATTTCCAATCCAATTTGGTTATCATGGCGAATGTTCATGATGGCCGCATAATGCTGAATATGGCGGATTTCATCCCGCAATGCAACACACGACCCCGACCATTGGAGATTATAACGCAGCATCGAGCCAAGGGAGGTAAGAGCATCCGACAGCGGATACTGTCGTTCTATCTCCGCCATCATTTTTAAATTTTCCAATGTATTATAGAGAAAATGGGAATCAATCTGATGCTTAAGCGCTAGCAGTTCAGCCTCCTGAGCAGTGGCCTGCTTGTGTACTGCCTCGGCAATGAGCCCGTTAATTCGACTCAGCAAACTGCGAAAATATAAAGCCAGCTCAGCCACTTCTCCCCGCCCATATACTGGAATCCTAAGTTGAAAGTCACCCTCCTGCTCTACTTTTTTCATGGATTCACGCAGTGTATGTAGCTGCTTGAGTATGAAGGCATGCAAGGTATAGGAAATGACGGACATAAACAAAATCAGCATACTAATAATGAGCAGCATGGCATTGCGTTTCTGACGGAGATCACCCAAAGGACCGTCCAGCGCCACCACATTTAGCAGATAGGCGTTCAACCCTTCTATATAACGGTACATACCGAGATAAGGCTTATTCTCATAGGAAAAATCAAAAGCACCACCCGGCCCCTGAACCTGGGACTGTAACAGATGGTGCACATGGGACAGAGGGATCGAAATTGAATCTGATTGAGAGGAATCTGTAGCTATTCCGGTAGAAGACATTAGTTTGTCAGCGTTCCTTGAGCTGTAATCGTCGCCGTCCAGAATGAACATTTGCCATGCGCGATCATGTTGCGGGATTCCAAATACCCTAGGTGAAAATAGCTCCAGCCTCATATTTGTTTCTACCAACCCCGCGTGTCTTCCTCCAGTAGACTGAATTTCACGCAGCAGTGCCATATACTGCACTGTCTCACTTTCCTGCCGGGATTGTCCCCCAAGTAAGCTTTTCGGCCCTTTGTACATTTCCCACCATATTTTCCCTTGTCGGAGTTGAGCTGTTTTCAGCCAGGAAGCCTTAGGCAATCGTGATTCATTGAATATCATTGGCCATATTTCATGTGCCTGGGGATTACTCGTGTACAGTCGAATGTTCTCTACATTGGGATTACTGTACAGCAAGTGCTGTAAATTTGGAAACACATTCAAGTTGAATTGGACCAGCTCATCGCTACTTATTTCACGTTCATCGGTCAGATAACGAAGTACGTTGCGATCTGAGATCGCAAGCTGTGCGGTTCGCTCCATAATTTCCATATTGCTGTGAATATGGGCCAGCTCTGTATCCAACACATACTGATTTTGTACGGTAATGTCTTTCATCGTATTCTCGTACAGTTGGTGAAAGGTATATAGTGAGAACAATACCACCGGGATTAAAATGACGCCGATATACGCGACAATGAGCTTGACTTGAAGGGAGCAACCGCCAAGCCGATCGGCCGTTCCCGTCAGCCACTGCCATATCGTGCCACGCAGCAGGCTCTTTATCAGTGAACGTGCACGGCCTGGCATGAAATCACATCCTTAGGGGTTCAATAGATTAAGTTATTGAATTGAATCATTTGGTGAACTGTTCAATTTTCTTAAGATTTTCCTCATAGGCTTTTTGCTGATAGACCATAACTTTGTCATATCCTGCTTTTCTGCGGTCTTCCAAAAAGCGAGCAAACAGCTGGTCGAATTCCTCATCTGAGGAAGCCAGCAGCAGTTTCGGCAATGCCTTGCCCCAAATTTTATCTATCTGACCTGATGCAATGCCCTCTGTCGAAGTCCCAGTCGGTTTGATGTTGTCATATTGGGAGAAGCCTTGCGTCTTGCCTTTCGTCCAATCCTCTGGCTGCTTATACGGCTCGACGCTGGGCGGTGCCCACTGCAAATTCATATTCGTATCCATCAGCATCCAGAAGGTGAAGGAGGCGCCATATTTTTTATCAAAAGCAGAACGATCCTTGTTCAGCAGCTCCTGCACCTCCGGCTTGAAGGCTGGCTTACTGTTAACCGTATCCCACAGCTTGCCCTGCTCTCCCAGATACAGGTCGCGATTTCCTTCCTCGCTAATCAGATAAGTCAGAAATTCAATAGCCCGCTCCTTGTCTTTGACATCCTTCGAAATAAGCGTCACCGTCCAGCCGGAAATACCCGGTCCAGCCAGCGTCGGCGGGTCCAGCTTGCTGTTCGAAGGTCCGTCCACCGCGATATAGACAGAGTTCGGGTCCTTCGCATATAACATCACCTGTTGTGTGGCAAAGTCGGAACGCTGATATAACATGGCAAAATATCGACCCTGTGCCACCTTTTCCTCCATTTGCGGACGTTTGTCGATAAATACGTCCTTGGCGATCAACCCCTGCTCATTGGCTTGACGGAATGTTTTGAGCCAGCGAATATACTCTTCGTCCGAACGACGATCGTATAGCTTGCCGTCCTTTTCATGAGGAATGGCTAGGAAATTAAGTAAATAGTCTTCAAAAGAATAATTTCCGTTATCCGTAAATTCGTGGAATCCTATCGGGATAAGAGGCTGACCGTTCACCTCCGGAAATTTCTCTTTCACTTTTTGAAGCGCTTTCAAAAATCCTTCCGGTGTTCTCATATCCGGCTTGCCGATCGCCTCATACATATCCTTCCGAACCATAAACGTCTGGTTGGAAACAAAATTTTGGCCGTATTTTTGATAATCCTGTGGCGAAGAAGAAGCGTTAGGATACCCGTATACATTCCCGTCCGTTTGGCGATACCAGGACATTTTCGCCGGATCAGCTATTTTAATCAGATACGGATCGTATTTCTCGGCCAGCTTGTTGAGCGGAAGCACCATCTTGCCCTCAATCATTTTTTTGACAGCGTCCTCCCCCCAACCCAGCGTCACAAAATCAGGCAGCTTGCCGGAGGCCAGCATGGTGTTGAGCTTTTCATTTTCATTCCCTGCAGGTACGATAAAATTGACGCTGACCCCGGTCTTTTGCGTAACATACTTTGAGGTCATATCCGTCCCCCACTTGTTTGGGAACCAGGAAAAGTTCAAATACCAGTCAAACGTAATCGGCTCCATATCCGCCTTCCATCCCGGTGCATCTGCCGTAGCCTTGGTCTTCTCGTCCTTCAATTCCGTGACAGTACCGCCTCCTCCAGACGTACATGCCGCGAGCAAACCCACCAGCAGAACAGAGGCCAACAGCCCCTTCTGCCATTTGCGAATGTTCATCATAAATCTCCCCCTTGGATGATGTGCTAACCCTTGATCGAGCCGATCATCAGACCCTTGACGAAATACTTTTGCAGAAAAGGATATACCAGTACAATGGGCAATGTCGTCACGACCATCGTCGCCAGCTTGATCGATTGCGAAGTGACGGACTGGGCAACGACCCCCGGTGCAGCAGCCATCATCTGATTAGAGCTAGATTGGGCAACAACCCGGTACAAATACGTCTGAATCGGCTGTAGATCCGTATTATTAATATAGATCATTCCGGTAAAATAATCGTTCCACTGGTATACCCCATGAAACAACGCAATCGTCGCTACTACCGGCATGGATACAGGAAGCACGATCCGGCAAAAGATACCAAAATCATTCGCACCATCTATTTTCGCCGCCTCTTCCAGTGCATCTGGCAGTTCTCGGAAAAAAGCCATAAAAATAATAAGATCAAAAAAGCTGAACATCGCAGGAATGATGTACACCCAAAAGCTGTCCAGCAGTCCGAGATCACGAATCAGCAAATACGTTGGAATCAATCCCCCACCGAAAAACAGGGTAATGGTGCCAATCAGCATATACAGCTTGCGCCCGATCAACTCTTTACGGGAATATGCATATGCAATCATAGCGGTAAAAAACACATGAACAATCGTGCCGATTAGCGTCTTGGCAATAGTCACTCCCATCGCAGTCATAATACCATTGTTAGCAAATACGGCCTGATAGCTGCCCAGACTGAAGACTCTCGGCCACCAGTAGATGCCGCCCCGCATAGCGTCTGCTCCTTCGTTAAAGGAATTCACCAGCACATACCATACGGGATACAACGTCACAAAACAAATGATCAGCATGAAGACATTGTTCATGAAATCGAATATCGCTTCGCCTGCTGTTCTACGTTGCAATAGCTGCATGCTTCCGTCCTCCTTCAAAATAGGGATGTATTATTCACCCGTTTGGTCACCGAATTGGCAATTAGCAGCAAAATGAGAGCAAGAACCGATTTCAACAAACCCACCGCGGTAGAATACGAGAAACGGCCCTGCTGAATACCCACCTGATATACATAAATATCAACTACATTACTTGCACTTTCATTCAGCGAGTTACGCAGGACGAGAATTTGGTCGAAGTTGGAGTTCAATATGCCGCTAACCGCCAAAATAAATAAAATAGATATTGTCCCCTTGATAGCGGGAAGTGTGACGTACCACATTTTCTGAAACCGTCCGGCTCCGTCAATGGTGGCCGCTTCGTACATGTCTGTAGATACGCCCGCCATTGCTGCCAAATAAATAATGGCTGACCATCCTAGCTCCTTCCAGATATCCGAGCTGACGACAATAGTCCAAAAGTAGCTCGGCTCTGCCAAATAACTGATCGGCTGGTCAATCCAACCCCAGGCTAGCAACAGTTGATTGATCATCCCGGTATCTGCCAGCCACGTCGTTAAGATCCCGCCAAGAATGACCCAAGATAAAAAGTGAGGAAGATACGAAATGGTCTGAATAGATTTTTTGAACCGAATAGATCGTATTTCATTCAGGAACAGAGCAAATGCAATGGGCAACGGGAAGCCAATCGCCAGCTTGAGCAAGCTAATGCCCAGTGTGTTTTTGACAATGTACCAAAAGTTATCATCCTCCAAAAAGGCCCGAAAATGCTCTAACCCCGCCCAAGGTGCGCTTGATATGGTTCCAATGATGTCAAAATGTTTGAACGCAATTAAAATACCGTACATCGGAATGTAATGAAAAATAATCATCCAAACCACCCCAAGCAGCGCCATGGTCTGCAAATGTCTTTGTTGAACCCATTTGCGCGCTAGTGATGATGCCCCTCTACCTGATCGAATCGGCGGCTGTGGCTGTGGCTGTGGCTGTGGCTGCGGATTTTTCCATCCTGTACTCATACAGAAGACCTCCCTTCTCTTTAATGTAAGCACTTACATTTATAATTTTAGAGGCTTCTGCTTCGAATGAGTAGTACCGTTTTTTTTGATTTTGGTATCTAAAGTTCAGGTGGGGATCTGACTATACGTGAAAATCTTCTTCCATCCTTTGGATCTTTACATCTATTAATTTACGAAGAAGACTATCAAATGGTACGATAAGACTATATGTGATTCCAATCATTACCTATATACCTAGATCAGGAGGATTAAGAATGGAAGAATTGGTTCGTTCGATTCAGAAACAGGTTCGAATTAAAAAGGTTGCCTGCTGGGCGGGGCTCATCATGTTTGGTCTGTGTACTTTAGTTGGCGTTGCAGCTCAGGAATGGCTTATGACGCTCTTGGCGCTCGCGATGACCATTTTATCCGTCTATGGATTAAGCATGATGCGTGGTATGACAAAGTTTACTAAAGAGTATCAACCGGGAAAAGGCTACGGTTATTATCGTCGTACGGTACAACAAAAGCTGCGCTATCTAACTTGGGGACAGTGGTTAGTAGGCGGCCTTATTGTTCTGATGTTCTTTATATTTAACGTCCGACTTAGCGCTTTTCTCATAGCTATCTTGGGTATTCTGACTATTCAGTTCAGTATCAAAAAACGAATTAAAAATCATCAGGAACCCGATGTCACTGAGCTGGAGGAGTTTGTACGGATGGGGATTGTTTCTCCGCATGAGCAGACAATTGGAGTATATAAAGATTTTCTACACCTGAGTCATACATTTCGGGGTAACCAAATTGTTATCGTTACAGACAAACGCCTGATTTCTGTATTTGTGGAGGAACAGGGGCGTGCGGTGAAGACGGAAATGTTACTCTCGGGTATAAACAAAATACGCGCAATCGGTACGGGCTTTCAGGGTCAAGGCTTATTGCTGTCTGTAAGCAACCGTGACCATAACGAGCTTCACATTCATATGGTCGGAAAAAGCATTTTCTTTTCTCCAGAGCAATTCATAGGTTCCTTGCTACGGGCACTGGATGCAGCGTTAAAAAGCAGATCATACAGTACGGAAGAGCCCTTCCCGGTTTACCAACAGACAAGGATTTCATTGCATCCATCAGAACAGGGTTTACTACATAAACCTACAACAGCTTAAATTTTTTTGCGACATGTACCAACGTTATATATATGCGTTATGATCGGTCTTCAGAATACGCCAAATAGCAAGTAAGCCCTGATCTTAATGGGCTTACTTGCTATTTGGTGTACTTCCACATCATATTTTCAAATCAACTGCCTACCTGCTAAAACAACTAATTTTCTACTGTACTTCTGCCTTCTTAATGATTGGCTCCATGATAAAACACCGTGATGAGATCATGACTTGTAACAAACACTAGCAAACTAAACAGACTGAGCGACAGAGGGCGTGAAATCAATTTTTTCATCCTTTAACACTCCTTTTAAAATAGTTATATATTGGTCTTGCTGTGTTGCTGTAGCTTGGGATCTGAAAATTTCAAATACAGCGGTACATTTCCTAAACTCATGTTCATGTTCCATACCCAGGGTATCGGACAGCATGAGAGATTGCAGGATATAGCCCAACGCAACCGTAAACTGTTGTTGCTTGATATAATAAAGAGCCAGTTGATAGCAGAAGCGAAAATAATAAGATACATTCACAGGCTCTTCAAAATATTTAAAACCTTCAATTTGTTCGGCAAATGATTCTAGCACAGCCTCTAAAGGATAGTCGTATCTCAACGCTCCCTCAACGATGGAAAGAAGCCCCGGTAACAGCTCTTCTGGATTGTTACGAAGAAATTGGATATATTCCTGCAACACTTCGGCATGGCCTGACAAAATATCAAGGGCATACAAATTAGCTCTGGCAGCATAGCGGTAATATTCCACCTCTGCTTCCCCATATTGATCAAGACCATTAAACCAGCCCAATTCTGCATATTTTTCGATGCAATCGCGAGCGGCCTCATACTTGCCCTGTTTTTGGAAAGCCATGCCTTTCATGAGATGACTGTAGCCGTAGTAGTAGACTAGCGGCCGTTTGGTATGTATGGGTTGTATAGGTTTCTTGCGCGCTTTGTAGAGCTGCAATTCCTGATACTTTTGGTTGACATGGCTATACAGCCGGTCGCATAAAGCAATCATATTGGCACCGTCCGCAAATGAAAAAGACAGCTTAATCATGTTGACAAGTGTGTCTAGATCTGTGATGTCGGAGTGAACAAGATCATCCACTATTCCCGCCTCCTTGTCTGACTTTTTATATTCACCAAACAAAAGTAAGCTCTAAATCCTAACTAAAAATAACTTAATTACGTATTTATTACGTAATTAAGTTATATCATAAAATCAAACATATGACAAGTACATTATGATAATATATTCCAATTTTTAAAATAGCGATGAAAGTGGAGCGTTCACTTGTTCATTTCCATGTGAAGCAAAGGAAATGGCCGACCTGATCCATCCAGTGCAGATCGCGCCGTTTGTACAAAGCCGTAATGTCTGTAGAAAGCATACGCTTTCTCGTTCTGCTCATTCACGTCCACTTTGAGGTGCTTCCCTTTTATTTTTTCAGCATGCTGAATGAGTCGACTGCCTATGCCCTGCCCATGCCGTTCAGGGTCCACAAACAGCATCTCTATTTTCAATCCGTCCAGCCCGATAAAACCTGTTGGTTCTTGACTTGTATTCCATTCCATCCAAACCTCAAGTTCTCTTAAAACACCATTGCGTACGATATGATGATAAAATTGAATGTCCTCTTCCGACAAAAATGTGTGAGTCTGACGTACAGCCCGCTGCCAAATATCAACGAGTTGATCATGATTTTCTTCCCGATAAGCAACTATTTCGTTTTGCACTTGTACTTCTCCCTTCATTTAAAAATCAATATTGCATGTTTTGCAGTAAGTCTAACATGCCTATTTGGAAGCATACAAACTCAAAAAGGGAAGCGGAACAATTCCGCCTCCCTTACACTACAACCTTTTACAATGTAACACCGTTTTTAAAAATAGCGAGCTCCCTGAAATTGTTTTTCTCATTGTTCACCCAGGTTCCGCTGGCTACATCGACAATGTAATCGACAAAGTTGCGGAGCGCATCTTCCATACTGACATCCTCCACCAATGAACCGGCGTTATAGTCGATCCAATGAGGTTTAGCCTTATACAACGGCGAGTTGGTTGAGACCTTCATCGTCGGAACAAAGGAGCCGAACGGCGTACCGCGTCCAGTTGTGAAAATGACGAGTTGGCAGCCCGCTGCGGCGAGAGCTGAAGATGCCACTAGATCGTTGCCCGGCGCGCTGAGCAGGTTGAGTCCCTTGGTCTTGAGACGTTCCCCGTACTGAATGACATCAGTGACCGTGGAAGACCCGGATTTTTGCGTACAGCCCAGTGATTTATCCTCCAGCGTCGTGATTCCCCCTGCTTTATTGCCTGGTGACGGATTTTCGTATACTGGCTGCTTGTAATCTAGAAAATATTGTTTGAAATCGTTAATCAGATGTACGATCTTACCAAATACTTGCTCATCGGCAGCACGCTCCATTAAAATCGTCTCTGCGCCGAACATTTCAGGTACTTCTGTCAATACCGTTGTTCCACCTTGCGCTGCCATATAATCCGACAATCGTCCGAGTAGTGGGTTGGCAGTAATACCTGATAAGCCATCAGATCCACCGCATTTCAAGCCGATGTTCAGCTCAGACAAAGGTACAGGTACCCGTCGATCTTCTTGCACGGCCGCAAAAATTTCATGAAGCAGTCTTACCCCTTCCTCCACTTCATCCGACACATCCTGGGAAAGCAAAAACTTTACCCGCTCCGAATCATATTCCCCGATGGCTTCTTTAAATTCTTTCATTTCATTGTTTTCACAGCCCAAACCCAGTACAAGTACGCCACCTGCGTTCGCATGTTTCACGGCATCGATCAAAATCGTGCGCGTATGTGCATGATCGTCACCCAACTGAGAACAACCATAGTTATGCTTGAGCACAAGTGCATTTTCAAAAGGCGAAATATCTCCCGCTTCCTGCTTGAAACGGTTTAAAATGAGTTCAGCGATCCCGTTCACACAGCCGACCGTCGGCACAATCCACAACTCATTGCGAATCCCCACACGACCGTCCTTTCGCCGAAAACCTTGAAACGTACGACTCTCCTGCTCATATAAATGAGGAGCTGGCTTAGGCTTATAAGTGTACTCCTCCACGCCTGTCAGGTTCGTCTTCGTATTATGCGTATGCACATGCTGACCTGCCTGAATGGGCTGAATGGCATGACCGATGGGATATCCGTATTTCAGAACATGCCCACCTTCAGGTATATCCTGCAAGGCGATTTTATGCCCACGTGCTACATCCTCGGCTAGCTCCACCCGTTGTTCTTCTTGTGCTCCCCATGCCAGTGTTTCTCCCTGCTTGTAATCACGCAAGGCGACAGCCACGTTATCTTGATTATGAATTTGAATGAATTCCAGCATTCCGGTTTCCTCCTTGCTTATGCTCTTGGCACGCTGTTCCCGGTTAGAGAATCGAGCGTCTCCTTCATTCCTCTGCTTGTAATTTCATACACGTGCTGTGCCGTTTGTTCAGCCAGCCCTTCGATCTGGTTCAAGTCTTGACCCCACCATGTCTGCCGGCCAAGTGCCAGCGCAGTCAATTGCTTCGCCCCGGCGAGAGTACCGTCATATTTACTCCACAGTTCACCAAATGCGCTCAACACTTCAGCTCCGTCTGCCAACGCAATCGACTCGCCATTTCTATCACCCCGGTAAAATACGAGTAAGGACGCCAGTGAAAACACGATTTTGGCAGGCAGCTCCTTACGTTGTTCTACATACTGGAGCAAGGATGGCAAGTTCCGTGTCTTGAACTTAGACACTGAATTCAGTGCGATACTCATAACATAATGATTTACATAGGGATTACGGAACCGCTCAATAACATCGTCGGCATATACATTCAATTCCGCTTCTGGCGAATCAAGCGTCGGTATAATTTCTTCTCGAATCAGCGACTGGATAAAATTGCCCATAATATTATGCTCAACCGCCTGCCCCACCGTGTCCAGGCCATATAAATAAGCTACAGGTGTAAGCGCCGTATGTGCTCCATTCAAAATGCGCACTTTCCGTGTACGGTATGGCGCCATATCGTCAACAATCAGGACATTCAATCCTGCCAAATGAGCAGGTAATTCCTCTTTAAGCCACTGTGGCCCTTCAATAACCCATAAATGATACTGTTCGCCCACAACAACCAAATCGTCCTTGTAACCCAATTCCGCTTGGATTTCATGGATTCGGTCTTTGGGATAACCTGGTACAATTCGATCCACCAAACTGTTGCAGAACGTATTTGCTTCCTCTATCCATGCAATAAACTCAGCCCCAAGCTTCCATAGGTCCGCATATTTCAGTACGATTTCCTTGAGAGCGTCTCCATTACGGTCGATGAGCTCGCATGGAATGATCACCAATCCCTTGCTCTGATCGCCCCTAAAAAATTGAAAGCGCTTATACAGAAAGGCAGCCAGTTTGCCCGGGAAGCTCTTTTGCGGACGATCTTCTAGCTGATCCTCTGGGGCATAAGCGATCCCCGCTTCCGTCGTATTCGACACAACAAAACGCAGCTCCGGCTTTTGGGATAGTGCTTCATACTCCAAAAAATCTGAGCCGTACGGATTAATCCCACGAGAGACGCACTCCACAACGGTATGCTCCTTCATGGCCTTCCCATCCTTAATCCCTTCAAGAATAACCGTATACAGGCCATCCTGCTCGTTAAGCTTCTCCACGAGGCCTCCTGGCTGCGGTTGTACAATCACAACTCCCGTATTCCATTCTGCCAGCTTATTCATTTTGTCAAATTGCCAGTCTACAAAAGCACGCAGAAAGTTCCCTTCCCCGAATTGCAGCACCCTCACAGGATGTGGTTCAGTAACGATAAAGCTCTTTCTGTTTAATTGGTCTAATGCATCTACTTTTTTCATCCGGAGTATCCTCCCACTATTACCATAATGATTTCAACGTTATTTTAGCATAATGCACACGTTAACAAAATAGTTTTCTCAACATTTTTACTTCAAAAAAATAATAATGACAATAATATGAACACGTTAACATAATAGTTTTGCATAACAACCGGCAAGTATATGGACCTCTTTCTGTTGTTTCGCTGCTGAGCCAAGACGGTTAAGGCTAACTATCACCCTATCCGAGACCTTGTCCTTATATACTTTTCAGGAGAATAGACGCAAGAAAGCACGGGCAGGATAACACTACTTACTAGGCAGGAGGAACATCTATGAAGACAATTGCAGATACTATTGTACAAGTTTTGATCAATGCAGGGGTCAAGCGAATTTATGGCATTGTTGGAGATTCTCTAAATAATATGGTGGATTCCATTCGCAGCAATGGTCAAATCGAATGGATTCATGTAAGGCACGAAGAAGTGGCTGCCTTTGCAGCCGGAGCGGACGCTGACCTTAGTGGCAGCATTGCTGTATGTGCTGGAAGCAGTGGCCCCGGAAATTTACATCTGATTAATGGTTTATATGATTGTCACCGCAATCGGGTGCCTGTACTGGCTATTGCTGCTCACATTCCTAGCGACGAAATCGGAAGTGAATATTTTCAAGCGACGCATCCTGAGCATCTTTTCGGAGAATGCAGTCACTTCTGTGAAGTTATTACGACACCGCGTCAAATTCCCAGAACGGTGACCATGGCCATTCAACAGGCAATTTCACGTTCAGGTGTCTCCGTCATTGTTCTTCCCGGTGATGTAGCAGCTTTGGGGGCGGAAAAGGTACCCGTCCCTGAACATGTCTACCATCCCACTACACCTGTAGTGCATCCGTCAGCTTCCGAAATTTCCCGACTGGCCGAATATTTGAATAAAGGCAAACGAATTACGCTACTATGCGGCGCCGGCTGTTCACAATCTCATGAATTGCTCATGCAGCTATGCGACAAGTTAAAATCCCCCATGGTATCCGCTCTGCGAGGCAAGGAATATCTAGAGTATGACAACCCTTATTATGCTGGATTAACGGGACTGATCGGGTATTCTTCCGGGTACCATGCGATGATGGATTGTGACGTCCTGCTTATGCTCGGAACAGACTTCCCTTACAGACAATTTTACCCTGAAGATGCGATTGTCCTACAGGTAGATATAGAGCCAGCCCATCTCGGCAGACGTACTCCGTTGACGTATGGTTTATGCGGGGATGTAAAAGCCACGTTGGAAATGCTGCTACCCCATTTAACGTCAGAGCATGATTCCAAGCATCTAGAGAAAACCGTCTCCCACTATACCAAGGTACGCCAGGAGTTGGATCACCTTGCTGTCGGTAAACCAGGTCATACGCCGATCCATCCGCAATATCTCGCCAAGGTCATCAGTGACGCCGCGCAGGAAAATGCTATTTTCACCTGTGATGTCGGTACTCCCACTGTATGGGCGGCGCGCTATTTGCAGATGAACGGTCAGCGTCGGCTTCTCGGCTCGTTCAACCATGGCACGATGGCAAATGCGTTACCACAGGCGATTGGAGCACAGGCCACTGAGCCTGACCGACAAGTGATTGCCCTCTCAGGCGATGGCGGACTCACGATGCTGATGGGCGACCTGCTCACCCTGAAGCAGCATCAGCTGCCTATCAAAGTCATTGTTTTCAATAATGGCGCTCTCGGTTTTGTCGAGCTGGAAATGAAGGCGGCCGGATTCCTGGAAAACGGTACTGAACTGGTGAATCCTGATTTTGGTGCTGTAGCGCAAGCCATGGGACTCAAGGGCATCCGGGTTGAAGATCCGACCATGCTGGAGGATGCCATTCAGCAAGCATTGGCTCATGATGGCCCTGTTGTGGTAGACGTGGTGGTGAACCGTCAGGAGCTGTCCATGCCACCCAAAATTAATCTTAAACAAGCAGAAGGATTTACACTGTGGATGATGAAAGCGATGCTGAACGGACGTGGTGACGAGATTGTAGAACTGGCTAAAACCAATCTCTTTCGTTAAATACAGACGAAGCAGAACGCATTTCAATCTAAAAGGGGCAGAAACCATACATCTAGCATGGTTTCTGCCCTTTTGGCCTGCCTGTTAATTAGACGAAACTTAGTGTGGTCTGCCTGCCGTTGATTTCCGCTTCATGAGCGCGGTCTCCATAAATATGAGCTCACCCTCATTGGACGGTGACTGAATTCGTTCCAGAATGCAGGCGGCTCCGCGCTCGCTAATCTGCTCAATCGGTCTTTTGACCGTTGTTAACGGTGGAGTCGTATACATTGAGAACCCGATATCGTCAAAACCAATGACAGAGATATCCTCTGGTACCTTCAAGCCGTTTTCGAATACCGCATTCATTGCCCCAATAGCCATATCATCGTTAGAGCAAAATACCGCTGTCGGCGGCTCCTGCAAGGAAAGCAATTGCTTCATTGCCTGGCTACCACTTTCAGTATCATAATGACCTTGCACGATATATTCATGTCGAATCGGCTTACCACTATCAATCAACGCATTCATAAAACCCTCGCGGCGTTGCTGGGTAGACTTGAAGCCTTCTACCCCTTCGATGATCGCAATGCGTTCATGGCCGCTTTCAACGAGAAAGGAGACCGCTTCATACGACCCTTCTTTATCATTAGAAATCACATTAACAATCCCCGCCCCGGACACCTGCCGATTCAGAACAACAAGCGGAATGCCTTGACCGAGCACATGATAAATAAAAGGGTTGTCCGCCTCGCTCTGGCTCATCAGAATGATACCATCAAAACGCTTGCGGTGAATGGCCGAAAAATCGGCGTAATCGTCAATTCCTCGCACAAACAGATTGTAATCTACCCCAATGACATGATTAACTCCGCGGATGGTATCGGCAAAAAAACTGGAGCTGGTGCCTTCTGAAATACTGGTGAAAAACAGGCCAATCGTATGCGAGCGCTGGAGAACCAGGCTTTTGGCATTAAAATTTGGGATGTAATTGAGTTGCTCTGCCAACTCCATAATTTTGCGTTTCGTATCTTCTTTAATCAGCGGGCTGTTATTGAGCGCCCGGGAGACGGTTGTATGGGAAACATTAGCCAATTTGGCAATGTCTTTAATGGTAGCTGCCATATACGTATCCTTTCCTTAGTGAGGCTCTAAAAAAATTATATACCCACCATACCACAGGAGCCGCCCGGAAAAGAAGACTTTCACAAATTATACGCGGTTGTCCGCATGTCGACGCTGTAATTCTTGAACCATTTCTGCATGTCTGCTGTCCGTCAGCTTGTACATTTTACCGATGACCAGCATGGCCAAAGCCAGGGCAACAGCCGGATAGAGACAAAGTAATGCTTTGATCCCAAGCAGCGTTCCAGAGGACTGAACCACATTCGGAACATACCCAATGAGCGCTAGTCCGATACCCGATAGAAAGCCAGACAAGGATTGAGCCAACTTACGTGAAAAGTTAAATAACGAGTAAGTAATCCCTTCTTTACGCTCCCCAGATGACCATTCGCCATAATCAATGATATCGGACACGAATGCCCAGGTTACCCCGTTAGGAATACTAATACCAATGAACGAAATACTGGCCAGGATTGTGAAAATGTATACATTTGAGGGCATAAAAAAGTTAATGGAGTCGGCAATGACACTAACCAGCATCCCCAGAATGGCTGTTTTTCGTTTACCGAAACGCCGTACCAGCTTGGGCAGGAACAATACACCCAGTAGCGACGAACCGATAATAATAAAATTCATATAAGCCATTAACTCTACATGCCCCAAGTTATATTCGGCAAAATAGATCAGCAGTGCGGACTTAATATTGTACGCGGATATAGTGAAAATCGTCATCAAAACGAGTACCAGCAAAGGCTTGTTATTCGTAAAAGTATGCACAATAACGCCTATAGATAGCTTCTCTTTTGGCCCGGACTGGCTAATAATACGTTCTTTCGTTCCTCGGTAACATATGATGAAAGCGATCACACCAATGAGTGACATAATCCCCATCACAACTGGATAGCCAACATGATGGTTAGGAAACAGTAAAATAAGCGGCATGACAACGACACTGGTGACGAATAATGCGCCCAGAGATCCGGCCTGACGGAAAGATGACAATGAAGCACGTTGATGAGTATCCTGTGTAATGGCGGCACCCAGCGAGCCGTATGGAATGTTTACAATAGAGTAGCCGATTCCCCAGATCATATAGGACGCATATGCGTAAATGAGTTTTCCTGTGGGTGAAATATTCGGCGAAATAAAGGTAAGAACCGTAAGAATTGCAAGGATAACGCTTCCAACAATAAGAAAAGGTCTAAATTTTCCACGTGTACCGATATGTTTGCGATAATCAACAAAGGACCCGACAATGGGATCACAGACGGCGGCAAACAGCTTGCTGACCAAGAAAATGCCTGCAGCGGCTCCTGCAGAAACCCCTGCTACATCTGTAAAGAATTTCAGCAAATACAATTGCCCCAAATCAAACATGAATCCGTTTCCAAAGTCACCCATACCATACGAAATCTTTTCTTTCAGGCTAATATGATCGCCTGTCTTGTTGTCAGTTTGGACGTTCTCCTGCACGATAGGCACTCCCATACCTACACACTCCTCTATGTTTGTAATTAATTTCACATAATTAGTTCAGGATTTTGCAAAATCCTCAGTTGATAACTATTTTATTTTAATTGCTCTTACCGGGAGTTTTGAAACAAGCTCCTGGCAAGAGCCCTTTCTTATGAAGTTAGTGAGTCCTCTCGCCTTAGGGCGTAGTTTCACTTACTATGAACAACCGTTGGGAAATTAAAATATTGCTCGGCGTTGTTGTAGCAAATGTTTTGTACCATGGCTCCGAGCAGTTCCAGATCCTCAGGCGCCTTACCCTCCTGAACCCACGTTCCAATTAAGTCACAGAGTATACGGCGGAAATATTCATGGCGTGTGTAGGAGAGAAAGCTGCGGGAATCCGTCAGCATACCAATAAAGCGGGACAGCACCCCGTAGTTAGCCAGCAGCTTCATCTGCTCCTGCATACCTTCGATATGGTCGTTATACCACCATGCCGTGCCAAACTGGATTTTCCCCACATTTCCACCAGATTGGAAACAACCCGCGAGACTTGCCAGTACTGGATAATCAACCGAATTAAGCGAATACAAAATGGTTCTCGGTAATCCTCCTGCCAGCTCCTGTGCGTCCAGCAATGCCGCCAATGGACGAGCGATAGAGCCATCATTTACGGCATCGTAGCCTGTATCCGGTCCCAATTGACGGAACATAGCAGTGTTGTTATTACGCAGCGCGTGGATGTGGTATTGCATAGCCCAGCCATGTTCTGCATACTGTTTGCCAAGGAAAACCAGAACGTACGATTTATATTTCGCCTCCTCCAAAGGAGTCACATGGCCTTCCTCCAGCGCCTTATTGAATATGACTGCGGCTTCCTCCCGTGTCGTTTCTTCATAGACTACAGTATCCAGCGCATGATCAGATACTCGGCCTCCGGCCGCATGGAAATGGCGCACTCGGCTCGCCAACGCATTCAAAAATCCTTCCAGGCCAGAAACATCCAGTCCGCTGACTTCACCCAACCGAGCCACCCAAGGCTGGAAAGTTTCGCGATTAATTTCCAAAGCCTTGTCGGGACGGAAGCTTGGTAGCACTGCCACTGGGAAATCAGTCAGCTTGCTGATTTGTTTGTGGTATTCGAGATGGTCTGTCGGGTCATCTGTGGTGCACACCACAGTTACCTTCGAGTTTACAATGAGATCACGTGCGCCAAAGCCCTTTCCCTGCAGCTTTTGGTTTACCTTTTTCCAGATCACTGGTGCGCTCTGTTCATTCAGCAGCTCATAGACACCAAAAAAGCGTTGAAGCTCCAAATGCGTCCAATGGTACAACGGATTGCCGATTAGTGTAGGTACGGTTTTGGCCCATGCCAAAAACTTGTCATAATCTTCGCCATCCCCCGTAATCAGGCGTTCCTCAACCCCATTGGCCCGCATAAGTCTCCACTTGTAATGATCTCCGTACAACCAAGCTTCCGTAATATTCTTGAACGCTTTATTTTCATAAATTTCTTGTGGACTTAAATGACAATGATAGTCAATAATCGGCATATCCTTGGCGTATTGATGATACAAGATTTCAGCCGTTGGATTGCTCAACAAAAAGTTTTCGTCTAAAAACGCTTTAGTCATTACTTTCTCATCCCTTCTATAATCGTGTTTCTTAATAAATTGTTAACGTTAACAAAAATGCTTGTACTGTACTCGTTTTTCAATAATAGCATTCTCCACCACATAGCAGGTCTCGTGATTAGACAAGATAATATAGCTATAATACGATACCTGTACATCATTTCAAGCCGGGTTACTTCACTTTAAATTTAATGTTTACGTTAACAACAATTACATTGTAACCGCTATCCTTTGTTGACGAAAGTGATTTTTATCATGTGAGCGGATAAAAAAATGGCCTACTGCCATTTGGAGCAGATTTGTTCTATATTTTTCCGATGGCTGATACCAAAAGAAAATTCTACAATTTTTAATTTTCCCCGATAAATCAAACTTTGAAAACGTTTTATGTATTTTTCTCTTTTTTTCAGAAAATTTCTTTCTTGAAAATACCAGTTATTGCATTATAATTGTAATATACATCCATTGTTTTACATTGAAAGTATTTCATTGGTTTATTTCAAAGATGAAAAGAAGAGGTGGTAGCATTGAGTACCAAAGTTCAAGCTGTTCAAACTAAAACTAAAACCAAATCCGATACAAAAGGAGCCGACCTTGTTGTCGATTGTTTGATCAAGCAAGGGGTTACGCATATTTTTGGCATTCCAGGTGCCAAGATCGATTCTGTTTTTGATGTTCTTCAAGATCGGGGTCCAGAATTGATCATATGCCGTCATGAACAAAATGCCGCCTTTATGGCAGCAGCGGTCGGTCGTTTAACCGGTAAACCGGGCGTATGCATTGTTACTTCCGGTCCAGGCGCGTCTAACTTGGCGACAGGACTTGTCACCGCTAATGCAGAGAGTGATCCTGTCGTCGCCATTGCAGGTGCAGTCCCAAGATCAGAACGCCTGAAACGCACGCATCAATCTATGGATAACGCCGGACTATTCGAACCCATCACCAAGTACAGTGTAGAAGTAGAACATCCGGATAGTGTACCGGAAGCAATTACTAATGCATTTCGGATTGCGACCTCAGCCCAGCCTGGAGCCACATTTGTCAGTCTGCCGCAGGACGTGTTGACTTCGTCATCCGAAGTAACCGCCATTGAGAAGGTTTCCCTTCCCCAGCTTGGAACCGCACCCGCCGAGCTCATCAAACAAGTTGCAGGCCAAATCAAAAAAGCCAAGCTGCCCGTACTCCTTCTCGGTATGAAAGCCAGCACACCCGAAGCTACAGCAGCCATCCGTGCACTGATTCGAAACACGGATTTGCCTGTGGTTGAAACCTTTCAGGCCGCTGGAGCCATTTCCCGGGAGCTGGAAAGCCACTATTTTGGGAGAGTCGGTCTGTTCCATAATCAGCCGGGTGACATGCTTCTTGGAGCGGCAGATCTGGTACTGACGATTGGCTATGATCCTATTGAATATGATCCAAAAAACTGGAACATTCCTGCGAACCGAACCCTTATTCATCTGGATGATCATCAAGCAGATATTGATCATGATTATCAGCCTGATCACGAGCTTATCGGGAATATAGCCCTGATTGTGAGTGGCCTTGCAGAAGAATTGCCTACCTTAAAGCTACCTAAAGCCTCCTGTGACCAATTAAATCGTCTTCGTCATGATCTGAACGAGCAAGAAGCTGTTCCTGTACACAGTCATGATTATCTGATTCATCCATTACAATTTATTCGTACACTGCGCAGCCTGATCGACGATAATGTCACTGTCACCTGTGATGTTGGTTCACACTACATTTGGATGGCACGATATTTCCGTTCGTATGAACCACGGCGCCTTCTATTCAGTAACGGAATGCAGACGTTGGGCGTAGCACTGCCTTGGGGGATTGCTGCCACACTCGTCAACCCCGGTCAAAAAGTCGTTTCTATTTCTGGAGACGGAGGATTTCTGTTTTCATCCATGGAGCTCGAAACCGCTGTACGTCTTAACTCTCCGCTAGTGCATATCGTATGGAGAGATGGTACCTATGACATGGTTGCATTTCAACAACAGATTAAATACGGCAGAACATCTGGTGTAAAATTTGGAGATGTCGATGTTGTGAAATATGCGGAAAGCTTCGGGGCCACCGGATTACGCGTGCACTCTCCTGAAGAACTGGAAAGCGTATTGCAGCAGGCACTTCATACGGATGGTCCTGTGGTCGTTGATATCCCGATTAATTATCAAGATAATATCCAGTTGGGACGTAAACTGCTGCCAAATCAATTAAACTAACCTTTACCAAGACTCACTCGTGACGGTTTCGTGACAATTATGGAGCAAAACGTTATTTTTTATGATTTTTTTGAGTTATTCGCGTTATTTACTGAAACTTTACGTTTATTATTGAAAAAGAAAGAAAATAAATGCATACAATTACAAAAGGAAGTGTATTACCATGACCGTTGCAGGACTGGAAACCAAGCAAGAAACTGATCATGATATTTACCAAACGTCCACTATGCTCGCTCTATTAGATGGTCTTTATGACGGAGTTGTTGCCTTTGAGGAGTTGCAAAAGCACGGGGATTTTGGGATTGGTACCTTTGATCAACTGAATGGCGAGATGATCGCGTTCGATGGTGAATTCTATCACTTGCTTCCAGACGGTACGGCCCATCGCGTAAAACCGGAAGAAACCACACCTTTTTCCACCGTCACCTTTTTCCAAGAAGATTTCACATATACTATTGACCGCCCCATGCATCGCGAAGAGCTGGAAGCTCTGCTGTTAAAGTTGTTTCCAAGCCGTAATCTGTTCTATGCCTTCCGTATGGATGGCACTTTCCGTGAAGTAAAGACACGTACCGTCCCTCACCAGGTGAAGCCTTACAAACCTTTTATCGAAGCGACCAAATCTCAGCCTACGTTCTCTTTTAACGACGCTTCTGGGGTGATTACAGGTTTTTGGACACCTGCCTATGCTCAAGGTATTGGGGTAGCCGGATTTCATCTCCATTTTATTAACGATGAACGTACTGGGGGTGGGCATGTCTTTGATTTTATCGTCGAAAAGTGCACCATCCGCATTTGTCAAAAATCCAATCTGCACCTGGTCCTGCCCGATACCCCGGATTACCTGAAGGCCAACCTGTCCAGAGAAAACCTGGAGAAGGAAATCGCCGTTACCGAGGGAGCGCAGTAATCGCAGCTATTTAACTCATCAAGTTACGGACCCTATAACCAAACAATAAACAGCAAAAGATCACAGTCAAGGAAGAGAATTACTGCTCTCTGACTGTGATCTTTTTATGTACGAGCGTATATGCACGTTACTGCTTATGCTCTCACTTCTGTCCACCTATGCCTCGATCTGATCCAGTTTATCTGCATAATATTGAATGGCGCGTGAGTACTCCTGTGTAGATAAATCTGAGGTCGTCTCAGCCACCTCCGTTAGCAGCTCCTGCATGGCTTTCCCGTATTCCCCCAGATTATATAATACCATCGCGTAAAATACCCGAAACGGTCTGTAGTCCGAAAATTCGTCCATCCCTATTTCCAACCATTCTTTCGCCTTGGCATACTCCCCCAATACACGATATGTACTGCCTAATCCCAGGATGGCTCCTTTTCTTGATTCTGCGGACAACGTCATACCTAGACTTTTTTCATAAAAAGAGACCGCTTCCCTCTCTAAGCCCAATGAATCATGCGTCCAAGCTGTCTGATACCACAGTTCTGCATCATTTTGTTGCTGTTCTAATGCCTTCAAAAGAAGCTTTCGCGCTTCCACTGCTTGCCCTGTTCGTCTAAGCTCGCCAGCTTGCGCCATGATATCTTTCATATTAATCCTCCACTTCTGAATCATGCCTATCTTTGAGATATATGTTACCCGACATTTGAATGCAATGTAAATGGAGTTTTTCCTAAGACTTGAAATCCAAAAAAAACGACTCTCCCTACAGGAGAGCCGCTCTATATTCGAAGTTATGGTTTATTTAACCTTCAATGATCCTGCAGTTAGTATTCCCGCTACACGCTGTGCGTCGAAAATACGAGAGAGCTCCTCCACAGCTGTCAGGTACAGTAGACCGTTGCCCTCCAGCTTAGGAGAATTGCCGAGTGGAATCGTGCGTTTGATGAGTTGTGCGTATAATTCCGGTTCGGTGAGATCACGCTCAAAGCTCGCATTCGCCAGCTGCTTAATCAACGCCAATGCACCTGCAACGTGCGGAGTAGCCATCGAAGTTCCGCTAAAAGTCGCATATTTGCCGCCCGGAGCGGTAGACAAAATATCTTCTCCCGGTGCAACCAAATCCACCTCATTATTAGAATTACTGAATTCAGAGGCATGCCTGTCAAAATTGATAGCACCTACGCTAATCACTTCATTATAGCAGCCCGGGTAGCCGAGTTCGTCCGTTCTATCGTCACCGTCTCCCTCATTTCCAGCTGCACAGATGACCAAGATTTGGCTAGCTACAGCCTTTTTTACTGCTTCATGCAGCTCAGGCACATCCTCTGGACCGCCAAGTGACATCGATATGATATCCGCCTTTTGCTCAATCGCATAATAGATGCCTTGAATAATCCAGTCATATTGACCGGAGCCCTGCTTGTTTAGCACTTTGATGATGAGCAGGTCTGCCTCTGGAGCAACACCCACGACACCATCCGCATTTTCTGCTGCCGCAATGGTACCTGCCACATGTGTACCGTGACCGTTGTAATCCTTGAAAATTTCCGGATCACCATCATCATCATCCGTGAAATTCCGGCCGCCAATAATGCGCGCCTTCAAATCAGGATGGTCCGAATCACAGCCCGTGTCCAGCACCGCCACCTTCACGCCTCGGCCTCGAGTCTGGTTCCATACCGCAGGAGCCTGAATCAGCTCTACACCTCGCGGTATTTCATTCACTTGTTGCTCCTGCTTGATCACTTGGTAAGGAATGATATGCACTTTACGTTCCATCCTATTCCCTCCTTCATGGATTCAATCGGAAACCATCCGTCTTTGAAACTCTGAAACTTTGAAAACCTCTACTACATTCGAGGTTACTATATTCTAGCAATTTTTGAAAAGTTTTAACATCCCCGTTTTGCTTATTTTTGTAAAAAAAGAGACATTCCCCAATTCGCTTGGAGAATGTCTGTTGTAGAATCTCTTCTTTCAGCCTTAGACTGATTCCGCCTGAAGCTCAGCCTTAGATAACAGCGACTTGTGCTGCCACTTCCGACCTTTCCAGCGTAAATAGTGAAAAATACCTCGTACCCACTCATCGCAGGCATGTGCAATCCACACACCCAGCACATCATATCCCAAATGAATGCCCAGCACATATGCTAATGGGATTTTTATCCCCCACATTGAAATAATGGCCATCATTAACGGGAACTGAACATCTCCCGCTGCTCGCAAGGAGTTAATGACCACGTGGTTGAATACACGGCCCGGCTCCAGCAATATACAGAACAGCAAAATTGCTGCCCCCAATTGAATAATTGCTGGCTCATCCGTAAAGATCGCCATCACTTCATATCGGAAAAAGGATACTGCTACGATCACCAAAATTGTAATGACCAAAGACCATTTCAGGCTTCGTAAAAGTTGATGATACGCCTTTTCCTTGTCTCCTGCTCCAATCAGGCGGGCAACAATAATCTCTGTCCCCTCACCTACGGCCATTCCAAATACCATAAAAAAGTATACAATCGTATTCGTATAAAAATGAGTTGCAATCGCCGTTGTACCCATAAAGCTGACAAATCGGGTCACCATCATTTGACTAAGCTGATAGGACAACCATTCCAGCCCGGCCGGAATACCAATCTTCAGGATGGCTACCAGCTTACTCCATTGGAGCTGTACATAATACCGTATGCGAATCGGCGCACTTACACGCTTGTACAGCAATAGAAAAATCCAGACACATGCTACAGCACGGCTAATAACCGTTGAAATCGCTGCTCCCGCCACTCCCATCTGCGGCAGACCAAACCAGCCATAAATGAGCAATGCATTTCCTACAATATGTAAAATATTCATACCAATGCCCACGATCATCGTATCTTTGGTAAAACCATGCGATCGAATAACCGGACCTGCGGTTAGCATGAGCGCTTCCAGAAATAGCGAACCCCCTGCCAGCATCATATAAATCTCTGCATTTTCCTTAATCGTCGGGGTAATATGGTAAAAGGATAGCAAAAAATCCCGGCTCACAATAAACATCGAACTCAGCGCCAGACCAAACACCAGATTAAAGGTTAGTGCCGAAGCCGTAACACGGCTTGCATCCACATGCTTTTGCGCCCCCAATAGCTGAGCAATGATCACACCTACACCAAGACCAAGCAGATTGAACAGTATAATCGTAAATTCAATTAACTGTCTGGATACACCCACAGCCGATACAACCTCATCAGAAACATGGCTTAGCATGAACGTATCCACGCTACCCATCAAAATATGAAACAACATCTCTATAAAGATCGGCCAAGTGATTGCAAAAACCGTCATCGTTTTAACGGCTTGCGCTTGCTTGGAAGCGTTTTCCTGAGACAGTGACATTCTTCCGTATTCCTCCTAAATGCGAACCCAATCATTACCTACTTATTACTTATATCATTTATATCGATAACAATTACTCATTCAAAAAAAGTCATATGCTTTTTCATTTTATAATATTCCAGGCGGTCCTGCAATTGTCCTGTGTGGAATTCATACTTATGTCCGTCTGGATCTGTAAAATAGACCGACCTTTTGTCCTGTTCATTCCGTTCTCGTCCGGGCAAAATGGTGACATTGAAAGCTCTCAGCTTGATAAGTGTGGTATTCAACATGATTCGATTGTCCACTGCAGGACGTCCTCCTTGTGGTTTTCGTTCAGGTAGACCTCGTTAAAATAATAATTTCTTATCAAAAAAAAGACTATAACATCATCAAGATTGATGTTATAGTCCTTTTTTTGAACTGGTCAAGAAAAAAACATCGTCGGTTTTCATAGTTAAAATTCTAGACTACCGCTCTTTTATTCAGCTAACGTTTCCTAAGCCTAAAGGTAGGAGCTTCTCGGATCATTGAGCTTCATAACCTTAGTTGACCTACTTTATAGTTCTGATAAATATGAGATTCAAAGAATAGAAACTGAAAAGGAAGTAAAAGGGATAAAACACTCCCGAATTTTTAAGCAAAGTGTTTTGTATTTAGTACGAGAAATGATCCCATCTATATAAAGGAAGCAAAGATTTTAGGGAAAATTTTAGTGGATAATGGTTTGAATACGGCTTCTTTCCACCATTTCTTCTCCCTTTGCTTTCCTCTCCTTATTTAGCGTTTTTTAAGAATTCAAGCTCTTTGACAATACCCGGAAATAATTTATCTAGGTTGTAAAATGCCAGAAATAAAATTTGCAGGCCAGCCAAGATAATTGGAACGTAGATAAACATGAAATGAATAGACGCTAGCGCTGTGGCACTGATTGTAGCTTGTCCACCAGCATATCCTCCCAATGCCAGTCCCCAACCGATGAGTGCCGCTCCGAAACCGCCTCCCGCTTTTGTGCCGAAACTACCCGCACTGTACACCAGTCCTTCGGTGCGCATCCCTGTCTTCCATTCGCCATACTCAATGGTATCTGACAACATGGCAAAGAAGGTTCCGAGAATAGCGGCATGTCCAAGCGCTTTAATAACGAGTCCCAGGCAGACCGCCATAAGACTTGCGGGACTGACGGCAATAACAAGCGATCCCACAATCAGGAGGATACTTCCGATAATGGATGAATTTCGTTTCCCGATCCGCTTGACGACGGGAGGCAATAACAGATAACCAAGCAGGGAAGGAAGGAGTAAGGATATGCCGAGCACCCCAATCAGATTGGCGTCTTTTAACACATAACGTGCGTAGTAAATATTCATACCTGTGCCCAGTGAGTTATTTATGAAATAGACCACAGCAAACCCAAGAATCAATTTCCAATACTTATTACGCATCAGCGCTCCAAAAGCACGTCCAAACGGAATTGGCTTCTGTACAACAGATGGAGTAACCCTTTCCTTGGTACTGAAGAAGGTAACGAGAAATAAGAAGGTTCCGAGCAAACCAAACAGAATAAAGGTGAAAATCCACCCCTTTTGACCGCCGCCAAACGACTTCACTAACGGGAGGGTGAAATAATTAATTAGCAAGGCACCAATATTCGCTAGAGACATACGAAAAATATTAAGCAGAGAACGCTGGTAAGAATCCTGCGTTATCATGGAATTAAGCACACCATAAGGGACATTAATGCTGGAATAGATAATGTTCATCAGCAGATAGGTAACGTAAATGTATAGAATAGTGATCGTCATATTTCCACTTGGAACCGTGAACAAGAGAACTCCAGACAACGCAAATGGCCCGGACATCCACAGTAACCAAGGACGGGCCTTCCCGTGTCTGCTCTTCGTTTTATCGATCAAAGCCCCAATCGCGACATCAATAAACGCATCCAGTACACGCGCAACTAGCATTAAAGTACCAATGACCCCGGCGCTGATCCCGATTACATCTGTGTAAAAGTAGGACAGAAAAGTCATTGCGGCGGCAAACAGCAACTGGCTGGCAAAATCACCGAATCCATAACCCATCTTTTCTTTTAGCGTAATATTTGAACCGGTTTGCTTTGAAGCCTCATTTCCCATTACAACAATATCGCTCGAACTTCTCATGCTCATGCTCCTTTTCCCTTGTTATTCTCTACAATCCCAAGCCGTAAGGAAAACGTTTTCTTGATAATCAAAAAAACAAGCCGAAATACCTTGAATTAAGCTAGTTATTTGGTAAAAACAATCATTTATGTCCAGAAAATACTAGAAAACGTTTTCCGGAGTTGATTATACTCTCCCTATAAACCAAGGTCAAGCGCTTTCTTTGCTCTGGAATCTTTGTTAAACTCAATAAACAATTCAATAAACTGATATAATAAATTCAATTCACTTTGAGAACCTTTTTCTAAATAAATACTTGCTTGAAAGTCGGTGTGTACAATGAAAATGACTATAAAAGATGTGGCTCGAATGGCCAACGTCTCCATTTCAACGGTTTCCAGAGTGATCAATAACAGCCAGACGGTGAACAGTGAAATACGCAAACGAGTTCTAGATGTCCTTGAAGCCACTCAATTCCGTCCAAATGCCATAGCACGGACACTGGTAAAGAATAATACATCTCTGATTGGAGTACTTCTACCCGAGATTAAAAACAACGTCTTTGATAACATGGTTGAAGGCATCAATCAAGTAGCGCATCTATACGGCTTCGATGTCATAATCGCCTTGTCAGGGGGGGACGCGGACTCTGAAATACACTATTACAATATGTTCCGTGAAATGCAGGCGAGCGGAATTATCATATCGGTAGACGGAATCCGGGATGCGCTATACGCGCTCATTGAAGCGGCGGGAATTCCCTGCATCCTTGTAGGACGGGATTTTCGAGACAAATCCATTCCTTCCGTACATGTTGACAACATAACGGCTGCTTTTGAAGCGGTAACTTATCTAATTCAGCAGGGACATCAGGATATCGCGATGCTGCGGGGAGCTGCGGGAGATATTTCAGTGGGCAATCAGCGTTTTTTGGGCTATGAACAGGCATTGAAGGCCGCTCACCTGCCAGTACGTCCCGAACGTGTGTTGGAAAGCGGCTTTTCAGTTGAAGACGGCGTAACCTCTATGAGAAAACTTTATCATTCAGGCCCATTGCCCAGTGCGGTGTTCTGCGCGACGGACCGAATTGCCATAGGCGCTATGAACTTTCTGGCCGAGAATGGGGTGAAAATACCTGAACAGGTCTCTTTCTTGGGATTTGACGACATTGATATGGCTACAATAATCCGGCCTAAATTGTCAACTGTCCGATATTCAGCATCCGAACTGGGCATGGTCGCCGCCCGCAATCTCATTAAGCTTATTAAAGGAGAGGAATTGGCGGCTGTCCACTGGTCCATATCGCATCAGTTAGAAATTCGGGACAGCAGTGTAAAACATGGGGGATCCTAATCTTTGCATGTTCCTACGCGGTTGCTGGAAGTGCTTCACCGGCTAGGATGGATTTTGTCAGCTCCGACGCTGAATAATGGAAACGTTCTCTTGCAAAGTTTTTCCCAAAAGGGCATGATTGGCGATACGCAGTAACCAGGCTCGGTTTAAAGTTGGCTATCATGTAGGTGGGCCTTTCCGGGGAAAGACGCCACCTACCGGCCTCAAAGGGCAAAAACATGTACCACCCTGGACGAAGTTAAACGAGAAATCAAGTCGTACATGACCTACTACAACTATTACAGAGATCAATATAACAAAAAAGACTTGCCTTAGAGTTTACTCAAAGGTATATACTTTGTTTCATGGAAAAGTTATTAACCATTCGACAAGTCGCAACTGTTACAGGTCTTAGTGTCCACACCCTTCGCTATTATGAGAATATAGGTCTTCTGTGTTCCATTGATCGCAATGAAAATGGGTATCGTTGTTATTCTTCAGCGGACGTTACTTGGATTAAGTTTCTAACTCGTCTTAAAGCCACTGGAATGTCGATTACCAAAATGCTAGAAATCGCCGAACTTCGGAGGCAAGGTGATTCAACTCTAACTGCAAGGAGGATTCTTCTCGAAGAACACTATAAAGAAGTTCAAAAGAAAATAATGGAACTCCAGAATAATCTTGATTTACTCGCTGATAAAATCGTGACGTATAAGGAGATGGAAAACAATTACCAATTAAAGCAAGAATTTCCGAGTAAGTAGAACAGATTTTCTCTATAAAACTCACAATACATCAATTGGAATGAGTTCTTTGCTGTTTTTCATTTGGTGTTTAAGAGTTTTTATCTGAATACCAACTAAACACATGCGATTAGTTTGTAATTGTATAATGAAAGGATGATCTCACTTGCGCTTGAATAAGTCATTTCCCACATATGCTATTGCTCTCGGCGTATTTGGCATTACAAATACAGAATTTGGCATAGTAGGCATTTTGCCGAGAATCACCACCAATTTCCAAATAAGCCCATCTCAGGCGGGTATGCTCGTAAGCATGTTTGCTTTGATCATTGCAATTTCCGGTCTGTTCATGACTCTTTTATTTTCTGGAATAAATCGAAAAAAAATTTTGGCTGGCGTACTTGTTGTTTTTACAATTTCTACTCTTTTTTCCGCCTTTGCTCCGAGTTATAATGCCTTGATGATGTTTCGACTTTTACCCGCTTTTCTTCATCCAGTTTATTTCTCTGTAGCATTTGCAGCAGCTGCAAGCTCTGTCTCAAAAGAACAAAGTGCCATAGCGGTGGCTAAAGTTTTTAACGGGTTAACTATAGGGATGGTATTGGGCGTTCCGGTCACATCTTTTATCGGGGATCAGTTTTCACTTGAAGCTGCATTTCTTTTTTCTTCAGTCATCAATGCAATTGCACTACTTGGAATTTTATTTTTTATTCCATCTCTACCGGTTGAGGGAAAGTTGACCTTTGGCAAACAATTGAATGTTTTGGCAAAACCACAACTATGGCTTAACGTCGCAGCCGCTTGTTTTATCCTAGCGTCCTTATACTCTGTCTATTCCTATTTTGCTGAATATCTCGAAGTAGTAACAGGTATGAGCGGTAAAATAGTAAGTATCATGTTAATTCTTTTTGGCGCGAGCGGTATCATTGGCAATATGCAAACCGCTAAATATTTAAGCAGAAACATGGTAAAAACAATTATTTTTTATCCCCTTGTGCTTGGGTCCATCTATTTTCTGATATATTATATCGGGAGTTACTACATTCCCATGATTATAATAATAATTATATGGGGGGCTGTTTTTACCGGCGGTCTGATTGTAAGTCAAACTTGGTTAACTTCGGGGGCCTCAGAAGCACCTGAATTTGCTAATAGCTTGTTTGTCTCCTTTGCAAATTTAGGTGTCACGATTGGCACCACCTTAGGCGGATGGTTTCTATCACAGATGGGAACACACCTGATTACCTGGAGTGGAGTATTATTTCTGTTGCTTGCATCTATCTGCATTGGGTTAAAAATCAAGTTTTTTGATATGCTCTAGTACTTTTTGATAAAAATGTATCTATTTCTCCAAATCTGGTACCGAAAAGCAAATATGATTCCATCCTTGTATGCTCATATTCCCTCTTCCTTACAGCGAATCCTGTTAAGCCAATAGGTCCACGCTTCTGTATATTGATCGAGATCTTCCGGATGATGACGAATGCAGGTGGCTATACGAAAATATAATCCCTGTAGTACCTCCCTGTTCAGCTCATATTCCCCTGTCATCTCCGGCTCAAGCTTCTCTAAGGAAGGCAAAATGGTATCGATGGTCAGCCTATCCGGTGAAGAACAAAAGGCGTATATCAGATCATATAGGGGTTCTCCCACCACGGGATCAGGATCAATAATACCCGTCAATGTGCCATTTTCGGTAAACACAAAATTATGTACTCCACAGTCACCATGAAGCAAATATTTAATATTCCGTTGCGGCGATCCAGCCACAAGGGTATGAACGAAACGGTGATCCTCATGGGGTAAAATATCTTGTATGATCTTTCCAGATTCCTTCGTTCTGTGCAGCAGAAAATCTCTCCATTCCACAAACGGGTGGTCCGGATAACCATAATGACGTTCCTCACCAAAAGGCTTATAGTGCGAGATCACCTCCGTCGCCAGATGAAGCAACAAATCGCTTTTGTTTCGTCCATGATACTGTGTGAGCCCTGACCTGAACGTGTATACCAAATAACGGTGCAACGGATCTACATAAACCAAACGCGATAGTTTCTCAATCCGTACATAGGTATGTAAAAATTCCGCCTCGGCTTTTACAATCGCAGGATCATTTTGCTTAATCACATATCGAGGCCTGGTACCATCCATGACAAGGACCACTTCGCTCGAAGTACCGCCGGTCAGCGGTTTGAGATTTTGCATATGGCCTTCGAGCACGCCTGCTGCATAAAGCTCATTCAGGATTAGGTGAACGTCCATTTCACGCCTCCCTCCATGCGTCTGATCCACAATGCGGCTGGCGATTTGGATATTTCATTAAGCTAATCCCACACGTTCGCCAGCCGCTCTTCTTTTAAAGATAAATCTTTTCATGCTCCGTGTAGATTTCAAGCGCCCGCTCCATCTTGCGCACATAGGCCTCATCCTGACTAGAACATAAAAATGTAATGTGTCCCTCCTGCGATGGACTGGATTTTGGCGAAGGTTCCAGCAAATTACGCTCAGACAACACCTGTTTCAACCGTCTAACTGTTCCCTGGCTCCCGTCAATTAACTGAATATGAGAAGGTAGTAGTTCCCTTAGAATTTCCTTATAAAAAGGATAATGAGTACATCCCAATACCACCGTACCATATATGTCGAGATTGAACGAAGACAGCACACGGTTAAAATATTCGGACATTTCTGCCCGGTCAAAATTCAACTGTTCGCAATAATGTACTAGCTCCGGCAGAGGTAGTGAGTCCACGCTCCCATGATCGTCAACTCTGGATACCAGTGCTGCATAACAAGATTGTTTCAACGTCAATGGTGTGGCTAACACCAGAACTCTTTTACCATTAGCCCGGTTCATCTCGACCGCTGGCTTCACAGCTGGCTCCATACCAATAATCGGAATAGGATATTCCTTCCTTAGCTCCGCAACCGCGATACTTGTAGCCGTATTGCAGGCAATCACCAGTGCCTTAACATCTTCTTTTAGAATCGTTTGCACTGAAGCCTTGACATAACCAAGCACCTCTTGGGGAGTTTTCGTCCCGTAAGGCACATGAAGGGTATCCGCCATGTATACAAAATTTTCGTTTGGCAAACGTCTTAGTGCCTCGGACAATACTGTAATTCCACCCAATCCTGAATCAAAAAAACCTATCTTCAAGCTACTCACCTTTTTTCGTTCAACTATGGTACCAAATCTTGCTGGCACCATGTTCATTTCCTTCTCGCCTACTTAAACTATTCTCTTCATTAGACTTTACATTTAAATTTTACCGCAAAACTGATATTTTGCAAAAGAAACACTTAAATTTTACAGTGTAAAAAATAAAGTAGCTTTTCAAAGTAAATTTAATATAAAAGCGTTGACAGATATTATCTTTATATTGTAATATTACGTGGTAACTTACTAACTTAACTTACTTATTCAACTTACTTAGGGGGAAATAAATTATGTCTAAAGTATTATTTGTCAAAGCTAATGATCGTACAGCTGAAGAATCTGCAACAGTTAAATTGTATAACGCATTCGTGGAGAGCTACAAATCTTCCCACCCATCTGATGAAATCACTGAGCTGGACCTGTTCTCCGTCGAGCTTCCTTATTTGAACGCTAACATGATCAACGGCACGTTCAAATCCGCTAGAGGCATGGAGCTGAACGCAGAAGAAGCTCGCCTGGCAAACATCGCTAATGGCTACCTAGATCAATTCCTGGCAGCAGACAAAGTCGTATTTGCTTTCCCGCTCTGGAACATGACGATTCCAGCTGTACTGCATACGTACATTGACTACCTGAACCAAGCTGGTAAAACATTCAAATACACTGCTGAAGGTCCTGTCGGTCTCGTAACTGAAACTAAAGTAGCCCTGTTGAATGCAAGAGGCGGCGTTTATTCCGAAGGACCAGCTGCTGCAGCTGAAATGTCTTTGAACTTCATGAGCAACATCTTATCCTTCTTCGGAGTGAAAGACATTGTGAAGGTTGTACTGGAAGGACATAACCAAGCTCCAGACCAAGCACAAGAAATCGTTGCTTCTGCTGTACAACGTGCAGTAGACACAGCAAAATCGTTCTAATCATATATTATGAAGAGAAGAGGATATCCGCGCCCTATATGGGCTGGATATCCTCTTTTTTGTTATAAAGTATAAAAACACGTGCCCCCCTGATCTGTAATCAAGTGAAGCACGTGTTTGTGATATGAGATTACGATTACTTCTATTTTAAGGAATGAATTGCTGCACGATTTTTACAACTTTACCGTCACGAAGCGTAACATGGTATGGAAATTGACTGAGGTCCAGGACGTCCTTTTTAGCAAAATCTTTCTCAAACTGTACCAGCGGAATCGATTCGTTCCATTGTACGTCTGTATCTTCTATGTTACCCGTGTGATCATAAATCTGCACCTCTACCGAAGCATCTGGTGCAACCTGATACACGTCATTTTGCACGGAATTGTTTACGATGTAGTAGCCATCCGGCGCTCCATCCAATCCTGTATTTCCTTCATGCTCCACAAATGCTTTGTCTGCCGCCGCGCCTTCATACCATTCAATCGGGTCTGCCGATAAATAAATTTGTCCGTCACGAATCTCCATTTGGTTTATATATACGGTCTCCTGATTTTCAGCAGCTGCGACAGGCGTGTAGCCTTGCGCTGTTGCTCCTGCCGTCGTAATCAGCATCATCATTAAAGCCAATACGGTCCATTTCGAAGCTAGTTTCATCATGTCTGATCTCTCCTTGCCGTTTGGGTATGTACACGGTGTCTGTAAGCTTCATTACCCTTGTGTACTTATCATAAACGTTGCACGGTTAAAAAGTGTATCAGATACATAAAAAAGAAGTTACGATTTTTTAAGACTTGGTCTTAAAACTTGATAACATGTCCTATTTATCTTTGCTATCTTAACAACCCGACCTGACGTGCCTGTTCTTCGGTGAGAATAAACTCTTCATTTTGCCATACTTCGTCCTCTTTGGTTACAGCAAACATCCCCATGATCTCTGTCCATATTCCTTTGTCGACGGCTTCCTTTTGTGTAATGATAATTTTCATGTGAATCCCTCCTTTAATACTCTTATCGGTCTGTGCGGCCCACTACGCAAACAGATGGTTTCTCCGATCGCTGTTGGAACCTGATTTTTTGAATTATATTTTTAATGGTTAAAATCAGGTTCCAAAGGCGAACGCTACCGCTTCTCCGAAATCCATCTGCCCGCTTCGTTACTCAGTTCATCTCTACCATCCTTGTGAAGTTAGAGGCTTGATCTCTATACTGAGCCTTAAATTAAACTTCCATTTAAGAAATCTTCTAATCCTTATATTGAATTTGCAATGCTTGTCCTAGACTTGCATTAGGGATCATTGTTCTGCTTATAACATATGTACCCTTTTCCTACCGATATTATTCGTATCTTATTTGTAACCTTAAAATTTTATATTATTTTCGTAGGTAATGACTTCTTTAAAAATAAAGAGGTCATAAAAAGAAAAACGCCCGCAGGTTTAAAACCTACGGTCGTAATTCTCAAGATTTTTTTTTATATTTGATTAATCCAAGTAACCTTAAAAGTTGCCAAAAGCACCAAAGCAGCGGAGAGGACGGAATCGTTCTGAAGAAGCGGAGCGTTCGCCTCTGCCCCTGGATTTCTACCCTTGAACATACAAACAAGAAATCTGGGGGCAACAGCGATCGGAAGAATGATCCGTTCTCGTAGCGGTCACTACCCGTATACTGTTACTTATTCATCCAGCCTCTATCAAACTTTATACAGAAAAGTAAAAAGGCTGTACGCATACTGGCTTGGACACGGTTACTTGTTGCCCGGTGTAGGTCAAGCGTCCACTTGCCTTGTCCACTTTGAACGTAACGATGTTATTGGTGTCGCGGTTGGCCACGAGCATATGGTCACCATTTGGAGTCAAAGCAAAATGGCGTGGATGCTCTCCTTCGGCAGATACATGCTCGACCAAGCTCAGCTTGCCAGTTGCTCCGTCTACAGCGTATACCACAATGCTGTCATGCCCACGGTTGGAACCGTACAGATAAGCTCCATCCTCCGAAATCGCAACTTCAGCAGTTGTGTTTTCACCTGTAAAGTCAGACGGCAATGTCGGTACGCTCTCAAGCTCAGTGAGCTTACCGGCCTCTGCATCATATGCAAAAGAAGTAATGGAAGAATCCACTTCGTTAATGACAAAAGCAAATTTACCATTTGGGTGGAACGTCAAATGACGTGGACCTGCACCTGCATGGGTTTTCGTTTCACCATGAAGCACCAGTTGTCCTTTGCTGTCATCAATGGTGTAAACACGGATCAGATCCAGGCCGAGATCTTGTACGAACAGGAAGCGCCCATCTGGACTAAAGAAACTGGAATGTGGATGTGGACGATCCTGACGCTCAGGGTGCGCTCCTTTGCCCTCGTGCTGTTTAACATCCAGCAACTCACCAATACGTCCGTCCTCAGTCAGAGACACCAGTCCCACCATACCTCCGTGGTAGCTGACAACAATAAGGTAACGATCAGATGGATCACGCTGAATGTGGCAAGTTGTTGCACCCACGTTTTCCGCACGATTCAGCAATGTAAATGTTCCTTTAACTGGGTCAATTTCGAAAGCAGAAGCTTCGCCTACTTTTGCACCTGCAGCAGAAGTCGTCTCCCCAATGGAATACAGCTTCCGATTTTTGACGTCCACATTCAGGAATGTAGGATTTTTCAAGCCGGAGAACTCATCCTGTAGTGTAAGTGCTCCTGTCTGTTCATTAAAAGTGTACGAATAAACTCCGTTACCTTCCAATTCGGCGTAAGAGCCTGCGAATACGAGCAATTTTTGTTGTGCTGTCATGGTTGTGTCCTCCTTGGATTATAAAAATGATGGGCAATTAGAATGATTGCTCCTGTTACAGATATCGCTTTAAGAGGCGCGCTCCACCACGGGCTCTGTGGACAACGCCACATTTCCCGCTACGGCACGTGAGATCATGCATGAGGTTTCTGCCTGCTCTGCCAGTCGCAATGCTTGTTCGATCTGCGATTCTGTCGCATCGGCGGCCAATTGAACCTGCGGACGATGCACAATTCGGCGATATGTAAAAATATTGTTCGTTACATCGACAATCCCTTCGGATTCCAGCGCCAGTGACGCCACCGGGAGACTCGCGCGCTCCATCATCGCCGCCAAAGTAATCAAATAGCAGGTAGCGGCGGCCCCGAGCAGCATTTCATCTGGATTGGTGCCCACACCAGGGCCTCCCATCTCAGCCGGGATCGAAATTGCAGTCCGCAACTGTCCAGCCTCAATACGACCGTCACTGTTGCGCCCCCCGTTCCAGTCTGCCTTGAGCAGAAAGGTATGCTCCATTTCAGGTCACTCCTCTCTCTTATATTATGAATCTTCACACAGGTGAATGTAAAGGTTAGTCAATCTCCTGGTTTTTGGTTTCCGTACCCAGCAACCATACAGCCGCTGCTCCGATCAAGATAGCTACGAAGAAAATCACAAAGATAGATGGCAACGCTACGCCCTGTCCTACAAGTATACCGACCGCAAAAGGCCCGATAACGCCTCCAATACGGCCAAAGGCAGCCGCCATACCCACACCGGTTGAACGGACGGCTGTCGGGTACAATTCTGGTGTATAGGCGTACATGGCTCCCCATGCACCGAGATTAAAAAAGGACAAGCAGATACCAGCAGCTAGCAGCATTCCCGCCGTTTCCGAGGTGCCAAACCAAATAGCGGACACGGCTGTGAGCAGCAAGTAGATGATCAGTACGAATTTGCGCCCCAGCTTTTCAATTAGATAGGCGGCGGTAAAGTAACCTGGTAGTTGGGCAAGCGTCATGATCAGCACATATTCAAAGCTTTTAACCAGTTCGAAGCCTTTCATAAACATAATGCTCGGTAGCCACAGGAACATGCCGTAGTATGAAAATACAACTGTGAACCATAAAATCCACAGCATCAGCGTAGACTTGCGATTAGGTCCCGACCAAATCGAAGCCAATCGTGCACGTAGCGGAAGTTTAACGCTTTGCTGCTTGTAACGCGGTGAATCATCAATAGCTCTACGCAGATAAAGAGCGTACAGCGCAGGTACTGCCCCGAGAATAAATGCCATTTGCCAACCATACTTTGGAATAACAAAATAAGCAATAAGAGCCGAAAGGATCCAGCCTGCCGCCCAGAAGCTTTCCAGCAGCACAACCGCTCTCCCTCGTTCTTTCACAGGGACTGATTCTGACACCAGCGTCGAAGCAACAGGCAATTCGCCGCCCAAGCCTACACCAGCAATAAAACGCAGCACCAGCAGCATTCCGAGACCTGTCGCCAAAGCGGATAAGCCGCTGGCAATAGAAAAGATCAACAATGTCCACACTAATATGGCGCGTCTGCCGTAACGATCAGCCAAAATCCCCGCCAAAGCGGCTCCGAACACCATTCCTATCGAATTCATTGCAGTCAGCAGTCCAATTTGCTCAGATCCCAGATGCCACTCCTTTGCCAACGCTGCGACTATAAATGAAAGCAGCCCCACATCCATAGCATCAAACAACCAGCTAAGCCCTGCGCTAAACAGCAATTTTCTTTTTTTGGCTGGTGGTAATGAAGTTAAGTCACTCATGATTCGCTCTCCCTTAAAAATATATCGTATGTAGACGTATATTCAGGTGTCTTGTCACCTGTAGCCTAGCATCTATTGTACCGTAAGCTTCCTTAATCTGCGAGCTTTTTAACACAGAAAAAAAACGGAAGATTGCCTACGGCAATTCTCCCGCCTTCTGGAACCTGCCACTTACCGGTTTTGGACCAGACCGATGATCGTCACCATGAGCACCAGCAGCTGGATGAGTGTATCGTTACTCATTCCAATCGCCTCCATCCCATATGAGATACTCCTTCGGCCGTTTCCCCTCTCCCCGGATCATGACGCTTGTTCCCCAATACATACCTATGCAGGTGGCGGGAAGCTTATGATCAATAATGGATGAAAATCTCCATACGTTTAAGGTTTAATCCAGGACCACTGCAAATCCATTTCCTGAATACATTCACGGTTATCATGTTCATCATTGGCCACCAGTGGGGTCACTGGATAGATGCTCATGTCGCCTTGCTCATACGTGCGCAATAGAGGCAGCAGCTCATCTATGTTCTGGACAGACGGATCCAGCCATGAATCTATATGATCAGCTTCCAAAATAGCTGGCATACGGGTATCGAATTCACGTATATCCGTATTAGCATGAACTGTCATCATCGTACAGGTGCGTAAAGGCTCCTTACGACTATCCTGCCATACTTCATATAGCCCCGCGACCGCAAACATCTTCTGTTCCGGCAGTACCACCCTTACAGCACACATGCGTTTACCTAATTTTCGCCAATAATAAAATCCATTGCATGGAATGATACAGCGTCGGGTTTCCGCCATCTTGCGATAACTCGGATTTACCCGAACCGTATTCAAGTCTGCATTGACACAATCCTTGCCCCAGTAGGGAATAAATCCCCAGCGAAATTCATCAAGTACCCGTTCTCCATTCTGATGCAGCACAATTGGAACATGCTGGGTGGGACTCATGTTATAGCGTGTTTTGTAATAATACATCACCCGTTGTATACCAAAATGATTCCTTACCTCATCCAAATCAGCCGATAACGAAAACCTTTTGCACATATGCTATTCATCCTTCCGCCTTTTTCACCTATTGTGCGGATATACAAGGAAAAATATGCATATGCGGGTTATGCAAAAATCCAATAAACGACAAAACATATAGCAATATCCCCGCAGTTTTAAAGCTACGGGGATAGATACTAGCTTATATTGTTATTACTTCTTTTCTACCGCGTGACCGCCAAATTCATTGCGCAGCGCAGCAACCACTTTCCCGTTGAACGTGTCCGCGTCAAGAGACCGGTAGCGCATCAGCAAGGACAAAGCAATGACCGGTGTAGCAGCCTGAATGTCCAGTGCTTCTTCAACCGTCCATTTTCCTTCACCGGAAGAGTGCATAACCCCACGGATTTCGTCCAGGTTTGCATCTTTGGAGAATGCACGTTCAGTTAAGCCCATCAACCAAGAGCGAATAACAGAACCGTTGTTCCACACACGCGCTACTTGTTCATAATCAAAGTCAAAGTTACTTTTTTCCAGAACTTCAAATCCTTCACCGATGGAAGCCATCATGCCGTATTCCACACCGTTATGAACCATTTTCAGAAAATGTCCGCTTCCGGATTTACCTGCGTACAGATATCCATTTTCCACTGCTGTGTCGCGGAAAACAGGCTCAACAACCGCCCAAGCTTCCGGATCGCCGCCGATCATATAACAAGCGCCATTGCGTGCGCCTTCCATCCCCCCTGAAGTTCCAGCATCCATGAAGCTGATACCATGTTCTTTTAGACGGGCATGACGAGCAATAGACTCTTTGTAATGAGAATTACCACCTTCAATAATGATGTCTCCTTTGGACAACATCGGTTGAAGCTGATCCAGCACAGAATCAACAATTTGGTGAGGAACCATAATCCATAATACTCTAGGGGATTGAGTTGCCTGTACAAGCTCTTCCAATGTAGAAGCACCTTTAGCTCCATAATCCTTCATTTCTTGGATGGCGGCTGCATTGACGTCGTAAGCGACAAGTTCATGCTTATGATCAATCAAATTTTTCCCGAGATTCAAACCCATTTTTCCCAAACCAATTAATCCTACTTGCATCGTAAAGGCCTCCTGCCGTAGCAAACATATTTTGTATATACTTTCTTGTTACTGTTAAGAACGAACGACTGCTTTCTCAGAGCTTTCGGTTTTTTCGTCCAGCCACCATGTAAAGCCTTGCTCCTCTAACAATTGATCTGAAGCTTCTGGACCGTAAGAGCCTGCTGCATACGTGTGTAGTGGAACCTCACCACGAGCAAAAGCTTCCAGTACAGGTTGAACCCACACCCATGAAAGCTCAACTTCGTTCCAATGAGCAAAAAAGGTGGAATCGCCGCGCAGCGCATCAAAGATGAGGCGTTCATAGGCTTCTGGTACATCCTTGGCCTCGGAATGATAATTCATCAGAACCGTCTCCAGTTGACCATTGTTCAGCGGATCTCTACTGTTCAGACGCAGCGTTACCTTTTCATCTGGGTTAACATGGATGATCAGCAGGTTCGGATCAGTCGGTTGCCCTTGAGCAGCATAAGGATCTGTGCTGTCCCTTTTGAATTCCACGACGATACGAGTAGATTTTTCTTTCATGCGTTTGCCGGTACGAATATAGAACGGCACACCCGACCATTGTTCGTTGTCAATCCATAGACGAGCTGAAATGAAAGTATCATTTTGCGAATCAGGTCCGATATCCGGCTCTTCTTTATAGGAAGGAACTGCTTTTCCGTTGATCTCACCGTTGGTATATTGGCCTCTAACCACGTTGGAAGCAATATCAGAAGGATCAAGTGCACGAAGCGCGTCCATAACCTTGCTTTTTTCGTCACGCACCTGGTCAGCCGTGACATGTCCCGGCTTGTTCATAGCCGCCATCATCAATACCTGCAGCATGTGATTTTGTACCATATCACGAATAGCTCCGGAGTGATCATAGTATCCTGCTCGCTCCTCTACTCCTACAGTCTCAGAAGCGGTAATTTGCACATTGGCGATGTATTGATTGTTCCATATTCCTTGAAGCAACGGATTAGCGAATTTTAAGGCTTCAAGGTTTTGGACCATGGGCTTGCCTAAGTAATGGTCAATACGATAAATCTCATCCTCAGCAAAGGTTCTGCTCAAGCGATCATTCAGTTCACGTGCCGATTCCAAATCATGCCCAAATGGTTTTTCGATAATGAGCCGTTTCCAACCCTTCGTTTCAGCTAAACCACTCTCCCGAATATTGAGGGCAATCACATCAAAAAATTCCGGTGCCACCGATAAGTAAAACATGCGGTTCCCCGGAATTCCCAAGTCATTTTCACGTTGCTCAGCAAGCTGTAGCAGCTTTTTATAATCTTCCGGGTGGTTGACGTTCAATGCGCTGTAACGGAAAGCACTTAAGAACTGATCCATTTGTGTACGGTCTTCATTCACGTGTCTGGAAAAATCCTTAATGGATTGCTCTACATTACTTTGAAATTGCTCGTCTGCCACTTCACGACGCCCCATCCCAATTACAGAAAAGGAAGCCGGAATTTTACCTTCTACAAACAAATTATACAAGGCAGGGTAAATTTTGCGTTTAGCCAAATCCCCTGTCGCTCCAAATAAGACAAATGTCATTGAATCCATGAAATATTCCTTCTTCCCATTATAAAGATGAGGTTATTAAAAGTTACCTGAGGAATTAACGTAACCCATAATACACCCAAAATAAGGGGCAAGTCAATCAAATTTTAGCGAAATCGTGAACATTCGATATATCCTGTAATGATAACGTTTTCTGTGGTATGATTGACGAAAGGAAAGAGAAAAAAATGTTAAATATGTCACAGTTGACACAAAGCGTTATAGTTACTATTGGTATACAGAGTTACTTTTAGTATACTGTTTAAAACAACAATGAAATTGAGGGGATTCAGATGAGCGACGACAGGCAGCCTAAGCTTTTGTGCGGTAAGGTGGAACAGTCCTTTCAGATCATCAGCAAAAAATGGACCGCTCTCATCATTCATACTTTGATGGAACATCCCAAACGATTTAGTGAAATTCACGTCTCTATACCCGATCTTAGCAAACGCATGCTGAACGAACGCATTAAGGAACTAGAGCTTTCCGGCCTGATCCTTCGCAATGTCATCACAGAGCGGCCTGTGCGTACCGAGTATTCGCTGACACGCAAGGGTAAAGAGCTAGGTGATGCATTGAATGGTGTGGAGAGCTGGGCCGAGAGATGGCTTTAACTTCTAACAGGAGATCGTCACACATGGTCTCCTGTTATTGTGTTACCCCATGTGGATCATAATACAGACTACAGTACGAAAATAATGGAACAACCACGCAGCAACTCATGATTTCAGTCTGAGCCAAGGAAGGAAGAGAACGATGGCATTTGGCATTACCCGGCAGGAGCTTATGACCTGGAAAAAAGAGGTCAGTCGTGGTGAAATTGCTTTTCTGACACATTACTGGCTGGATGATCGCTTTCCAGGCATTACAACCGTCACCAAGGTGGGATGTTCTGATTTGGACAAGCTGCGCTTATGGTGCAAGCATAACGGATTGAACCCCCAATATATTCATCAACGTCAGCCCTATCCGCATTTTGATCTTATCGGCAATAAGCAGACAGAAATTTTACGTAAGTACGGCATGAGCGATCAATTAAAACGCTTCGAACTTCATCTCCCAACGAGTACACGCCCATCGTTCTAAACCGCAGCTCTCAGAGCTGCGGTACTTTTGTTTTCATACCAGTTAATACCTTGTGTATCCAAATCGCTGACATAGCTCCTTCTCCCATCGCTACAGTCGCTTGTTCGGCATGAGCCCCTAAGTCCCCGGCTACCCATACATTTTCCACATTTGTCATTTTGCTGCGAGGATGAGTTTCAATGTGCTTATTATGCAGCAGATGTACACCCAGTTGCTCTGCCAGCTCTGAATGAACATGATTGCTGCCAAAAGCTAAAAAGCCCCGCTCTGCTCGAACTACTTGTCCATCAGCCAGTCGCACTCCTTCAAAACAGCCCGGTTCTCCGGTTATAATCTCAGAAATAGCGGCTTCCTTATAGCCAATCCCTTTTTCCCACAGCTTTTCGCTCAGCTCGTCCGGCACCTCTGAACGCTCATGATTGACATATACAAGTTGCTCGGTGCGCTCTGATAAAATCAGAGCCATGGAAGCTCCTGCTTTGCCAGCCCCCATGACGACCGTACTGCGATCCCGAACCTCATAACCGTCACAATCCGGGCACACATATACACTGTTGCCCAAGCAAGCTTGTAACCCATCCAGTTTTGGAAAACGATCCGTTAGCCCTGTCGCCAACAGCAGCGTCTTTGACGAATACATGGAGCCTTCCTCCACTTGAATGTCAAAAAGCTCATCCCTTTTGACGGCTTTGACCGCCTTTTCTTCAACAAACTCAGTTCCTAGTTTCGTAGCCTCGCTACGTCCACGCCGTCGCAGCTCTTCACCAGAAATTCCCTCAGGAAATCCCAAAATATTATGATATTGATGACACAGCGTAGACCGACCATAGCCGGAATCTATTACCAGCACCCGATGACTGCTGTATCTTCCCAATTGAATGGCTGCTTGCAAACCGGCAATTCCCCCGCCAACAATAATGCAATCATAGTTCATCACTTTTCCTCCTTTGAATGCGCGTTATCCTAGACAGCTGCATAAAACCGCAATCACATCTATGTAAACTTCTCATCCAATTTTAAACATAATATCACCCACTAACGGATGAATTAACCGCTGTGTCTGTATATATCAAAGCTTACATATCTTAAAAATGGAATGGCAAAGAGCACTGTAGATACCCACAGTGCTCTAATCAGGCTGAACTTGAAACGTCATTTTATCGTGAAAATTATTTAAATGTTTTTACACGTTCTTCAATAGGCTGGAATTCTTTTTCACCTGGTTGGAATGTCGGTTTACCAAATGGCATTTCAGCAATCAGTTTCCAGTGCTCAGGAATGTTCCATTCGTTTTTCACTTTTTCATCAATCAAAGGGTTGTAATGCTGAAGGGATGCGCCCAATCCTTCTTGTTCCAGAGCTGTCCATACAACCAATTGCAACATACCATTAGATTGGTTAGCCCAGATTGGAAAATTGTCCGCATAGGCTTCGAATTGTTGTTGCAGACCAGCTATCACGTTATTGTCTTCAAAGAACAAGACCGTTCCGTAACCGCTGCGGAAACCGTTCATTTTCTCAGCAGTAGATTTGAATTGTTCTTCATTGCCTACCACTTCCCGCAAAATATCTTCTGTAATATTCCACAGTTTGTCATGATGTTCTCCAAGCAACACTACGGCGCGTGAAGTTTGGGAGTTGAACGAGGTAGGTGTGTACTTTACAGCTTCCTCTACAATCTCTTGAATTCGTTGGTCAGAAATGACCTGTTCTTTGCTAATACCATAATAGGAGCGTCTGTCTTTCAGAGCTGTGAAGAAATCTTTAGTCATTTTGTTACCTCCTGAGAAAAATCAATTACTTTTCGTAACTTAATATACATTGCATATATCTTAAAGTCAAGAGTTTTCTTTTTAAATATTACCAGTTAGTTGATAATTATACGCCACCATTGTATTTTTTCTCACTGGAAGAGGTGTGCTTGGTTGCATCCTTGTCTCTCTCCTCCTGTCTTTCCATCTTCAAATCCTCTACAGGAATGGCGTCTACTGTCTGCTCGATCTCAAAACGGTCAAACAAGCTTTCCTGCTCTGTTGGATACTGCTCTGCATGATCTCGATTGATCGACTGTTCCTGATGTTGAGACTCCGTTGTTCCTTTCCCCGTCTGTCCTTTCTGCTCATTCTGATCGTGCAGGTTATCTTCAAATGGGGCCATTTTACTTCCCTCCCTATCGGATTGGTGTCCACAGTATACTTTTACCTTTCACATCGGGGATTAAACGCAAAAAAGAGAAAATCTCTACAAAGATTTTCTCTACTCATGTTCTTATAGATGGTCGATTGGATTATTCCGAGCTGGATTTACCTGTACACTCATAAAAAAGATGAGGTTCCAGCTTCTCTCCCGTTACGAGCTTCTGCACCAGTTGAGTCCCCGAGTCGGGGGTCATTTGACCATACCAGTCCCCTTGAGGATATACGATCACAACCGCAGCATCATGACAACGCCCATTACAGCGAGTTCTGGTCGTGTGAATATATGCTTCTGCATTTTGTTTACGAATTTCATCCCGAATTGCCTGTGTAACTTCTTCACCCTCATGTCGCATACATGTGCCTCCATTGCAGATCAACACATGATGCTTCATTGGTTCTAATTCAAAAATAGCCATAGCTTCCCCTTTAATCAACAGTTGTTGGTTTTAAATCAATGTTTATCTGGATAAAGAACAAGCTGTGCTTCCATCTGATCAGCTTCAATCGTCAGCACGATAAATGAATATTCGTCTTCGCCACGTTTGTCCGTCGGAGACCCCGGATTAAGGACAAGCTGACCGTCAATCGTTTTGACCACCGGAATATGCGAATGTCCATAAATCAGACAATCCAGCGTTTCTCCCTTAAACGTATTCAATGCGATATTTTCTGTCGTTCCTCGCCAGCCGTGACCGTGAACCATACCGATCCGCTTGCCTTCAACTTCAACGATTCGCTGATAGCCTAAACGCTCCACGATGTCCATTCCATCATTGTTTCCGGCAATGCCTTGCACAGGCGCAAACTCAGCTAGACGTTCATATACGAACCAATCCGTCCAGTCTCCGGCATGGAGAATGAGGTCACTGCCTTTTAACTCCTGTACCAGTCGACTAGGCAGTGTTTTGCCTCTGTGCGGCATATGAGTGTCTGAAAGTACGATGATTTTCATATTAATTGCTCCTTACCAGCGTCTTTACACAGATGAACTTTGTTGCCCCACGCGCTGCTGAAGTGCCTGCTCCAAATCTCGCAGCGTAACGGTCTCGAAAAACGTCTGTATTTTCTGCTCTGCCACGGTATATAAACCATCCAACAATGCGTCTATGTTCCTGCCTACCTCACAATTAAGATTGCTATCGGTGTGGATGGCGAACAACGGACCTTCATCCTTAGTCGCTTCATAGATCATTTTCAGATTGATGTTTGAACTGGACATGCTTAGACGAAAGCCGCGTGCTCCAGGCGATGAATCAACCAAACCCGCTTGCTTGAGGCGGCTCATAATCCTTCTCACAACTACCGGGTTTGTATTGATGCTGGAAGCTATAAGTGACGATGTCATTCGCTCCGGTGCCCCTTCAGCCAGAAGAAGCAGACAATGGATACTAACGGAAAAATGGGTACTCATGTTAACCACCTTTATGTGTGTGCCTCATTAAATGTTTGATAAAATACTTGTTTCCATCATACCACAATAGAGGCACCAACACAGTGCTAACTGCACCTTACTCCGGAAAATAGTCATTTTCAGGACGTACTCGCACCTTTAATTGGCGCACACTATATTCCAACTGTTTTACGATATCCTCCAGTTGACGACGGTCAAGTCCATTAAGGTCGGCCGCTGGCTTGGGTGCATTTTTCAAATCACGTATGGTTGCCTGCTGCTCCTGCCACTTGTCCATCAGGTCGGCTATATTCGCATAAAAGCGTTCATAATCCTTGATCACTTCATCCAGAAAGGCATCTACCTCGTCCGGATCATAGCCGCGCATTTTATTCTTAAACTGTTTCTCATGAATGGAGAGCGCGTCCAGCTGAATGCCCAGTTGTTTAAACAACTGCTTTTGCTTATCCAGACGACGCTTCATATGTTCATCCATCGGTTATTCCCTCCTTAACACACTATTCTTTTTATATCACATTCTAGGCTGGGAATAAAAGTCTCTGCTGATTGCCCGGCCCTATGAACGGGTATAAAAGAGCATACGTGTCACTTATACAGACCACGAAGGGGAGAGATGATCATGAATCATTTGAACGATTCGCAGCTTGCAGAGCTGAAACATATGTTGTTGGAGCAGAAAAAGGATTTAGAAAAGCATTTTGAACAAAACGGTCAGGCAAACGCTCAATTGGGAGAAACACTGACAGATTCCACAGGTGAGCTCTCGTCCTATGACAATCACCCCGCTGATATAGGGACAGAAACCTTTGAACGGTCCCGTGATATGGCGATTAATGATTCGCTGCAAGACGAGCTGGAGCAAGTCAATGCAGCCCTTCAGCGGATAAAGGATGGGACATACGGAATTTGTGTGGAGAGCGGGGAAGAAATTCCTTTTGAACGGTTACAAGCCATTCCATATACAGCCTATACCGTCGAGCACACGCCAACTCGAGAATTATCGAATGACCGTCCGGTAGAGGAACAGGTCATGACTCCGCCGCCCAAGGGTGCAGGTGAGGTTCGCCAACGGAATGCAGGACGATTTGATGATGCGGGCGCATGGGACGCCGTGGAAAAATACGGTACATCGAACTCACCTGCAACTGCCGCCAAGCGTGATGTCACAGATTATGATGAAAATATGTGATGCTCGAATGCCCAAAGACTTATTGAAAATACCTATGTATTTGTCATCTAAAAAAACAGCTTGTCCTTTTGACAAGGCTGCTTTTTAGATCTTCTAGGAATACGGTACACCGCTTATCCAATTTCTATCCGTTTCCGACTGCGAGCTGACTCAATACAAGCATCGATCACCTTCATATTGCTCACCGCATCTTCTGGCTCATACGGCAACGGGACACCGTCAAGCACTGCTTTAGCAAAAGCATCCGCTTGCAGTTCAAAAGAATTAAAACCTTTCAGACGTTCCTCACGCGTAACCGAACCGACGTGGACGAAAATTTGCGGTACCACAGACGTTCTTTCCCAGCCGAACATTTTGGGCATCGCAATCGTACCCTTGCTACCGAGAATTTCCATGTTGGAACGATTGGCTGCCCACATGCCACAATCGAAAGTAAGATTGATTCCACCCGGAAATTCCAGCAAGCCGGAAGCCATCATATCGACGTTGTCATGCTCCGGGGAAAATAAGGCATGTACCGTCACTGCCTCCGGCTCCCGATCCAAATACATACGAGCGGCTGATATCGGATAGACACCCACATCATATAGCGAGCCGCCGCCCATGTTTTTATTAAAGCGCACATTATCTGCCTGATCGGTATTGTTAAACGTAAACGTGCAATGGATGCCGCGAATGTCACCAATTTCCCCACTATTGATAATTTCCTTAATTCTTCGATGTTTGGGATGATAACGATACATAAAAGCCTCTGCAAAGATCACTCCTGCACGTTGACATGCTTCAATCATGCGGCTTGTACCGGCCGAGCTAAGAGAAGATGGTTTTTCACACAAAACGTGCTTCCCAGCCTCCGCCGCCCGAATGGTCCACTCTTCATGCAGATGGTTTGGCAACGGAATGTACACCGCTCCGATTTCGGGATCAGCCAACAGTTCATCATAGCTTCCATAACTTTTTGGAATATCGAACTCCCGGGCGGCCTCAGCGGCTTTATCCGCATTACGACTAGCAATCCCAAGCACTTCTCCGCGTTCGGATTGCTGAATCGCAGGAATTACAGCGATTTGGGCGATCTCCGCAGTGCCTAAAATTCCCCATTTCAGCTTTCTACCCATCATTCTCATCCTTTCGTGGTTAGGAATAGTTGTCTTGTTCCGCTTTGTGCAGCATACCTAAGCAACGGTCCAAATCAGCTTTGACCTGCTTCTTGTACAGTCGGGCTTTCTCCTCCCCATCATCTGTAAAGTGATAGAGTACAATCTCCTGAAAATCCACGCGCGGGTCTGTTCCTTTCAATCGCTTGGTACGGTAAAAAACGCCTTCCTGTACCAGCTCATGCAGCGCCCGGTAAACTTCGCTCTGAGGCGGAACATATCCAAACCCACTAAACTCATCCTTCATCGATTCGAGCATCTGATATCCATAACCGCGATGCCTCTCCACCATTGTGATCAGATAAATTTTGATAAAAGCCCGCTGGGATATCATAAACGCCATTTCACAGCCTCCTCCACACCTTATTCATACACCTTACCTTCCATTATAAACCACTCTGCGTCCATAGACTATTTCCTTTGATGATATGAGAGCTTATGAGAACTCTCCATCCCTTGTGACCTGTTTTAAGATGGCGAGAGATATAGAATGAGGCGATATAGAGTAGTGTGCGAAGTGCTGAGAAATGAGTTTATGGTTTACTATTATGAACTTTTCATATGTTGAAATAATATAATATCAGTTAAAAAAGTATCCCTTGGCCTTATTTCTTGGCTTTGGGATACTCTTGTGAACATATGTGATTGGATTATCAAATCAAGCTTGCTTTTGTACGGCTGGCGGACTCCCAGTCGGGCGAGGACGAACCCGAAGCCCCACGATCCATTTGCCCAGAGGCAAACGTGCCAGCAGCCATGTTCCGGCAACGGAAAAGATCATACAGAGAACGAATGAAGCCAGCATACGAAGAACGTGGCTCCAGTCTGCAAACAACGTCTCGTCAAAATAATAGGTCACACGCAGCATAAAGGCATGCATGAGATACGCTCCATAGGACAACGTTCCGATGGCCGTCAGCATACTCGCCGCACGTCCCCCCTTATGAGCAATCCACGTCGCTACCCGATAAGCTACAAAAATAGACGCGACGCAATATACAGCCATGACCGGACGCAGCAGAGACAAATAGTTAAAGGAAAGAACTGTACCTTGCGGTGTCTGGAACTGACCGATCATCTCATACAGCAAGTAGCCAGTAATTACGATAAACAACGGCCAGTATATCATTTGTGCTTTGGTTACCCATGCATTCCAACGCTTGACGTTCATCCCGGCTGCTGCTCCCAGCACAAAATAAAAGAAAAAGTAGATCACATTCCGGTCAGCGTACAGGGTAAACCAAGAGGTAATGACCGGAAGCTGGAGCTTATCCATCGCTTGGTATACGGGTCCAACGGCGAACATGAGCAAAATATATAGCACGCCGAATACAGCCAATGCAGCGGGTCGCCATGTTGATGGCAGTAGCGCAGACAAACGACGGACAGCATAACGAAACACAGGAAATAACACATAACATTGAATAATCATTACGATGTACCACAGATGATAGCTACTTTTCCCGTTCAACAGCTTCTGGAAAAAATCCAGCGGGTGAATATATCCTCCACTTTGAGCAAGCTGATTTCCCAATTCGTATAAAAGAGACCATATGATATAAGGAACGATGATGTCCAGGAATCTTTTACGTAAAAACGTTCCGTACTTTAAGGCTCCATCATAATTGTAAAATAGCACCATTCCAGTGATAAATACAAACACAGGAACTGCAAATTTGGAACACAGCAGTAAAAGTGTCATCAATACCCCATCCTGGACGCGCGCCCCCTGCGCAACCGCATAGTGTGCGACGGAATGCTGAAGAACAACGGCCGCAAAAGCCAGCCCTCTCAGCAAAGCGACTTCGGAAATTCTCTCTTTTTGACTCATGCCACTCTCCTGTTACATCTAGCAATTTATAAATCCAGGATTTTTTCAAAATCCTCAATCTATTATAACGACAATTCTGTAAAAATATATAGAAGGTTAAACGTGCCAACGGCAAGCTTAGCATCATTTATCTCAGATTTATTCTATGATCCACAAATATGTAAAAGCAGCAGTCCTCCCTCTCGGGGAGACTGCTGCTGTAGAAACAACTCATATACAAAGGAGATAGGAAAGCCTGTTAAATCACGTTCTCAACTAGCCGTTAGGTTTTTACAGGTTCCTTCTCGTATCTGTGTATGCATCTGTACGCGGCGTGTCTGCCATCGTATCATCATACGTTCTGTAACGATCCGCATTCAGCGAACGGTTGGTGCGGAAAATATCATAAACATCCCTGTTATGGTCAGCGGAATCCACCAGCACTAAAATCTTGCCCTGATCGACGTAAGTCTCATATTGACGTGCATCATCTTCTGGAATACCCAGCCCGACCAGTCCACCGACCAAGCCACCTGCTCCCGCTCCGACAGCTGCTCCGGTAAGGGTAGCCGCGATAGGTCCAGCAGCGAGGATTGGTCCGATACCTGGAATAGCCAAGGCCCCGATGCCCGCCAGCAACCCAGCGACACCGCCTACAACGCCGCCGGTAGCCGCACCCGTCGCTACACCTTCCGGTGCTTTGGTACCTGTCTCTTCACTAATCGTCCTCAGCTCGTCACGGTCACGGGTGATCACAGAAATTTCACTGCTTGGGATTCCTTTGCTCTGCAATTGTCCTATCGCACGAGATGCTTCCTGCTCTGTATCAAAAACACCAACAATCTTCTTTTCATTATAATCGTTTAAGTTATTAGCCATGATAGTTACCTCCCAATATTTTGGTGTTGAGTGGTTCGTTTTTCATTACCCCGCTATTATGACGTTTAAACGATTTTACAAAAATTTAAAAAGTCTATTAGCATAAAACAGCTTTTATATTATTGCTTGCGCTTTGCTCTGTTGGTCGCCACAGCTTCTAGTGGATCTTCCGGCCAATAATGCTTGGGATATCTGCCTTTCAGGTCCTTTTTGACTTCAAAGTAAGCCTCGCTCCAGAAGCTGGACAAGTCGGACGTCACTTGGACAGGTCGCTGGGCAGGTGACAGTAAATGCAATACAATGGGCACACGTCCGCGTCCAATACGAGGCGTATCCCTCATACCAAACAATTCTTGTAGTCGTACGGCCAGCGCTGGTGCCTCAGGATTCGAATAATCGACAGGAATGCGGGAACCGCTGGGTACACGGATATGCGTCGGCGCTTCCTGATCAAGCTGCTGCCGCTGTTCCCAGTCCAGCCTGCCAAGCAGCAATGCAGCACTGTCCAGCCGTTGCAGATCGGATACGTTTTTGGCTCCTAGAGCAAAAGGCAACAGCCACGATTCCAGTGAATCCAGCAATGCCAATTCCGTGCAGTCCGGCCAGTCTTCAGGCGCTGAGAAGTGCATAAAAATCAAACGAGCCTGCAACTGGAGGGTTTGCCGATTCCATGACAACAGCTTCAGACCGCGTTCACGGACACCCTGCATCAAGGCGGCAGCAACTTCCTCTGCCGGAGGTCGCTCATAGGACGTTTCCTTTAAGACGAGTGAGCCCAGTCGCAGTACCTTGCGGGCTCTCACTGCTGAGGCGGAGCTATCCCAGTATACGCTGGCTTGTTCCAGCAACAAATCGCTGCAATGCTGGGTCAGCTCTTGCAGTTCAACCGGTGCCGCCAACTGAATGGCACCATCTGCTCCCTCGTCGTCCACTTCGGCGGCGACGAGATAGGATGAACGCGACATCCACTCCACTTGTCGGAGTCGCGTCCCTCGGCCGCCGCTAAGCAAAAAGCGGCCGTCCCCTCGACCCTGCGCGATCCGATCCGGATACGCAAAGGCCAATAGCAGCCCGCAAGCCGCGGAGCCGTCAGGCTCGTCCTGCGCTGCGACTACTGTCGGCAGCGAGGCTAGCAACTGCCGGCTCTCTTGCACGATACGGCGAATCACCGTATCGTCTGCCGTCCGCAGCAGGCTGTGCGTGCTGCGGGCATGGGTCGCCTCGCGCAGGGCATCCAGCCGCGGGCGCAAATCCGTTCCGCCATGGGCGCGGAACGGGTCCCGCTCTTGCAGCAGCGCAGCCAGACGGCTGGCAATCAGGGCCAGGCCAAGGGCTGCTGCACGCAACAGCATGTGCCCGAGGCGTGGGTGCGTGCTCAGGGCGGACACCTCGCGCCCATGCGCGGTGATGACGCCTGTAGTGCCATCGGCTGCTTCATCCAGACAGCCGAGCTGGTGCAGCAGACCTGTGGCCTGGCCGTACGCGGCCTCAGGCGGGGCATCCAGCCAGGCCAGCTCGGCGGGCTCGCGCACGCCCCAGGCCGCCAGCTCCAGCGCGAGTGGGGCCAGATCCGCCGCCGCGATCTCCGGGCGGCTGGCTTCGGGGAGCGCTGCATGCTCCTGCGCGCTCCACATCCGGTAGCATACGCCCGGCTGGAGACGCCCCGCCCGTCCGCGCCGCTGGTCGGCGGAGGCCTTGGACACCTTGACGGTAGTCAAACGGCTCATGCCAGTTCGCGCGGAAAACAACGATTCCCGCGACAGTCCGCTATCGATCACCACCGTGATCCCGGCGATGGTCAAGCTGGACTCGGCAATCGAGGTGGCCAATACCACTTTTCGACTGCCCGAAGCCGATGGTCGTATTGCCTCATCCTGCTGCTCCAGCTTCATGCTGCCGTACAGCGGAATTACTTTGACGTGTGCTGGTAAATGCTTTGAAGCCAATTCTCGTTCCGTTCTATGAATTTCTCTGGCCCCTGGTAAAAACACCAGCAGATCGCCTTCATGAGCATGAAGCGCCTTTTCTACTGTCTCAGCCGTAAAGGACTCTAATGAGGTTGACGAAGGCTTGGACATATGGAAGGTTTCTACCGGAAATACGGTGCCTGGACATTCCAGTAATGGCGCATCCCCTAATAGTCTACATACAGGCTCTGCCTCCAAGGTGGCAGACATGATCAATATCTTCAAATCCGGTCGCAGCAGCGCCTGGCTTTGCAGGGCAAGTGCCAATCCCAAGTCTGCATGCAGGCTGCGCTCATGAAACTCATCAAACATAATCAGCCCGACTCCCTCCAACGCCTGATCATGTTGCAACATCCGGGTGAGTACGCCTTCCGTAACCACCTCAATCCGCGTGTTTGGCCCTACTTTTGTATCCATGCGAACCCGGTAGCCCACCGTCTTTCCGGTGGGCTCTCCCAGCGCTTTTGCCATTTGTGCTGCTGCTGCACGTGCTGCCAAACGCCTCGGCTCCAGCATAATTATCTTTTGCCCTGCCAGCCACGGCTCATGTAGTAGCTCCAGCGGTGTTACCGTCGTTTTCCCCGCTCCCGGCTGTGCAATCAGTACCGCCGCCGAATGAGATTGCAGTGTATGTTTAAGCTCGGGGATCACTTGCATAATAGGCAGTTGTTTATCTGTCAATGAAATCTCTCCAATGATACGCTTGATGCGTAGAATCTAAGTTTTAATTCTTTTATTATTGTGAATTTTTCATTACCTGTAATTATTGAATAGAAAAGGTTAAGCTGCCCTCTGGAACTTCTCCTCGGTCTGTCATACATAATTCTTCTAAATCTATTATACAGATATTTAAATTTCCCGTCTGATCATCGCGACTATGTATGCTTCGTCTTTAGCTTCTATACCTATCGGGATGCACTCACGGCAAGATCGTTTTATAATATAGTTGATATGGATTGCTGAAGGACGGAACACAGAATCGAGGTCACTTTCGTATGGAATTACAGGCCCAACCCATCAGAGGGCGATTTGCCCCAACACCATCGGGATGGATACACTTAGGAAATGCTCGTACTGCCTTATTATCCTGGCTGCACGTTCGTTCCCTGGGCGGAACCTATATTTTGCGCATAGAAGATATTGATATGACGCGAGCTCGCAGCCAGTTGGCGCAAGGGATAATGGAAGATTTGCGCTGGATCGGTCTGAACTGGGACGAAGGACCCGACGTAGGCGGTTCCTACGATCCCTACACTCAAAGCCAGCGGCTGGATCGCTTCCAATCTGCATTGGAGAAGCTACAGGGGCATGATTTGCTATATCCTTGTTTTTGCAGTCGGGCTGACATTCTGGCTGCCACTCATGCTCCACATGGACTGTCTGGTGAAGGACCCGCATATTCAGGGGCATGTCGTAATCTTAGCTCTCAAGATGCCGTAGCCAAAGCACAGCATAAACTCCCTTCACTTCGCTTTAAAGTACCGCAAAGTCCAGATGCCGTTATTTCGTTTCATGATCAGGTAGCAGGTCATGTGACCTTCGGTGCGGCAGAAGGCGGCGATTTTATCGTCAAACGAGCGGACGGCATGTTTTCCTATCAGCTGGCTGTCGTTGTCGATGATGCGGATATGCATATGACCGACGTACTCCGCGGGTATGATCTTCTCGATTCAACGCCCCGTCAGCTATTGCTGTACCAAGCTTTGGGCTTGCAGCCGCCACGTTTCGCACACGTTCCCCTTGTCCTAGGCCCTGATGGACGAAGGCTGGCCAAACGACATGGTGGCGTAGCACTCCGAGCCATGCGTCGACAAGGGGTCTCACCGGAAGCAGTCATTGGCTGGCTCGCCTATTTTTCAGGGCTGCTGGATTCACCCGAGCCTGTGAAGGCAGTAGATTTAATCGATGACTTTCATTTAGACAAACTGCCCAAAGAATCCGTCATCCTGACGAAGCAATGCCTCACGAGATTATCTGCACTGCAACAGTAATGAGGTAAAGCGTAGAAATTAAAGTGTACAGGCAAGGGCCTTCCGCCCTTCGCTCCTCTTGCTTCTATTCCTCCAGTCGCTTACGCATAGCGGACTCATATTCATAAAATACAGACGACGTATTCAGCCGTCTTTCCTCCAGCAGCATACGGAGACGAAGTGATTTTTCAGTCAGCCTGCGACTGATCCGCTCTTGCTCTCCCGCCTCATGACAAGCGTGAAGCAAATCACGTAGCTGGACACATTCCTTTTGCAGCTGAAGCTCTTCCGGTAAAATGCCTGCATTCTTCAACAGCTTGTACGACATCCGCAGCTCCTCTGGAACATGTGACAAATCCTCGATGACCAGTGGCTTGCCCTCTCCCGGTAGATGATCAAACTCACCTTTAGCCATCGCCTCGGCAATCTTCTGCTCTGCCATTCTGGAGAACATCCCCATCGACCCTTTCCACTCCTTGTATTAAGCATCCTATGTATAATCTATATTAAATAAACCCGGAGTTCTTTGCCACTGTAGCTTACATATCATTAGGATGTCTTGTATTCCTGTAGGAGAGAGCTGGTCATTCTTCGATCCCAAGCAATTGGCATACTTGTTCTCTATACTTTTTTGCCTTGCGTGTTCCATGAATGAGATTGGACAAGCGGCTAGCAGGAATACGATAGGTGTCACAAAAAGTTCTCTGATCCATTTGAATTTTCACTAGCTTTTGTTTGATTTCCCAGTCGAAAGGGGTTACAGGATTTCGTTTGTTCAACAACGTTACCACCTCTTCTATAGTATAGGATTTAGAATTTTTATCGGGGTTTGGGGTTTGGAGATTGGAGATTGGAGTTCGTCTTCTTGCTTTAAAAGCGCGTCAAGCATACATATTAGCTAAGATTTCATTTTGCAGGTTTGGTATTGATTCAATAGTTTATCCAGTTTTATGGATTGTTCAATCACTTTGGGATGCGTTAAAAATCCGTATTTCTTCTGGACTTGGTACAGTCTTTTTCTGGCCCGTTCGACACGAAGTAAAGTCACACCTGGATTCATCAGCATGATTCCCCCTTCTGTGTCATATCTTAATGCAAAACGTAAATTTTTGGATTTTTTTAAAATACGCTTACCAAAAAAAAGCGCTTCTGGAATTCCAGAGGCACTTTTTTTTGGTATATGTTTATTTTCAGTTGGTTTCAAGTTGTTCAAAGTTAAACTTTGGAACCCTTATAATCGTCAGTTGTAAAGTTAGCAGAGCATTGTTTGTGTTTCTCCTCTGTTACATACCTCCAATTTGATCATTAAGTTGAATGTGACTATGCGATTGAACTGGCACAGTAGCAATAAACAAAAAACTAGTCGCGATGATCAGCAGTACCATCTTTTTCAACATTCTCTAACCACACCTTTTCAATAAGATTTAAAAAATCTGCTTTGGTTTCAAGAACCGCATAATCCCGAAAATGTAAAAACAGCCCCATACAATTTATAAAATAAGTCTCATTATTTAGTGTATGATAACTTACCATTGCATACATCAAATATTTAAAACCATCACTATATATACCTTGATGTAAATAATAATAAGCCAATTCATATCCAAAACGTGCACATTGCTCTGGTATTACTTGATTAGTATACATATCATCAAACAACGTTTCCGGCTGAGTGAGAGAACTAACTTCAGTTTCAAAACGCCGAAGTATTTTATCTACATCAATCTGATATCGGTTAGCAGCCATCAAAACATTTAGCAGTTTGGTGACCATTTCTTTATTTGTTTTATTTGTTGATGCAATGTATTCAACATAATCCGCAAGCACACCTGTATCTCCAGATAAGAGTTTATTAACGTAAGTATTACCTTCGGACCAATGTTTGTACAAATTGACCCAGTGCTGAGTATCCTCGTCTGTCTCTATGACCCAATCTAAATTAGCGTAGGCGTATGTATATTGCAGAGCTTGTTTATAATCGCCTTGAGCTTCACAGACACATGCACACAACAGGTCAGCATAAGCGATGTAACCGAATAATGGACTCCTTGTTTTCTTGCCATAATCCTTTCGCTTTTCCTGCTTATGCTTCATAGTGTATTGAATTTTCGCTTTATCCCTCATTTTACAAGCTGTTGCATCAAGCTTGTCCCATTTACGTAAAGACCTATACACATTCGCCAAATCCTTTAATGCATCAAGCTGAACTATTTCATCCAGACGCTCGACATAAGGTTCAAATAGTATGGCTGCCTTGAGATTTCGGCTTTGATCAGCTCCAACTTGAATCGTGAATATACGATATTGGCAGGTGGCCAAGCGTTCAGAATGCTGATATTTCTCCACTTCTGCGACATTCTCATAGAGAGGCAGCGCAGCAGCATGTCGTCCCTGTTCAAATAATGCTTCTGCAACATCAAATAGCCTGGACGCATACAGCGGATTATCCATGATATGTCCAACCATTCGACGGATTGCATCCAGCTTGTCCAGCTCCGCACAACGATACAATAATGGCTCGATTCGCCTAAAATTCGGGGAAAGGTCAATGATGTAATTTTCTATGTATAGGTCATAAAAATAGCCTTCTGGCAAATCCATAGCCGCAGTAATTCGGTCTAGCTGCTGTACGGAAACAGGACGATGCTGAGTAATCCAATTACTAAGCGTTCTTTGATGAACCCCTGAATATTCGGCAAATTGACTCAATGTCATATCATTTTGTTTTAGATAATCCTCAAACTCCGCTGAAATCGTAGGTGTATGCTTCAAGTCATAACCACCCTTCACATAAAAATTCCATTATTTTAAAAATCACCCTCTATTCTTCTCCATAATTAACCATATGTCAATATATTATGCAACTAATGTTTATAACGAAAATTCAGCATAACTTACACATATTGGGACATGTAGGACGAGTGGCATCCTGAAATGATTGGGTTGATCCAAGTAAAAGGTTTCACAGAGTTGACATGACTAATTCATTTCCCCATGTGGATTCTCACCAGTAATGATATAGAGGTCCCATGCAGAAACTCTGTTGGACCTTTTAATTACATGAAAAATCCCCTGATGTAGATGCAATCAGGGGATACCTAGGTTCATTTCTCTCGCTTTGATAATACGAAGTTGATTATTTCTCCAGTCACAATTCCTGTCAAAATTGCATAGATTCCCATAGCGCTCATCTTATATCCCAAAGCGTAAAATAACCCTATAACTATTGCGTAGCCCAACAAAATCGCTGCATAGCGTTTTAGTAACTTACTCATGGAAATTCTCATAAGCAACTCCCACCTAAATTTATACTTCAACCATTGTAAAAGTCTGGTATCAATTATCAACACAAACTGAACAACATAAGATTTTGTTCGGTTTGTACAAGAGCGACGCCGTCTTCCTTGGATCGCTTTAAAACGATCATTTCTTGGTTGAAGAGGTCGCATATAAGCATAACGTAGCAACATTCTCTTTCAGCCCTTTGTTGGCCACAAGCAATCATTAAATATTCAAAAGTAAATCTATAATGTTGATAGAGTGCATTAAAGTCGAAAAAAGTGGAGTTTAAAATTATGACTATATAGATGATACGGTTTCAAAATACTCTCTCTGTATATGTCAATCAAGATTTCGGTGTTAATTGAGATATCTTCTGCTCATCATTCTTAGTTAGAGAACCCTTCTTTAAAATTGATTTTTTTGTTTCTGAGTAAGTATAGAGTACTGCTTGTGGAGAATCGTCACCTTTACTCACAAAGTCAAAACTTTTCCCATCTTTATGCCAAACTATAGATGAAATTAATGTAAAGTCCTTATCGGACACATGCATATAGCTCTTACGCTCAACATTGTATAGTCCGATATAACTTGAACCTAAATCACCGATTCCAAACGCAATCTTTTTTCCATCAGGCGACCAGTTATAGGCATCAATCTTTTCGCTCCCGGCTCCGTCACTATTCATCTCAAACATGTTTACAATAGTTTGAGTCCCATCGGATAAATTAATTAAAATAAGTCTACTCCCCTCGTGATCGCTTACATGAAGAGCTACCTGGTTGCTTTTAGATAAGGAAAGTGAGTTAACTCTCAAAGGTCGTGGGTTGAGCTTAACGAGTTGCTCTCCACGCTTACCTTTTATTTTCATAGAATTCACAACTTCATTGGCTTCGGCGGCTTCTTCCCCTTTAGCGTTAGTTAATTTTGCTGTAAAAGTAACGTCTTTATTTTTCCATACAATCTGTTTCCCCGAAACTACAACCTTAGATTTGTCTTGGTTATTATCATACTGAGAATAATCTAAGGTATTCACCTTTTTAACAGTTGCTCTAGATGTTTCTACAGTTGCTTTTTCGTCTACTTTTTTTACACCTTCCTTTGTGCTGTTTACCCCGGTATTATTCACTTCGGTCTGAGGTAGTTGATGATTTGAGCTTGCCTTACCACTACACCCTGAAATCACTAACATCACTATCGCACCTACAGACATAATCTGCACGAATTTCATAGTTTCCTCCTTAAGAGTCGGTTCCCTAAGTTCCCTTTTATAGCTGTTCTTCTTCTGGAATAGAGAAAAACATTTGCTTCGCCTGATCTTCAGTCGCTTCCCCCAGACGAGTTTTTTTGCCAGCTTTATCAATAGTCCCGAACGTGGTGCCACCCGGAACGCTATAATTATAATAAACTACGCCCTTTTGGATCGTTGGCATTTTGCCGCTTTGTTCAACAATTTTGTTGGTGAGGAACGGCAGGCTTGCATTTTTAGCTTCCTGTTGCAGGTTCAGCCTTGCAGACCAGAGCAGCTCTACATGCGTGTCAATGATACGATAGTAATTCACAATGTCCATGTGTTGTTCAAAAAATTCACTGGATTGGTTTTTTGGGAAGTAGCGAATATAAGCCATACTATCCCCTTCTTTACCTGACAGTACATTAACTTTGGCAATACGTGGAAGACTGTATGCACCATGACGAGCTACAGAAATATCGCTAGATTGGATTTCTTTCAGCATCTCTTCTGTCGGCTTAGCTACGTAAACTGTACGATCTGGGGCATCCCAGTACACTTGAGAACCGGACGCATCTGCAATGAAACGCAGCGGTACCATAACACGACCATTTTTCATTGCAGAAGAGGTAGACAGCGTTACTTTTTTATCACCTACCATTGTCTCTTTTTTACCAGCCACCAGTGTTGATTTTGTTCCGTTATTATCTACAGTTACCGTTTTAGAAGTATTGTTCCAGTTGATCGTTACACCAGGAATCGATCTTATCATATTCAATGCTACTAATGTGGAACCATTCTGAACATAGGGGTCTACATCCCCTGGCATGGGTACGTTATTCACTTGCACAATAATGGACTTGGAGGCTGCTCCAGAAACACCGCTAGCAAGCATACTAAAAGATATTGTTGATGCAAAAGCCGCTTTGAAAAATGTATTCATAATTATATTCACCTCAATAGTGTCTTCTTGTCAGCATTTCAAACTAAATTGAGCTTAGTAGTATTAATACATCGATTCAGTATTAGCTAGTGTTTTCTCGTCTCATTAGGAATAGGTTGGATAATATCTGTATAGGATTTCGCCTTTGCAGTGAGATCTTTTTGTTGACCTTTATCATCTTTGTATACAGCTTTGATATTTCCATGCTCATCATTAAACATCAAGATATCAGTCACCCATTGAACGTAATTATAGCTAGGTCTCTTTCCAGCACTTGATGCAATATCTTCCAGACCCCTGGATACAGTAAACTGCCAGACTGCCTTGGCCACTCCATCTTTAACTTCAACTACCGTATTACCAACATTGTTTCCATACATGTATCTGGAAGAATCCCCTCTTGGGAAAATGTAATTGTATTCTTTATTAGCCCCAGGTTTTTCTAAAGAAGAAAGCGATTTGAAAGAAAATTGAACCGGCAACGATATAGCTGCCTCACGCGCTGCTTGTAAATCTTCTGCCTGTAAGCTCTCTTGATCGACCTTATAATTACCGTCTTGAATAAATAAAATAGACCGAAGCTTCTCATAGCTTGCCTTGTAGCCAAAATTCTCCGACACAAAACGAATAGGTACCAATATCCTTCCCTGAGTCATTTGGACAGGGACATCAACCTGGACTGCTTTGTTATTTTTAAATGCTTCCTTTTTGTTGGCCGTCAGCTTAATTTGATCTGTGCCTTTTGTGATGAAAGCAGATTGACTTTTACTATCCCAGTGATAGGTTACCCCCAGTGAAGCAAGCGTGCGTATAGGGACCAAAACACGCCCGTCCTTAATAATAGGTGAAACATCGGTTGCTATAAACTTCCCATTCACATTCACCGCGTTAACGGATATCGGATTGGCAGCATCAGCAATCGTCCAGGATTGAAACATAAGTACGAAGAAAAACACAAACACAATAACCTTTTTCAAGATAAATTACCTCCTTTTTCAATAAGCATCCTTACATAAGACGTATGAAATAATTCGAAAGTTTCTAATCTATACCAAAAAATTCATATGTTTTGAGATGATGAGCGAAATGTAGCGTTCATGGTGTTTTTTGCCCTCCCTAATCCCTTTTCAAGGTCCTTCGCTCCGTGGGTTGCGTTAAGCGAGCGCCAGGAACGTAGAGCGCCTTGGCCGGACGATTTCTCCCGGCGTAGGCGCTCTAGTTATCGGCGTGAGTAGCGGCCCAGCGGTGCGTACTGGCTCTTAGGTGGCCGCTCTTGCCGCCTTAGAGCCAGTAGCATGAGCCTGTTTCCCCCACTCTTGTCCTGCTCGCTCCCTTACTTGCCGATCAGCGAGTCTATTTTTTACAGATATCCCGGCTGGTTAAAACCAACATTTAGGGTTTCAACAGGCTCATAAAAAAAGACTCTTCCGGTTTCACAGAAACGTCCTTAATAATCTTCAACCCACAAAGATACATATATAAATAATACGTAAGCTAAAAGGAAGAACCCAATCACACTAAAAAGGATAATCCAGATAAAACGTTTTTTTAATGGAGACAGGATTTCCCCGCATCGTCTTAGGATTCTCTGACGGGTAGGCAACAACTCATATTCTAATTTCTTTATAACATGTTCTGCTTCTTCCTCATCTCTAACTAAAAGTTCACTCCATAATTGCTCATAGCGTTCTTGAATTTCTTCTTTTTTAGAACTATCTTCTAGAAAAGCCATTTAGCACCTCCATAATAATTCATTTATGTAGAAAAGATTTGGAAAATGTACAGCACCATTTTCCGAAGTTTTCTATTATCCAACCTTACACATTGCCTGCGTAACATAAAGAAAAACACAGGTTCCTTTTTGTTGGACCCTTGTTTTATCGTTTATACAATTAGCTGTGGTCGATGGATAAGGCCCCGCTTATGGTATTAGCACTGTTATATGAACACCAAAGAAATAATTTTTATTTTTATTTAAATTGTAAATGCGTACAAAAATGCGCTCACCTGTTTTAAAAGTGGAACTGGACACAGCGTTATTACTGCCTAATTCATATGCAGTAATGGTATAGCTTCCCGAATGTGGGTAATCCTCCATTCACAGCTCCTCTAATTTTTATTTCTCCTGAGCTGTTTGTAGGGAAATAGTAGTGAGTATAAATAGTGTCTCTTACACCTGAAAATTCAGCAATATAAGTACCTTGGCTGTTAATGTTCCAGAACGAGGTTGGGTACGTAATGCTGAATAACCCTAAGCTGCTTGAAGTGCTTATTTTCTTAGGATCAAGAGCAGACGTCTTATCTGTTGCTGGATCTAATATTTCGACTTTAGCATCACTCGTTGTTTCTATAACTGGTTTATTCATATTATCTACAATACCAATTTTATCTACCGCTTTTTCGTTACTTCCAGTTCCTACTGGCAGAACTTCGACAGAAGGAGTCGCCTGATCTTTAGTTATTTGCTAGCGGCAGGAACCGAAGCGGCGGATACAGAAGCACCTAAAGCAGCAACCATTGTAAGTGTAGCAAGCATAGTAAACCATGTTTTCTACATTTGTAATTCCCTCCATCCTTTAATTTTTATTCTATTGATGTATAATCTTTGTATGCAAATAGTTACTAATCTTTTTTTGTAATTTACAACTAATTTTTTATATTTTTTTTGGAATATCCATGTTAATTATATAGGTAACTTGATATTTTTTCCAACGTATTCAATTAATCAATAGCGAATATTCCGGAATTGAGTATATAGCACTTTTTTTTGTTAAATGCGTAATTTAGGAAGATGCACCTTCCCCATGACAACTTGATTTTTCAACAATTATAATCTCGTATATTTTTTTCAGGGAGGAATTTACATGGGCTTTTTGATCTTCGTACCACAGCCTTCAGTGTCGAATAGCCTTCCGTGGAACAATGCAAAAAAGCAAAGATTTGGCCAACTGGCTGATCCCCGCTTTTCTATGTCCATTTCCGAAAAACGGCCTTATTCGGGCTTATCCTTCGGCGGCTCATGGACGTTTACTTCTCCAAAAGCTTCAGCACGTTGTCCCAATCACTCGGCAGTCAGATTTTTGCCTATTCTGCCGGCATTTCTTCGTCTTCAAATTGACTCAAAATGAACTTTCCCTTCTGTATCAATGATGACCATAAACAACCAACCCATGCCCTATTTTTTGACTGTAAAGAAGCCATTATTGCATTTCGAATGCAATGTAAGAATATCTAAAAAATAAAATACAGGCGCCATTTCTGGCGCCTGTATTGTCTTCCTACCAAGGCGTTTCCGTTTTGTGTTCAATCACTTTCAATACTTTGGGTTCCAGAATCCGTTTCAATAGTTCCAGCGTACGATCGTCATCAGTAGCTGCACCATGCGGATCGGCTTGGATTTGTTTTTTTGCCTGCGTACTTGCGATTATGTCCATGACTTGTTGTTTGGAAATCTTTTTAGATGCTGCGATCTCGACGACAGATGCCCCCTTTGCCAATTCTTGTTTCAAGTCTGCTGGACTCATGTGAAGTAAAGAAAAGAGCTCTTCATCGTTTAAAAAGGCATCCGCAGTATAGTCAGGCTTGCCTTTAGTCATGAAAAAGCCTTCCACGGATGGAGCAGGGCCGCCTCCGATCAGAGAAACGCTGATCGTATTCCCTTGAACGAATGCCTGATAAAACGGCGTTGTTGATCCCTTTTCGGTGTAGTTCAATATAAATGTTTTTTGGTCCGGGTTCTGCATCGGCTCCATGTTACATTCGTACTTACTGGAGCTGCCGTACAGTTTGTTAATGAGGTCATCTACTTTCGATTTGATTTCTTGATCGGTTAAGGAGATGACCGGCTTCTCCTGAGGCTCCCAATTCTCTTGGTTCACTTGTTCGATTTCACCCGTGATACCGTTCAAATCAAGTCGGATCTTTTTGCCGTGAGCTCCCTTTTCCTGCAGCACGATGCTTGTTTGAATGGCTTTCCCCTGACTTGTATTCGTGGGGTCTCCTCCAATCTGGCTGGCGTCGATAATTTCAAACGACTTGGTTTCCGGATAAGAGCGATACAACTTTTCAAGCGCTGCTTGGCCAACCGCATCCATCTTGACTTGTTGGGCTGTCATCGGTGTCCTCGTAATCATTTCAATCAGGGGAGGGGCCGCGAATGCCGCGGTTGGAATCATAATTACTGCAGCAACAATGCCGCCGATCAATCGTTTTTTCATCGTTTTTTTGCTCCTTTGCCGTTGTACGTATTGAGAATAGGATTGTTCGATTCGTTTGGAAACAGCCGGGGGACATTCCATGGTCTCTGCCTCTTGGTGCAGGTACTCGCTGATTTGACTTTCAATAGGCATTGTTCTTTTCCATCCTTTCCAACGGGAGATTTCCCAATTGTTTTCGAAGCGACTGCAGGCCGGCATGATATCTGGACTTGACTGTACCCAGCGGAATATCGAGTAATGTCGCAATCTCCTCCAGCGTATAATCGTGATAAAAGCGGAGGATGATCACCGTTCGCTGTTTATCGGTCAGCTTGTGCATGGCCCTCGATATCTCGGGGTCTGTCCCATCCATCCTCAACGTGGGCTGATCCCAATGATACTCTTCCCGAGAAAAGACACGGATGCGTTCGAAAATTCGGAATCTCCTCCAGCTTTTCACCCGGAATCTTTGCACTTGTCGGATGACCAAGCCGTGCAGCCAGAAGTGGAAAGGACGATTCGGATCGTAGTTGGGAAGCGAGGTCCACATTTGCATGTAGATCTCATTCATAATATCTTCGCGATCCTGCGGATGATCCACCAGAAAAGAGACGGTCCGGTAGACATCCTTGTAGGTGGCATCATACAACGTATGAAACGCCTGCTGATCTCCTTCGATCATTTTTGTGAGCACGTGGTACATAGATTCACTTTGCATTCAGAGGGCCCTCCTGAGTAAGCAGCTTACACCCTATATTGTCGCTCGATGGAAAAAAGGTTCGGTTTTTTATGTTTTCGGTTGGGAGCCTATGGATTGTAAGAAGGCGAGCAGCGGCATGAAAGCGTGGAAGACATGTTGTTCTTCCGTCAGACTGCACGGTGAGCTCAAGGAATTAGGCCTTTGCAGGAGCTATCTGATCAAACCCAATAAAGATGAGTTCTGAACAATAAAGTTGAGTTCTAACTGAAAAAAATACAATAAAGTTGTGTTCTCAAAATTAAAGAGACCCGACGGTAGGTTACATCATAAGAACTCTTTTAGAGCAATAAGGGTAATTGATAATTAATTCAAAACTCAATATTATTGTATATGCTCGAATGAAAATGATGATTTTGTGAGACCAAGAACTCTACTTTATTGTCCATAGAGGGTTACAGAAGAAAACACCATTTTTTTTTACTCTAGGATCTCCAAAAGAAAAAGTGATCGATGTTATGGGTACTTCAACGTCAATCATAGAAACTCATGGTCTATAGCAATAATGAGGTTATACTATAAATCTTAGTTATTGACTGAAAGGTTACTTAATCAATTTAGGAGTGGCAATAATGGTGAAACAAAACTTAGAATATATCTCTCAATTGATCTATGACACATACAATATTCCTCTTTTTATTTTAAGAATAAAAGTCATCGTATTACTAGAAGTGGAAAACAGCTAAGACATCCTCTTTTTGATTCAATAGAAACATTTATAAACAGGCTCATTCAACCTGGCGATCAACAAAACGTTCCTTTGATTAGAATAACAAACTATCTAGAAACGCTCATTGTATTTCATTCATCTTCCACAGAAACGATAATAATCGGACCTTTCACTTCCTTTGAGGTTACCGAGAACACCGTAAATGGTATTATGCATGATCATCAAATATCCTCTAGTTATCAGCAAGAGTTATGCCATTATTACAGTCAATTAGAGCTGTTAAACCAAAAACAAATTGTATCGCTTTGTTCACTCACGTATTTTTTAATCTACCAAGAGCCTATGGATGAAGAAATAGTGAGATCTCAATTAATGAATTTTAACGAAATTGAACCCACTCATATTGAACAAGCAATACGGCATCTTCGTCTGGAAACGTCTTTTCATTTAGACCATAAAACTGAGCAGAAAATATGGCAATATGTGAAAGAAGGCAAGAAGGAAAAGCTGTTACAGCATTTAGAATCAATTGAAATGGAGGGATTGAGTCAACTTTCGAAAAAAAGCCACCTTCGTAACATTAAAAATCAAATCATCATTTATATTGCACTTGCGACGAGGGCAGCTATTGAAGGCGGTCTTTATCCTGAAATTGCCTATACAATGAGCGATATTAGCATTCAAAAAGTTGAAGAAACGTTTGACCTACAAAAAGTTTTATTAATTGGTGATAACTTATTATTTTCATTAGTTGACCGTATGAATGAAAATAGGGAAAGTGCACATTCTAAGGCTGTGAATACTTGTAAAAACTATATATTCAATCATATATTTGAACAAATTTCGATAAAGGATTTAGCAGACCTCGTCCATTTAAATCCAGTTTATTTATCGCAGCTCTTTAAAAAAGAAACAAACAAACCTATCGGAAAATATATCCAAGAAGAAAAAATAAAAGAAGCACAAAAATTATTGATCCAAACGGACTATTCTGTAGCCAACATTTGTATGTTGCTTCATTTCAATAACCAAAGCCACTTTTCAAGCCTATTTAAAAAATTTACGGGTGTAACACCAAATCAGTACCGAAAAAATACACTCAATCATTAATTGATTGTTCACGAAAAAAACTGCTAATCCATTGCAGATTAGCAGTTTTTTCTTATTAGATGCGTCTATCTCTCCATTAACCCATACCTATTAATAGCATAGATCGCAATATGCACCATCTATTTCATTTAAGGTATTAAGCGTTAATAATGACACCGCCATCTACATTGATTGTTTGTCCCGTAATGTGTCTAGAGTCTTCACTCGCTAAAAACAGTACGACAGGTGCAATATCCTCGTAAGGCGTGCCAAATCTTCTTATAGCAGTTTGTGAGAAACCTAAATAAAGTGGATCTCGTTGACCTTCAGGCATTTGGTCTAAATATGCTTGAATCGCATCTGTAATGGCACCTGGGTTTACGACATTTACATTAATATTGTCAGGTCCCCATTCACGCGCAGCTACTCTCGAAAGACCACGAATTGCTTCTTTAATCGCTGCATATGCTGCATAGCCTTCTTGTCCTTCATTCCCACTTCCAGAGCCAAAGTTAATGATTTTACCACCATTTTCTTTCAGGTATGGATAGCAAAGTTTCATAAAGTCCCATGTTGTAACAAGACCCGTCTGGTAGCTTCGTTCTAGAGTCTCCCGCGTATGATCTAAGAACGAATGAGGTGGCTCAATCGCCATCGCTAAATTTACTAAAATATCTACAGTTTGATATTGTGCAACCGTATCCGAAATAAATGCTGTTGACTGTTTAAGATCAGTAGCATCAAATGCTTTTGCAAATACATCTGCACCTTTGCTTTTACATAATTCAGTAGTTTCGTTAAGCCCTTCTGCATTGATATCACATAATGCCAGTTTAGCAGCTTCTTCTGCAAAACGAAGTGCAATATATTTACCTAATCCGCCACCTGCTCCAGTAATAACAGCAACTTTTCCAACTATTTTGTTCATAATGTCTTCTCCTTCTTTGCTAACAATTGCTTTAGAATCGATGAAGTAGCCTGTTAGTCAATAACAAAGATTTGTAGTACGGTTTCATTTTAAGCAAATTTTTTAGTGTAAAATATGCATTTTTAAAGATTTTTATAAGGATTTATAGGGTGTTTACTTTTTGTTATTTCAAAATATTTAATTTATTTTATCAGGGTTACGTAAGACAATTGAAAGTGCAATTCGTAATGGAAAAGTAAAATCCAGTTTGGAAACAATCAATAATACTCCTGTTTTTAAAATCTTATTTTTGTGCTTAACGATGTAAATGCAATACCTAGAGTCATCCCTTATACCACAATCGGGCGCATTTGTGGAGTAACGCAGGATGAGTACTATTTTTTCTAATGAATAAATTTAAAATTATGGAATTTAGTACACAACTTTATTGTATGTACACACTATCAGCACCAAATATTAAGTTGGCTATAATTTTGTATATAAATCTGTTTGAGTGTAATGGACATGGCCGCAACCAATTTTAGAACTGAAAAATTACTAAAGGAGCTGGAGGCTCTTTTCCAAAATTGATTGAGTCACTTGCAGAGTAAATGGGATCAGAACACCAGACCACTTCAACCTTGAAGTGGTCTTTTTTATATAGAGAATAAGCTCTACAGGAATGTTTAGCGCAACAAGGCAGCTGATCCATGAGTCTGTGGTCAGCCAATCTATGGATGGAAACTTTTTCAAGTTCACCCGCGTCTAACATACGAATAAAGATTGCTGGTATGCATTCGGAAAGAACGCTGCCGTCATGAGAACAGGAGTGGATACTATGAAAAAGCTTCTATGCACATTCGCCGTCATCGGTGCATTATCCGTCGGTACAACCGCATTCGCCACCGTGGATATTGGCATTACGGTGAGGAGCAAGCCGATCGCGACCGACAGTCCCCCCATCTACGATCAGGGACGGGTGCTCGTGCCGATCCGAGCTGTCTCCGAAGCACTGGGCGCCGCCGTCGATTGGGATGCGAAAACGGACACCGTGGTCGTCCGAAAATGGTCGCAGACGATTAAGCTGACCGTCGGGAAGAAGACGGCCGCGACCGAGACGTTTGGGAATAACTCGTCCTCGTCGGGTCCGATTTCGCTCGACGTGCCAGCGAAGGCCGTCCATAATCGCGTCTACGTGCCTCTGCGCTTCGTCTCCGAGCAGTACGGCTACAAGGTGGAATGGAAAAACAACACTGTCGCCATCGAGTCGCCACTCTCCGATAAGCAGCGGGACGCGCTCTATACCGGCGATCTGGCCGCAAGCAGGAATCTGGTCATGGAAGCGATGTTCTCTGGAACCCATTACGAGCATACGCCACTGCGGACGCTCCACGAATCCGAGGATTACAGCACCGCCTTCCTCTTTCCCGAAGGAGAGGCACTCCGCTTCTTCACCATCGAGGGCAATGAGACGGCGACCTATTACGAATACAAGGACGATTTCCTTGTCGCGACATGGCAGGCCCATTTTGACGGAAGCATTGGAGATAGCTTTCAACTGCTGCTGGAGGAAAAGCTGAAGGACCGTACGGGTCCGACGCCGAAAATCGACAAGCCGCTGGTATTCTATAGCAGAGGCATTGCCGGAGATTCCAGCACCGAGGAAAGCGGCCTGATCGGACTGGACGGGAAGGTCACCCGGATCGGCTTCGAGCATACAGTCGGCGGTTCCGTGACCGACTCGTCTGGAAAGCTAACCGTGACGCAGCCGGACGAGGTGCGCAAGGAGGTCGTTCCCATCCCGCAAAATTAACAGCCTCAACGGATGTTCAAGTCTATTGCTTCTATCAGGAGGCGCCAGTAGGCAAAAAGGGATGGGATAAGATTATAAGTTCTTGTCCTTTTCGGGTACCGATTCATGTCTTGGGAAAGAACATGTATCACGATAAAAACAAAAATCCGCGAAATCCGCGAACCCGATACGTAATATGTTCTTTTCCTCCGACACATCCGTCAGGAGCATCGGAGAATTAACTGAATAGACCAGTGAATCTTGGCGTTTAACATGATTTTTTCGGATAAAAAATAAGTTGGGGCTACCGTGTGGCGCAGCCTCTTCGAAGTTAAACTAACGTTCTCCGTTAGCTTAGTCTTTTCTCAGGTTTTGAACAGGTTGTCCCCGTACTATGAATTTCTTAACATCTGTAGACTGGAATTGCTTAATAAAGCGGGTATTATCTCGTGAACGCGCACCGGATTTTGATGTTAGTCTTGTCTCTGCTCAATGCTCAAAAGGTCGACAATAGACTTGACATAGGAACGGGCGAGTCCACTTGTCATCGAGATGTGAACACCACCTGTTCCAAGCTTCTCTAAGAAGCCTTCGTTCATGACGACGCTTTCGACAGATGCATCATCCCATAAAATGGTTGCAACAATTCCCCTGCTCATTACTGTCTCAACCGGCCGGGACGCCAGCTGTGCGCCCTGAGCAACTAGGAAAAAATTAATGCTACTCTCTTACCTTGAACCAGCGCTCGAAGCGTTCGATGTTGGCCTGTAAATCAGCGCGGAATTGCTGTAACCCACCGATCTTCTGGTCAGCCTCTGCGAGATGCTACCGCAGGATAGAGAGGACTTTCTGCTTAGGTTGTACTCCACTAGGGTCAATGAAATAGAGATCAATAACGTCCCTTATTTCTTCCAGGCTGGCAGTTGATGTTGGTTTGCAGCATAGTACAGAATGTAATGACTGGGCTCCTTTCATGCTCATTGAAGGTGTAAAAGAGCCTTATACTTTTAAGCCACGCTTTGAGCCTGATCAAGAAGTACAAATGAAATTTTATGTCCCTTCTGACTACAAGATCGACAAGACTATAATGACGGATCATACATTAGAAGAGTTCGTTGGGCTACATCCTACATTGGTAAAGATTCAGAAGATAATATTCCTTGGCGAAACAGTCAAACCTATGATTATTGTTCTATGCCACGGAGTAAAGTTGTAGTGGATTACGTACATGGAGGAGAGGAAACAGATAATATATTTTTAGATTGAATTCCATGAGGGGCTGCTAGCCCCTCTCTTTTAAGGAGGATATTTTTATGGGAAAGATGTTGTTCAGAATTATGCTTATAGGTGCATTGTTTCTTTGTTTTTCTCTACCCTATATAGGAAAAATGTCAGCTCAGAGTATAACTCCAAACACTCCATTTTTGAAGATTAACAATTACTATGTCTTGTTCACAGCCCCCAAAGCACCTTATATTGATCAGAATAATCGCTATATGGTACCTTTGAGATCCATAAATGATTTGTTGGGAGGACAGACTACGTTTAACCCAACTTCTAATACGGCTACAATTAAGTTTGGAACACACAAGGTTGAGTTTAAAATGAACTCCACTGAGATTGTTACCGACTCGAGCTCGTCCGTGATGGATACCGTCCCTGTGCTTTATAAAAATGCGATGTTTGTCCCTTTAGGGGTACTTACTAAGCACTTAGACATACACCAGGAATGGGATCAGCAAAATAAACTGTATTCCCTCTCTGGGAAAGAATTAATGAAGACACCTTTGATGGAGAATGTAGAAGATTTGGATCATTTTAGAGAACAAGTGGATAATGAAAATGCATTCCAGTTGTTATCGTACAAATTGACCATGGGAGAAAAAATTCATCTGGCCATTACAGCTAAGAATATGACAGGGAAAAAGATTAGTGAGGGCATTGAAGATTTAAATACCACTTTTATTTTTTCTGACAATAGCACGGCCGGGGAAAATAGAAATCGTAAAAGGCCCAGTATAGATAAGGATGAAATTGTAACTCGCGAAGATGACATAGATTATGTGAAAACAATAGAGAATAATAAAATTATCAAACATGAACTGTCGTATATTCTCTTTAAGGGCAGAACGCTAAAGACTCACAAGTAAAAAAGTACTTTTACTTGTAGAGTGGAATGGGTCAATAGTAAAGCTGATCCTAGAAAGGATCAGCTTTACTATTAAATATTAGATTTGTGAGTTTCAAATTCCTTACGTTCATAAAAATACCCCAACCTACTCCATTGTCAATTAGGGACAAACTTGATAAATAGTGATTGCTTTCTCCGTTCCGAACGGCGTTTTACTTGACTGATTATTTATGTATTAGAAAGTTTATCAAGAGTATGTCTATATTTTCGACTGCCTTCTTTATTCTGGGGTGTTATCATGACGATCATCATTTTTATTCATATAATCCTCCTCGTGCAAATCTTCGTTTATAAAATAAAAATGCTGACTGTACTGAACCACGACTTGTTCTAAACCAAACCTTTTACCAGCCAACAAATTCGCAATCCACGCACTCATATAGAGTGCGACGTGCCTCGCGCAAAGCAGCCTGATATGCCGGGTCAATTTCAATCCACGCACTCATATAGAGTGCGACGACAGCGAAAATGAAGGAATTAATACCCTAATGATATCAATTCCATGCATTTCCGAAAAAAACGATGCCAAAAAAGCTTGAATCGACTATTGACTTCTAACGAAGAAAGCTAATTTAAAACCATTTCGACAAATTTCGAGGTGCGAAAGATCCAGGGTTTTTATGTGAGCTTCACATTTGCACCGTAACCAAGACATACACTCAGGATACCACAAAACATTTCTCTGTCCCAGACAATGCTCTATTTCTAAAACAATAACGACTCTGCCCCGTCAATGACAATTTGTGCGCCAGTAATGTGACGCGAATGATCTGAGGCCAAAAATGTTACCAAATCAGCTACCTGCTCGGGTTGACCCGGTCCATCTGCCAACGGTTGCCCTCCTTCAGGAAACTTGACGGGGATGGTAATTTGCTTTAACCCTTCCGACTTCTCCGTGGTTTCATCAATATTCGTCGAAATGGCACCCGGATAGATGACATTGACACGAATACGAAACTTAGCCAGCTCCAGTGCAGCCATTTTAGCAAAACCAGTTTGACCCGCCTTCGATGTGCTGTAGGCTGACATCCCAAAGCTGGTAAAGCGCTGATTTCCATTAATGGAACTGGTAATAATAATGCTGCCGCCACCGTTCTTTTTCAAATGTGGAATTGTATACTTCACCGTCAGGAAGGTACCGTCCAGATTCGTGGACAATGTTTGCCGCCAATCCTCAATGCTCAGATCCTCGATCGGTCCGACGACTCCGTTAATCCCCGCATTAGCAAAAATGATATGCAGACCGCCAAATAATTCAACCGCTTCCAGAACTGCTTTTTCCACACGCACCGGATCGGCAATGTCCACGTCAAATGCCCGCGCTGACCCTTCACGTATAGCATTAATTTCTCTTTCTGTCTCCAAAATACGCTCATTACTTACGTCAAAAAGAGCGACATTCGCTCCTTCTCTAGCCATTTGAATGGCCGTTGCCTTGCCAATGCCAGAACCAGCCCCCGTGATCAGAGCCGTTTTTCCTTCAAAGCGTGCGCCTCCTGCATATGTGTAGCTCATATGTATCGCTCCCTTTCAGTAATCTGTATAATCACAAGATTACCCAAAAGGATATACTTTATAATCACCATTTTTGCGCATTTTTTGCTATTCCTTTGCGATATTTAAGAAAAGTACGAATATTACGCGCATTAGCGCGTCTTTCCTTCTCCTCCTCGTTACATTCTATAAATATCTTAACGAATCGTAATGTTCTATGTATTCATCAAAAAAAGGACGTATACATCCATATCCATGGTTGTATAACGTCCTTTTGCTTATTCATTTACCACTGCAGCTCAATAAATGCAGCATCATCATCAAGTCCCCCGGTGTGGGATGCATCCAGCAATACCTGTATCTGCTCATCAGGGACAGGCTCGCGAATGGGGTCCAAATCGGATAAACCGTCCGTATATACCTGTAATCTCATCGGCATATCTGCGGATATGCTTCTTTCATACCAATGAGGCTTCCCTCCAATCGGCCCACGGCTTGTAGACCAGCGCTCCGCTGTAGAGAAGGTATGATCGAACAGCTCGCTGATTTCTTCGGCACCGTTCCATAGTCGCAAACGTGAATCCCCTTGCCAGGCAAGTCGGAGACGGCCACGGCTGCCACGCTTCGGCAGTTCGATTTTACCGCAAATATACATGGACTGGCTACCTTGACGACGTTTATCTTCCAATACCGAACGCATTAGGCCTGATTCGTGATCCAAAGGCTGCCGATCCAGTTCCTCTGCCGCTGTACCTGCCAAACGTTCAAGGTACACTCTCAATTGATCAGCAGACAGATCTTGTCCCCGTTCCATCCAATCCAGTAAAGAAGAACCCAGATAGCGGGCCGCAAAATCTCCTCGGTAACTGAGCCCGACACCATCACACAAGACAAAACAACAGACGGATTTATGAATACGTACTGCGGCGAAATCCTGTCCGCTTTCTCCCATACTGGCAGATTCGGCAGACCTTCCATAGCCATAACGACACATAAAACGACTGTGATGAGATGATAAAGGCTGATCGCCTGTCTGAGAGCTTATGTAAGCAAATTGCTGAGTCAGCCTTGCATTCATTCCCTTTTTTTTGCTCGCGGGGAGCAGGGACAGCGGTGGATTCATGCTTTTACCTCCTTACCGTACAGGCGTTGCGGCCGACATTTGAAACCCAATGGACACCAGCTCCGCACAGGTTCCGGGCAGCATCATAATGGCTCCTTCACCTAACTGATAATCTGCCTCAAATAGCATTTCCCGATAGCTTTCAGGCAGCACAGAAGACATATCACGCAATTTCACAGCATGTTCATCCTGCAACGGCGTATTATGTGTCAGACCTTTCCAGCGACGGGGGTCCTGAATAGGCGTTTCCAGCAACCTGTCGGATAAAAATATATTTTCCACCAGTACATTACCGTCCGGTACGCTCATGCTCATAATACGCTTCGCAATCGGTTCGGGATCATCACCTGTGGAAACTCCATCTGTCATATGACAGACCAAAGGTGCAGGACAGTCCTGCATCCCTGGTAATTCCGCTTGCAAAATACGCTCAGCTTGCAAGAAGGCCTTTGCTGAATCTGAAAACCGTTTGGGCGTCAAATCGGGCAACGAACCAATGGCCGCGATTTCATCAATTCCCTTGACACCATTCAGCAGGTCATACACGTCGTCACTATAAGCCAAAATCGCAATCCGATAGCGCGCTGTCAGCCGATTTCCTTTGGTTGATCGAAAAACCATCTGCCGGATCGCCAACGATATAGCTTCATATACAACGTCAATACGCCGCCGCCCCTCCATCAGCATGTTCATCGACGCGCTGATGTCAATCAGGTAAATGATCAGGGCGGGAGTGCGTTGTGAAGCCTGTATTGTATAATTCATGGTTTGTACATGCTCCCCTCAGTTACCTTCTATCTCCATCTGTTTCGTATCTATCATTCCGCCTATATATAAACATATGAAATATTAAATTTTAGGCAGTCTAAAATTCGTATCTCCTAAAAAATTATAAATAGAGGAGGCCCGATATCCTACTTCACCTACCGAACGATAATAAGAAGGATTACTATCATATAGTGATCTAAAACGCTTCGCAAAGCTCTTTGCCTTCGCAGCGCTGCCACCTTCCTGAGAGGCATACGCCTTGTTGTACAGGGAAATAAGCTGAAGAACGTTCTCCTTGTTTCGTGCATGCATGGACTCTTTTTGCTTTTGTTCCGCCTCGGCTGCTGCCTTACGAGCTGCCTCTTCCTGGGCGGCACGAGCTTCCTGCTCTTTTTTCAAAGCCAAGTATTTTTCATACTTTGCCTGTTGATCATACGCTTTTTGCTTCGCCAACTTGGCAGCCGCCTGCTTATTTTGTTCCTTTTGAGCGAGATAAGCTTCATATTTAACCTGTTGAGCGATAAGGGCTTGCTGTTTCTTCTGCTCTTCCTGTTGCTTTTGAGCAGCAAGTGCCTGTTGTTTGGTCTGCTGTTCCGCTTCCTGTCGTTGTTTCTCCGTCAGCAATTTTTGAGCCGCTTTCTGCTCGGCTGCCAGCTTTTCCTCGGCCGCCTTTGCAGCCTTCGCTGCCTCTTCCTGCTTGGCTGCCTCGATTTGCCGCTGATTGGACTGATCTGCAAGAATATTCACGGCTGGGATTCCAGCTGCCAATAGAACGACTGCGGCCGCAGTTGTCACGATAAACGCTTTGGAGCGATACCAGGCTTTTGTTTTTTCAGGTTGCTCTGGCGTCATGGGATTCAACTGCTCCTCTAGTCCTGTGATCGCAGCTGACACCTCCACATGCAAAGGACTGCCGTCTTCTACAAAATGATACAACGACCGGTATACTTCCAGCGCTGCAGCAGGTTTGTTTTGCTGCTCCAAATCACGTGCCTGTCGGAACAGCTTGTCCGTTACCCCACGCTCTCCTTGCTCCAGGGCGGCCTGATTTAGCAGTGCAGCCTGTTCAGTCTTGAGCGGTGCAGGCGCTGACAAAGAGGATGCAGCTTCACTGGAAAGGCCACCCACCGCTGCCGATTCTATTGTTTCTGTCGCAGCAGGTTCCGGTTCTATAGCCTCAACTGAAATTTCCTGCTCAGTAACCGCATTAAGTACAACCAGCCATTCGCCAAAAGTAGGGCAACTGCTTAAATCCTGACTATCCCAAGCACGGCTGAACAATTCTACCACCTTGCTGCCCCAACGAGATTCCAGCGATTTTCGTAAAATAAAATAACGTTCGCAAGGCGTCTGCATTTCATGCTGATCAAAATAACTTTCGCCCCACGCTTTGTCGACTACTACACGGTCAGACCAGCCTAACATTTCTCCTATAATGATTGCCCCTGCAAAACGGTCTGCATACGCACTCCACAACCCGCTGTGGACGGTACGATGGGCGGCATACCCTGGCGAACCTGCCAATAGAGCGTCTGGACGATCCATTTTAGTACTATACATTTGTTCCACGTCCACCAATTCCACAGCTGACGTGCCTTCAGGCAGTTCCACTTCAGAAAAAAACGGAAGCATCACATTCGGCGCCGATAAATCACAGTGCGCCAATCCTTTTTGCTCCATAGCTGAACCGATCCCTGCCAATGCTCTGGCTAAAGCCAGACTATCGGAAGCCTCAAGCTGACGCTGATCTGTGAGACAATCGAACCATGTCATACCGTGAACCCATGGCATCAGTACCGCATACAGCAAATCAGGCTGCTCGGCAATCAGACTTCCGTTTCTTTCTGGAGTGAGCACATCACGCTTGCATACCTGCAAACCGGGAATATCCCCGTATGCTTCCATATGCTCAGATTGATAAACCATAGCCGGGATGCGGAACTTCGGAAAAAACACCTTAAGGGCTTTTGCCTCATGTGGCGCTCCGTTTTTGGCATTTAGCTGGTATACAATTCCCTGACGCCCTGCTTGAGCATAGGCTAAACCGGGTGCAGCGGGATGTCGTCCAACCACATAAGCTGTGCCGTTTATGATCAATTCGTCTCCCGGATTCGGTTGAAAAGACATGAAACATCCCTCTCCTTACATCATTCAGTATGCTAGTTTTCCTCACCTTATTATATACATCTATGGATGGCAAGAAAACCGGGTATCCGAAGATCGCCCGGTTTTTCCTGAACATCCTGTGCCAAACCGTGAGGAATGGCTCACATATTGCTTCTTAATAGAGTGGTATATGATAAGTTAATGCCTATCAGGCAAGACAACTTATTTCGTTTGGTCAACCGTGCGGAATTTGTTAGCGATAGCTGTCAATTCTTGACTGATGCTGTTCAAAGTCGTTACGAAAGCTTGCATTTGTTTGCTAGCTTCCTGAAACTCTTGGAAGAAGCGTTGTTTAGTCATACCTTCCCATTGACCTTCCATACCTGAGATGGACTGTGTCAAACTGGAAACGATCTGCTGGCTTTGCTCACCACTTTGTTTAAATTGGTTAGCCACCTGATCAACCTGTTCTGGGGTAATTAAAATGCGTCCTGCCATTTTTTGAGTCCTCCTTGATGATAAATAATGTTTTTGTTTATCTGGTTCAAATTGTACTATGGCTATTTAATTCCCTACAAAAGGCAAAGGACCTAATTGTAACAATCCCACTTTTTAACTATAAAACAGCACCTAACAGTATAATATTAACAAAAAAACACCTAATAAGTCCCATAAAGCCGGGAATTGTGGAACGAGCTCAAGTAATTTTGCAATCGATCCAGATTGTCCCGGAACGCGATCCCAACTAAGCGACAGGCTGATCTCTTACTGTAGACGGATCAGTAAAATACCAATCCTGCGGACTGCTAGAAGACGCCTGCATCAGAATATCCTGATGCAACGTTTCTACATCCGAAGACTGTACACCAGCAATGGCATGTACGACAGACTGCGGGTTAGAAATCAGGCTGCTTCCTTCCGAAGCTTGCCCAGGCAGAATAGACGGTGATTGCTGATTCGACCAATCGAGCATCGTGACGGGTCGTCCCAATGGTTGGCTGGCAAATGACAGTATCGTTTGATAGTTGTGGTCAACAGACTGAAACTGCTCTGCCTTTCGGTTCAGTTGTGTACCTGATGTATGGAGGTAAGCATGGATCTGTTCTGACATCCGCTTGGCCTGCATCCAATGATTCAAGATCGCCTCGCGTGCAGATACATCCCAATCCAGCGATTGTAACGCCTGCTCCAAACCTGCTGTTAACTGTTGAATTTGCTCCGCCGCATGCTGTAGCTGCCCGCTAAGCCCCCGAAGCACATCCGGTTCAACTCGAATGCGCATATCCATCACCCTTCTTCTGTCACTTCTTCATTCACTGCCGACTGTTTCAACCAATTTAATAATAAATCCACAAACTGATCTCTTGAAGCCATAGCTGCAATCAGCCAGTCCCCGTTACCACTAGAGCTCATCCGAAATATCCAGTTCATTGCAGGACACAGGACAAAGGCTGCCCGTTGTGATTCCCACTCCCTGCCGTTCCAAACCAGCAATTGCAGTTCTCCCTCAGCTACACGGGAACTCAAAGACTGAGCCAGTCTTGCAGACCCCTCTGCATCTCCGCTAGCCTCGGTCAGTTTACTGCTGATCAAAGACACACTTTCCCCTGCCGATTGCTCGTAAATTTTATTAAACGCCTGCTTGGAGAACATTAGTGCGGGGGATTCAGGCACAAGTCGATCTACCCAACCCATTTTATCAATCAATGTCTCGCAAGCCTTTTCCACATTACCCAGATCGTACAATCGATACTCATCGGGTTCATCAGCGGATTTCACGAGTTCCACTACACGCTCGTTCGTGCAATGGAGATAGCCTTCAAATTGCTTACCTCCCCGCACATAGCGTATACGGCAAGCCCTGTTGGATAATCCCGCGATAGCGACTCTTGAAAAAACAGTAGGAGGCATTGCTAGCTCTTTGCCCTTATCTACCCGCTTTAGATAACCCTTTTCCAAAAGAGTAGCTTTTACTTGCTCCCACTCTTCCGCCAACTCCTCTGCTAGATAGCCCTTAAACGGATCTTCCACCCCAAGCAGTCGGTCAGAACCCAATACGCCTGCCAGAAAAAACAGTTCCTTCGCCTTGAGGGTTATTAACTTCTGCTTGGAAGCTTGAAACGTTAACATTATGAGCCACCTCCCTTCAAACTACAACATGCCATCGGTCACGAATTTTCGTTATCCAATCCTCACAGCTCACTTGCTCTGAGAAGGGAATTGCCGCTTTTATCCTGGTAAATTTGCGCCGTACGTAGTACCCCTGCCCAGGTGGCAGGACTTTTAGTCCACCAGTAGCGGCGTTCGCCTCCGAATAAGGGATACGAAAGAACGATAGATCATTCGAATCTAGTGTTCCAAATAGCATACCGCTTTGGCTTGCCTTGACATCATTAAACCAGTCCACACCAAAGGTAGGAAAATCAGATGGCACACCCGAGAGCACGACATGCACATTGCGATCACGTCCCAACCGTACAATGGCGGAGAGCTGATCCTTTATCATAAAATCATTCAGTTGCTTGCTTAACATATCCGCATCATCAATGACCAGGAGCAATTCGGGATCATTCCCCTCCTTGTTCCGTTGTTGAACAATATCATACACTTGCTGTACCAGAGGTCCCATTTCTTCCTCACTTTCAGCAGCAGCCTTAACATGAGGAAGATGTCGTAATCTAGATAGTCCCCCGCCTCCATAGCGTGTATCGATCGTATAGACTTCCAATTGATCGGGTGATGTGTAATAAGCCAGCGATATAATCCAGCTCATTAGAAAGGAGGTTTTTCCACCCTCCATTGGACTACCCACAATAAAATTGGGCCCTTCTTTCAGATTCAGGAGAAAAGGCTCAAGATCGTCACTCTGTAGGCCTACAGGTACTTCGTAAGGTAGTGCGCCCGATGGTCCACTCGTCCGATCCCACTGCTGAAGCAGCTCCGATAGTGGAATCCGCTCAGGTAATGGTAGGATAGCTGGTGCGTGCTTGCCTTTCCATTCCTGCACAATGCCAGCAATATTGCGGCGTAGCCGTGCTGATCGCTCCGCCTCATCTTCTCCTGGTGAAGGCAGTGCCGTCTGGAACTCCAGCGGAGGAACATGCCCTTTAACCAGAGCGCGACCTGGAATTAACGGTCCTGGCGTTTTGGCTGGTCGCCCTACCGCATAGTAATAGTCACTCGGGTCGGACATTTCAAAAGAAACAGCATTCGGTATGTTACTGCGGAATTTCTCAAACACATCGGTAATCCGGTTCGCTGTAATGATAAACGTGATGCCTAGACTACCCCCTTCTCGCAAAAGAGATTCCAGCAGTTCATTTTCATCTGGATAAGCATTACGGAAATTAAGATATCCATCAATAACTACGACAATTTGCGGAATATCCTCGACAGCAGAACGTCGATAAGAGCTTATTGTTTTGACTCCAGCCTCGGAAAGCATTTCCTTGCGTACGGCCACCATCTTGAACAGATAACGGAACAATCGCTTGATCCGGTCATCCTCCTCAGCCATCATAACAGCCCCGATTTGGGGAAGTTCCCCAAAGTCGCGCATCGTTCGACCCATGTCAATGATATAACCGTTCCAATGATTCGCAGCAAATCGCTGAGCCGTGGACATCAGCAACGTATGCAAAAAGGTTGTTTTCCCCATGCCGGGCATGCCATACACAGCCCAATGACCATGATCTAGCGATGCATAAATTGGCTCCTGTCGCTGATTCGGCAAATCATCCACTAGACCAATAAGAGCCTTCAGCTCCAAAGGTGATGATGTACTATCTATTTCGGTGCATGCCGGCAAATTTGTTAAATCCAGCAATTCAGGCAGCGGCGGAAGCCACGGTCCCTGAAGCCGTTCGATCCCTGCCTTAGCAGCCTCATTCGCAATATAATCAATAAATACTTGAAGCTGTTTAGGGGCTTCTTCTCCTTTTAAGCCTGAGCTTGCCCGTTCGCCACCCGTCAGTAGCGCTTCACGTTTTCCGTTCAGTCTCACTTCATGTACAGGTAGTGCAGAAGAAATATCGCTGTTGCCTATATACGGCGCACCGCTCCAAGCAAATTGCATCTCTTCAAATACTTCGTCGCTACCCACCTGGAAATATCCTCGTCCCGGCTTTGTAATCCACGCGGCATTCGGTATTTTCAACATGTCACGGCTATCACCTTCGCTTTGCACCCGTAAGCAGATGCGGAACCTGGAGTTACTCCAGATCTTATCATCCACGACACCTGCGGGTTTTTGCGTCGCCAAAATCAAATGGACACCTAGTGTCCGTCCAATCGCGGCAATACTGATTAGCTCGTCCATAAACTCTGGCTGATCCCGCTTTAATTGTGCAAATTCATCAATAATAATAACCAGATGAGGCAGCGGTTGTTCCTGCCGCTGCCGGAGTAGTCTGTAATATTCATCAATATGCTGTAAATTGCCTGCATCATTTAATATCTTCTGTCGACGAACCAGTTCTGCTTTAAGAGATATTTTGGCACGTTCAATCAAATTATTGTCCAAGTTCGTAATCGTACCCACAACATGCGGCAAGTTAACGAACGTGTTGGACATGCCTCCACCCTTGTAATCGATCAGCATAAAAGCAAGATCATGCGGATGAAACTCGGCAGCAAGCGAGGCTACGATGGATTGGATAACCTCACTCTTCCCTGAACCCGTTGTACCGGCGATCAAGCCATGGGGACCATGTCCTTGACGCTCTATCTTATCATGCAGGTTAATCATAATCTTCTTGCCGCCTGCTCGCACGCCCATCGGTACGGGTAAGGTATCAGGATGGCGGTTACGTCGCCACCGATCTGCCACGTCTAGTTCTTCTACACTCGCTACGCTCATCATATCAAACAGAGGCAGCACAGCGGGAATATCAGAAGCAGAGGAACGCTTCAAGCGAATAGGAGCCATGTACCGCGCTAATGTATCGGCTTCCTCTTTTGACAAACGATCCGGTTTAAAACTTTGCTGTTCAACCTCCGCCGATTCTGATTTGCGGGCATATACGCCCTGTTCTTTGGAAGCCTCCACAATCAGCTGACACTGCATCGGCAAAGCCTCTTTACGAGAAGCCAGCACAATCGTACACGCATCAATGGCTCGGCCGTCCTCCAGTAACAACGGCAGCAAGGGTTCTTCCTCAATCAGCTGGGTGTCAGATAAAACAACGATATAACACGGGACTTCCATCCCTTTACCATGGCGATCATTGCGATTATTTTTACGACGGTTCAGTCTGGCAAACAGAAAATCAGCTAATTGATGTGCACTACTACTGCGGTCTGACATCATTCTCTGGATTCGGTCATCATCCCATACATGTGGAAGCCAGCGCATCCAAGTCCATTCACTTTCCTCTCGCTCGTCATAGAAGGAAGCGATTTTCACTTCATCTGGCGAGTGACGAACCGTCACTTGTGCCAAAATGACTCTTAACGCAGCAAGGGTATGCTCCCGGTCGCCGACCAATCCAACCACTTTGGATTGAAATAGCGGTAATGCAATGGAAGCAGCGTCTACCAGACGGAATTCCTCTTCCAGTTCATCCGCAGCTCCCAGCAAGGGATCTCGGTCATAACCGTCTGGGCGTGGAATTTGCAATTTTATATGAAAGGGAACTTGTCCAGTCCCAATACGCACCTGCAAAAAGTCCTCATCCTCCGGTGATCGTTCCCAAAGTGAACTGTTGCGGTTTTTGACGATTTGAGTACATATTTGCGGGTCACCGTGAATTTCATATAGTGTGCGAATTTGCTCCTCGCGTTTCATTTCAAGTTCTTCACGATGCTTTTGGAGCTGTTCCCGATACATCCGGTCCCGTTCCTCTAGCTTGCGCTTGTATTCCTTCTTATTATTTAGATAGACAAAAAAAGGAATCGTATAAGATGTAAGCATCATGACCACAGTGACCATTTGGAACATCAAATAGTTACTGTTGCCCATCTTGCCTGTTTTGCTCATATATACGTAAAAGCCTATAGTCACCAACGTCATCATTAACGGAATAAGTATAGATATAATAGAAAAAGACGGCTTGCTCGGCTCAGCCGGAGGCCGTAAAATCTCCAGCTTCTCCTCTCGGAGCGCGGGCCTTAATCTCGGGGATCGCTGGTATAATGCATTCAAGACAAAAGTCCCCCTTTTCGCTTACTATTTCATTTTACCAAGGTTTCATATAATTTCATGTGTGTATTTACCCATTTTTTTCATTTTGAAACAGAGAACGCCTTCCATACACAGGCGCTTCGTCCTGAGTTGTCGAAAAAGCGCGCTGAATACGCACAGTACAGCCTTCCCGCAAGCCGGATCCTGTAAGTAGCTGGTTATCTCCCACCCTGAACCAAAGCCCTTCCGGGAACTTTGCTTCCATAATATATTGCATGCCTTCCGCCGGAGGCTCGCCGAAAATGCGCACACCCAGCATCAGCTTTAAATGTTCCACCGAGTATTCATCAGCTACCTCGATGTCAAACCACTCTGTTTCCTGTCGTCCTGAAAGCACGGTCAGGATCATCTGTCATCCCTCCCGATCCTTAATATATAGTAAAGTTCACGCAAAAAGCCTATTTCCACGGAAATATGGCTATCGTAACTGTAGCATCCGACTATTAGACTGTCAATTTGTTACAAAATACCCACTCTAAAAATAAAACAGCGACTTTAGTCATATTTTATGGCATTAGTAGAGTCATTAGTATCAATAATACGTATTTAAACCGTTCTAATATGGGTATATACGTCATTTTGTCGATTAGTTAGAACTAAATTCGATTGTTACCTAGATTGTTGTGAACACTTTGTAAATTTTTCAGACCTTTATGTTTTTATAAGGTGTTTTTAAGGTAATTTTAAGAAACGGGCACTACAATTAAGCCATGAAATAACTCAGGCGAGGTGATTTTTGTGAGAACATTAATTACATTTCAAAACAAACGTATTCCCGTATACTTCAATCAAGAAAATAAGCAACCAGTACAAAAAACATTAAAACTTCTAAGTAACACTTTGGAGAATAAAATCTCCAGCGGCAAGCGTGCCCTTCAAAAATGTCTTAACTCTTTGATCAGTATAGAGATTGTCGGTTGTGAAGCTATCCTGCATAGCGTTAGTGAAAATGATTCATTGGCATTGTCCCTCTATTAAGAGGGACTTTTTTTTGTTCACTTTAGACACACAAAAAGAGAGGGGCATTTCAGCACCTCTCCATATCAGCAGCTTTGAAACATGATACATGTGACTTACCGCAGCTTATGCATTTGATCAGACTCTATTTAAAGTATTCTGCGATAACCTTTTTTACCGCCTCGTTCCTTATTCTGCGCCTTCTCAATCCGTATTCTAAACAGTTCTAGTAAATTAGCGCGTGTATGCTCTTCCCGGCAGTTGTCCAGCTTTTTTATGATAAAACGGTCAATGGACATATGACTCAGGCTCCTTTACAGCAAGCTGCCCCTGCTTTTCAAGGGGATGATCAGGCTATCCATTTTTAACCATTCTGTCTGTTGTTTAAACAGGTACGTTCCTTATAGGATAAAGCAGGCGGGATTACATACCCTTTAATAAGGGTAAATACATAAAGTTTCGAAAATTTTATCACGTTAAGCCTGGAAGCTATTAGACAAGGAGCGAGCAAAAACCATGAGTAAACACATGATTACCAAAATAGGCTTCAACCTTTTATTTGCATTCTTAATTCTAACGATGCTGGCTGCATGCAGCAGGGAAAAAGCTTCAACCCGGAGTATAGCCCAACATGAAGCTGAAGCACGTGCCTACACCGTAACGGGTAATCCCAACCAAGGTGCATCATCCCTTGATGAACGAGCTGCCAATCATACACCTGTCCATCAGCAAGGCAGCAGCTATGTCGAAATATCAGGTGGCGTTAGCATTGATAAAAACACCGTGAAGGTTACAGGACATTCCAACCTCCCCGCCGGAGCACGGATCAAAGGGAATCTTGCGGTCAGAAACTCCCTGTTAACAGGGTACACGGATGAGACCATCATTCAAAAGGACGGAAGTTTTGTACTTCAGGTACAACGCCCTGGAATACAGGGCAGTATGGATCTGACTGTTCTGTTCCGTCCGGATGACCAAAACAATGAAATACGCAATCTTTATGGCAGCGGTGGCAACAAATTGGAAGGTCCTTATGTATATCAATACGAAGAAAACAAACAACTTTTGCATGAAGTTCGGATTGGGGCTGAATTTGATCCTGAACAAGAACGCGATACCCCTTTAGTTAAGCCAGTCTGGAACAAACCTAAGGACTACGGTAGCCCTCAAGTGTGGATTAAGCCTGATGTGAAGCAAGAGGGGAACTATTATCATGTATATGCGCGCAGCAATTTGCTGGAAGGATCGGACGTCAAACTCACGATTGATTTTCCGGGACGATGGCAGTTTGGCTACGATGATCAAACCAAAGTTATGCCTGACGGCTCCTTCAGCATGAGGGTCAAAAAGCCGAGCCTTGCCAACCGCTACACCATAGTCATAAGTTTCGAACCAAACGAAGATATATGGGTCAACGCCAAACAGACTTACGGTGCACAGGGAGAACATCTTTCGGGACCGTTAGTCAAATCTGCAAACGACAAAGAGGGCTCCAAACAGATTGAAGCCCGTATCCCTATCCAACCCAAATCGTAACTAAACGCAGTATCTAACCTAAAGTTACGGCCGTTCGCCATGAAATACGCTTCACAGATACAGCCTATGACGCAGTTTCCACGTATGAGTAGATACAGAGTCTCATGTCGTCTATCCGCTACGGCTGTATCGTGACTGGCGTGCCTATACTTACCTTCTCCTGAAGCTCAAGCACATCCTTATTCTGCATTCGAATGCAGCCATGTGACACCATCTTGCCAATGGACCATGGCTCATTGGTGCCGTGAATGCCATAATGCGGCTTGGACAGCCCCATCCAGAACGCTCCGAAAGGACCGCCGGGATTGGGTTGTTTGTTAATAATCGTAAATTGCCCATGCGGTGTCTGTGTAGCCAGCTTGCCAATACCGACTGGATAACTAAGAACAATCTGATCTCCATCCTTCAAATATAAACGACGATCCGATAAATCCACCACAATGCTGTAGTTCGGCATATATTCACCCCTTTATTACCATATGCCGACTACAACATAGATTTTCTTATATTTTTACATTTGATACTTCACTGTAGTTCGGCTCACCACTCCACATCACGTCGCCAGCCGCTTCGCTGATCCCTACGACCCGGTGTTGTGCTTGAACGGCTATCTTTCCTGCGCCGGTCTGCTTCCTTACGCGCCTGATATTCCAGTTCCCGCTGCATTTTGCGATAATTGTTCACTCTGGATTCCGACAATTCCCCTCTCTCTATAGCTTCCTCCACTGCACATCCAGCTTCGCCCTTATGCTTGCAATCTGCAAAACGGCATTGCTGCGCCGTTTCCATGATATCCGTAAAGGTATGAGCGACACCCATGGAATCATCCCATAGATTAAGCTCGCGCATACCAGGTGTATCCAGAAAAACGGCTTGCTTTGCGATAGGAAAAAGCTGTCTGTGAGTAGTTGTGTGCCTGCCCCGACTGTCTTCCTCCCTCACATCCTGTGTCAGTTGAACCTCAGACCCGGAGAGCCAGTTTACTATCGTGGATTTGCCACTACCGGAAGAGCCTGTCAAAGCAACTGTAGAGCCAGGCTGAAGAAACGTCTCCAGTTGCTCTCTGCCTTCATTCTGCAAAGCAGAAATAACGATAACAGGTACACCAGGGGCAACTCCCTCCGCTTCAGCAACCCGTTGTTCGACATCTTCACAAAGGTCACTCTTACTCAAAACGACAACCGGGTTTACCCCGCTGTTCCAAGCCATAATTAAATACCGTTCCAGTCTGCGCATATTAAAATCATGATTCAGCGCATTAACAAGAAACAGCGTATCCACATTGGTAGCGATCAGCTGCTCCCTCGTCTCAAAGCCCGCGGCCTGTCTAGATATTCGACTTTTCCGCGGCAAGACGGCATGGATGACTGCATCCGACACTTCATCTGGCGTAGTGATTGCTAGCCAGTCCCCTACAGCAGGCATTTCCGCCGGATCGACAATAGCATGTCGTAGCTTACCTGAAGCCACTCCCCAGCGTTCTCCATCCATTGTGATAAGCTTCACCTTTTGTCCATAATCGGCAATCAAGCGGGCAGGACGTACCTGTGTATTTCCTGTGCGTTCCTCAAAGCTTTGCTTCCATTGGTCCCAAAAACCGTTCCAGTAATCAGACCAACCGTATTCATGTATACTCATTGTTTTCCTCCTGAATTCATTGTTCATTTTTGATCGTAATGTTATTTGTTAGGTGTACATTTTTCTCCCCGCATGCAAACAACGCGAAAAATCCGCAGGGGTTTCCCTGCGGAGGGTATACGATTCAGGTCGATGCGATCCGTTCGTTCACTTAAGCAAGCAGTCTCTCACAGACCACTCCCCAGAACCAACAACTGGATAACAAGACGCCTAACCATAAAAAATCCGCAGGGAATCACTCCCTGCGGATTTCGTTGGTTCTACTGTCCAACCAACTGCTAAGCCAAGACTATAGATCTATACAGTCTTTAGCCGTGCATCGTCCGTGCGGGAGACAAGTCATTCTGCTGTTGAACCCATCCATTCATGTTCGTACGCATATAACATCGCCTCCTCCTAAAATTTCCTTTATCATACAAGTCCATCAATTGCCTGTCAAGGCGGCTACGAAACTTTTTTGAAATCTTTGTCAAGTTTTGTTTAGCGTACCTGATCCCAGCGCGTCCACATCTCACGCGGGTTCAATTCGTACATTTCCCGTTCCCTGTACATAAACTGATGCATAATCAGCTCACGCCGAATCGTTGCAAAATCCTCATGGTATTGCTTGATCCACTCGTTTAATTCACGTTCAGGATACATGCGGCCTGGCTCCAGCTTTTCTGCCAGCATCTGAAGTACGATCAATTTTTTCTTATACTGCGCAGGGATTTGGCGCAACTTGCCGTCCTTGGAAAAAAAATTGCGTAAGACCGATGCCTCTAGCGTTTCATTCAACTCTGACATCTCTTCCTCCCCCTCTCCTTTTTCAAAAATAAATCGCACCGTCGCCTCGGCATGCTGCCGGATCAATTCTGGATTCAGTGTAAAATACACCGTGTTTTTATCACGTCGTTCCTTAATCAACCCAGCCTCACGAAGTTTGGAAGCATGATGCGTAACAGTCGGCTGGGACAAATTCAGCTTTTTCGCTAAAGCTTGGCCATGCATCTCCCCACGGGACAAAAGAAGTAATATCCGCATTCGTGTTGGATCAGCAAGCGCTTTATGATAATTGACCATTTTATCCAGTTGCATCGTTATTGCACCTCTTTTCACTAGTACATACTCGCTATGCAAACGAACTTCAATCACATAAATTAGATATATATCTAATTATATATTCACTAAATGTGACTGTCAATCTTCACCGTCTGTCATCTCTTTCTGAAAACGGCTGGATATTGTGTTCGCATTGCGGTAGGATTATTATTTGAAAACTTCTCACATACTGAGCGATTTGCTTCATTCCTGAGATCCGTTTTTAATCGTCAAAATAATGTTAACCCTACAAAACTGGCGTAATAAACCAATACAACTGGAGGTTCAACCAAATGCACGACGTAATCATTATCGGTGGCGGACCCTGCGGACTATCCGCTGCAATCGAATGCAGCCGCAGAGGTTTGCAAACTGTCATTATTGAAAAAAGCAACATCGTTCACTCCATTTTTCTGTATCCGACAAACATGCAGTTTTTTAGTACCGCCGAACTACTGGAAATCGGTGATATTCCATTCAGCACCCCTAATGACAAACCTTTTCGTCATGAAGCACTGGCGTACTATCGTAAGGTGGCCACTCACTATAACTTGAACATTCAGCATTATGAGGAGGCCCAGTCCATTCATCGCCAGGACGACGGTACATTTACCGTACATACCCTGAGCAAAGGAGAAATAACCAAAACGTATTCGTCACGCTATGTCGTTGTGGCTACAGGATATTTTGATCATCCGAACTATTTGGGCATTCCCGGGGAACAATTGGATAAAGTCACTCACTATTTCAGCGAAGCCCATCCCTACACAGGAACCCGGGTCGCAGTTATCGGTGGCAGTAACTCTGCGGTAGATGCTGCGATGGAATTGGTGCGGGTCGGAGCTACGATTGATATGGTATATCGTCGAAGCGAGTTGTCCCAATACATCAAGCCGTGGGTTCGTCCACTGTTTGACAGTATGGTACAAAAAGGGAAGATCACGCTGCATTTAGGCGCACGCATTACCGAAATTCATCCAGACCATGTCGTAGTCACTCCGCTGGACACTGAAGCATTCCGACTCGAAAATGATTTTGTACTGGCACTGACTGGATTTCATCCGGAACGAAAACTACTGGAATCTGTCGGCGTTCATATGACTGAAGATCTGGACAAACCAGAATTTAATCCTGACACGATGGAAACGAACATCCCAGGTATATATGTCGCGGGGGTCATCGCTTCAGGCAGCAATGCCAATGAAGTGTTTATTGAAACAGGCCGCTGGCACGGACGTCAAATCGCGGAGCATATCCAAAGCTAAATATACGAAGGAGAACATCTGTATGGATTACAGCTCACTTATCTTACTGGTATTGGCTGGTCTTGGGATTGTTAGTGGCAACTCTACCGTGACTATTGCCATGGTTGTATTACTGCTGCTGCGGGTAACCAGCTTTCATTCTGCTTTCCCCTGGCTCGAAAAGTATGGCCTGACGATCGGTATTATTATTTTGACGATTGGGGTCATGACCCCTCTAGCCAGCGGTAAAATCAGCATCAATCAGGTGATGGAGTCCTTCCTGCACTGGAAATCATTGCTCGCGATTGGTATTGGGATTCTGGTAGCTTATCTTGGCGGCCGCGGAGTAACTTTGATGTCTGGACAGCCCATTATTGTGACAGGTCTACTGATCGGAACCGTCATTGGCGTTGCCTTCTTTAAAGGAGTTCCTGTTGGACCTCTAATTGCCGCCGGATTGCTTTCCTTGTTAATCGGTCGCAGCTAAATTCGTCCAACAAATATAGGAATAAATGATAGCAATCTGCATGTCGGGCTGAATTCAGTCCCGCTTTGTGGTATACTCATATCGCATAATTTGGTAAATGCAGGAGGCTTGACCGATGTCTCGACAATTTGTAACGGAAGCTGTAATGGTGGCTATATACGGCCAACTCCTTACATCTCCCGACCCTGTGGAATATATAGTGCCTTACACATCACTGCTAGAGCTATACGAATTCCAAGATAGCGCAGAGCCGCTCATGGATAATCCTATGGACGATCAACATGTGAAGCGGAAGGTAAGCGAGTTGATCAGTTATTTTGAAGAACCGTTGAATCAGAAAAAAATTCGGCGTGCCCTTCAGATGCCTTGGGCCAAGAGCTTGCCTATTCTATTCGATGCCAATACATCACTCATAATCATTAATGCTGTTGATACAGCACATTACGGAGAATATTTTGATCCAATTGAGACTGAACTGGTGTTGACAGCTCAGCGTGAATCATTACCTATTCTGACGGATCAATTGGACTGGATTCACCGCATTATCGAAGCTTCCGTACCTGTACATGTGTACGACATTGATGATTTTGATTTTGCACTCGATGGCCCGATACTTAACAACCCTTAACATACGACATACCTGCCTTAACCACAAAAAAGCGGCAGAGCATCATGTACAGGTTCATCTCCTGTAACACGATACTCCGCCGCTTTTCATGTCCAAGAACAACTATTTGCACGCTATGATTTGACAGTGGAGCACTAAGCTTGTCCATCCTCAACATAGGTATAAATAATGTCATCATGTTCCTCCAAATACTTAACTTCCAGATGATGGCCCTTTAGATACCAGTAATCCTGGTCCTCCATATAAAACGTAATGCCAGCCGCTTCATGCTGTAATACGGGGTGCTGCGGAGGCTCTACGGCAATTCCCAGAGAAAAGCCTGGATGCAACCCACCGCCAGAGCTATAGCGAACAAAAAAACGGATCGAATCTCCACGTTTCAAACCAAGCTCCTTAATATACCACTGTGCCGCAGGTTCAGTTACCTGTATGCTCATGCGCTATTCTCATCTCCTTATACAATGGCGTCTGCTAACTATATCATAGCATTTTTTAGAATGACCACCAACCGTCCTAACCCAGCCAGTTTTTTGGACAAGCCAAATACATATTTTTGAAAAAGGTTTGACAATTCGCAAAAAAGGGTGTTAAGATTCAACCATACGAGATCCATTTTGAAATTTATTACCAATTTGAACGATTACTCATGTTAGAATGAACCCATTTTGAGGAAGAAAGGAGTGTTACCGGTGCTAAAATTTCCTATTGCATTTTACCCACATCTACAAACACAACAACTTCATACCGGAGCATCTCCCCTGTCGCATCCTTCAGAATTGGGCCATTCACGTTGTATGGTTTAATACGAGTGGCTGCCTGCGTTTGAGCAGTTTTTCAGTGGTGAGTGTGCTGAAAATACCTGCGCGCCATATGATATTGAGATTTAAGGCATATCGTCTGCGGACGGTATGCCTTTTTTGCGCCTGTTGTCGGATCTTACTTGTGGCAGCAAGCCCTGTTGTTTCTTCAAAATGGTACACAACTCTCGAATGAACTTGTCATGAAAGGATGGGATTCCTCTTGTTTTCAGTACTTAAAAATTTAAGCTGGTTTTTTAAAAGAGAACGAAGCCGATACTCCATTGGACTGTTTTTGCTGATAGCCGTTGGTGTGCTGGAGCTTGCTCCACCTCGGCTGCTAGGTAGTGCCATTGATGAGATTGTGCGTGGTTCAATTTCTTGGTCCTCACTTTGGCGTTATATTTTGTACATCATAGGCATTCTAGCCGTCATCTACTACATTACGTACATATGGATGCACAAGCTGTTTGGTGGTGCCAATCTGGTGGAGCGCTTACTGCGCACCCGCTTTATGAATCATCTACTGCGGATGACCCCTCCATTTTTCGAACGTAATCGCACTGGCGATCTGATGGCTCGTGCTACGAACGACCTTCGCTCCGTAGCAAGTACAGCAGGCTTCGGCATGTTGACACTGACAGACTCTACGGTCTATCTGAGCGTGGTATTAGTTGCCATGGGCACCCTAATCAGTTGGAAGTTGACACTGGCAGCTATCCTGCCCCTACCTTTTATCGCACTGGCTATGAGCATTTACGGTAAAGCCGTTCACGAGCGTTACACACTGGCACAAGATGCATTTGGTGATATGAACGATCAGGTGTTGGAATCCGTGGCTGGTATCCGGGTCATTCGCGCCTATGTGCAAGAGCGAATGGACGAAAAGCGTTTCGCTGATATTACTGACGATGTATTTCGTAAAAATCTGGCTGTCGCCCGGATGGATGCTCTCTTTGAACCGACGATCCGTTTATGTGTAGGACTTAGCTACGTCATTGGACTCGGGTATGGTATTTATCTGGTATTTCATAACGATATCACGCTAGGCGAATTGGTCTCCTTTAATATGTATCTAGGAATGATGATTTGGCCGATGTTTGCCATTGGAGAGCTGATTAACATTATGCAGCGCGGTAGCGCTTCCCTGGACCGGGTCAATGAAACTCTCGATGTCCAGCCAGACGTTCAGGATGCAGCTCAACCTGTTCCAGTAGACCGCCTCGAATCCATCAGGATGAAAGACGTCACCTTCCGTTACCCTACCTCTACTATTGACAATCTGTCACATGTGAGTCTGGAGCTCAAACGCGGAGAAACGCTGGGCGTTGTCGGTAGAACCGGCAGCGGGAAATCCACTCTGCTCAAACAGCTACTGCATGAATATCCGACGGGTAGCGGTGATATTTTAATCTCCGGCATACGTTTGGAGGACATTGCAGTAGAGCAACTACACAGCTGGATCGGCTACGTGCCGCAAGAGCAAATTTTGTTTTCCAAATCGGTGCGCGAGAACATTCAGTTCGGGAAACCTCATGCAGATGATGACGACATTATGGAAGCAATCCGTACTGCTGCCTTCGATCAGGATTTAGGTACCCTGTCTGATGGGCTGGATACACTGGTCGGAGAAAAAGGTATCGCTCTGTCCGGCGGCCAGAAGCAGCGCGTTTCGTTGGCACGTGCCTTTATCGGTGACCCGGATATTCTATTGCTAGACGATGCACTATCTGCAGTAGATGCCCGGACGGAAGCAAGAATTATTGACAATATCCGACGCAAACGCTCGGGTAAAACGACCCTGATCTCCACCCACCGCCTCTCCGCTGTAGAACATGCAGACCGGATCGTCGTGCTGGAGCAAGGACGCATTATTGAGGAAGGAACCCACAGCGAGCTGCTTCAGGCTAACGGATGGTACCGACAACAGTATGAACGGCAACAAGTGGAATCTGATCTGACCTCAGGGGAGGTATCCTAATGAAACCCAATATCGGCAAAAGGCTATTCCAGTACGCGCTGACGAGCAAAGCAGGCTTTATCGCCGCTCTCATCGCTTTGGCTATCGGAGTAGCCGCCGAGCTGGCTGGTCCCTTCATCGCCAAAACGATGATCGACGACCATATGCTCGCTATTGAAAAACCATTTTATGAAACAACTAGTGTGGACGGCACCGTAAGCTATGCGGGAACCCACTTTAAGCGTGAAGATCGCTTTGAGTCCGGGGAGACTAAAGGTCGCGAAGCGAGGATTTTACAAGTTGGAAAATCTTTCGTATTTGTGGATGGCTCGGTTCAAGTGGCTGACGGTAATCGCTCCTTTACGAACGGAACGCTGACTGTGACACGCGGCTCCGACACCTTTCGCTATGAAGCTAAGGCACTGACAGCTGATGAACTGTATAGCTTTTACAAACCGGAAATGCCCGGTATTTTTCAGCTGATTGGTTGGTATTGCTTCTTCCTGATTATTTCCATTTTTGCTGAATTCGGCAAAACATACTGGCTGCAATCCTCGGCGAACAAGGTCATTCAAAAGCTTCGGCTTGATCTCTACGCGCACATCCAGCGGTTGCCAGTTTACTTTTTTGATAACTTGCCTGCAGGCAAAGTCGTATCCCGTGTTACGAATGACACTGAGGCAGTCAAAGATTTGTTTGTGGCTGTGCTCTCAAATTTCACTTCTGGGATTGTGACGATGGCAGGAGTATATGTTGCACTCTTTTTGCTGGACTTCAGACTGGGTCTTATCTCTCTGTTTATTGTACCGTTACTGATCTTGTGGATTGTATTGTATCGCAAGGTTGCCACCCGTTATAATACGATCATTCGGTCCAGACTCAGTGAAATTAATGCGATTATCAATGAATCGATTCAAGGGATGTCCATTATTCGCGTATTCCGACACCAGAAACAAACGCAGCAAGAGTTTGAAGAACTGAATGATGACTATATGAAGCATCAGAATAAAATGCTGAATTTGAACGCCTTCACTTCGCACAATTTAGTCAACGTGTTGAGAAATCTCGCCTTTGCCGTCGTGTTGTGGTATTTCGGATCTGAGGCGCTCGGAACGACAGGTAGTGCTGTTTCACTAGGCGTATTGTATGCCTTCGTCGATGTGCTGGGACGACTGTTCCAACCTATGACGGGGATGGTCAACCAACTCGCCGTACTGGATACTTCCATCGTATCCTCAGGACGCGTATTTGAGTTGATGGACGAAACTGGAGAGCCAGTGACGGACGGCACGATGCCGCGCTACAAAGGCCAGGTAGAGTTTAACGACGTTTCCTTTGCTTACAAAAAGGATGATGTACTTAAACATATTTCCTTTACAGCACACCCCGGGCAAACAGTTGCCCTTGTTGGACATACCGGATCAGGCAAAAGTTCGATTATCAACCTGCTATTCCGGTTCTATGATCCGCAAAAAGGAACGATCACCATTGACGGAACGTCTGTCAAAGACATCCCTAAGCAATGGCTTCGCCATCATATGGGTATTGTTCTTCAAGATCCATATTTGTTCACAGGTACGGTAGCCTCCAATGTCAGTCTCGGAGACAGCCGAATCACGAGAGAACAGGTGAATAAAGCACTGCATGATGTTGGAGCCGACAAATTACTGGCCCATTTGCCGCAAGGATTTGATGAGCCCGTTATTGAGAAAGGCAGTACCTTGTCAGCCGGGCAACGCCAGCTTATTTCCTTCGCTCGTGCGCTAGCCTTTGATCCCGCAATTTTAATCCTGGATGAAGCTACCGCCAATATTGACACCGAAACGGAAGCGCTCATCCAATCCGCTCTTGAGGTGCTCAAGAAGGGACGTACGACCTTTATCATTGCTCACCGTTTGTCCACCATTCGCAGTGCGGACCAAATTTTGGTGCTGCATCGGGGTGAAATTGTTGAACGGGGTAGCCATGACGAGCTTATGGCCCAAGGCGGGCGTTACTTCCAAATGTATCAGCTCCAGTCGGGAACAGTTGCAACAGAATCAGATTCAATCTCTGCTACGCCTCCTGCGCAAAATGACTTACTTACTGGCAAAGTCAGCATTTAAAGCTTGAATGCCCTATTGCTTAGGGCTAACGATGAACATTTGGCATGAAAAAAACCAGCAAGTCTCCCCCACAAATTGGAGGCTCGCTGGTTTTATTTATATCTATAACATATGGCTTGTAATTTTATTTAGCTACAGATGTGCCTGTTCCTGTGGGCGGAAGCACTGTTCCATCTACCGCTTTGAGCGTAACCTTATACTTGCTGTCTACCAATGTACTTGTATGGGTATCCGTAATGACCTGAATGTTCATTTCCCCTGGCTTTGGACTAGTCAGCTTGTAGTAAATTACTGCATTCGTATCATCTACGTAGTCGATGTGATCTACTTCAATGCCGTAACCTGGATTAGGTGCCTGCAAACGAGTAATTGTCACTTTGTTCTGCTGGTCATTCGACTTCTCTATACTCATACTAATGTTATTTTGTTGAACCGGATCTGCAGGCTCAGCCGAATTTTCAGGAGTGGATTCAACTGGTTTATGATTTTGCACAAATTCGGATGCGTTATAGACCATTTCTGCTGCCTCCATCCGCGTTACTTTACGATCCGGGTTAAAGTTGCTCTGTTCGTCCAATTTTGCAATTTTGGTCAATAGCAAGAATTGAACTGCTGCGTTTGATTCCTGGTCTAGTTTTTTGCCATCCGCTACATTAATTAACATACGGACAGTTGGATATTCACCCGTTGCACTCACTGCTTTATACAGAATATTCGCAAATTGTTCTCTTGTCATACGGGTGCTTGGATCAATATCTGGTGACAAAGGGATTTGGTGTTGGGCTGCAATCCGATAGGACTGGGCATACCATGCGGAAGCCGGAATGTTTGCAAAGGAACCCGTTGTGAAATCAGGCATTACCTGAAGATCCATTGCACGAACAACCAAGTGTACTCCTTGTGCATACGTGAGCGTTTGATCCGGTGCAAATTTATCCTTGGTTATTCCTTGAATAATTCCTTTGTCCTGAAGTGAGTTTACGATCTTCTCCTGTTCAGCTCCCTTTATATCCAGAAAAGCAGAAGCCGACGTAGCCACTGCTAATGAGCAGACGACAAGCAGGGCAGCTGTCACACTTTTGTTCTTTTTCATGAGATACACCTCCATGTTTACTTTGCTTCTATACTTACCGACGCAATAGAATCATCAAATGTTTCAAATATGCACAAATTGGTTGCAAAACAGTGGTATTCCTGCGATTAGTGTACCCGTCTAACTCTTTTCTGCTCACAATATTTGTGCATACCCAAAAGTGCCTGTAACAGATTAATCTTTTACAGTATTCCTTTGGAAGAGCCAGGTATGGGTAGCAGTCATCCCCCCAGCAAAAACTCGCTCCCTTTGTTCGCTTTGCTTACATCCGATTCGGTGCTTTCAGACCAAGAAGTTGCAGCGCGCATGCCAGAATATCCGCAGTTTGTTCCGCCAACTGAATACGCCATTGTCCACCATCGACAATCCTTTCTTTGGCGTAAAACCGGTTAAACGCCTGGGCCGTATCCAATGCAAATCTCGCAATTACCGAAGGCTCTAGTTGGCGAGCCGCACGTATCAGTTGGCCGTGATAGCGACCCAATTGCTTAAGCAGCGCCCAACCTGCGTCACCCAACATTTCATCCGATACGTCATTCAAATCATGAGAATGACTATCTTGCACAAGGTCGTTGTCGCTAGGATTAGTATTAACATCAACATCAGCGCGAGCGTGAGCTTTCTCCAGAAGGCTGCGTATGCGCGCATGGGTATACTGGACATAAGGCCCGGTCTCGCCTTCAAAGGTCAGCGCCTCCTCCAACGAAAAATCCACTTCATTCAGCCGGTTGTTTTTTAAATCACCAAAAATAATCGCCCCGATGCCAACGTCCTCCGCTATTGCCTGTTGTTCCTGTAAACCAGGGTTCTTCTGAGTAATGATGCCTTGAGCACGCGCTACAGCTTCATCCAGCACCTCCTCCAGCTCCACAACCTTGCCACGTCTTGTGGACATTTTCTTACCCGCAAACCGCATTAACCCAAACGGCACATGCTCACATTGCTCCGCCCATGCCTCCCCTGCATGCTTCAGCACCGCAAACACCTGCTGGAAATGCAACTTCTGTTCTCCACCAACGACGTACAGCAACCGATCAGCCTTCATCACTTCATGACGATAAATCGCTGTTGCCAGATCACGTGTCGGATAAATGGTGGTCCCATCCTTTTTCAGAATAAGACACGGAGGCAGTTCCTCTTCTTCCAGACGAACTACGAGCGCGCCATCACTTTCCTCCAACAATCCTTTTGCTCTTAATTGATCAATAACTGCCTGCATCTTATCATTGTAAAAACTTTCTCCCAGCACATGGTCAAATGTAATGTTTAGACGTTGGTACATACGATCAAATTCACCCAGACTGACTTCAACAAAAAACTCCCATAGTTGTTGAGCCTCAGCATCCTCATGTTCCAAACGTCGAAACCACTCGCGGCCTTCATCCTCCAAAGTCGGATCATGCTCGGCCTCCTGATGAAAACGCACATATAGCTTCAGCGATTCACCAATTGGATCATGTTGTAACTGCTCCTCATTTCCCCATCTTTTATAGGCCGCAATTTGCTTGCCAAACTGTGTTCCCCAATCCCCAAGATGATTCACACTAATAGGTACATAACCTGTTTCACCAAGTATGCGATACAAGGCAGCACCGATAACCGTAGAGCGAAGATGACCGATACCAAACGGTTTGGCAATATTAGGCGAGGACATATCAATAACTACCCGCTGTCCGTGCCCGATATTGGGTTTGAGGAAATCTGCCTTGCTCAATTCAGCAAGCATAAGCGGAATATGAACCGATCGATCCAAGGTTATGTTTACATAGGCACCCGATGCTGAAGCGGTTAAACCTTCCTCATGGCCTACTAGCTCCGCCAATTCCAGTGCAATGTGCTGCGGAGACTTTCGAAACTTTTTAGCCAGCACAAAACACGGAAACGCCACATCTCCCCATTCGGGCTGCGGAGGCGCCTCAAATAAAGATAAAATTTCTTTTTCCTCCAAGCCCGTATGGGCCAATACCGCTTGAGCAGCAATCCTCATTAACATGATGATCTCTCTCCTTCTTTTTATAGAATCTAACAAAAAAAGCCCCCGCCTCTTGAAATCATTCAAGAGACGAGAACTTCAATATCCCGCGGTACCACTCTTCGTAAATCGGTTGTGCAGCTAAAGCTAACTTACACAAATCGCGATTTCACTCCAATGACTAATAACGGTGTCTGCCGGGCTGATCTACTAGAAGTTCTGCTCGTTGGATCAACCGTCTCCCGGGTGCGCTTCACATCGGATCTCATACCGGCTTCCACCTCATCCGGCTCGCTGTAATGATACGGCTCCGCTGCTACTCTCCCGTTCCATGACGTTAATTCCAATCATTATACAAACCTATTCAGTAGAAAGCAACCTTTTATTTCCTCTTCAGGCACTAGTTCCATATATGTAATTACACTGCCACCAATTGGCGGCAGGCCTGAACGCAACGACGGCAGGCTTCTGCACAATGTTTGCAATGATCATGAGAATGCTTGCTGCATTCAGCAGCACATACCTCACAGGCCTTGGCGCACAGCTCACAGATTTGCTCGGCAAAATCCGTTCCGCGCTGCAGCATTTGAGCAGCAAATCCGCATATTTCTGCACATTCCCTACTCACTCGAATACATTCACGCAGCATAGCTAAATCATATTCCTTCAAACTCGCTACGTAACATACGTTGCAAGCGTTCATACATTCTAGGCAAGCATCCACGCATTGTTGGTATGAATGATTCATATTACATTACCTCCCAGTTGTTGACCCTGCTGTACTATTACCCGCTGTCCCTTGAGGTTAATCATTTGATGTGCGCGCTTTCAATAAAACAAAGCAATATAATCCCGACTTATGTAAGGAAGTGTACTATATTCCAGTGTGCAAATGCAAGGATATTAATCACATGGATTTTTAGCCCCTGTTTCTGACTTGCATACGCTCAGTCATTGCTCTATTGTAAAAAGTGTATGTCTAACCACCGATCAAGGAGTGAACATTTTAATGAATATGTCTTCTGTAGAGGAACACCGTCAGGAATCCCCCCAACAAGTGAATTGCATGGTCGTGACTGTCTCGGACACACGCACCGTGGAAACAGATACTGGGGGACGACTGCTCATGGATCTACTAGAAACCAATGGATATACAGTTGTTCGATATGTCATCGTTAAGGATGACTACGAAGGTATTCAGCAGTTAGTATCCGAAGCAGCGGCACAGGATGACATCGAGGCTGTTCTTTTGACAGGTGGTACCGGTATTTCTCCACGTGATACTACATATGAAGCTGTCTCCTCTCTACTGGATAAGGAACTACCTGGCTTTGGGGAAATCTTCCGTTATTTAAGCTTTGCTGAGGACATTGGTTCAGCAGCTATATTAAGCCGGGCTGTAGCTGGCACTGTGGGCCAAACAGCTGTATTTTCTATGCCTGGCTCACGCGGAGCCGTTCGTTTGGCAATGGAACGCATTATTGTCCCTGAGCTACGACATGTGATGAGAGAAATTTATAAATAAGCTCCTATTTCCCACATGCTCCAACACAAAGAGGCACCCCATGCATTCATGAGGTGCCTCTTCCAGCTATTCTTTTTCTTCAACTTCGGGCTGCATATAGCTGTCGATCAGCTTTTGCTTCAGCTCCCATACCTTCTCGCTTAGATTTACACGATAAATTTCAGGGTTCAACTTCCGCAAATATTCTGGCCAGAACAGTTTCAACTGTGAAGTATGGTAGGCACGAATTTCATCCAGCTCGGGAAGCTCATATACCTTCTGTCCATTTATAAAAATAGGCTCAAGCATCGGCACGGCTTCGTAATTTTCTACATACTTCTTCATATACGGATGCAAAGGGTTAAACAGCTTCAGGCGCTTACCATTACGCGGACGCTCTTCATCCGGGAAAGAAATATAATCAGCTACGGCTCTCCCTTTTTTCTTATCCACAATGCGATATACATCCTTTTTGCCTGGTGTGGATACTTTTTCTGGGTTACCCGAGATCTTGATCGTCGGCAACATTTCGCCATCCACTTCACGTTCAACCAGCTTGTACACCCCGCCGAGCGATGGTTGATCTGAAGCCGTAATAAGCTGTGTTCCTACACCCCACACATCAATACGTGCCCCTTGGGCTTTCAGGTTAAAAATCGTATTTTCATCCAAATCATTGGAAGCTACAATTTGTACGTAATCCAAACCTTCAGCATCGAGCATTTTCCGCGCCTGAATGGATAGATAAGCCAAGTCACCGCTATCCAGACGGATTGCATTCATACGCTTGCCCTGACTCTCCAGCATTTTTGCTGTCCGAATCGCATGAGGAACACCGCTTTCCAGCGTGTCAAAGGTGTCTACCAGCAGTGTAACCTGATCTGGCAAAACCTTCGCATACACGTCAAACGCCTCCTGCTCCGTCATAAAGGTCTGCACCCATGAATGGGCATGTGTCCCCTTCGTCGGAATTCCAAAATGTTCGCCTGCCAGCATATTAGAAGTCGCGTCAAAACCAGCCACATAAGCTGCTCGTGCTCCCCAAATCGCTGCATCTGCTTCCTGCGCACGCCGTGTTCCAAATTCGAGCAATGTATCATCACTTGCCACCTGCTTGATGCGCGATGCCTTTGTCGCAATAAGTGTCTGATAGTTCATAAAATTCAGCAATGCCGTCTCGACAAGCTGCGTTTCCATAATCGTTCCTTCAACACGTACCAGAGGCTCGTTTGGAAAAACAAGTGCCCCTTCTTTCATCGAATGGACCGTTCCACCGAACTTAAACTGGCGAAGCGCCTCCATGAACATGGGATCGTACTTCTCCTCCTGTTCAGACAGGTAGCGAATGTCCTCTTCTGTAAACCGCAAATTTGCAATATAATTCACAATGCGTTCCAGACCCGCGAACACGGCATATCCATTACCAAAAGGGAGTTTACGAAAATACGCCTCGAACACAGCTTTACGCTGGTGACTTCCGTTCACCCAGTGGGCGTACATCATATTAATCTGATATTTATCTGTATGTAATGCGAGGCTCGTTGACTGCATTGTAATCATCCTCTCTGACTGTCCCCAGGTTTGTGGCGCTACCGCCTCATCTGCCCAGATTCAGCAATATCCGGCTCCATTTTGTTATCGGACATTGGTGCACAATCGTTAAGTTATTTTACTTCTTCTGGCGTAAAACCGCATTCTCAGCCGATCGTACCGCGGCTCCAAGACTTCCCTCAAAATGACCCAAAGCCCAATCATGTCCAGCTTGATTAAAGCTCGCCACAGCGTCCTTGTATACAGTAATAGCAAAACCTTTGTTATAAGCATCTACAGCCGTATGCAGCACACATATATCCGTACACACACCAATCAGATGAACTTCCAGAATACCACGTTCACGAAGCCTGAGCTCCAGATCTGTGCCCGCAAAAGCACTATACCGTGTTTTATCCAACCAGTAGATGAGATCACTTTGTTGCTCATAGAGGCTATGGAGCTTGCCATACAAATGTCGTCCGTTGGTTCCACGTATATTATGTGGAGGAAACAGCTTGCTCTCCGGGTGATAAAGGTCGTTCTCCTCATGCAAATCCACAGCCATGACGACAAAGTCCCCTTGATCTACATATGCCTGCGTAATTGCTGCGATCCGTTCATCCAACTCAATCGCAGGTTGTCCTACAGGCAAACTACCGTCCACAAAATCTTTCGTGTAATCAATCACAATTAGTGCCTGCATCGTACGGTCAGCTCCTTATCCTCAAAGTGAAATTGTACGTTCTATGCGTAACCTATTCATTAGCCGTTACGTGTAGATAGATAAACGCGGTACTCTGTCACTAAAACGGTACAACTGTGCCGGTCTTTGTGAATACTGGTTGGAACTGAGCGGTTTGCCGTTCTCATCACGCACCTCTTCCAGAATTCCCTGTCTGCTACGAGTCGATGTTATTTTGCGAATAAAATTTGGCTCTTCGAAGTCCGGTACGACACTCTGAATCACCTGATATAATTCACCCAGTGTAAAATGTAGCGGTAAAAACTGCTTGGCGATCGTCGTCTGAAGCATCTGCAACTGAATTTTGCGATAAGCATCTACTATGATATCCCGGTGATCGAATGCCAGCTCCAATTCCTCTAACGCTTCGCGGATTGTGAATAGCCCGACCTCGGAAGCATCATCGGCCGCCTGACGCTGTTCCAACATCCATTCTTCTACCAGCGCAAAAAACGCATGCGATATAATCCACCCGCGCGGATCACGTCCCGGTCCACTATATACACCCAAATACTCCAGATGCCCGCCGTCCACACCCGTTTCCTCTAACAGTTCCCGCTTTGCAGCTCCATACATGGATTCATCTTCCTGACAAAACCCTCCAGGCAACGCCCAGCGTCCTGCAAACGGCCAGCTGCGGCGCTTGATGAGCATCACTTTCAGCTCCCGAATCGGCAATGTCTTTGTTACCGTCTTGCGCTCCCGCTTCGTTAAGGTAAACATAACGATATCCGCCGGAGCTCCATCCGGAGTGCGATATTTCTTAATGTTGTACGACGCCTTTTGCGCCTCTTCGTTTATACGATTGCTATCCATTGGCATCACCATATTATATCGTTTTGATAAATTCATTATGACATAATAAAAATTTTTGTCAAGCGTCAGGCCTTGCCTGAATCACTTGCTTGTGTACGTAATACTCGGAAGGTTGCTGTAGATATAGACCCGAGTGTGCCTTCGCTATCCCTTACTTCCGCCTCAGTGGTTATAGTACGACCTCCCTGATGAAGAATCCGCGCCCTAACCTCCAGTCGTCCTTGCCTCATGGCTGACAAGAAATGAACATTCAGGTTCGTCGTTACACATGGATCCATATTTCGTGAAGCCATACTGACCATCCCCATCGCCTGATCCATCAATGAAGTAAGTACACCCCCATGGACGATACCCATCACATTGGTATGCTCTTGTTTGGCCTCCAAAGCGATCAGTACCTCGTTTGCATCAGCTGCAATCAGCTCACACCCTAAATACTCCCAAAAAGTATTATTTTCGCCCTCTAGCATCTTACCCAACTTATCCATTCCCTTGCTTCCATCCCTTCTATGTTGTCCCATTTCTCTTGATGTCTTATAAAGATATACGATGGCAAATTGCTTTCGAAAAAAAGGCGTGGAAGCTACGCCTCCACACCATAAATTTCATTTTAATCACTGCAATTCGACGAGGAAGTACTTTTTCCCTCTTCAACGTTCACCTTCTCAGCAACGGTATCACGGATCGCCATGATCACCATTTGCAGTAGCTCATTAATTTCCACCTGACTCTGCTGAAACTCCGTTACAATTGGAATACCATCAAGTTCTTCCTGTAGCTCCTGTAGCTCGGCCTCTATTTTGGCAATCATTTTTTGATTCTTTAAGGATTCAAATGCAACAATTTCCTTTTGCTTCTTTTTCATCGTTGCAATCAGTTGCTGAATGCGCCCATGATCCTGAATCTTTTCTTCTGCTTTCCGGAATACCTGTACTTCCTCACTGCTACCCAAAATACCTGCTAATTCTTTGGCTTTTGCCAATATCATTTCGCGATTGACCAAATGATCATGCTGGCGCGCCGCCGATTGAAGTTCTGTTTGTTGCAACCGCTCCTCTGTCATTGTCCATCGCTCCTTTTCTCACTTAGACGGCCTTGCACACAACCTTACTCAGACCGCATGCAACCCGCTAGAATATTCTTTTATCCGTTAACTGCTACAGCCGTTTCAACCAGATCACCTTTGATGTAAAAGGTCATAGGTTCCGTAATTTTCACTTGGACAAAGGAACCAATCAGGTCCTGAGAACCCTCAAAATGTACAAGCTTATTGGAACGGGTCCGACCAGCAAGCACTTTGCTGTCATTTTTACTCTCGCCTTCCACCAGCACTTCAACCACTTCGCCACGCAATCGACTATTAAAGCGAAGGCTGTTTTGGTTCACAGCAATGTTCAGACGCCGGAGACGCTCTTTTTTGACCGACATAGGCACATTATCTTCCATCGAAGCTGCTGGCGTACCTTCACGTGGTGAATAAATGAATGTGTAGGCAAAGTCATAGCCGACCTCACGCACCAGAGATAGAGTATCTTCAAACTGCTCGTCTGTTTCGCCCGGGAAACCTACGATGATATCTGTTGTCAGAGAAACATGCGGGACAGCTTCTTTAATCTTCGCTGCCAGTTCCAGAACACGCTCACGGGTATATTTTCGGTTCATTTTCTTCAATATATCCGTATTACCGGATTGAACAGGCAGATGGATATGCTCCACCAAATTGCCACCCTTACCGAGCACTTCTACCAAATGGTCATCAAAATCACGTGGATGTGATGTCGTAAAACGTACACGCGGGATATTGATTTTGCGCATATCATCCATCAGATCCCCGAATCTGTAATTCAAATCTTTCAAATCCTTACCATAAGCGTTAACATTCTGCCCCAGTAAGGTGATTTCTTTAAAGCCTTGACGTGCCAAATCCCGTACTTCAGCGATAACATCCTCTGGACGACGGCTTCTTTCCTTACCACGTGTAAAGGGAACAATGCAATAGGTGCAAAATTTATCACAACCGTACATAATGTTCACCCAAGCCCGCATACCCTCGCGCTTCTTCGGCAAGTTTTCGATAATGTCGCCTTCCTTAGACCACACTTCGACTACCATTTCTTTGCTAAAGAGTGCTTCCTTGACGAGCTGAGGCAGACGATGAATATTATGGGTACCAAAAATCATATCGACAAAACCGTGTTTTTGCATAATCCGGTTAACGACATTCTCTTCTTGTGACATGCAGCCACACACGCCGAGCAGCAGTCCTGGCTTTTCTGTTTTGAGATGCTTGAGGTGACCCAGCTCGCCAAACACTTTATCCTCCGCATTTTCACGGATAGCACAAGTGTTCAGTAAAATGATGTCTGCTTCCTTCCGATCCTCGGTGGCCTGGTAGCCCATTTGCTCCAGCAAGCCTTTTATGGTTTCGGAATCATGCTCGTTCATTTGGCAACCAAATGTGTATACGATGTAATGCTTTCCCTTACCGATATGCTTTAGCTCATCCGGGACTGCGTTATCATACAATACCTGTACATCCTCTTTACCACGTTGCTTTTCTTTTCTATGGTTCGGCTCCGCCATAATGTTGATTTCACGTCCGCGAATACGGATTTTTTTGCTATGCTCATCTTCAGAAATAATCTTCGCATCCGAGAAATCAAAATATTTGGAGTAATCTTTTGTTTTCTTTTCCATTCCTTAGTCACTCCTTACACCATCTATTTCACGAGCTAATTTGTGATTTTACTGTATCTTTAGGCATGGGTAAATTTATTTTAAGTTCTAAAAAACCTTTAAAAAAGGCATTACGCTAAATTATAGCATGATTTATAGGCCATCGCCATAGATCAACCGCAGATACCATTGAGTGCAAAGTGAACTCATGTTCTTTTTGTACATAAGTGAAGTATTTGTGAATTATATAGTATGTAAAAAGTCCGATTCTTTTGCAAGAATCGGACTCTTTAAGCCTTCCGGCATTTAAATACGTGTATATTAGTCTACGATTTCAGCGTTGTCACCGTTTTTCACACCGGCTCCGTTCGCTTCATCTGTATCAATGTGCATATCCAAAGCAAAAGAATCGGACACACGTGCAAGAACATTTTCAAATACAAGGCCACGTTCGCCGCCGACACGTACTTTCAGCAACTGCTTGTCCTTAATGTCCCATTTAGCTGCATCAGATGTATGGAAATGAATATGGCGGGCTGCTACAATCACACCTTCTTGCAGTTCCACTTCACCAGCTGGTCCTTTTACTGTGATTCCTGGTGTACCATCAATGCTACCAGATTCGCGTACAGGTGCTTTTACACCAATAGCAAAGGAATCAGTGCGAGAAATTTCCAGTTGGGAAGCAGGACGAGCAGGTCCCAAAATGCGAACCTTATCAAATTGGCCCTTAGAACCAATTACAGCTACCGTTTCATTTGCGGCAAATTGTCCTGGTTGGGACAAAGGTTTAAATTCAGTTAATTGATAGCCTGCTCCGAACAAAATTTCAATATGCTCTTGAGTCAGGTGAATATGACGGGCGGAAACGCCGACAGGTACGATTTTACTCATCGTGTGGTCACTCCTTTTTCTCTATACAATACTTTACACATCCATGCTATTATACTCCTATTTTGCCAAGAAAGAAAAGGAGAGCGTATAAAGTTCCCTTTTTCGCCCCAATCAGCGTTAAATATCATCCCTATAAATCAAACCGTCGTTTTAGCGAACAGAAGAAAGAAAAGCATGATTTCAGCTACAATGAGATGAGGGGGGACGACAATAAATATATTAAGGATAAACAGGACACAGAGTATTCCAGTTAAGAAAAAAATGATTCTGAGACGAGGTTTAAGATGACTTAATCTGTACTGATGGAATACCAGTAAAACCGACAAAAAGTAAATAAAAACAGAAGCAAAGGTAAAGCAAAGCACAAAGATATAGTCTACTTGTCCCAAAAACAAGAGCTGAATCGAAGCAGCTAGCATGCTAAGGGAAAGATAAATAAACAAATGGCCATAAATAATAGTCTGTCCTGCTGATTGTTTTGATTTATCTACGCGCTTCTCCATATTCTCAAAATATTGCCACCAGATTGCGATGACTAATACAAAAGCCAAAGCAGCAAATACAACAGAAGAAACCGTAAAATGATCGGATTGTAAAACAGAAAGCATACTTATCACAGATTCGCCAAGCAGAATTAAGGTGAACTGTGCAAAGCGTTCTAAAAGATGCTCCGTATGGATTGGTGTGATCACCAACTTTTTACGACCAATCAAAGGAACGAGGATATCAACAGCTATACCGGTATATAAAATCAAATATCGGACCCAAGAGTCAAAGAATAAGGAGAAACTAGAGATGACTATTCCAATCCAAAAATAGGTTCCGAAAAAACGAGCTGTTTCCTGTTTATGAGCCGTTTCTTTGGGTGCCGAAAGTAAATATTGAACGACAGTTAAACCTCTTAACCCAATATAGCCAACAAAAAAAGATACGTAATACGCATCAAAATCTATATTCAAGCTGGCAGTCATGATTAACACGAAAAACAATTGCAGAATCATAAAGATTCGATGCGTTATACTGTCTTGACCAAAACGGTTGTTGTAGACAGTTTGCCCCACCCAAGCCCACCATATCGGGATAAAAATCATAATAAACTTTTCCATATGTTCCCACGAGATACTACCATGCTCAACATGTAGTAAAACATGAGTGGCCTTAGAGACAGCAGCTACGAATAGTAAGTCATAAAAGAGCTCAAGCCAGGTAACCTTTTTTATTAACATTGTGTAATGGAGCCCCCTCTGATATGGCGGTGCAGCATGGTGTCCCGTCAGTCTTGCTCCAACGTCTGCCGTATTTATGTTTATTTTAGCACCATGAAATTCTAAGATGCTCCAATTATTTCGTAATCGTTCTCACTTTGTCAAGATATTCGCACCCAAAAACAACTCCTAGTAAATAGCTATTTAAGAAGACATTTGGGAAGGCAGATTCGTTTGCAGGTATTCCAGTGCATGACCTCCCAGCCATCCCTTGACTAGCTCCTCAGGGTAATGCTTCAGCAGCAGTTCTGCAAAAGCCGGATATTTCCCCGAGTGCTCCAAGCCTTGCACATGGTGCTCGATACCGTCAAAATCAGAGCCAAACATCAAATGCCTTTCGCCGCCTAATGAACAAATATGCTCAATATGCGGTAGCAGATCCTCAGCGGTTACTGTACCCTGCTCTTTAAGAAACATGGTGACGAAGGTCAAACCAATCCGTCCGTTACGGGCGATCAGTGCACGAATCTGTTCATCCCGTAGATTACGAGGATGAGCACATCTCGCAAAGACATTCGAATGCGAGGCGATGGGCGGTAGAGTGGCCTCCTCCAGCACCTCCCAGAAGCCCTGTACGGACAGATGTGACACATCTAACAGCAGTCCCAGGTCATTACAGCGATTGACCAAATCGCGCCCCTTGCTAGTCAGCCCGCCACCTCTATGTTCCATAATGCCGTCAGCTGCCCAGTTCGCATAATTCCATGTCAGCCCAATCAATCGTATTCCCATGGCATAGCACAATTCTGCATAAAAAAGGTTCCCTTCCAGCGCATCTACCCCTTCCAGTGAGAGCAAAGCCCAAGGTGCCCATGTATGATCCGTCCCATTACCATCCAAATACGTTATCTTTTCCGTGCGCTTCTCTTCTCCTGCCTGCTTTACTTGCTCCTCCTGATGCACTGCGGACGCATTTTTACACATTGCCAAGTCTTCCTTCCACAGCAATGGTCTCAACCCACCGGAGATAGAGGTAACATGCTGCCTGAACAGCTCAATTTGACGAACCACATGCTCAAATCTTGGAGTGCCTAATACCTGTGAAATATATATAGCAAACGTTTGCAACTGCACGTTACCTTCTAGCAAACGTTCTTTTGTGACATCAAGCGATGGATGACTGAAATCGATCTGCGCATCGAGCTGCATTTTACATAACACATCACAATGGAAGTCAACAACTGGCCAATTCACTTTTAGCTTATCATTCATGCATCTTACCTCCATTTTATAGATTGAAGCACCGCAAATTTATTTTAAAAATCGTAGCAACAGACTCAAATGCAAAAAAGCCCGTTTACAAATCGTAAACAGGCTCAGGCAACTTACATTTATTATCTTGGCTCTACAATCAATTTGATCGCAGTCCGATCTTCTCCATCAATAACAATGTCTGTAAAAGCAGGAATACAAATCAAATCCACTCCGCTTGGTGCGACAAATCCCCGGGCAATGGCTACCGCTTTAATGGCTTGGTTTAGTGCACCCGCTCCAATCGCCTGTAATTCTGCATTTCCGCGTTCACGCAGTACTCCTGCGAGTGCGCCTGCAACTGAATTAGGATTGGATTTTGCTGATACTTTTAATACATCCATAGTAAGTACCTCCCCTGGGAATGATGATGGTTTGATTCCACTATTAGATGTTATTCGCGGGTCAGCAAAAAATTCCTGCTTTTTGGTGACAGTTTTCCTTATTCTTTCCTTAAGAAGCTCACAAAAAAGTTAATCCATCCGCCATTCATCTTCTTTGAGTCTGATTTTCTGAATTTTGCGGGCTTTTCCATCGTTATCATTCAGCTCTACGCTGATGGCATGAAATTGCCATTTGCCCATGTCCACTTGAAAACGTACCGGAAGCTGGGTCTGGAATTTCTGTAACACAGCCTCTTTCTGCATCCCAAGTACTCCCTCATAAGGACCTACCATTCCCGCATCTGTCTGATACGCAGTTCCTTGTGGCAAAATCGTATCGTCATTACTCTGTACATGTGTGTGCGTACCTACCACGATTGAAGCACGTCCATCCAAATGCCAACCCATAGCAATTTTTTCCGAGGTTGCTTCGGCGTGAAAATCAACTAGGATATGCTTATGTTTTTTCCGCAGCTCATCGACAATTTCATCTGCTGCACGGAATGGACAGTCAATAGCTGGCAAAAAGGTTCTACCTTGCAGATTAACAATAGCCAGCTCCTTACCTCCACCTTTTACAACGGTATACCCCCGGCCTGGTGTTCCTGGTGGAAAGTTAGCCGGGCGGATGATCCGTGGCTCATCATCTATAAAATCAAATATTTCCTTATTGTCCCAAGTATGATTTCCCATCGTAATCCCATGGACGCCCCAATCAAAAAACTCTCTGGCGATAGCAGGGGTTATGCCTCTTCCCGAAGCTGCATTTTCTCCGTTCACGATAATAACATGCGGATTGTATTTTGATTTGAGCGAAGGAAGATTCTCCCTCAGTGCCTTTCTGCCTACACTGCCGACGATGTCTCCAATAAATAATACGTTGATAGAAAGCCCTCCCTAGTCTGCCTTACATAAATGAAAAGTGGCCCTACAAACAGCGGCCACTTTTCATTGAAATGCTTTTATTTTGCGTATTCTACCGCACGGGTCTCGCGAATAACAGTAACTTTGATATGTCCCGGATAGTCCAGTTCATTCTCAATCGTTTTCGTAATATCGCGGGCCAGTCGGAATGCTTCCGCATCATCAATTTTCTCTGGCTGTACCATGACACGAACTTCGCGTCCGGCTTGAATCGCGTATGATTTTTCAACGCCTTCAAAAGATTCGGAGATGCGTTCCAGCTTCTCAAGACGACGAATGTACGTCTCTAGCGTTTCACGCCGCGCTCCCGGTCTTGCTGCTGATAGGGCATCTGCCGCCCCAACCAGCATGGCGATCACTGAAGTCGCTTCGCAGTCGCCGTGATGTGAAGCAATGCTGTTGATGACGACCGGGTGTTCCTTGTACTTCTTCGCCAGTTCCACGCCAATTTCAACGTGCGATCCTTCCACTTCGTGATCCAGCGCCTTCCCGATGTCATGCAGCAATCCTGCCCGTCTTGCCAGTACAACGTCTTCGCCCAGTTCCCCGGCCATTAGACCTGTCAAGTATGCAACTTCCATCGAGTGCTTTAATACGTTCTGTCCGTAACTCGTACGGAACTTAAGACGTCCCAAGATCTTGATCAAATCCGGATGCAAGCTATGCACGCCCACCTCAAATGTGGCCTGCTCACCATACTCACGGATTCGTTCGTCCACCTCTTTACGGGATTTTTCCACCATTTCTTCAATACGAGCCGGATGTATCCGTCCGTCCGCTACGAGCTTTTCAAGCGCAGTACGCGCAATCTCTCTACGAATCGGATCAAATCCGGACAAAATAACAGCTTCCGGCGTATCATCAATAATGAGGTCAATTCCTGTAAGGGTTTCAAGTGCACGGATATTACGGCCTTCGCGCCCGATAATCCGGCCTTTCATTTCTTCGTTCGGCAATGTGACAACAGAAACCGTCGTTTCTGCTACATGATCTGCCGCACAGCGTTGGATGGCCAGTGTGATGATTTCACGAGACTTTTTATCTGCTTCTTCTTTGGCCTGCTGTTCAATTTCTTTAATCATCTGAGCTGTTTCATGACGAACTTCCTGCTCTACGTTGGTCAGAATAATACTTCTTGCATCCTCCATCGTCAGATTGGAAATACGCTCCAACTCAGTTACCTGACTCTTGTAAATCAAATCAATTTGCTGCTGGGTTTCATCGATTCGTTTCTCTTTGTTGGCCACTTGTTCTTCTTTGCGTTCCAGCGATTCCAATTTTTTATCCAGCGATTCTTCTTTTTGCAGCAATCTTCGTTCCTGTCGTTGAATTTCATTGCGACGTTCACGAGTTTCTTTTTCAGCTTCGGCACGGATGCGGTGGATTTCATCTTTCGCTTCCAATACCGTTTCCTTCTTCAGCGCTTCTGCCTCTTTTTTCGCGTTCTCCACGATTTGCGCGGCAGCTTCTTCCGCACTGGAGATCTTAGCTTCTGCAATAGATTTGCGAATAAAATAACCAATCCCGAACCCAAAGAATAACGCGGCTACAGCAACGAGAACGAACCAGATCGCAGTCATCATACTGTTCACCTCCCCGTTGGTTCCTCCAAGGCATTCCTTGGGACTTTTTGTAATTGTCACATTTACTTTGATCGTCAAACTAAGATAACGACACAAGGTCGTTTCATTTCATATGCACATGCTTTCACATGTACAATTCCGCCTGGCATAGCGGCATCACTTGTTATTTGGCGATGAGAACTCACCCGTGGATTCCGCTTTTTTGGAAGGAAAAAGGGCGTTCCACAAGTATCGTTTCATATATATTTTATTATTTGACAAATGGCATTGTCAAGGGAATGCAAACATTAGTAGACTACCATGCAGCTTTCCATGTAATAACTAGCTCATCCTATCCGTTCATACTAGCAAAAGGTTCAGCAGCCGTTTGGCAATTATTCCTCCCACTGCAACAATTCCTCGTCATCTGGAGCAGCGTCATGCTCGGCCGCAGTGAGATGATTGACCACTCGGCGTGTCAAATCCCCCGAATATCCGCGTCTCATGAGAAAAGGGTAGGTTTTCCTTTTTTTCTCCATTATATCACCACGTACCTGATTCCATTTCTTACGTCCGACCGTCAAAGCACTCTCCCACTCCTCATTATCGGTGATTTCACCTAACGCTTCCCCTATAGAGGCTTTAGAGATGCCCTTCTGACGAAGTTCTTGCCTAACCCACATCTTCCCCTTACGTTGGCTAGTTATACGCTGCCTTGCCCATTGACGAGCGTACAAATCATCATCCACGAGTTGCTCCCTTTCCAGTCGGACCATTACTTCGTCAATAACAGACTGATCCAGTTCTTTTTGCACCAAACGCTGGGCAATTTCCTGACGTGTGCGAGGCTTTCGCCCCAAATATCGAAGCGCGAGTACATAGGCCTGTTGCTTTTCATCTGCCAGAACAATATCTTCCAGTTCCTTTTTGACGAATGACGTTCCTTTGAACATATTGTACTTGATCATTACATCTTCTAATACAGACAGTGAATACGGGCCAAAATGAATGATATAGCGTCCACGTTTGCGTCCCTGTCCCTGCTCTACCCTAGTAATCATCAATTCCTCATGATCCGGAAAAAGAGAAATCTCTTGTTGCTTATTTGCTTCCGAAGTATATTCATCTTCATCGTCCAACTGCAATATGTTTCCCTCACTTTGAAATTCACGAAAGCAGCCTTTGGACAACTGCTACGCAAAAGTTAGATTCCGCTGACAAAGCAGCTTTAATTGATGCAAAAATGCCCTGCACAACTGTGCAGGGCATCAGAATCATGCTATTTAACCGGATTGTGCCATAACCCTGGCTCCAGTTCACAAATCAGGATTCACCAAGCTTTATTCAAGCTCCAACAATTCCTGTTCTTCCTTGGCTTGCTGTGCCAACTCTTCTTCTGTAGGCGGAGCAACCGTCGTAATCAAATTGCTGGCCACCCGAATTTTTTGCTCGATCGTACTAGCAATGTTCGGATTTTCCTTCAAAAATTGCTTCGCATTCTCACGTCCCTGACCAAGGCGCTCACCTTCGTAGGAATACCAAGCTCCACTCTTGTCGACAATGTCATGCTCCGTACCGATATCGATCAAGCTACCTTCCTTGGAAATGCCCTCACCGTACATAATGTCCACTTCAGCCTGACGGAATGGAGGGGCAACTTTATTCTTCACGACTTTAATACGTGTGCGGTTACCCACAATGTCGTTACCCATTTTCAAACTTTCAATACGACGAACATCCAAACGTACCGTAGAGTAAAACTTCAAGGCACGTCCACCTGGTGTTGTTTCAGGGTTACCGAACATAACACCTACTTTTTCACGTAGCTGGTTAATAAAAATAGCAATAGTTTTCGATTTGTTAATGGCTCCAGACAGCTTACGCAATGCCTGCGACATCAGACGCGCTTGAAGACCGACGTGGGAATCTCCCATTTCGCCTTCAATCTCTGCCTTCGGCACAAGTGCCGCTACGGAGTCAACAACTACAATGTCTACTGCTCCACTACGTACAAGGGCTTCGGCAATCTCAAGCGCCTGCTCCCCTGTATCTGGTTGCGATAGTAACAACTCATCAATATTGACACCCAGCTTGCTTGCATACGACGGATCAAGCGCATGCTCGGCGTCGATAAAGGCGGCTTGTCCGCCTGTTTTTTGCACCTCTGCGATAGCGTGAAGAGCTACTGTCGTTTTACCGGATGATTCCGGTCCGTATATTTCAATAACCCGGCCTCTTGGAAAGCCGCCCGTTCCTAACGCAATATCCAAAGCAATCGAACCACTGGGGATCGTTTCCACTTGCATATGGGTAGACTCACCCAACTTCATAATGGAACCTTTACCAAATTGCTTTTCTATTTGACGGAGCGCCATATCCAGCGCAGCACGACGATCTGACAATAAACTCACATCCTTCATTGTTTGTACTTTAATAATACCTTGTTTTGACACGCTTGCCAAGCATTTTTTCGAACATACATTCGTTTTTTTTATTCACACAGCTCTCTTCTATAATTACACCTGTCTCTTAACACAAAAAAAGAACCGCTGGCAAAAGGCTTTGCAACGGTTCTTCCGATAAAGTGATTATATCATGAATATCTATCTAAAACAACTCTACGACCCACACTGTACATAGATGATTAAGAGAGTTTCTCGTTCTCTACCAGCCTGCGCCACAATCTGTACAGAATCGCTTTGACTGATCGCAGTCGGATTGTTTCGCGGTTACCACTCAGTCTCAGTTCATGTACTTCCGTTTCCTTGTCGCGTTCAGCAATGCCAATATACACTAGTCCGACTGGCTTCCGTTCGGAATACCCAGGCCCGGCTACACCAGTAACTGAAAGTCCAAAATCGCTGTCCATGATCATTCTCGCCTGCTCTGCAAGCACAAGGGCCACTTCCTTACTCACTGCACCTGGCGCTTGATCCCCTTCCAAATAATCATAAGGCACATTGAGTAATTTCATCTTCATTTCATTGGAATAGCACACGATGCCACCTTGAAACATAGTAGCACTGCCAGGTATAGAAGTGATGTGTTCCATCAGCATTCCACCTGTACAGCTTTCTGCCGCACTCACAGTGAATCCGCGATTGGCCATTAGATCTACGATAACCTTCTCCAACGTAACATCTTCGCTTGCATACATAAATTCCGAAAGACGCTGCTGAATTTCTACTTCCGTAGCCGTCAGCTTAATCAATGCTTCACTTTCGCTGGCCGCCTTGGTGGATATACGGATCGTGACTTCCCCTTCCTTGGCATAAGGAGCAATCGTGGGATCTGTCTGGGATTGGATCAGATCTAACAAACGGGTTTCAAGAGCTGACTCACCAATCCCTGCAAATTTTAGCATTTTTGAATAAATTGGCATTTCCTCACCGCTCAATGCCTGCTGAAGCAACCAAGGTTTGGCCTGGTTTGCAAACATCGGTTTGAGTTCCTTAGGAGGTCCAGGCAAAACTACATAAAATTTACCGTCCTGTGCAATTGCGTCGCCCACAGCTAGCCCTGTCTCATTTTCAAGCGGAGTAGCACCTTCAATAGAAAGCGCCTGCCGGCGGTTATTCTCGGTCATTTCTACCCCACGGTTACGGAAAAATTGATCTAGCTTGTCCATTGCAAGACGATCTATGTGCAATTTCCGCCCCAATACAGCCGCTATCGCCTCTTTCGTCAAATCATCCTGAGTCGGCCCCAGACCGCCGGAAAACAAAATAATATCCGCACGCTTCTGAGCAATTCTTATCGCTTCCTGAAGCCGATTTATGTTATCGCCAACCACAGTCTGGAAATATACATCGATTCCGATTGTAGCCAGCTCTTGTGACAAATATTGAGCATTTGTATTCACTATTTGTCCGAGCAATAACTCTGTTCCTACCGCAATTATTTCAGCTTTCATCAATTCTTCCTCCTGTACTGCGAATATGATGGGAATTATATAAAGAAACAGCAATAAGTTTAGTCCCTATTGCTGTTTCCATAAAATTTATACTGTTAAACTTTGGAGGAGCTCAGCAAATGGATATTTTTCACGAAATAATCAATACCCGAATAAATGGTGATCAACACCGCTGCCCATATCGCTATTAAATCAAACGGTATACCCAGAAAAACAAACGGGAAATTATTAATGAGCAGCGCTACTATAGCAACAATCTGAATGATCGTCTTTAATTTGCCCCAATTGCTTGCAGCAACCACAGACCCATCCAATAAGGCAATCTGACGCAGACCCGTAACCGCAAACTCACGGCTCACAATCACAACGACAATCCATGAATCAATTTTCCCCATTTCTACCAAGGAAACCAAAATAGCGGTTACCAAGAGCTTATCAGCAAGGGGGTCCAACAGCTTGCCCAAATTGGTGACCATATTATTTTTACGTGCCAAATATCCGTCAAGACCGTCCGTGCTGGCTGCTACAAGGAAAATGATAGCCGCAATCAGCTGATTATACGGCAGCTTGAAAGCTCCGATCTCAATCGGTGGCGGATAAAAATCAAAGTCCACCAGCAAAGCCAGCATCATCACCGGGATAAGGCAAATCCGCGTTATTGTAATTCTGTTGGGTAAATTCACAACACACTCTCCCCTGATTATCGTACTTGATTACAAATGGCAGTTTTCGGATTAAATTCAATCCTATGTAAATCGCTTTCGGCGAGCGCTATACACCTGAATTGTCTGCATTTTCGTTACAAGTATAATATGGCGCAAAACGCATGTCAAAATAACCTGCCACACATCAAGCAACGTTTTTTTCTGCAAAATATATGAGGGAAAACGTCTTTATTTCATGTTTGTAAATTGAAGCTCCAATGGCAAATCAGCTTTACGTAGCAATTGAATGATCGCCTGTAAATCATCCCTGTTTTTCCCGGTCACCCGGATTTGATCACCTTGAATCTGACTTTTAACTTTTAGCTTGGAGTCCCGAATAAGAATGTTAATTTTCTTGGCATTATCCTGATCAATTCCCTGCTTCAGCGAAAGACGCTGACGCACTGAACCTAGAGAAGCGGGTTCCAATTTGCCATACTCCACATTTTTGAGGGACAGACCTCGTTTGGCCATTTTAGATTGCAAAATATCAATCACCGCATTCAGCTTGTATTCGTCTTCCGATGCAATCGTAAGAGCTTCTTTCTCAAGCTTGAGGCTACTTTTGCTATCCTTGAAATCAAATCGTGTTTCAATTTCACGCTCCGTCTGATGAACCGCATTTGTTAACTCCTGCATATCCATTTTGGAGACGATATCAAATGAATTTTCTGAAGCCATCGTTTCACTTTCCTTTCCACAACAAAGTTCAATATCTAATTATAGGCTAGTCATTTACAAAAATCCAATAATCAGTTGACTAAAAAGGCGTTTTCGCCAGTTTTCCTGACAAAAACGCCTTTGTTTCATTTACGGTCAAAATATCTAATTATGGCTTCGTGTTGGAGTTCGGAACATATCCAAAAGTCCAAGCACAATGTGAGCAAGACCAAAGCCCAGTATGCCATAGCCCCATGCATTCGGTGTCAGATAATAGCCCAGTAAACTGACAATTATACCGAGCCCAGTCACAATCCAGCTGACGGTCATAACGTATACACCTCACTTTGCGGAAAATGAAATGACTGCCTTTTCAAGAATTACAGTCATTAGTATTTCCTCGCACCAAGGCGTTTATTCACCATTAGTAGTTGTAGAATCTGTACCACTTTGTGCTGAATCCGTACTGCTACCTGTCGTAGAATCTGCAGGTAAACCCGTCACCCCTGCACTCGTTCCGGTCGAAGAGGCTTCTCCTTGCTGTATCAGTACACGAGTAGTCGATTTATTATCTGTTATCGGTTGACCTGCTACGGAAATATCTGTGGCAGAAGACCGTCCTGATTTGATATATAAACCTTCTGGACCAATATCGAAAGACATGGCATCTCCACTTTTTGTCATACCATAACTCAGTTTTTCTCCACGGGAATTTTCTCCCTTATACACTTCAAGCCAGCTTTCACCCGTAGCTTTAATATCAACCTTGGCTGTGGCTCCCGTTGCACTGGAAACTTTAAAAATCGTCGTCTTGCCTTGCTTGCCGTCCTGTGCCACAGTTACACCTTGTTGTGGAGTAGTCGTATCCGGCTGCTGTCCAGTATTTGGAGTAGTAGCATCCGTATTCCCCGTACCATCTGGCTGAGTTTGCCCGGTTTGCCCCGCACCAGGAGTCTGCCCACCAGCACCATTTGGAGCCGTCGTTTGACCATTGTTCGGCTGTGTCGTAGTGGTATCAGGAGTTGACGTGTTTGGTGTTGTGTTTGGTGTTGTGCTTGGTGTTGTATTTGGTGTAGTAATCGGTGTTGTGTTTTCTGCTGTTTTTGGAGTTGAATGGTTGTTGCTCACCCAATAAGCATAAATAACCCCAACAATGAGAACTAGAAAAAGCCACATTAACGCTGTAGGCAACCATTTAAGATTACCAATCGTGGCGGGACGGCTGGAGCGTTTCTGTGTAACAGGCTCCATGACTGCTTCCGGTTCAGGTTCAGGCACATTGCTTTGATGCCCTTCCAGAATCTCATCAGGATTCAACCCGACCGTTTCAGCGTATGTTTTAATAAAAGCTCTGACATAAAAGCTTCCCGGCAGCACTTTGTAATCGCCCGTCTCAATGGCTTCCAGATAACGTTTGCGTATCTTCGTCATTTCCTGAACATCGTCAAGGCTCAATCCTTTTTGCAGCCGGGCCTCCTTTAATTGCTGACCCAGTTCTGACATGTCATCATCTCCTTGTGTAATTACGCTTATTTAAAGATCTTCTGTATAACTGGCTGTAAAGGTATCATAGATAATTTCCTCAGCCGGATTATTGCGAAGTTCAATAATGATATTGAAATCGTCAAAGCTGTATCCCGATTCACGTACAAATACATCAGGATGCTCAATCACTTTAGTACTTGGCATGCTCATAATTTCCTGAAGCAGGTGATAATGTCTTTCATTTGACCGAATTGTACTCACAATACCATCAATAATAAACACATTGTTTGGGTTCATTTCTTCTTCAGAGAGCTGACTGCGTACCGTCTGTCGTAGTAGCGTCGAAGATACAAAAGTCCAACGCTTCATTGCGCATACACTACTGGCAATAATGGATTCTGTTTTGCCCACACGTGGCATCCCGCGAAGACCGATCACCTGATTGCCATCCCTCTTTAATACTTCACCCAAAAAATCGACCAGCAACCCAAGCTCATCGCGTGTAAAGCGAAATGTTTTACGATCATCCGAATCCCGATCGATGTAACGGCCATGTCTTACTGCCAATATATCAACCAGTCTCGGAGCACGTAAGGCCGTGACTGTAATGTTGCTCGCTTTTTTTAACGTGTCTCCGAGAATACGTATCTTCTCATCATCGTCCGTTTCAAGCAACATCCCCCTTCTTTCACCTTCAACACCGTTGATCGTCAGTATATTAACCCCCAGAATACCAAGCATGGAAGCAATGTCTCCCAGCAGTCCGGGTCGATTTTTATGTATCTTGTACTCCATGTACCACTGTTTCGTTTCTTCCGTCACGTTAGCACCTCATTCACATTCAAACCGTCAACAACTCCAAATCAAAGCATTATTGTATCATAAAATAACATCTTTCGACAAAACCAATTATTGAAATTTGATAGGCTGCATTGTGTTGTAAGCCTCAATCACGTTTATGATATATAAATTACAATGGAATTACAAGAACAGCTCTGTAACCATTACAGAAAAGCCCCCAAAAGGGAGCTTTTCATGTTGGTTCTTACTTATGCGTTGCTCTTGGCCAATTTAACCATTAGCCGGGCGATGGTGTGACGCTCGTCCTCATCGGCAACTCCCCACAGTTCTTTCAATGCGCGGTTGGAGTGGTTGGCTGGATCGACCTTCTCATCCAGAAAATCACCGATTTCATAAGCAAGCTCTGAAATGGTATCTTGGCTGATTCCCAGCTTCTCCGCTTGCTCTACACGCTGACCGAGGAACTTTTTCCAAACATCAAAATTCTGAACAACTGTTGACATACTTAAATCCTCCTTAGATGATTCAGATTTAAAATCAACAGTTGTAATATGCTCTTCTCAGACGCTTACTATACTGGTGGATTCCTCCAAGCGCTATTTCCCTTAAGTCACCCATCCTCCGTTAGGACTTATGACCTGGCCATTAATATAACCTGACTCAGGAAGCGCAAGAAAATAAACCAGGGATGATATCTCATCAGGTCGAGCCAATCGTCCGGCAGGAATTTCTTCTTCCAAACTGGTAATTTCGCCTTCATCCAAATGATCCAGCATCGACGTATTCACTGCACCTGGAGCTACTGCATTCACTGTCACCCCGGAAGGTGCTACCTCTTGAGCCAGCGCTTTAGTGAAAGCGTTAATGCCTCCCTTGGTGGTGGAATACAACACCTCGCACGAAGCGCCACATATCCCCCACACGGAGGAAACATTCACAATGCGGCCATAGCGTTGAGAAATCATATGTGGCATAAAAACCTGCGTACACAGAAAGGTTCCCTTAACATTGACTGCCATCACTTCGTCCCATTCCTCTTCCGTAACATCTGTCAACAGCCCATAATGAGATAATCCAGCGTTGTTCACAAGAATATCCGGCTTCATCCCGTGATTATCCAGCTTTTCCCGCATGCGTTCGATCTGCTCCTTGCTCCGCAGATCCGCTGACACGGTCATTACCTTGCCTGAATAAGCCATGCAACGACGGGCAACTTCATTTGCTTTTTCATGGGACTTCATGTAGTGAATGACCACATTCATCCCTACAGCTGCAAAACGCTCAGCAATAGCCGCACCAATTCCGCCACTCGCTCCTGTAATCAGCACAGTTGTATCACCAATCGCTTTTAATTCTCCGCCCTCAGTGGTCATCGTTTCCCTCTCCCTGGACATTACGGACTCACCACTAGTGATATTGCGAGTTGATCCCACTGGATATGGTCTTTCAGACGGCGATTTACATCCTCAAGCGTGATACTTTCATAAATCGGAAGCAGTTGGAAAAAATCGCTACCCCGGAAGCGATGTCTTGTAAATTCATGCGCAATATTTTCTGGTGAATTGAGTGTACGTAGATAACCACCGATTTTCTTTTTGCGTGCCCGTTCAAAATGTTCTGCTGCAAAGCCCTGCTTCTGGATGGACTCCACCTCTTCACGTATTCTTGCCAACAGTCGATCCGGGTCTTTGGTATCCCCGCCGATTGCGGAAAATGCATATTGCTGCGTACTATTGTACTCATGACCAAAACTGTCCGAAATCAGATCCTCATCGTAGAGCTTTTGATACAGTTGTGTACTGGAACCAAATAGGAGATCAAGCATCAGCTTGGTTTCCAGATCATGACGAAGCAATTCTTCACCCGTTAAGCCTACTTCAGCCTCCTTGAATCCAAACAGTAGCTTTGGCAGAGAAACGGCCAGCTTCACCTCACGACGTGGTTCTGCAACTGTAGTGGGTTCATCGTCGAAAATCCGCTCAATCTCTCCCTGCGGCTTATAGTCCTTTTTGGCCTGATTGTTACGTACCAGCTCTATTACTTCAGCTGGTTCCACTCCGCCCACTACAAAAAGAATCATATTGCTTGGGTGGTAGAAAGCTTCATAGCAACTGTACAGCGTTTCCTTTGTAATCGTACTGATGGATTGAATCGTACCTGCGATATCAATATGCACCGGATGGACCTTGTACAACGCCTCGATCAGACCAAAGTAACTCCGCCAATCGGGGTTATCCTCATACATATTGATTTCCTGGCCGATAATGCCTTTTTCCTTCTCTACATTTTCATCTGTAAAGTAAGGATGCTGTACAAAATTGACCAACGTGGTCAAATTTTCTTGAATACGCTCAGTTGCCGAAAACAGATATACGGTTTGATCAAAGCTCGTAAATGCGTTCGCCGATGCCCCATTAGAGGAAAAGGTAGCAAAAATATCTCCTTCAGGCTCTTCAAACATTTTATGCTCCAAAAAATGGGCTATGCCATCCGGCACCTTTACGGGCTGTTGACCTTCTACGCGGAAATGATTATCAACCGAGCCGTATTTAGTCGCAAATGTGGCGTACGTCTTCTGAAAACCCGGTTTGGGCAACACATAAACGTGTAAGCCGTTATCCATTACTTCATAGTACAGCGTTTCTTGCAAATGCTCATAAGGTATATGCTCCACCGTTATTCCCCCTTCTGGTCTCTCAAGAAATAAATAGTGTCCAGTCGGAACGTCCGGGCGGCATCCTGAACATCCTGCACCTTGACTGCCTCCACCTGACTCAGCAGCTCATCTACCGTCCGCTCTTTACCGGAAAGCTGTCTGTTAAAATCATAGGCGATCATTTCAAAAGCGGAATCCTGCATCTCCTTTAGCAAGTTGCGAATCATCGCCTGCGTTTGGGTCATTTCCAGCTCAGTAATCGCTCCGTTTTGCGTATCTTCCAGTTGCTTGCGGATAATAGTAACCGCTTTTTCATAATTAGGAATTTCAATACCAGATTGAATCGTACCAATCCCTTTATGCCCGTCATACCGCGATGAAGCGTAATACGCCAAACTTTCCTTTTCCCTTACATTAACGAACAGCTTTGAATGCGGATACCCGCCCAGAATGCCATTGTACATCAGAGCGGATGCATAGCGATCGTCACCATACGTAATAGGGGTCCGCAGCCCCATGTTGAGCTTGCCCTGGTTCACATCAAGACGCTCTACAACAGTTTGAACATCACGCTCTACCGACTTGGGCTGTTCCGGAACATACCCTGCTTCCGCTGAACGGTTCAATTGAAAATAGCGATCAACAAACTTCTCAACTTCTTCTAGCGTCGTATCTCCCACAACGTATAAATCCATGCTGGCATGATTCAGCCATTCTCCATAAGCCTCATACAAGCTCTGTGCATCTATACTGTCCAGATCAGATCGTTGACCAAGAGGGTGCAGACGATAAGGCTCATCTTTGCACATTTCCTCCATGCAGCGCTCACCAGCATAACGTATTTTATCGTTAACCATAGATTCCAGCTTCTTGCGCACATTTTCTCGTTCCTGCTGGACGTATCCAGTTTGAAATGCATCATTTTCCAATGCAGGCTTCGTCAGCACTTCTCCAAGGAAAGCAAACGAACGATCCAGCAAACTATCCGGACTGTTTACAAAGCTGTCATTAATCGTATCCATGCGAAATTGCACGATCTGATAATCTCCACGTTTATACACATCGAATCCGAAACCTGCGCCATACAATTGCTCTAACTGTTCTCTGAATTGTGTAGTCTGCGGATACGATTCTGTACCCCGGCGCAGAACGAAAGGTACCAGCCCCACTCGAGTTACGGTTTCCTCCCGTAGCGGAGTGCCTACATACAATGATATAGCAAACGTCTTAAAGCGCTTGGTCGGCAGTACATGAATCCTCAGTTGTCTGCGTGTGCCACGCTCGAAACCTGTTTTGTTCAAGTCCAAAACTCCTTTGTGACGTCAATTGGCGTCTAGCCTTTGATTAGCATTAGCTGCTGTAAATCGTCCTCCTGTAAAGAGGTAAAGTGTACCAATCTTTATTCTAACCATGCAAAAGCCAAGAAGCAACCGGAGACAAGCTCCCGGCTGCTTCGGCGTTTTACATGCAAAAAATATGTTCCCCGATGGTTTTCACCTGCGGACGGGTCCAAATCCATTTGGAGGTGGCTGTTTTTGGGTTAAAATAATAGAGACATCCTCCGCTTGGGTCCCAACCGTTCAGCGCCTGTCGTACTGCCTTCTGTGCAGTTTCATTCGGCGTAAGCCAGATTTGTCCGTCTGCTACAGCTGTAAAGGCCCCCGGCTGGAAAACCACCCCAGATGGTGTATTTGGAAAACTAGGTGACTTAACCCTGTTCAAAATAACCGCCGCCACGGCAACCTGCCCTTCAAAGGGCTCGCCACGGGATTCACCATAGACCGCATTAGCCAAAATCTTAAGATCGTTTGCAGATAGTCCCATGGTGTTGGCCGATCCCATCGTTTCATCATTTTGATCCGCTTTATCATTATTGTCCGCTGTCTGTCCCTGAGCGGAACCTTGATTGTTACGATGCATAGGAGTTTCCGTTGGTTTCCAGTTAGGAGTAGCATTCACCAGCTTTAATTTCGTCTTTGCTCCGACCACTCCATCGGGACGGATACCAAATTCCTTTTGAAAACCTTTAACAGCTTTTAGTGTACTGCTGCCAAAATGGCTGTCCACTTTCCCGCCAAAAAAGCCCAGCAACTTCAAACGTGATTGCAACTCATATACATCCTGACCGTAAGATCCAAAATCAACCGCTCCCGAGCTGAATGTCGGCTGGGAAGGTTGCGCCGCTTGTACTTTCTGCTGTGTGCTGGACGGCTCTGCTTGCTGCTGTGCAGAGTCATTTTTAAAAAGTCCTGTGTACGTAATAGCCGAGGCTGCGAGGATACCCGTGCAAATCCAGACCATTGTCTTTTTCATATGCTGCGCTCTACCTTTCTTTTGTGGGATTAACAGGATGGCTACGTTTATTATGACAAGCTCCGCTTAAAGCTATTCACCCTTTTAATCTTCTTTCAGCAGGTAGTCGCCACACCTCAAAAAACATCACAAAAAAACGCTGTTTGTGCACTTGGAGTTGTCATTTTAGAACAACTACCCTGCGAACGAACAGCGTTTTAATGTAGTGCTGGATAGAGATAATGCTTAGGAACTAACTTTATTTTGCTGATATTGCTCCATTGAGATAAGGACCTCACGGGGCTTGCTGCCCTCGTAAGGGCCGATGACTCCGCGAGCTTCCATGGAGTCAATCAGTCGAGCAGCACGTGTATAACCGATCCGCATACGGCGCTGAAGGAGCGAAACGGAAGCTTGTTTAGCCTCTAAAATGATGTTGACAGCCTGATCGTACAGCTCATCCAGCATTTCATCTGCATCAGCCGATACCTCTTCCACCTCCGGCACTAGCGTTTCATCATACTGCGCTTCACCCTGTTCACGTACATAGTTAACAATATTCTCCACTTCTTGATCGCTCATGAACGCTCCCTGAACGCGGACTGGTTTAGAAGCACCCATTGGCATGAACAGCATATCACCACGTCCGAGCAGCTTCTCGGCTCCACCCATATCCAATATAGTACGGGAATCTACCTGCGAGGAAACGCCGAAGGCAATACGTGAAGGAATATTGGCTTTAATTACCCCGGTAATTACGTCAACCGAAGGTCTTTGCGTTGCAATGATAAGGTGGATGCCTGCTGCACGCGCCATTTGGGCAAGTCGTGCAATCGCATCCTCCACATCTCCCGCAGCTACCATCATTAAATCTGCCAACTCGTCCACAATAACGACGATGTAAGGCAGAAATGCATCCGGGTTATCTTTCATCAAATTATTGTATCCCTCAATATTACGGGTTCCTGATTTGGAAAATAACTCATACCTTTTTTCCATTTCAACTACAATTTTTTTCAATGCAAGTGAGGCGCGCTTTGGATCAGTAACGACCGGAGCCAACAAATGCGGGATTCCGTTGTACACGTTCAACTCCACCATTTTAGGATCGACCATCAAAAATTTGACCTCATCCGGCTTTGCTTTGTACAAAATACTCGTGATGATCCCATTGATACACACTGATTTACCCGAACCTGTTGCCCCAGCTACAAGAAGATGGGGCATCTTGGCCAAATTACCGACAATCGTCTGTCCTGCAATATCACGTCCGAATGCAATAGACAAGCTGGAGGCTGACTCCTGGAAAACGGTTGTCTCCATTACCTCACGCATCGTTACAATGGAAACTTCATTATTCGGAACCTCAATTCCGATAGCAGATTTTCCAGGAATTGGAGCCTCCATACGGATATCTTTGGCAGCAAGCGCAAGCGCAATGTCATCCGTCAGACTCACAATACGGCTGACCTTCACTCCAATGTCCGGCTGAATTTCATAACGTGTTACGGCAGGACCACGAACAACCTCCAGCACCTTCGCCCGCACACCGAAGCTTTCCAGCGTTGCTTCCAGTTTGCGTGCCGTTTGCATGTAATCCTTTTGTCCCATACCTTTGCCTGCATTTTGTGGTTTAGCAAGCAAACGAAACGATGGTAGCTTGTACGGTTTAGGCGGCGGCGGAGCCGGGATAGCTGTATGGGTACCTTCAACCTCTTCGCCTGCCACCCCAGTTGCAATCGTCTGAGCTTGTCCCTGCGCACCTTCTAATGTCCCCTGGATCGTAGTCGAATCATCCATATCCGTATTCGCATTGGCACCCACAAAGTCATCATCCAGGGATTCGTCAATAATGGAAGTTGTCAGCTCTGCCCCTGTCAGGGACTCTCCAAATTCAGCTTCCTGTCTTCTTTCCTCATGCTTTACTTGTTCGAAAAAATCCCTAATAATCGGCGACCTTTTTACCGGAATTGCAGCTTCCTGCTCAGCGTGTTCGACTACGTCAGACAGCTCTTCACTCTTGTTGCCGTTTCTCCACTGGGCCTGCGCGTCCTCAGCTTCATATGGAAGATCATGATCATCCTCATCCGTATCGACGGAATGCTCTTCCTTGTCCGCTTTATCTGAATTCTTAAGACCAAATAACTGAAAGAAAATCGGTTGTTTGCGTGCAGGAGGCTGCATTTCGTCAAAGTCATCATCCATGTCTTCCTCATAGGCAGGAATCGGCTCAGACTTGATTTTTCTATTTCCATTACCTTTGCTAGATGCCGAAAGCGGAGTAGCTTTACCAGTCCATTTTTTGCGCACACTTCCCCCAGCTGCTAGCAGCTTGGTCTTTACAATCCGCACCAAATCCACATAGGACAGTTGGGTCATCAGCATGAAACAAATGACGAACATAACGATCATGATCAGTTTAGCTCCCGTGAGACCAAACAGCCACAACAGAACAGTAAGCTGCAATGCGCCTACGTAACCCCCGCTAATATCCTTGTTCAGCATTGAGGTATGGCCCTGCTGATCAGGCGACAGCAACTGCTCACGCATATCTATATGTATCTGGGTCATCACTCCGCCCGGCTGAAGCGCGTTGATCGGCCCCAAACGCTGCTCCATAGATGAAATAGAACTCATGAGTGTAAAGGCAAATACCAACAGGAGCAAACCCGTTTTACGCGAGTTCCACTGGTTCGGCCACTTGCGGTGAATCATCACCATCAGACCATAATAAATGCCAATCAGAGGGATAACAAAATAGAATTTCCCCAATACGAGCCCAAACATCTTGGATAGCGACCGACCAACTGCCGCTTCACCCGACAACGCAATGACCGCTAATGTAATCAGCACAATGCCGTAAATTTCAAATTTCAGAACTCCGCCAAATGCGGCTTTCTTTTTTCTTTTTCTTCTTCTGGACATACAAGGTCACCCCCCAGAAGAATATTATACCACGTCACCTGGTATCCGCACATATGTTCTTTTTCAGCAGTAAATGACCTATTTCTATACTATTCGACACCTTCTACGACCATTCGATGACTTGACCGGGTCCATAACGCGGGTTCAGGTAGGCTTCCAGCGGACAGTCCAACAACCGTACAATGATCCCCCGACGACTTTCAAGCGGCTGTACCTGCATAAGTAGACCGTCTACTCGAACCTCTGCAAGCTCCTCAGCCTCTTTCCACATCCCTTGCCACACCATTTCCATTGGCATTACAGTATATAGTGTCATTGAGGTAGCTCCCCGCTATGCTCCCCTGACAGTGTCTCTGTAGGAGTTCCTGTGGCACTGGGAATAAAAGGAGCATATGGAGCCTGCTGTTGGATCCCAGCGTTCCCGTTTTGCTGACGCCGCGTTTCAATAATGGTGTTCAGCTGTTTTAAAGCCTCTCCGATGCCTCCAACCGCGTCCATCAATCCATACTTCACTGCATCGGCTCCCCCAACCGCTGTACCAATATCGCGGTTTAACTCACCAGTTTTAAACATCAATTCCTTAAACTGCTCTTCTGTAATACGAGAATGAGAAACGACAAAGCGTACGACACGCTCCTGCATTTTTTCCATGTATTCAAAAGTTTGTGGTACCCCAATGACCAGACCGCTCATACGAATGGGATGAATGGTCATCGTTGCACTCTCCGCAATGTAGGAATAAGTGGAAGACACAGCAATCGGCACACCGATGCTATGCCCCCCGCCTATCACAATGGTCACCGTTGGTTTACTCATCGATGCGATCATTTCAGCAATAGCCAGTCCTGCCTCTACATCACCACCAACTGTATTCAGCAAAATCATTAATCCTTCGATACGAGGATTTTGTTCTGCCGCTACCAGCTGGGGAATAATGTGCTCATATTTTGTCGTTTTGTTTTGAGGCGGTAAAATGAGATGCCCTTCAATCTGACCGATAATTGTCATGCAAAAAATATTGGACTCGCCTCCAGGCATGGAGGTTTGACCCAGTTGCTGCAAAGCCTCCATAGCAGGTAAAGCGGGTCTTTGCCCAATTTCTGGTTGATCTGGCGTTTCCGTTTCCTCGTTGCCAGATGATAGATTGCTGTATTGTTCCATATGGGTGATCTTCCTTTCGCTTTACGCATCTATATGACCCGTAGTCACCCTATAGTATGGGATGGAAATGGAATATTTTATACCTACCCCCATGCTTTTCCTTGCCCCGGAAAATCAAAAAGCCTCTCCTCCCGCGGAAACCGTCCAATATTTCCTACGGGAAGAGAGGCGACTGTGTGCCTGTGACTTAAGTTTTTAATTCAGGTTTTTGAACAAATTTCAATTGAATCACACTTCCATTATAATTGGCAGGATCATCGGTCTGCGACGAGTTTGCTCATACAAGAAGCGACCCAGTGCATCCTTGACATTTGTCTTGAGGGAAGCCCATTCATTTACATTTTCACTCATGAGCTTATGCAGTGTACTTGAGACAATACGATTCGCTTCATCGAGCAAACCTTCCGATTCACGGACATAAACGAAACCGCGGGAAATGATATCTGGACCCGATTTAATCGTTCCGTCTTGCTTGCTCAGCGTGACAACCACCACCAAAATGCCGTCCTGTGACAGCAATTTACGGTCGCGCAATACAATATTTCCTACATCCCCTACGCCTAATCCATCGATCAGTACGTTACCTGCTGTAACTTTACCAGCTCTGCGTGCTCCGCCATTCTGAATTTCAATGACTTCACCGATATCCGTGATGAAGATATTTTCAGGCTCAATACCTACGCCTTCAGCAAGAAGGGCGTGACGACGTTGCATTCTGAACTCACCATGAATTGGCAAGAAGAACTTTGGTTTCATCAGATTCAGCATCAGCTTAAGTTCTTCCTGGCTTCCGTGTCCAGAAACGTGGATACCTGGATTAGCTGCGCTGTAATATACATTGGCACCCAGACGGAACAGTTCATCAATTGTGCGTCCAACGTATTTTTCATTACCCGGTACCGGAGTAGCTGCAATGATGACTGAATCCCCTGGAAGAATGTCAACCTTTCGATGTGTGGAACGAGCCATTCTTGTCAAAGCGGACATCGGTTCGCCCTGACTACCTGTGCAGAGAATAACTACACGGTCCGCTGACATTTTGCCAACTTCTTCAGGCTCAATCAGCATTCCATCCGGAATTTCCAAATAGCCCAAGTCCGAAGCAATGCCTACAACATTAACCATGCTTCGACCAATAACTGTTACTTTACGTCCCGTTGCTTCAGCAGCATTAATTACCTGCTGAATACGATGTACGTTAGAAGCAAAAGTGGCTACGACCACACGCTGTCTCGACTTGCGGAAAATGTCTTCCAGCACAATACCAACGCTCTTTTCCGAAGGTGTAAAGCCCGGTTTCTCGGCATTCGTACTGTCTGACAAAAGAGCCAGTACGCCACGTGTGCCAATTTCAGCCATACGCTGCAAATCTGCATATTGTCCGTTCACCGGAGTATGGTCAAATTTGAAGTCACCTGTATGAACAACAGCGCCTTCAGGAGTATCAATACATACACCTACAGAATCCGGAATACTATGGTTGGTTCTGAAGAAGGTTGCTTTTAGTGTGGAGCCCAGCTTAATTTCGGAATCAGCATTGATCAAAATACGTTTGGTTTCACCAAGCAGATTCGCTTCCTTCAGCTTGTTTTCCACCAATCCCAGCGTCAATTTGGTACCATATACTGGTACATTCAAATGTTTCAACACGTAAGGCAAACCGCCGATATGGTCCTCGTGACCATGAGTCAGCACAATGCCTCTTACTTTGTCGCGGTTCTCTGTAAGGTAGGAAATATCAGGAATAACGATATCAATGCCCAGCATGTCCTCTTCCGGGAATTTCAGACCGGAATCCACCACGACAATGTCATTGCCGTATTGAACGACATACATATTTTTCCCGATTTCACCGACGCCGCCCAAAGCGAAAATCATCAATTTATCGTTGTTTGTTTTTTTAGACAAATGAATCTAAACCTCCTATGGTAGTTGGACGTCGTACCTTGATTTGTTTATTTAATTTTCAAAAAAATACCGCACCCAGTCACTTGACCCCATTATACATGATTAAAATACGAAAAAACAAGTCATCCTGTTCGTTACACTAGGTTTCCCATTGCCGTCTCAAACCATTAGTATCTGTCATTTTATGTACATGCATGGTTAAAAGCACAGCAAAAAGGACGTCCTATAAGAACGCCCTTCATGCTGGAGGACCTTGTCAGACAATAAACCCTATCGGTTTTGTACCTACCGACTGCCCATAACAAGGGTACTCCTTAGTATTAATTAATATCTTACATTCCTATTTGTCTTTAGCGGGTAAATAATTTCTTAATAAATTCCGCTTCATCCTCAGTTGGAGGAATGAGCGGCAACCGAACCGAACCTACCTTAATCCCCCTTAATTCCAATGCATATTTTACTGCCACTGGATTAGGCAGAGGATGAGGACAACCAAACAAACCCTTGAAAATCGGGAACAACTGCTGATGCAACTTTGCTGCCTCCTGCGAGTGTCCTCCTACAAGTGAATCGATCATCTGCTTCATTTCAGCACCTACCACATGACTCGCTACGCTGATAATACCATAAGCACCTACAGCCATAGCAGGCAACCCAGAAGCATCATCCCCGGAATAAACCAGAAAACCTTCTGGCGCTGCCGCTGCAATCTGTGTGACCTGCGCAAGTGATGCACATTCTTTGGTTCCCACAATATTTGGAATTTGTGCAAGACGCAGCGTTGTTTCAGCTGTTAGACTCGCTCCAGTACGGCTTGGAACATTATACAGTATAGCTGGAAGGGAAGTGGAGTTTGCAATACTTTCGAAATGCTGATACATCCCTTCCTGATTCGGTTTATTATAATATGGCACTACCAGTAGAACACCATCTGCTCCTGCCTGCTCCGCGGCACGGGTTAGATGAATGGAGTGACGCGTATTGTTGCTTCCAGTCCCGGCAATAATTTTACATCGTCCAGCTGCTTTTTCTACAACAAAAGCAAACAACTTGATTTTTTCATCATCACTCAGGGTAGGAGACTCTCCTGTTGTTCCAGATACAACAAGTGACTCTGAATGCTGTTCTTCTATTAAATAATCAATCAACGAGGACAATGCAGTCCAGTCAATCTCTCCTTGCTGATCAAAAGGTGTCACCATTGCGGTAATCAATCTGCCGAAGTTCACCATGCTGCCTCCTTTTTGCAAGTCCGAGCACGGACCATGCACCTACTGATGGAGTTCAAATTTATTATGCAATGCGCGTACAGCCTGCACCATATCTTCTTTTTTAACAAGTACCCAGATCGTCGTGTTGGAATCTGCGGATTGAAGGATCTGTACGTCTGATTCTGCCAACGCCTCCACAATCGTCGCCATAATGCCCGGTACCCCGTTGATACCACCGCCTATGACAGAAACTTTAGCACATCCGGCCAGTATCCTAGGTTCTAGACCCAAACCGTTCAATACTTCAACCGCTTTGCTTCCATCATGATCGAACACAGTATAAACTGCCCCCGATGGCGTTACGTTAATAAAATCAACGCTGATTCCATGTTCAGCCATAGATTTGAATACTTGTAATTGCAAGTGCTCCATACCCGGCTTTAATTCAACATTAATCTGAGTGACATTGCCAACATACGCAATACCGGTCACGAAACGGTCTACGATGTCTGCCTGCACGTCTTTAAAGCCTTCCGGATGGGTAACTAACGTACCTTCTCCTTCGGAGAAGGTAGAGCGAACACGGACCGGGATATTAGCCTGCATGGCGATTTCAACAGCACGAGGATGGATAACCTTTGCTCCCTGATGAGCCATATTACAAATCTCCGTATAGCTAACATGCGTAAGCGGCTTTGCGTTTTCCACAATGCGGGGATCGGCGGTCAATATACCATTCACATCCGTATAAATATCAACCATATCCGCATGTAGAGCAGCACCCAGAGCAGTAGCTGACGTATCGCTGCCTCCCCGACCCAAGGTAGTCATATCACCGTCTGCTGTTTGTCCTTGAAAACCTGTCACAATGACAACTCTGCCTTGGTTCAACTCTTCAACAACACGGTCTGGCTTTATATCCAAAATACGAGCATTACCGTATTGATCATCCGTAATAAAGCCCGCCTGTGCCCCAGTTAGCACCGTAGCAGGAATACCTTCCTTCTCCATAAGGCTGCATAATGTAGCAGCAGAAATAATTTCACCACAGCACAGCAGTAAATCCCGTTCGCGCTTCGGAAGACTGTCGCCGTTAGACGCCGCCCAATCCAGCAGCGTGTCGGTGGCATAAGGCTCTCCTTTTCTCCCCATGGCCGACACAACAACAACCAATTGATGATTTTGTTCCAGCTCCCGCTTCACATGTGCCAACACAAGTTGACGTGCTTCAGGTGTGGAAAGCGAGGTTCCTCCAAATTTTTGCACCAAAATACCCATTATTTTTCCCCCATATTGGAACGTTACTCCGCGTTTGCAGCAATAATTTCCGCGATTTGCACCGCGTTCCATGCCGCTCCTTTGAGCAGATTGTCGGATACGACCCACAAATTCAATCCACGGCTATTGCCCAAATCACGGCGTACACGCCCCACAAATACGTCAGGTTTTCCTGCAGCTTCAGATGCCAGTGGATAAAGCTGAGCAGCAGGATCGTCCACTAGCGTTACTCCTGGTGCTGAAGCCAGCAGATTGCGGATTTCTTCTAAATCATAATCTTTTTTAAGTTCTACATATACAGATTCCGAGTGACCATATACAACAGGAATACGCACACACGTTGCTGTTACGTCCACAGATTCGTCACCCAGTATTTTTTTCGTTTCACGTACCATTTTCATTTCTTCCAGTGTATAACCATTGTCCTGAAATTTATCAATTTGCGGGATAGCATTGAAAGCAATCTGATGTTTTACTGGCAACGAGCCTACTGGCAACAGATCAGGCTGAACTTCATCACCGTTAAGAATCGCTACGCTTTGACGATTCAATTCATCAATAGCTCGGCTTCCAGCGCCGGAAACGGCCTGGTATGTGGATACTATGATACGAGAAATGCCATACTGATCATATAATGGTTTCAAAGCAGCTACCATCTGAATGGTTGAGCAGTTCGGGTTCGCAATAATGCCTTGATGCTCGGCAATTTTGTCGCTGTTCACCTCAGGCACTACAAGAGGAGCTGTCGGATCCATTCGGAATGCATTGGTGTTGTCAATGCAAACTGCCCCATGACGAACAGCATGCGGCGCCAATTCCTTACTTACGTCTCCACCTGCACTAAACAAAGCAATGTCGATTCCCTCAAAGCTGTCGGGGGTAGCAATCTCTACTGGAATTTGCTGACCTTTAAAGCTAATTAACGTGCCGGCAGAACGAGGCGAAGAAAGAAATTTGATTTTGTCCACAGGAAAATCCCGTTTTTCCAGCAGATTTACGATTTGTTCTCCTACAGCGCCTGTGGCTCCAACGACAGCTACATTAAACTTTCTATTGCTCATCTGGTGTATCTCCCCTTCTCGACTAAAAAACCATTTTTTATTCTGAAAGCATCCACCGCCAACAAGAAATTAGACCCGATACAATATCGAATCATCTTCTAGGCGAGGGATGCTCAGCAGTTAACTATAATACTTACTTCATGGGGTCTTGCGTTCCACAATCATCGGCTGAAGCTGTTTGCCCTGCAATGCTTCATAAGCAGCCTCTGGAATCAACTCCATGTTAGCTACAAGCGAGTTCGGCTTTTTAACTGGATTGTCCTGTCCGAACGGTACAAAAAAGATATTTTTGGCTACGAGTAATTTGGCGATATTGGCAGCATTTAGGCCCAGTCCATCATTAGTAGATATGGCTAAAAGAAGTGGACGACCGTTACGCAATTGCGCCTTGGCAGCCATCAAAACCGGACTGTCTGTCATCGCATTCGCTAACTTACTCATCGAATTCCCCGTCAAAGGTGCAATCACCAGCACATCGAGTATTTGGGAAGGACCCAGTGGCTCAGCCTCCACAATTGTAGAAATGATATCATTCCCTGTTATATCTTTCAACTGTTTTTGCCAACTTTGCGAACTACCAAAGCGAGTATCCGTTGTTAGCACTGTATTGGATATAATAGGGACGACCTTCGCACCCTCATCAACAAAGCGCTGTATAACAGGCATTACCTCTTCAAATGTGCAATGTGAGCCTGTAATTGCATAACCTACCGTTTTCCCTTGCCAACTCATTGTGCATCCCCCCGATCAGGATTATCTTCCATTAACAACTGCACCAGCGTATTCGCTATAATGGCACCAGCAGTTTTGGGAGCAACAATACCGGGAAGACCAGGGGCAAGCATAGCCTTGATTCCACGCTTTTCCGCATAACGGAAATCACATCCGCCCGGGGCGGAAGCAAGATCTATAATCACGGTGCTCAATGGCAATTTAGACAGGATTTGCGCTGTGATAATCATAGAGGGTATCGTATTAAAAATCAAGTCAACTCCCTTTGTCTCATGCGCTAAATCCCTTGTCATAAAAGGCTTCCAACCCATTTCCACGGCTCTCGCTGCATCCTCTGCCCGCCGTACTCCAACCTTCACTCTAGCTCCCAATCCCTGTAGTGCCCTTGCCATGGTAAATCCAGTCCGTCCCATGCCTAGAACCATACAATCTGCACCGTGAATCGTAAAATCAGTATGCTGAATGGCCATCATCAGTGCGCCTTCGGCCGTAGGTATAGAGTTGTATATGGCCACATCGTCTCTCTCCAGCAGCTCTACAAGCTTTAACTCATGTCTGGTACAAATTTCTTTTAAGTACGTCCGGGCCATTCCTGTATATACAATACAATGAGGTGGAAGAGCAGCAGCATGCTCATTCAGAAACTGGAGCTTCTGTGCTCCGAAAAGTGCATTTACGTTGCCTTCCTCATCGCATCCCACCACCGGCAAAATCAATGCATCTGACGATTCCAGCAGCTTGACAGACAGTGGTTCTAGTGTCACTCCTTTGAGTGGTACTTCAAGCTTGTCAAAACCGACCACACTGACGGTAGCATCCATGTCCACACATTTACGGATTACCTCAAGCTGCCTCGCATCGCCACCCAAAACAACGACGCGTATTCCTGTTAGCATCCGGATCACTCCTTTCCGAGACACGATATGCTTTTAGTCTATGCGAGTGCCCGGAGAGGGGTGAAAAAACACAAAAAAAGCCACCTCTTTATGAGGCGACCTTTATATGCATACATACTCTTAAGCAAGTAAATACGAAGCTTTTTCAAAATAGATATTCGTACATTTTAAACCAAACATAGCCTCAGCGTCCTGTATGACCAAAGCCTCCAGCACCACGCACTGTTTCAGATAATTGGTCTACTTGTTTCAGCTCTACCTCAGGTACAACTTGAAATACCATTTGTGCAATTCGCTCATTGCGCGTAATCGTGAATGATTCCTCGCCCAAATTAATAAGAAGTACCTTAATCTCCCCACGATAATCCGCATCAATTGTTCCCGGTGTATTGAGACAAGTAATACCATGCTTAAGAGCCAGTCCACTTCGCGGACGGATTTGTGCCTCCAATCCCGCCGGCATAGCTATTGCAAATCCGGTTGGAACGAGGCAACGTTTGCCGGGTTCCAGTACCAGATTCTCCTGTACTGCTGCATACAAGTCAAACCCTGATGCAAGCTCTGACATTTTGCGGGGCAGTTCAATATCCTCATTGCCCGCGAGTCTGTTAATTTCCACGTAAGTTAACAAAATAGTCCCTCCTCATATCCTTTACCGCTGAATCACTCGCTCCCACCATCGACAGGGCAAACGGCTCCGAGAACATCCGATCCAGCACTTTGTTCACATCATTTGCCGTCACTTGCTCGATATGTTCGATCATTTGATCCAGCGTATAATGCTGACCCAGCATTAATTCATTTTTTCCAAGCCGATTCATCCGGCTACCTGTACTTTCAAGGCTTAAAATCAAACTTCCTTTTAATTGCTCCTTGCCTTTACGAAGCTCATTAGCGTCTAAACCGTTGACAGCCACATCTCGTAAAAGATCCAGCGTCAAATCCAGCACGTCCTTTGTTTGCTTTGGAGCCGTACCTGCATAGATCGTGAACATGCCACTGTCCGCATGGGAGCTATGATAGGAATAGACCGAATAAGCAAGCCCACGCTTTTCCCGAATTTCTTGAAACAAACGTGAACTCATGCCGCCACCGATCGCGTTATTCAGCAAAACCATAGCATACTGGAGTTCGTCACCCGTTGCAAATCCAGGTAGGGATAAACAAATATGATTTTGCTCCGTTGCTTTCTCATGATATAACAGTTCACCATTAAACGCAGGTACTGTCAGCGGCGAAACGGTTCCATGATTGTCAAAATGTCCAAAATGTCGCTCCAACAATTCTACCAAGCGATCGTCAACATTACCAGCCACACTGATAACCGTATTATCGATTGTATAATGTTCCCTCATATAATGGCTGAGATGTGAGCTATCCATAGCAAGCAGGTGATCTTCGGTTCCGAGAATCGGATAAGCTAGTGGATGTTCACCATAGGCGGCGCGAGATACAAGATCATGCACCATATCATCCGGTGTATCCTCATACATGGAGATTTCCTCCAAAATCACATTCTTCTCTTTTGCCAATTCTTCCTGATCTAGTTTGGAATTAAAAAACATATCAGACAGCACATCAACTGCGATCGGTAGATGCTCATCCAACACTTTGGCATAATAGCATGTATATTCCTTCGAAGTAAAAGCATTAACATTTCCTCCGATGGCATCGAATTGCTCAGCGATTTCCTTAGCGTTAAAACGCTCTGTTCCTTTGAAAAGCATGTGTTCGATAAAATGAGAAATACCGCTATTGTCCGGCGTTTCATTCCGGGAGCCAGTTTTAACCCAGATGCCGAAAGAAACTGAACGCACGGTTGGAATTTTTTCAATGACCACTCTTAGGCCGTTTTTGAGTTGAATTCTTTCCACGATTGGCCCTCCTAAACTGAATTGCATACTTAGCCATAATGTTCAATCCTAACAGAAAAAAGACGTTCACTCAACCGGAACAGGTAGTTGCCGATCAGGGGAAAGCGTCTGACTGACAGTTCCGAGCACAAGTCCCTTACTACGAATGGCATGGATCATGCCTTTGAGAGCAGCCGCTGAGGAATCTGTTGGGTGCATTAATATCAGGGACCCTGATTCAACCTTACTACTGATTTTGTTAATCACCGATTCCGGTGACGGATGTTTCCAATCTACTGTGTCCAATGTCCACAACACTGTTTTGAGCCCACTTTCTGCTGCTATATCCACCGTTTGCTGATTAAAATCACCCGAAGGAGGGGCAAACCAGTAATTTTTGATACCCAAAGTTTCTTGAAGAAGCACTTGAGTCTTTTCAATCTCTTGTGTGGCTCTGGCCCGACTCAGACGGCTCATATTCGGATGAGAGTAAGCATGATTCGAAAGCTCATGCCCTCTTTTTTGAATCTCCTTGGCGAGATCTGGATTTTTTTTCAACCAACTTCCATCAAGAAAAAATGTAGCCTTGATCTTTTCCTGATCCAGCGTGTTCAGTATCGGCAGGATAAATTCATTCCCCCATGCTACATTGATCATGAAGGAGACCATCGGCTTTTCGGGGTTTCCCCTGTATATTGGAACATTACCGAGCTGATTTAAATGTATTTTAGGTGCCAATTGCCGATATACATATTGAATAGGTCGATCCGGAGATGCAATCGCTTTGCGATAGGTAGCATCCAAATCCACCTCCAGCCCGTTATAGCCTGGAATAGCCTTCCATACCCTGTCGATCTTGGCATCAACTGGTTCCCGCCGCTGACGGGCTGCTTCTGTTCTTAGTCGCTGCATAAGCGCATTATCGGGTAAAGCCGCCATCGCCATCGTTGTTTCAGCTTTAGGCTCCCCAACTCCTGTAACGTCTCCATTGCGTAATTGATCGGCGAAGTCACGAACCCCGCTAAACTGTCCGATTACCAGTGTGATGGCTAAACTGGCTACCACCCACACTGCTCTTTTTGTCCTACTCATGATTCCTTCATCCTCCCGCCCGTTTGTCCACATTGTATGCGGAGAGGACAAGAACTATGACGCAGTAGCCTCTAGAAGCCCACTTTGGCGCAGCTTGTGTATATGTATGAAAAAAGAGCCAGAAACGTAGCTCTGCCTCTTTCCAAAAGCTTAAACAATGCTATTCAAATCCCTTGTACTGTTAATACGAAAAGCTAATCCTGCCTTTCTAGTCTGCAACATGCAGGTCCTAGGATTTTGCAGGTGCTTCTGCTGTGAGAACAGCCTTGCGGGACAGATTGACACGACCTTGTTGATCAATTTCGGTTACTTTCACCGTAATTGTATCCCCAATAGCAATTACATCTTCAACTTTGGCTACACGCTCAGTAGACAGTTGAGAAATATGAACCAGACCATCTTTACCTGGTAAAATTTCAACAAATGCACCGAATTTCTCAATCCGTTTTACTGTACCGATGTAAATCTCACCGACCACGACTTCCTTTACGATACCCTCAATAATGGAACGTGCTTTTTCATTCATCTCTTGATTTGTGGAAGCGATGAACACACGACCATCTTGTTCAATATCGATTTTCACGCCGGTTTCTTCGATGATTTTGTTGATGATTTTACCACCAGCTCCAATAACATCACGGATTTTGTCCGGGTTAATGTGCATCGTCATAATTTTTGGAGCATACGGAGACAACTGCTCACGTGGCTTCTGGATCGCTTCCATCATTTTGCTAAGAATGAACAAGCGTCCTTCTTTAGCTTGCTTGAGCGCATCCTGTAAAATCTGGCGGTCAATACCGTTAATTTTAATATCCATTTGAATGGCAGTTACGCCTTCCGCGGTACCAGCAACTTTAAAGTCCATATCGCCCAGGTGATCTTCCATACCTTGGATATCAGTCAATACGGAGACATGATCTCCATCCTTGATCAATCCCATCGCTACACCTGCAACCGGAGCTTTAATTGGTACACCTGCATCCATCATAGCCAGTGTACTTGCACAAATACTAGCTTGTGAAGTCGAACCATTCGATTCCAGTACCTCGGAAACCAGACGGATGGTGTATGGAAATTCAGTTTCGGAAGGAATTACTTTGGAAAGCGCACGTTCACCAAGAGCACCATGTCCGATTTCACGACGACCTGGCGCACGCAAAGGACGAGCCTCACCTACGCTGAATGGCGGGAAATTGTAATGATGCATGAAGCGTTTTGTTTCTTCCAAATCAATACCGTCCAAAATTTGTACATCACCCAAAGCACCAAGTGTACAAATGCTAAGTGCTTGCGTTTGACCGCGTGTAAATAAGCCTGAACCATGAGTACGCGGCAAAATATTAGTGTCACTTTCAATCGGACGAATTTCGTCAAGCTTACGACCATCAGGACGCACTTTATCATGCGTGATCAGACGACGTACTTCTTCCTTAACGATATCATAGAGAACTTCGCTCACGTCGCTCAAAAGCTCAGGTGTCTCTATGTATTGTGCTTCAAAATGGGCAACTGTCTCTTCGTTGACTGCATCAATCGCCTCTTGACGGGCATGTTTTTCTGCAATTTTAACAGCTTCCATTAAACGTTCAGCTGCATAAGCACGTACTTCACTGTTCACTTTTTCATCAACAGCATGCAGTTTAACCTGCATTTTCTCTTTACCTGCTACTTGCACCAATTGTTCAATGACTGCCACAATGTTCTTAATCTCATCATGACCGAACATAATTGCTTCCAGCATAACTTCCTCTGGAATCTCATTGCCTTCGGCTTCTACCATCATGATGGCATCTTTCGTTCCGGCTACAACCAGGTACATGTCGCTTGCATTCTGCTGTGCAATATCCGGGTTAATCACAAATTGTCCGTCTACACGTCCTACAGCGACTCCACCGATTGGCCCATTAAAAGGTACATCCGAAATGCTAAGTGCTGCCGAGGTTCCGATCATTGCTGCAATTTCAGGTTCGCAATCCTGATCGACACTCATAACCAGGTTCAACACCTGTACATCATTCCGGAAACCTTCCGGGAACAATGGGCGAATTGGACGGTCTGTCAAACGGCTGGACAAAATTGCTTTTTGACTCGGACGTCCTTCACGTTTAATAAATCCACCAGGAATTTTCCCCACAGCATACAATCTTTCCTCATAGTTTACGGTCAGGGGAAAAAAGTCCAAATCTTTCGGTTCACGAGAAGCGGTCACGGTACAAAGCACAACTGTTTCTCCGTAGCTCACTTTAACTGCCGCATTGGCTTGTTTCGCAAGACGTCCTGTTTCCAGCACCAGCTTTCTTCCGCCGAGCTGCATTTCTACGCGTTGCTCCATGGTATCCCTCCATTTCATTTCATTGTAAAAGTTCTATACATATTCAGTATTTCCTGCGCAGATCTTATTCATAAGAAGCTCGCAGGCAAATCGGATATGTAATTCAAAAAAAGATTCCTCATTTCAAAAAAGAACCCGGCTGCTGTCCGCCGTCGCCTTAGCAGGGACAAGCGGTGAACAACCAGGCTTCTTTTCTCATTACATGTCTGAAAATTAACGACGCAGTCCGAGACGCTCGATCAACGCACTGTAACGTTTAACATCAGTCTTCTTCAGGTAAGCCAAAAGTTTACGACGCTGACCGACCATTTTCAACAACCCGCGGCGGGAGTGATGGTCTTTCTTGTGCGAACGAAAGTGACTTTGCAAGTTGACGATGTTTTCAGTAAGGATAGCGATTTGTACCTCTGGTGATCCTGTATCGGATTCATGAGTTTTGTACTCCTCGATCAATTGCTGTTTACGCTCTTGAGTCAATGCCATCCTGTTCACCTCCTTCATTATAATCGCCATTAGCCTCGTAGCCGCCGGTGAAAGCGGACAACCAAGCTAAGGTTCATCGTTGTTTACACAACATAAGTCAGTATAACACAGCGCCTGTCTTATGTAAATAAATTAGCCTAACAGCTTTTTAGCCGTTTGTGCGTCATTGCCAATTTGGCTGATCAGCTCATCCACCGAAGAGAATTTGCGTTCAGGGCGGATGTAGTGGTGAAGCTCCACAAGCAAAGACTCCCCATAGATTTGCTGATTAAAATCAAATAAATGTACCTCAAATGACGGATTCAGCACACCTTCATGGAAAGTAGGTTTAACCCCTACATTCATCACACCGTTTATCCAACGATCACCTACTAGTGCCCGTACAGCGTATACACCCTTGATCGGAATCACGTAAGTATCATTCAGTTTGAGATTAGCGGTCGGAAAACCGATCGTACGTCCGCGCTTCTCTCCATCCATTACAGTACCCTGGATACGATAAGGACGTCCCAACCAGCGAGAGGCATGGGCTAGATCCCCGGTCTGTAAAGCACGGCGAATACCAGAACTGCTCACCTTGTCCCCATCCAGTTCGAATGGTGGTACGGTGTGCACAGACATCAGCTCTTTTCCCAGCTTCCGAAGTGTATCCTCATGCCCGGCTCCCCGGTGGCCAAACCGAAAATCAAAGCCTACTACCGCTGTTCGAATTTGCAATGGAAGCAGCACGTCACTCATAAACGCCTCAGGGCTGACTTTGGAAAATTCTTCGTTAAAACTCAAAATATAAAGTACATCCACACCCATATCAGCCAGAATAGTCTGCTTGTCCGCAAGCGGTGTTAAATAACCTTCATAATCGCCTTTTTTCATGACTTCCTTCGGATGAGGGTGAAATGTCATGACAGATACCGGCATTTGCTGTTCACGAGCCAACGCAACGGCCTCGCGTATCACGCTTGCGTGTCCAAGATGAAGACCATCAAACTGACCGATCGCCGTGACCTGTGGACGTCCCCATTGCTGCAAAAGCTCATCACTCAATGGATAAGATAACGATACGGTAATCATTATTAATTCACCTGCATTTCACATCATTTGACTAACTTCGTCAAAATTATAGCACAATTCAAGGTAAGAAAAACGCCTATTGACGTAATTCACGGAAGCCAGACCACACCTAACGGAAGTTTTTCTTGCGATTATAGAATTGTTCAGCTCCCCTGAAAATTTATAAATTCTATAATCTTAAAAAAACTTTAATGGGAGCGATCGCGTCTGATTCATCCCGACCAAATATGCCTAAAAACGTTTTATCCTCTTTATACAAACGGAAGGGTTGGTTGTCCGTCACAGGTGGTGAAATCATATTCAGCGACAGACGTTGGCCTTGCAGAGCCGCAGTTACCTTGGCTTCAGCCACTATATGCTCAGGCATATAGTCAATCGCCTGATCAGTTGTAATAAGTCGCTCTCCAAGACTGCCATCCGCTACGAAACGCTCTATCTCTTCGAAAGTCAGACAACGTTCCGCAGGAATTCCCGCAGACATGGTTCGCTCCAGCTTGACCATCGTAGAAGGATATCCTAATTCACGGCCAATATCAACACATAGTGTACGGATATAAGTACCTTTGGAGCATAAGGCACGAAAAGAAATATCCACATACGCCTCCGTCTCCGCGAATCCCGTCATCTCCAACTCATAAATGCTTACTTCACGGCTTTGGCGCTCAACAGTTTTGCCTTCTCGAGCCAGCTCGTATAGACGTTTGCCGTCCACTTTTAGCGCGGAGTACATTGGAGGCACTTGGGAGATCGTACCAACAAAATGCTTCAGAACCGCTTTGACTTCAACTTCCGTCACCTCTACTGGACGTTCACTTTCTTCCATAATTTTCCCAGTCAGGTCTTCGGTATCCGTGGCAATGCCTAATCGCAGTGTAGCCCGATATTCCTTGGGCCGCTCTTGCATGTATTCCACTACACGGGTGGCACGTCCCAGACACAAGGGCAAAACACCGGTTACTTGCGGATCAAGCGTTCCAGTGTGTCCGATTCGCTTCATACCTAATAAACGGCGAGCCTTGGCCACCACATCATGAGAGGTAAATCCAGCAGGTTTATAGACAGGTAGAACGCCTTCCCAAGTTGCCTGTTCCTTCTTCATCGAGTTCATAGCTCAGACTTCACCCGCCCTACAACTGTCTTAATGATATCTTCCAGTTTACCCTCTAGCCGACAGCCAGCCGCACGCACATGTCCACCGCCTCCAAATGATTGAGCCAGCGCAGCTACATCTACATTCCCTGCCGATCTCAAGCTGGCCTTGACCGCTTGATCATTAATAACCTTAAAGAAAATGCCTACCTCAACACCACGAATATTTCTTGGGTAATTCACGATGCCTTCCAAGTCCTCATTAACAGCGCCACATTCTGTCATATCGTCAGGTGATACAACGACCCAAGCGACTTTTCCATCCTCCGACATCGTGAGCGTTTGCAATGCTTTTGTCAGCACCTTCATTTGTGGAAAGGTCATCTCTTCGAGCAATTTCTCGGACAAAGATGGACCATCTACACCGTAAGCAAGTAGCTTTGACACCGTAGACATCACTTTCGGTGAAGTATTGGAGTAGCGGAAACCTCCTGTATCCGTCAGTAACCCTGTATATACAGCCGTTGCTACTTCGACGTCCCATGTTACTGCAAACTCTTCCAGTAGATCAAAAAGAATTTCCGCTGTTGCCGCAGCATCCGACTTAATCACATTAACTGTACCATAAGCATCATTTGTTGGATGATGATCAATATTCAGGATAATGGCATCTTCCGTAAAAAACTGCTCTGTCAAACCAACACGACGGTAATCCGCACAATCTACACAAATGATCTGGTTGTATTTCCGTTCTGGCGGTTGCTGGCTCATATCCATAATCTCATCGGCATGCCATAAAAAATCCATGCGCTTGGGAATAGGTCCCTCATTCAGCATGGTAAATTTCTTCCCCAGACATGAGAGAAGCCAGCCCACCGTTACGGTGGAGCTGACTGCGTCTCCGTCCGGCTGTACATGCGATACGATCAGGTAATCATCATGCTCCAGAATAAATTCCTTCGCTTGTTGAAGCGCCTGTTCATAGGTATGCATTGCCTTCTCCTTTACATTCAGTTCATGGTTCCTTCAGACAAACTAAAAGTTTTATTTTTCATCCTTGTCGATATCACTTAGCAGTTTTTCAATTCGACTGCCGTAAGCAATAGATTCGTCAATTTTGAAAATCAACTCAGGAATATGGCGTAGCCGTATCCGTTTGCCGAGTTCAGAACGAAGATAACCGTTCGCTTTGTCCAGTGCTTTCAGGGAAGAATTTTTTTGTTCTTCATCCCCGAGCACGCTCAAGTATATTTTCGCTTGGGACAAATCATTTGTAAGATCGACACCCGTTACCGTGATAAAACCGATGCGGGGGTCTTTTAATTCAGTTTGGATGAGTTGGCTTAGCTCCTTCTTGATCTGCTCGCCAACCCGACCTGTACGTATTTTAGCCATGGATGCTCACCTCTCTGCCGTTAGCGCTCCACTGTTTCCATGACGAACGCTTCAATAATGTCGAGTTCCTTAACATCATTATAGCCATCAAGGGTAATACCGCATTCGTAACCTTGGGCAACTTCTTTTGCGTCGTCCTTAAAGCGTTTCAGTGAGTCGATTTTACCTTCAAAAATGACGATGCCATCACGAATCAGGCGTGCTTCTGCTGAACGGGTAATTTTACCGGATGTCACCATACAACCAGCGATCGTACCGACTTTAGTAACTTTGAATACGTTACGTACTTCAGCATGCCCAATCACATTTTCTTTATATTCAGGATCCAGCATGCCCTTCATGGCTTGCTCTATTTCTTCAATGACATTGTAAATGACACGGTGTAGACGAATGTCCACTTTTTCAGCTTCCGCTGTAGATTTCGCCTGGTTATCCGGACGAACATTAAAACCGATGACAATAGCATTGGAAGCTGCTGCCAAAATAATATCGGATTCGGTGATTGCTCCTGCACCACTGTGAAGAATTTTAACGCGCACACCTTCGACTTCAATCTTGTTCAAGGAACCTTTCAACGCTTCGACGGAACCTTGCACGTCACCTTTAATAATGACGTTCAGATCCTTCATTTCGCCATCCTTGATGTGTTGGAACAGGTCATCCAGTGTTACGCGTGTATTACTGCCCAGATCAGATTGACGTTGTGTGATCGCACGTCTGTCAGCAATAGCGCGTGCTTTCCGCTCATCCTCAAACACCATGAATGGATCGCCAGCAAGTGGAACTTCTGTCAAACCAGTAATTTCAACTGGAGTGGAAGGACCTGCTTCCTTAAGACGACGACCTTTATCGTTGACCATGGCACGCACACGTCCGAAGCAGTTACCCGCTACGAAAGCATCGCCGACTTTCAGTGTACCATTCTGAACGAGGATACGGGCTACAGAACCGCGGCCTTTATCCAGTTCTGCCTCGATGATGGTACCACGTGCCCGTTTGTTCGGGTTTGCTTTGTACTCATTCACTTCAGCTACGAGTAGAATCATTTCGAGCAGGTCTTCCAGACCCATTCTTTGTTTCGCGGAAACGTTGACGAAAATCGTATCGCCGCCCCACTCTTCAGGTACCAATTCATATTCAGTGAGTTCTTGCTTCACTTTATCCGGGTTGGCATCCGGTTTGTCGATCTTGTTCACAGCTACGATAATTGGCAGACCTGCCGCCTTCGCATGGTTAATAGCTTCGACTGTCTGTGGCATAACACCGTCGTCAGCTGCAACCACGATAATCGTCATATCTGTCACTTGAGCACCACGTGCACGCATAGCAGTAAAGGCTTCGTGACCCGGTGTATCCAGGAAAGTGATTTTTTTGCTGTTAATTTCAACTTGGTATGCACCAATATGCTGTGTAATGCCGCCAGCTTCGCCACCGGTTACATTAGTCGAGCGAATGGCATCCAGCAAAGTTGTTTTACCATGATCGACGTGACCCATAATCGTTACAACTGGTGGACGTGTTTTCAGATCCGCAGGATCATCATTTTCTTCCACGGTTTCAAAACGATCTTCTTCGACCGGAATTTTCACTTCTACCTCGACACCAAAGTCTCCGGCAAGCAAGAGGATAGTATCCATATCCAGTTCCTGGTTAATGGTCGCCATCGTTCCGAGCATAATCAGCTTTTTGATGACTTCTGACGCATCTTTATGAAGAAGCTTAGCTGTTTCGCCTACGGTCATCTCACCACGCACAATAATTTTCTTAGGCGTGTTGTCGATTTTCTCGCGACGTTCCTGTTGTTGACCTTTACCACGATTGTTAAATTTCCCGCCACGATTGCTACCACCGCGATTATTGCCTCCACGACCACCGTTACCACCGCGTCCGCCGCCTTGACGGTTATCGTCAAAACGTCCTTGACCGGAACGGTTACCACCGTTGTTGGAGTTACTGCCTGTACGGTTGCCACCACTACGGTTCGCATTGTTACTACCTGTGGAGGATGATGTTCTTACAGCCGTACCACCCTGACTACTTCCCTGAGGGCGTGAGTTAGTGCTTTGGGTACCTTGAGGACGCGAACCTGTGTTGCCACCTGGACGCTGTTGTCCTCCCTGTTGTTGACTATTACTGCGGTTTTGTGTACTTTGCTGACCAGTAGGTCTGCTAGTACTTTGTTGACTGCGGTTTTGACCGCCCTGCTGACTGCTTTGCGCTTTTGGAGCGCTGCTTCGGTTACTGTTTTGGTTGTTGTTTGTCCTATTCATACTTACCTGCTTTTCCTGTTGATTTTTGGTTTGCTCAGTTGAATGATTACTATTCTGGCTTGAACCGGCCTGATTCGAGCTTACTTGCACCGTACCTGCTCCGCCTTGCTTGGCCGCAGCATTGGATTTAATATTCTTAAAAAAACTTTCCACTTTACCTACGGCATCATGTTCCATGACGCTCATATGGTTGTTCACGGGAATATCCAGCCGTTTAAGAATGGTGATAATTTCTTTGCTGCTCATGTTCAACGATTTGGCGTATTCGTATACCCGCACTTTGTCTTTGTTTTCTTGTTTACTCAATATACTCCACCTCCGACATTATCCCCGCATGTTTCTTGATCAATTTCGCGAATCCTTGATCCGTCACAGCCAGCACAACCCGTTCAGGTTTGCCGATACTGCTTCCCAAGCTTTCCCGGTCAAATCCTATCATTAAGGGGATTTTGTACGTCCCGCACTTGTCGCGGAATTTCTTTTGAGTATTCATTGAAGCATCTTTCGCAAGAATGACCAGCTTGGCTTCTGAAGACCTGATCGCTTTAAAAACGATCTCATCACCTGTTAGCAGCTTGCCAGCTCTCATGGCAAGACCCAATCCAGACAGCGCCTTATTCATCCTGCACGCTGCCTTGTGCCGCCAGGAATTCTTCCTCGACGGCAGCAAAATCACGACTTAGCTGCTCATAAATATCAGGATGAACCGAGTGCTTCAATGCTCGATCCAGTGCCTTGCTCTTTTGAGCCAGCTTGAAGCAGGCGGCTTTGCCGCACAAGTAAGCGCCGCGTCCCGACTTTTTGCCAGTCAAGTCAATCAACACTTCGTCTTCAGGGGTTTTGACGACACGGATCAACTGCTTCTTTGGCATCATTTCATGACAGGCCACACATTTGCGCAAAGGTATCTTTCTCTGTTTCATGCATTAACCCCCCTACACTCCGCTTAATCTACAGAAACGGAATCCTGATGCATTTCATCGGTGGATGTTCTCGGTCTGCCGAGTTCTTCCTCCGCCTGTGTTTCACTCTTAATATCAATTTTCCAGCCCGTAAGCTTAGCAGCAAGGCGAGCATTTTGTCCTTTGATACCAATAGCAAGAGAAAGCTGATAATCGGGCACAATAACACGCGCCATTTTCTCTTCTTCAAACACCTGCACTTCGAGTACCTTGGATGGACTCAGCGCATTAGCCACGTATTCATCAACATTATCGGAATAACGTACAATGTCGATTTTTTCGCCACGCAGCTCGTTCACAATGGTCTGTACACGTGTTCCTCTAGGACCCACACAAGAGCCGACCGGATCCACCTCGGCGTTACGGGAATGAACCGCGATTTTAGAACGGAAGCCTGCTTCACGCGCTACGGAACGAATCTCTACAACACCATCAAAAATTTCAGGCACTTCGAGTTCGAACAAACGCTTAAGCAGACCCGGATGTGATCGGGACAGCATAATTTGCGGTCCTTTGGTTGTGTTTTCTACTTTGGTAATATAAGCCTTAATTCGATCCAGATGGCTAAATTTCTCATTAGGCATCAATTCGCCTAACGGGAGAACCGCTTCCACCTTACCAAGATCAATATAAATGTTACGTGGGTCTTGGCGCTGTACAGTTCCTGTTACAATATCTTCTTCCTTGTCCACAAACTTGTTGTAGATCAGTCCCCGTTCCGCTTCGCGGATACGCTGGGTCACGACCTGCTTCGCAGTTTGTGCAGCAATCCGTCCAAAATCACGTGGTGTAACTTCAATTTCAGCGATATCTTCCAACTGAAAATGCGGGTTAATCTCACGAGCCGCAGGCAAGGAAATCTCGGTGCGAGGATCCAATACCTCCTCAACGATCAGCTTGCGGGCATATACCTTAATGACTCCCGAGTTGCGGTTCATATCAACACGCACGTTTTGTGCGGTGTTGAAATTCCGTTTGTAACTGGAAATCAAGGCTGCTTCAATGGCCTCAAACAGCACATCCTTGCTGATCCCCTTTTCTCTTTCCAACTCGTTCATTGCTTCAATAAAATCCATACTCATGGATTACTGCTCCCCCTTTCAAATGATGCACCTGCGTACTGGTCGGCACACGAGGCAAAAAAACATGTAGTACATGTCAAACAGCAACAGTCAAATCTGAATTAAAATATGATCGCGAGCCTTGCACCAGCTACCTTGTCATAAGGTATAGCATGCTTCTTTTGTCCGCTTTGAACAGTGAGTTCCCCATCTTCAAAAGAAAGCAAACGACCTTCGAATTCCTTCAGGCCGTTGATCGGCTCGTATGTAGTAACGAATACGTTTTTGCCTACCGCTTTAGTAACGTCCTCCGCTTTTTTGAGCGGTCTTTCGGCGCCTGGTGAAGACACTTCCAGAAAATACGCTGTAGAAACAGGGTCATTTTCATCCAACTTTTGACCCAGATATTCACTGATCATACTGCAGTCGTCCAGATCAATTCCTCCGTCTTTGTCTACAAAAACGCGAAGAAACCAATTGCTGCCCTCTTTGACATACTCGACATCGACCAGTTCAAAACCATGCTCATCGAGGTAAGGTTGGGCCATTTCTTCTACTACTGATTTGATCTTTGGTGTGCTCAAAGATTATAACCTCCAAAAGTGAACTTTCCTGTGGTGAAAAAAAGACGCCCTATTGCATGGACAATGCTTCTCCATCACCGGCATTTTCATTTTCATTTGATGTAATGTTCATTTCGGGCTCACTGCAAATAAACCGGCGTACCGGTTTCATGCCCAAAAACAACCTTTTCACGTTGTAACTGTATATCAAACAGTAAAGAGTGGGTTTCCCCACTCTTTTAGCAACGGTTTTATCTCCATGATTACCAAAAAAATTATAACATAACCGTAGTTATGTGACAAGTGCCAGAGCTTGACTACTGTGGTTCGGATTAAAACAGAGACAACTGATTACTCTCTGGCAAACCTCGAAAGCAACCCATCTGGGATAGCATTTCGACAATGGTTTTACTAGCCTTCGATTTTTGTTGAAAATCCTCGACAGACAAAAATTCACCCTGTTCACGGGAGGCTGCAATGTTACGTGCCGCGTTGTCTCCTATTCCCTGAAGAGCTCCGAATGGCGGAATGAGTGAATCTCCATCCACCTTGAAGCGTGTAGCTTCGGAACGGTACAAATCAATGGATTTAAAACTAAACCCACGAGCCGTCATTTCCAGAGCCATTTCCAGGATCGGAAGCATACCTTTTTCTTTGGGAGGTGCCTGAAAGCCGAGTTGCTCGATTTCGACAATTTTCCGTGCGATTGCATCATACCCCTGACAGCACAGCTCAATATCAAAATCGGCTGCACGTACTGAAAAGTAAGTCGCATAATATTCAATCGGATGATACAGCTTAAAGTACGCTGTGCGCACTGCTGAAATAACATAGGCTGCAGCATGCGCCTTCGGAAACATGTACTGGATTTTCAGACAAGAATCAATGTACCACTGTGGCACCTTGCATTTTTTCATTTCCTCAATCCATTCAGCACTAAGCCCCTTACCTTTACGTACGCTCTCCGTAATTTTAAAGGCCAGACCTGCGTCCATTCCTGCCTTGTAAATCAAAAACAGCATGATGTCATCACGGCAACCAATTACAGTCTTGATGTTGCAGGTATTATTCTTAATCAGTTCCTGTGCGTTCCCCAGCCATACGCCCGTGCCGTGAGACAGTCCGGATATTTGCAGTAAATCGGCAAAAGAACTTGGCTGCGACTCTACTAGCATTTGGCGTACAAACTTCGTCCCCATCTCTGGTACACCATAGGTTGCAACAGGCGTGCGGATTTGCTGGGGTGTTACACCGAGCGCCTCCGTGGAGTTGAACATGCTCATCACCTTAGGATCATTCATTGGAATGGTCGTAGGATCGACACCAGTCAAATCCTGAAGCATCCTCATCATGGTCGGATCATCATGACCCAGAATATCGAGTTTGAGTAGATTCGCATCAAAAGCGTGATAATCAAAATGCGTTGTTTTCCATTCCGAGCTTGTATCATCGGCGGGGTACTGAACTGGTGTAATATCCTCGACCTCAATATAATCGGGAACAACGACAATTCCGCCTGGATGTTGCCCGGTACTGCGTTTGACCCCTGTACAGCCCGAAGCCAGCCTGTTCAGCTCAGCCCCACGCCATTTTTTATGATGCGCCTCTTCATATTTCTTGGCAAAGCCAAAGGCTGTCTTCTCGGCAACGGTACCGATGGTTCCAGCACGGAATACACTTTTCTCACCAAACAGTACTTTCGTATAGTTATGTGCGACAGGCTGATATTCGCCAGAGAAGTTCAAGTCAATATCGGGAACTTTATCTCCCTTAAACCCAAGAAACGTTTCAAACGGAATATCCTGTCCCTCACCCTTCAGTTTGCCGCCGCAATTCGGACAATTTTTGTCCGGCAAGTCAAATCCGCTCGGCACACTGCCGTCCAAAATCCATTCGCTATGTCTGCATTCAGGATTACCGCAAATATAATGTGCAGGCAGTGGATTAACCTCGGAAATACCGAGGAAGGTAGCGACCACAGAAGATCCAACAGACCCCCGTGAACCTACCAGATATCCATCCTTATTAGACTTTTTAACCAAACGCTCGGAAATGAGATAGTTGGCAGAGAAACCGTATTTAATAATCGGCTCCAGTTCTTTTTCAAGACGGGCTACGACCACTTCGGGCAATTCCTCACCATAGATAGATTTAGCTGTCTCATAGCAAGTATTGCGGATTTCCTCGTCCGCCCCATCCAGCAAAGGTGTAAACAGCTTGTCAGGGAACAGCTCCAGCTCCTCAAATCGATCCGCCAACTCACTGGTATTCTTCACAACGACTTCATAGGCTTTCTCCTCGCCCAAAAACTCGAATTCTGCCAGCATTTCGTCTGTAGTGCGTAAATGCGCATCTGGCTTACGAATATCTTTTAGCGGACTAAATCCCGTAATGCCATGTATCGTAATATCACGGTACAACTTATCGCGAGTTTCCAAATAGTGGACATTGCCTGTGGCAATTACGGGTTTATCAAGTCGCCGTCCAATTTCGCATACTTTGCGTATTGCCGTTTTCAGAGCATCAGGCCCGCTTACCAGTTGTTTTTCTACTAAATGCATATACATCGTCAAAGGTTGAATCTCCAACACATCATAAAACTGTGCTATTTCCTCGGCTTCTTCCTCGGACTTGTTCAACACAGCCTCGAAGAACTCTCCTTTTTCGCAGCCAGAAATAATAAGCAGTCCGTCCCTCATTTCTGACAATTTTGATTTAGGAATGCAAGGCACACGCTTGAAATATTCGGTATGAGACATCGAAACCAGCTTGTACAGATTTTTTTTACCAATCGGATTGAGGGCATAAATACAACAGTGAAATGGGCGAACGGTGGATAAGTCCTTACCCACATAATCATTCAGACGATCGAGCATTTTTAAACCCTTAATTTGTTCCGCATCATTCAGCAAGCCATTCAGCACTTCAGTCAGTGCGACTGTATCGTCAATGGCTCGGTGATGGCTCTCTAGCGCCACTTTATATTTGGTCGTCAGCGTATTCAGACGATGGTTTTTCATTGTTGGAAACAGTAAACGAGCCAGTTCGAGCGTATCCAGTACCGGATTGGTCATTTCAGGCAAACCCATATTTCGAAGGGTGGCCTGGATAAAACCGACATCAAAACGCGCATTATGGGCAACCAATACAGCATCGCCAGCAAAAGCTACAAACTCCTTCATAACAGGTTCTACATCCGGCGCGTCCTTGACCATTTCATCGTTAATGTTGGTCAGTTGCTGGATATTGTAGGGTATGCGCTCATGCGGATTGACAAAGGTAGCATAACGATCAACTTCTTTGCCATCATGCATTTTCACAGCCGCAATCTCAATGATTTTATTCTGTGTAACCGATAAACCGGTGGTTTCAATATCAAAAACGACATAAGTCGCTGTTTTCAAATTTAATGGCTGTGCCTGCATTACAACCTCAACGGCATCATTAACCACATTGGCCTCAACACCGTAGATCATTTTAATGCCGTTTTTCTTTGCAGCCTTAGCAGCATCAGGGTAGCACTGCACTCCGCCATGATCGGTGACTGCAATCGCCTTGTGTCCCCATTTGGCGGCTGTTTTAACGTATTGATCAATCGAGGCAACAGCATCCATTGCGCTCATCTTTGTATGGAGATGGAACTCGACCCGTTTTTCCTCTGCATTATCCTTACGTGTGGGTGGAGCCTGTACTTCAACTAGATCAGAAGGAATCATAACCAGCTCGGGAATTTGCATAAAACGATCATATTCAACTCGACCTCGTACTTTGACCCATTTCCCGTTAGCCAGCAAACTGAGGATCTTCAGATCTTCTTTAGTTTTAGCAAACATTTTCATTTGCAGGGAATCACTAAAGTCGGTCAAATAATACGTAAACAACGTACTGCCATTGCGCAATTCTTTACTATCCAAACCGAAGATTGTTCCTTGTAAAGTGACTTTCTTCTCTTCGTCCTGAATATCTTGCATCGGAACAGCCGGTTCTTTGATGTCATAACCGAATTGAAGCCGTACGTCTCCTTCTTCTTCATCCAAAGGCGGCATTTCGGATTCCATACTTTCCATCATCTGCTGAATGACTTCGCGTTCTTCCTGCATTTTCTTCTCTTGGAATTGCTGTAGAGCCTCCTGGTTACTTTCACCCACCTGGACTTTAATGCGCATAGAAAGCCCGAAATATTTATCGTAAAATTTGATGATAGCTTGATCTATCTGCTTTTTACGCGCAAGTTCCAACGACATACTGTCGCTCATCGTTAGCAATAATAGACCGTCGTCCCACTCATGCACAGCCCGATTCATCCAACCGTTAACCGATGGGATCTCACGATGCACCCATTCTAGAAAAAGTTTCCAGTATTCACCGATGATATCACCAGGCTGAATCTGCTCACTGTACTGAAAACGGAACGTAATCTTTGCGATGTGACTCATTTTTTCCTGTACTTGAATACAGAACGTACGATACACCTGAGCGGGGACCAATGTCTCCTTGGCAATGGTGATATTCCAATCCTTATTGGTTCGGCTAATCTCCACTTGGTCAATCCAACCGTCCAAAAAATAAGGTTCAACCACTCCCGCCGGCATCCCAACTTGCTTCATCAGCAGTTCCAGCCGCTTTCTCTTTTCTTCAGCTCCGCCCATGGCTCTCCCCCCAATTTCAAATCTACCATTCTGAAAACATGAAAAGCTTCTGCGTCAAAAACATCTCCGACCGCAAAAGCTTTTCGTAGCCCTCTTCAATCCTCTTCACAACGACACATAGATCCTTCGGAACATTGTCCCGTAACAGCTACCATGTCAGCGAAGAGAATGAAGTGAGTAAGTGGTATTGCCCTACTTCTATATTAGTACGCCCGTGCGAACACTACAGTATGCTTGGCAGGTTTGCCACAGCACAAACATGTGGACTTTTGCTCGGTTGTTTTAAACGGTATATTACGGCTTGTAGCACCTGTCACTTCTTTAACTTTGTCTTCACATTCTTCAGATCCGCACCAGCCTGCCAAAGTAAAGCCGCGTTTTTCTTCCATGAGAGTCTTCATTTCGTCCAGCGTATCAACGGAATAGAAGTTTTCTTCCATGAAATTTTTCGCACGATCAAACATCTCCTGCTGTACCTGTGCGAGCATCGCGTGTACTTCCTCAACCAGATTATCCTGCTGCACGATTTTTTTCTCACCGCTGATACGGGATACGAGCACACAGACACCGTTTTCCATATCACGAGGTCCGATTTCCAGACGAACCGGCACACCGCGCATTTCATATTCATTAAATTTCCAGCCTGGGCTTACATCGCTGCGGTCGTCCATTTTAACACGCACTCCAGCTTGTTTCAACTCAGCAAATAGTTCATCTGCACGTGCGATAACGGCATCACGTTTCTTAGGTGGTCCAATTGGAACCATAATAACCTGCGTAGGCGCAACTTTAGGAGGCAATGCCAGACCACGGTCATCTCCATGGACCATAATCAGTGCGCCGATCAAACGTGTACTTGTTCCCCATGAAGTCGTATGCGCGAATTCCAGATTGTTTTCACGACTCAAATATTTGATATCAAATGCAACCGCAAAATTAGTTCCCATATAGTGGGAAGTTCCAGCTTGTACCGCCCGTCCATCCTTCATCATCGCTTCCAGTGAAAATGTATCCTGAGCACCTGCAAACTTTTCAGAAGGTGTTTTCTGTCCAGTAATAACTGGAATAGCCAGAACTTCCTCAATAACCTCACGGTATACTTCCAGCATTTTCATCGTTTCTTCACGTGCTTCTTCTTCTGTTTCATGGGCCGTGTGACCTTCTTGCCACAAAAATTCACTTGTTCGCAAGAAAGGCAGCGTACGTTTTTCCCAACGCACTACGTTAGCCCACTGGTTAATAAGCACAGGCAGATCGCGATAGGATTGAATCCATTTGGAGTACATATGACCAATCATGGTTTCCGAAGTCGGACGAATTGCAAGACGCTCTTCGAGCTTTTCCCCGCCAGCCTCGGTTACCCAAGGAAGTTCAGGATTAAACCCTTCGACATGTTCTTTTTCCTTTTGAAAAAAGCTTTCGGGAATGAACATTGGAAAATAGGCATTACGGTGGCCTGTTTCTCTGAAGCGCACGTCCATGGCTTCCTTGATATGCTCCCAAATTTCAAAACCATCGGGCCGGAATACAATACATCCGCGAACTGGGGAATAATCCATCAGTTCTGCTTTTTTAATAACATCAATATACCATCGGGAAAAATCTTCGCTCTGTGGCGTAATTTCCTCAACAAACTGTTTATCGTTCGACATAGAAATGCATGTCCTCCCATACAGACCGTTTTTATATAAGACCGTCTCTAATTAACCATTAATTAAGCGTAAAATATCGTTATACGTGACCGCAATCATAAGCAGGAATAGCATAGCAAAACCGACGAAATGGACCATTCCTTCCCTGCTCGGATCAACGGGACGTCCTCTTACCGCCTCCACACCAAGGAAAACAAGTCTGCTTCCATCCAGCGCCGGAATAGGCAATAAATTGAATATCCCCAGGTAAAGACTCATTATAGCAGTCCAATACGTCAACTGCTCAATCCCCTGCTTGGCAATTTGCCCTGTCACTTCAAAAGTACGTACCGGGCCTCCCAGGTCATTGATAGAAAAACGTTGGATGAGCTGGCTAAATCCTTGGAAAATAATATCGGTCGTTCTGACCATAGATTGGCCGGCAAATTTGAACGTTTCCCCCACACCTGCTTGGCGTTTTGGAAGTTCGGGTACAATACCCACCTTGCCACCCTTTTGTCCTTCCATAGCACGAGGTGTAATCGTAAGATCAAAGGTCTTGTTATCACGGCGAACCGTCCACTTCATCGGCTTGTCTTGAGAATCCGCAATCAGTTTGATCATGTTTTCAACATTTGCACCAATGGCTATTCCATTCACCGATTCGATGATATCTCCCTTATGCAAATCAGCTTCAGCAGCAGGCATACCTGCTGTAATTTCACTAATTTGGACATAAGTCGGGTTGTCCACTTGTATGCCGACCATCTGAATATGCAGACCAAACAAAATAAAGGCTAGAATAAAATTCATCAGTGGTCCAGCAAAAATAGCCAGCGCACGCTGTCCTACTGTTTTACTCCCGTACTGCCGATCCTTGGGTGCAATCTGAATGGATTGACCTTTGGTTACCATCATCGATTGCGGGTGTACAGTGTATTGCTGATCTTCGCCATCCACATCCAATTTTAAAGTTAATGACTGTTCCAGATCAATATCCAACACTTCGCCGCGCACCACATTCTTACGATTATCCAGTTGATCTAGATAGATGGTTTTAACGACGTCATCCGTTACGCGTACAGCAATCGTTTGTCCGGCCTCAATTTCATTGACCTCCGGATCTTCTCCCGCCATGCGGGCAAAGCCACCGAACGGCAACAAACGCAACGTAAATCGCGTCTCGTTTCTTTTATAAGAAAACAGTTTCGGACCGAAACCGATCGCAAACTCCCGTACCAGAATCCCGGCGCGTTTGGCAAAATAATAATGCCCCCATTCATGCACCGTCACTATGACGAAAAACATGAGCACCGTCATCAACACTATTTGAATCGTTTCCAATCGTTTCCGTTCCCCTTTCAATGAGATCGAGTTTGTCTTCCTAGATTATCATTATTCTCCGATCCCGCACAAGAGAATCACATTTCGTTTCTAACCCAACTTTAGCCTACAACCCCGCAGCTATGCTACGAGTCTCTTCGTCACAGGCTTCAATCGCAGAAAGATCAGGATTAGCCACATTGACATGCCGCTCCAGCACACGTTCAATAATAGCTTCAATATGCAGAAAAGAAATTTCTCCACGCAGGAAACGGGCAACAGCAATCTCATTAGCTGCATTAAATGCAGTCGGTGCTGTACCACCCATTTTACCACATTCGAAGGCAAGCCTTAAACAAGGAAAACGATTATAATCCATTTCCTTAAAATGAAGTTTACCCACTTCAGCCAGTGACAACGGCTTCGCCGGGGACTTCATACGCTTAGGGTAAGTCAATGCATATTGAATGGGTACTCTCATGTCCGGATTCCCAAGTTGAGCAACAATGCTTGTATCCTGAAACTCAACATAGGAATGAATAATGCTTTCCGGATGAAGCAACACATGAATCTGCTCATAATCAAGTCCGAATAGCCAATGCGCCTCAATGACTTCCAGCCCCTTGTTTACCATCGTTGCTGAATCAATCGTAATTTTGGCCCCCATTGACCAATTGGGATGCTTGAGTGCATCTTCCACTGTAACTTCACGCAACTGTTCTCTTGTCAAATCTCGAAAAGAACCCCCTGATGCTGTGAGGGTAATATGTGCCACATCTTTCATACGCTCACCATTCAAGCATTGGAAAATAGCTGAATGCTCACTGTCAATCGGCAGCAACGGCACTCCTTTCGCCCGAGCCCGCGCTGTGACCAGATGACCAGCAGTAACCAGTGTTTCCTTATTGGCCAAACCGATCTGTTTTCCAGCCTCAATCGCGGCCAGCGTGGAGTGCAATCCGACACTGCCCATTACAGCCGTCACAACCATATCCGCCTCTGTGTTCGCAGCAAGCTCAACGAGTCCTTCATTTCCCCAATACAGTTCCATTCCAGAAGGCAGTAAAGGACGAATTTCATCCGCCAACTGCCGAGTACCCACAGACACTTTTTTGGGTTTATAGAGATGCGCCTGCTCAGCAAGTAACTTTATATTAGAACCACCTGCTAAAGCCTCAACAGTAAACTGATCCGGGTGCATGGACACTACATCCAGCGTTTGAGTTCCAATAGATCCGGTTGAACCAAGTACCGAAATTTTTTTCATGATGCACCTTCCTATCCTGAAAATCACTATTATCCAGGGGTTCATTGATTGTTATTCAGGCAGCTATGCTACTGGTTCCAACCTTCTAGTAGCGCAGAGTGAGCAGCATAGAGATTAAGCCTGAGCATAAACTGTAATCAATAGACTCATGGAAGCAGCATCAGCATATGTACAAATGGAAAAACGACAATCCAGCTGTCGCAGCGGTCTAGTATACCACCGTGCCCTGGCAGCAGATTACCGGAATCTTTAATGCCGTACACTCGTTTGTATGCAGATTGTACCAAATCGCCCAGTTGTCCCACCACTGCACATGACAAACCGATACCGATGGCTTTGCCCCATGGCAGCAGTCCACCTGATAATCCAGCGAATACTAGAGCTATAACCAATGCTAAGACAATACCGCCAATGGATCCTTCGACCGTTTTATTCGGACTGATCGCAGGCCATAATTTCGTTTTTCCTGCCATTTTACCTACAAAATATGCCCCTGCATCACTTGCCCAAATACAAGCCAACAATAAAAATGTCCATAACAGTCCATGTTCCATATGACGTGATTCCGCAATATACGAAAATCCAAACCCTATATAAACAGTACCAAGAAATAGTATAGCTACCGTTTGAATCGGAATTTTATTTTTCGTTCCTACTGTGATGATCATAAATGCTATCATTACCAGCCAAAGCATACTGGCAAAAGGTAAGGGTGAGTGCAAACCAAAAGGTTCATACGGGAATACAAAAGCTAATATGCTTACGTATCCAAGTATTGCTGTACCTCCAAAAGGAGATACCTGCGTCATTCGTGCGAACTCATAAAATCCGATTAGGGCCATCGCCAATATAAGCAAATGGTAGGCCAAGCCGCCCCACAGGACCATCGCCAAAAAGAATATGCCTGCCAGAATACCGGTAATTAATCTCTGTCTCAACGGCTTTCATCCTCCATTTACTTCAGTCCGCCATACCGCCGTGTTCTTTGCTGATATTCGATCACTGCTTCGTATAAGTGTTCTTTCTTAAACTCAGGCCAATAAATATCAGTAAACCACAACTCACTGTAGGCAAGCTGCCAGAGCATAAAATTACTAAGTCTAAGCTCACCGCTTGTTCGAATCAGTAAATCAGGGTCTGGCATACCACTAGAAAGCAACGTATTACCGATCAGCTCAGATGTTATATCTTCCGATTTAAGCTTCCCATCCGCAATTTGACGGCCCAATGTTTGCATGCATTCGGTGATTTCCAACCGACTTCCATAATTTAATGCAAAATTAAGAACAAGTCCGGTATTATTTTCAGTTCGTCGAGTCGCTTCAGTCAGCGCATCAACGGTATGGGAAGGTAAATGTTCTTTATTACCCATCATACGCACTTGCACATTTTTTTCAATCAACTCATCTAGCTCAATAGCCAGAAATTCCTGCGGTAAGCGCATTAGAAAATCAACTTCGTCCTTTGGACGCGTCCAATTTTCAGTTGAAAATGCAAACAAAGTCAAATACTTAACACCCAGTTCATCCGCCGCAATTGCTGTGCGTTTCACTGCCTTCATTCCATTTTGGTGCCCTACAATCCGCGGCATTCCAATCCGTTTGGCCCATCTGCCGTTCCCATCCATGATGACAGCAACATGCTGCGGAATATTGTCTTTTGAAATGGCCGGTGTTTGCTGTTTTTGTTCCCCGTTCCACCAAGACCGAACCCGTTTGATCATTCCAGTTCCTCCAGCATTCTCTGAAAATGTGCCTCAGGCTTGAAAAGAGACAAACCCCACCGTAAGGGAGGGGCTGCCAATCTTTTAGACTTCCATAATTTCTTTTTCTTTTGCAGCTAAAACTTTATCCACTTCAGCGATAAACTTATCAGTTGTTTTCTGGATATCTTCCTGATGTTTACGAGATTCGTCCTCGGAAATATCACTTTTCTCTAATTTTTTGATGTCATCATTTGCATCACGACGAATGTTACGAATAGCGATCTTCGCTTCTTCACCGTTCTTCTTTGTCAACTTCACCAAGTCAGTTCTGCGCTCCTCCGTCAAAGCAGGAATGCTTAGACGAATGGTGTTACCATCATTCGAAGGTGTCAAACCTAAATCGGATTTTTGTATAGCGCGCTCGATATCGGCCAAGGAAGATTTGTCCCAAGGCTGAATCATCAAGGTCCGGCTGTCAGGTGTATTGATATTCGCCAGTTGGTTGACTGGAGTCATTGCACCATAATACTCTACCTGTACACGGTCCAGTAAAGCCGGTGTCGCCCGTCCTGCACGCAAAGATGCAAGATCACGTTGCAATGCCTGGATTGCTTTTTGCATGCGTTCCTCAGCACTCTTTTTCACAGATTGTGGCATTAATTTACACTCCCTTTGACGATCGTACCAATTTTCTCACCCAGCACGACACGTTTAATGTTACCTTGCTCTGTAATAGCAAAGACAATCAACGGAATATTGTTATCCATGCACAACGAGGAAGCAGTAGAATCCATGACACCGAGATTTTTGTTGAGCACATCCAAATACGTAAGCTGCTCATATTTCTCAGCTGTGCTATCTTTAAACGGATCAGCAGAATATACGCCATCCACTTTATTTTTAGCCATCAGAATCACTTCCGCTTCAATCTCAGCGGCACGCAGTGCAGCTGTAGTATCAGTCGAGAAGAACGGATTACCTGTACCTGCTGCAAAAATAACAACCCGACCCTTTTCTAAATGACGGATAGCTCTACGGCGAATGTAAGGTTCTGCAATCTGTTGCATCGCAATGGATGTTTGTACACGGGTAGGTACCTCAATCTGTTCCAAAGCATCCTGTAAGGCCAGTGAGTTCATCACCGTTGCCAGCATACCCATGTAATCTGCCGTGGCCCGGTCAATTCCGTTGGCACTTCCAGCAATACCACGCCAGATGTTACCGCCACCACACACGATAGCAACTTCTACTCCCAGTTCCACTACGTCTTTGACTTGTTCGGCAATGGATGCAATCGTATCCGCGTCAATACCGTAACCGTTAGGACCTGACAGCGATTCACCACTAACTTTCAGGACAACACGCTTAAACACAGGTTTTTCCAAATGATCACCCTCCAATATCATTTATACTTTATGTAACAGGATAGGTGTCCTGTTGCAAGAAAAGGAACACTGATGTGTTCCATTTCCGTTATTCCATATGCAATTACCGTTCGTTGGTAATTATTGTTTCACTTGAGACATAACTTCTTCGTAGAAGTTGTCTTCTTTTTTCTCCAGACCTTCACCCAGTTCAAAACGAACAAAGCGACGCAGGGAAATGTTTTCGCCAATCGTACTGATTTTTTCGTTGATAAGCGTAGAGATTGTTTTGTCTGGATCTTTGATGAAAGATTGCTCCAACAAACAGAACTCTTCATAGAACTTACCAATACGGCCTTCAACCATTTTTTCAACAATCTTTTCTGGTTTACCTTCGTTCAACGCTTGTGCTTTCAGGATTTCTTTTTCTTTTTCGATCTCTTCCTGTGGCACTTCTTCACGACGAACATAACGAGGGTTCGATGCAGCGATATGCATTGCAATGTCGCGCACAAAATCTCTGAACTGGTCTGTTTTAGCTACGAAGTCTGTTTCACAGTTTACTTCTACCAGTACGCCGATACGGCCGCCAGCATGAATGTAGGATTCAACAACACCTTCAGTAGCAATACGACCTGCTTTGTTGGCTGCAGCTGCAAGTCCTTTTTCGCGCAGAACTTCAACCGCTTTTGTCAAATCACCGTTTGCTTCTTCAAGCGCTTTTTTACAATCCAGCATTCCTGCGCCTGTTTTTTCACGAAGCTCTTTTACTGCGCTAGCATTAACTGCCATATTATTTCCCTCCAAATTTGATTTTCAGTGGTATACCGTGCTTTATTCCTTAAAAAAAGGGTAGTGAGAGGTTATACACCTGCCAACCACCCTTTTCATTTAATTCATATAGTTATTTCCTAATGGAAATATTACGCTGTAGTTTCTTCGCCTTGGTTTGCTTCCATAACTGCATCAGCCATTTTACCTGTCAGCAATTTAACAGCGCGGATTGCGTCGTCATTACCTGGGATAACATAGTCGATTTCGTCTGGATCGCAGTTTGTATCAACGATACCTACGATTGGGATACCCAATTTGCGAGCTTCAGCAACCGCGATACGTTCTTTGCGTGGATCAATGATGAACAGAGCACTTGGAAGGCCCTTCATGTTTTTGATACCGCCCAAGAATTTTTCGAGACGATCTTTTTCTTTGCGAAGAATGATAACTTCTTTTTTAGGAAGAACTGCGAATGTACCGTCTTCTTCCCAAGCTTCCAGTTGTTTCAAACGGTCAATACGTTTTTGAATCGTCTGGAAGTTAGTCAGTGTACCACCCAACCAACGTTGGTTAATGTAGAATTGACCAGCGCGTGCTGCTTCTTCTTTAACAGAATCTTGTGCTTGTTTTTTCGTGCCTACGAACAGAATTGTACCATTCTCAGCTGCAATGCTTTTTACGAAGTTGTAAGCTTCCTCAACCTTTTTCACTGTCTTTTGCAAGTCAATGATGTAAATACCGTTTCTTTCAGTGAAGATATAACGATCCATTTTCGGGTTCCAGCGACGTGTTTGGTGACCAAAGTGAACCCCAGCTTCCAAAAGCTGTTTCATGGAGATTACTGCCATCTTCACGCACCTCCTAAGTTTGGTTTTTTGTGTGTCCTCCGCCGACATCATTTTTTATAAAGACTTTCCATTGGAAAGCACCCTTTATAAAATTAACCGACGTGCGTTTTTAACACCGTCAATTAATATACCATAACACTTGCATCGTTGCAACCAACTTTTCGACAATAGTTAGAACAACGCAAAATGTGACGTTTTACGCCTCTCATTTTACTTATGCAAGAATAAAAGCCGTCCACTTCCCGGTCTGGTCAGTTGGACGGCTTTTTCGTAATTTTAGTAATAATAGAACTGAAATCCTCACCTTTAGCAAACTGATAGGTACCGGTACGAATTTTGGTATTGATTTTTTTAGCCTTAGCTGCTGCCTCAAATGCACTAGCATCCGATACGACCCCTGCTCGTTGCAATCCTGATGCCACACTTCTCAAATTGCTTCCCGATGCAATGCTATACTGCACTTGTGGGGTGGCAGGCTGCTTGGGGATATTGGGAGTCATTGTAGTGCCAGAACTTTGAGTCTGCGGCTTATTCGGACTTTGTGGAACCGATGTGCTGGTCGAAGGTTTAGAACCAGCCGAGGATATGCTGTTTGCAGGTGCCTTTGGTGTTGCTGGCGTTTGAGCTGGTTTAGCCTTTTGGGGTGCAACGGGAGTTTTATTACCTTCCTTGATCACCTTATTACGCCATTCCTCTTCTGTCATTTTCGGGTCAGAGCTGTCACTGACCTGGAGATTTAATCCGGCTGCTGCCTTTTCTAATTGCTCTCGCGTCATGTTTTTCGGGTCTGTGGAGGATTGCTGCGATTGCCCCTGACCGATCATTGCCAGTTGCAACAGCAATGCCCCCGTTATAAGACCAGTACCCATGCCTAGCATAAATGAACGGTTTTTGATCACGTTACATCCTCCCGCTCTGCGAGTTGCAAAATGAGCTGTACTTCACCCCGTTGAATGCCTGATTGCTTGGCTATATAGTCCACCGACTTGCCTTGCTCATGCAGCGCAAACAACTCTTGATAACGATCACGGATGGACTCTGCTTCCTGCTCAGTTTCAGGATCTTGTAATGCCGTCTGCTCCTCCATAGTTATAGGGGGAGCTACTGAACCAGAGTAGCCTTCCTGCACAGACATTTCAGGTTGTGGACTTTGAAATTGACCGTATGCAACCGCTGCCTGATGAGAAGCAGCTGTATGTTGTATTTCCTTAGATACAGGCTCGGTTTGCAAAGAGACAGTAGCAAACCGAGCCTGGCGCTCAAGCTCCACGATACGGCTCCGAAGCTCAGCTACTTGCTCCTGTAATGCCGCCTGTTTAACTGTATGCTCCTGCTTCATACCAGAAACGAGCTCAATCAACTCGTCATTATCGTTTTCAATATCGGCCATATATTGCTCTAATGTGGCCTCGACCTTTTGGACGACGGCCTCTTCTGTTCCCCGGCCTGGCTGACGCTTAGGCAGTAGCCAGGCGTAGACAACAGCTGCGGCGCCCAGCAGAACAATATAAATCCATGGTTGATCCACTGCCCATCGTCTCCTTTAATAACGCTTCTCCACCTGTCGGATCAGAGCGAAAAATCAATATGGTGTCCCTTGAACGGATGCTCTGCCGGATGCTCCTTAGGCAGCTCAGCCTCATCTGGCCGGGAGCGGCTCTGCTGGGAAGAATCTCTGCTCTGCCCCCCTGTTTGCCGCTCACCGACGAATGTTTCCGCAGACTGATCTACAGCACTGCTTCGCTGACGCATGTTCTCCGTCTCCAGCGCGGCCTTTTGTCCAAGCAATGCTTGATCATTCATCGGCCGCTGCTGGGACTCACTTTGGTATTTTCCTGCTTCGCTGGTGCGAGGTACGGCAATTTGCAATTCAACAGCCTTCAAGCTCATTGGACCACACCCTTTCCGATTGGGCATCCGTATCTTTCTTCCAAGGAATACAATGTTGAATGTTGTTTATCAGTGTGCCGAATTACACGTAGGAGGACATGCTGATGTCTCCCTCATGATAATAAAACGCCATTCTTTCCACTGAATCTTTAATAAATTTTGTATATCTGCCGATAACTATTTTAGAGCCACCGTAAATCACATTTTTCACTTCTACCCGTGCGCGGCTTGTATCCTCTAATGTTCGTTCAATTTCAAGCATTCTGGACTTGGTTTCCAAAAGCTCCTGTTCATTAGATTTTTTAGTAGATGTCAGCTTGATTCGCATAGCCATTCTTTCAGGTGCAAGCTGTCCGGCGGCGGCAAGCTGATCCAATATGGTAAGGGCCTTATTCGTTTTATCCTGGCTGTCTGTCTGCTGCTTCAAACGTGCGCGGAGTTCTGTCAGTTCATCGCGCAGTTCGGGAAGTACACCCACTTCGATATTGGTAGCTGTGGACATCGTATTACCGACGGTACGAGCCACTACCTTTTTACCAGCTTGTACACTACCACCTACGATAAGCCCTTTTGTCCCTTCGCAGATTACATTATTACTCGCTTTGATCTGGGAATGCATGATACTCTGGGATACAAGTACATCGCCTCCCGCAATCACGTTACCATCTTGTATAAACGAGCATTTCACATTTTGTGCAGCTTTCACGAATCCTTTATGGTAACCGATAATACCGCCAGTGATTTCCACTGAACCTTCCGCCACAATTTCGGCCCCTTCCACACCACCGATGACACGAATGTCCCCAGCCGCCCGAACCCGGAAACCTGTCAAAACATTCCCACGAATGACGACGGTTCCAACAAAATCAATGTTACCGACACTATAATCGACATCCCCGTTCACTTCATACACGGGGAACACATTAAGTTTGCCCTTTTCAGTCGTAGTTACCAGTCCGTCAATAGCTGCATACATCGCAACACCTTCTGGATGGATCACTACATTTTTTCCGACTTTAAAACGCGCCTCTTTACCTGGAAGAAAAGGAATTTCCTCTCCGGTTACAGCAATCCCCGGTACACCTGGCAGAGGATCAACCCGTTCGGCAATCAGTTGACCACGTTTTACATTTCTTAAACGAGTTAGTTCTTTATAATCCACCCGTCCATCCACGGTTTCAAGCGGCTTATGTGCATCTTCGCCAGTCACAATATCAGCCAGATTAATTTTTCCGTCTGTACCATGGATCGGCTGCTTTCCCTGAGCAATCAGTAATTTTCCGAAGAAATGATCTTCCGGACTTGCCGCAAATACGCGAATTGCATCGGTTATTAAACCGTAGGATATTTTTTGGTTGCTTAGAAAACGCTCTAATTCTTCCACAGAACAGGCAAAGCCTTCTTCACGTTTGGCAAACTCCAAGTAGGCGGTTTGTTTGTCAGGTGAGACAACCACTTTTAAAAACTGGTCCAAAGCATATTGCTTCTCCACAAGGGTGCTCCTTCCGTCTAACTGTTACTGTAACCTCCCGTACGTTAATCTTTACGCATTAGCAAATCCCGTTGTTTGTCCAATGTCGCTCTTAGACGTAATATTGCTTTGGAATGCAACTGTGAAATTCGCGATGGAGATAGCGACATGACCTCAGCGATTTCGCTGAGTGACAAATCCTCGTAATACAATAAAGAAACAACGATACGTTCTTTTTCAGTCAATTTATCAATGCCTTGTGCAAGGGCATCACGAAGTGTAAATTCATTGACCTTATGATCCGGATTTTTCGCCTTCTCGTCCACCAAAAGGGAAAGTCGTGTTTCCGATTCCTCTTCGCGGATCGGATCCTCCAGTGAGACAATCGACATAACGGCGACCTCTTGGATCATATTTTGAAACTCTTTTTCAGAAACGTCCAAATAATGACTCATCTCTTCGTCGCTGACCGTGCGTAGATATCTTTGTTCCAAATGCTGATATGCATCCTCGATTTTTTTCGCTTTTTCCCTAACTGAACGAGGAACCCAATCCCCTTGACGAAGACCATCCAAAATCGCTCCACGAACACGCCAAGAAGCATAAGTCTCAAACTGCAAACCACGCTCATAGTCAAATTTCTCTAAAGCGTCAATCAAACCCATAACGCCGTTACTCGCCAGATCATCCTTGGATACATTTTTAGGCAAGCCTACTGCAAGACGGCCTGACACATACTCCACAATATGGAGATACTTTTCAATTAACTGTTTTTTTGCTTCCTTGTCACCGTGTTCTTTCCATTGTTCCCATAGTTCGGAATGGTTTAAATGAGCGGCTTTTCGCTCGTTCATCGGCTTCACCCTCCTTATTTGTCTGTCAGGTGACGAACGGCCTTGGCCAATTCTTCAGGGTCCTTGTTGGAAACCAGCTTAGGTGGGTTTAAAGGTGCAAAACCATTATCCCCCTCGTCCGTCTGCTCTGGTTTCGGTTTCAGCAATTCATTCAGGTCTTCATTTTCGTCTGGTGTCGTCAGGTCCAGATTCCCCCCTACGCCATCTACCTGAGAGCTTGCCCGGCTTTGGGCATTCCCCAGATCTGGCCGCGCTACAACACCTAGTGTCCAGCGCAGCACAAATGCAAGTAGGAACCAAAAAACGAAGGCGATCAAGCCACGAATTAAGCTCGTGGTCAGCAGATTGCTGCCAACGGACAACACAAAAGTCAGAATAAATCCGACTACTCCAGACCAAAGATTAATGCGTAAGCTGCCAAATAACATGTTTATAATTCCTTTACACCTTTTTGTACGCTTCGAATATTCAAAACGCCAGTTTCAGAGTCCAACTCAATTGTTCGTCCATAATTGCCGCCTGTGTCCTCCGCAATCAAAGGAATGCCGAGATCTACGAGCATTTCCTTGCATGATTCTACATTACGTGGACCAATCCGCATGGTGTCTCCACTACCAGCAAAGGCGAACATCTGCGCTCCCCCTGCCATTTTGGCAATCAGTCTGCGTCGTTCTGCACCCAATTTCAGCATCCTCTCAAATAACTCGGGCAGCGCCGTATCCGCATATTTGGCTATATTCAGCTGCCCTTCACGCGCAATATCTGAGGACGGTAGCATCACATGTGCCATGCCTGCCAGTTTCAAATGAGGATCATAGAGGGTCAATCCGACGCAGGAGCCGAGTCCTGTCGTACGAATCGAGTTCGGATTGCTAGTAACATTTAAATCTGCCATGCCGACTTTAATGATGCTTTTATCCTCAATCATCGTTCATCGGGACTCCTAACGACCTAAAGATTTTCCCGAACGATTCTGGATCAGGAATCAGGAAAAATTGACCCTCTATCTGATTCTGCCCTTCCAGAAACGATGTGTCAATCAATAATGCAGCATCTCCCATCTGCCCAAACTGCAGCAGTCCGTAGCTAAGAATTGCTCCTGCCATGTCCAACGCCAGCGCAGGGACTGTTGGATACATGGATAAACGCGTGAAATCGGCCAGCGAAGACAGGTAAGAGCCCGCTAAAATGTTTCCGATCTCCGACAGGGCTGAGTGCTCCATTTCGTTAAAACTGTCCTCGTCATCTGAAGGAATATTCGCCAAACGGGAAAGTAAGCCTTTTGCCGCCTGAGGCTGCAATATGAAGAATAGATTGCCGGGGGCTTCCCCTTCTACCCTAAAAAATATTGCAACAACAAGTTGCTCATTTCCACCGACTTTATCGGCAATTTCTTCAAAGGGCAGCATTTGTACTTTGGGCACACCCATGTCGACCGGTTTATTGAGAAGCCGGGAGAGCGCTGTAGCAGCGTTCCCCGAGCCAATGTTGCCGACTTCTTTCAACACATCCAACTTGAAGTCTTCAAGATTCCCAAGATTCTCCATATATTAATCCTCTAAGCCTTCCAGTTGGTTCATTTCGCTACGATTCAGGACTTCGGACAAGTTCAGCATAATCAACAAGCGCTCTTCACCAATTTTAGCAACTCCGCGAAGATATTTAGCCTTAACTCCGCCAATCACTTCCGGTGGTGTCTCGATATTGTCAGTATTCAGGTCAATAACGTCATTCGCTGAATCAACGATAAAGCCGACTTGCATTTCGCCCACTGCAACGATAATGATGCGGGTTTGATCGGTATATTCAGCTTCAGGCAATCCAAATCGGCCACGAAGATCAATAACCGGAATGACTACGCCTCTCATGTTGAATACGCCTTTTACAAAATCGTAAGTTCTTGGAACCCGTGTAATCGGCACCATGCGTTCAATAGATTGGACTTTTTCTACTTCAACACCGTATTCCTCTTCACCAAGCTTAAATACGATAACTTTAATTTCTTCTCCCATGTCTAAAAAACCTCCTTATTGATGTCAGCAACTTCACATTTCTTTCATTTCTGATGAAGACATTATTTAATGAAAACATTCGGGTCAATGATCAAAGCAACCTGACCGTCACCCAGAATCGTGGCGCCTGAAATTCCTTGGATGTTTGGAAGGTATTTGCCCAGATTTTTAAGGACAATTTCACTTTGTCCCAAAAAGTCCTGTACAGAAAGAGCTGCCAAACGGTCTCCTTTGCGGATGACCACGACCTCTGTCTCTTCTTCTTCATCTTCATTGAAGTCCGGTACCTCAAACAGCTGACTCAAGGAGATGAGCGGGATATGAGAATCGCGGAAAGCAATCATTTTATTACCATGTACAGAACGAATTTGTGTCCGTTTGACGATCGCAGTCTCCACAATGGAGGACAATGGGATCGCATATTTTTCAGAACCGATCTGTATCATCATGGCTGCAATAATAGATAAGGTCAGCGGCAATTGCACAGAGAAATTAGTGCCTTGACCCAGAGTAGAGTGAACCGTAACATTGCCACCCAAAGCAGTGATTTTGGATTTAACAACGTCCAAACCGACACCGCGTCCTGATACGTCTGAAATGACTGCAGCTGTGCTAAAGCCAGGAGCAAACAATACCTGGTAAGCTTCCTCGTCGGTCATGACCGCAGCTTGCTCTGCTGTCAAAATCCCTTTAGAAATAGCACTGTTTAGTACCTTATCGCGATTAATACCATTTCCGTCATCTTCAATCTCGATGAATACGTTATTTCCGCTATGGAAAGCACGCAAGTTAACCGTTCCTGTCTCAGGTTTACCAGCTGCAATCCGATCGGCTACCGACTCAATGCCATGATCCACGGAGTTACGAAGCAAATGCACCAGAGGATCGCCAATTTCGTCGATAACAGTGCGGTCCATTTCAGTCTCTGCTCCAGTAATAACCAAATCAAGTTTTTTATCCAGTGATTTGGCCAGATCGCGCACCATACGCGGGAAACGATTGAAAACAGTGTCTACTGGTACCATCCGCAATTTAAGAACGACGTTTTGTAAATCGCTGCTCACACGACTCATGTGCTCTACCGTTTCTGTCAGTGCTGGATTGGAAGCTTCACTTGCCAACTGCTCTAACCGCACACGGTCAATGAGCAACTCGCTAAATAAGTTCATAAGTACATCCAGACGTTCGATATCTACACGAATCGTGCGGTTATGCGTAGGAGCAGCTGCCTTAGCTGCTGGCGCCTTACCTGCTGCTGGCTTAGCCACAGAGGCCGCAGCTGAAGACTGCGGCTGGGATGGAGCAGGTGATTGCACGGCAACAGGAGCTTCCTGTACCGCAGCAGTCTCAGCCAGTCCAGCAGTAACTTCGCTCATTTGTTTAAGCGATTCCTGATCTAGTTGTACCACTGAGACAGTATCAATTTCAGAGATGCCCGCGATTTCCTTTTCCAGCTCCCCAACTTCTTTCTGCGTTATGTAATATAACGAGAAGCTTTGCTCGAATTTCTCCTGCTCAATATCCTGTACCGACGGATAGGCCTTGACGATTTCACCAGAGTTTTCCAGCGTATTAAACACCATAAAAGCACGCGCTGCCTTTAACTGGCTCTCTGAGCTGATTGTTACCTGTATATAGTGAACACGATGTCCTTCAGAAATAGATTGCTCCAGTACAGAATACTGGAACTGATCCAAAACAAGCCCAGCACTATCGTTTTTGCCCACTTTTTTAGATGGAGACTCCTCAGTCGCAGCATTTGCGCCGGACTTTTGGAAATCCCCGCTCACGATGGATTGTAGTGAAGATACAATAGAGGAGACATCCGCTTTTCCGTCGCCTCCCTCTGTAATGTGCTGCACCATGGACTCCAGAGCATCCAATCCCTTAAATAAGGTATCGAATATAAATTCATGCATCGCCAGCTTGTTGTTACGTACCAGATCAAGAACGTTTTCCATTTGGTGAGTAAGCGATGCTAGGTCTTCAAACCCCATCGTAGCAGCCATTCCCTTGAGGGTATGGGCAGAACGGAAAATCACCTGAACGATGCCTAGATCAGTTGGATTGCTTTCCAGTTGAAGCATTTTTTCGTTAAGAGATTGCAGATGATCATTCGACTCATCAATAAACATGTTTAAATATTGGTTCATGTCCATTGTGAGACACCTCCTCCATGAGTTACACTCCGATTATTTCACAACTTGTACAAGCTTGGGGGCGATCTCCTGCATTGGCAGAAGGTGACGCACACATTTTAACTCTACTGCTGAGCGGGGCATTCCGTACACTACACAAGTTTCCTCATTTTCCGCAAATGTGGATTGTACCCCAGCATCATAAAGCTTCTTCATCATTTTGGCCCCGTCGCTCCCCATTCCAGTGAGCAATACTAGATGCCGCTCCAACGAGGTTAACGAGAGCAACGATTCAAACATCGTATCTACGGAAGGACGGTGACCATTGCGAGCTTCCTCCGTCTTCAGTGACACAGTGTATTTACCACCGGCTCCTGGCACAATTCTTAGTTGATATCCCCCTGGGGCAATGTAGGCCGTTCCAGTCTCCAGCGTCATTCCCTGCTCAGCCTCCACAACTCGGAGTGGACTTAACGTGTTTAAGCGTTGTGCCAGCGAACGAGTGAAGTTTGGCGGCATATGCTGAACGATAACGATTGGAGCAGGAAAATCACCAGGAATGCGTTCCAACAGCGTCTTAAGCGCCCGCGGACCGCCCGTAGAACATCCCACCGCCACTAGTTTGCGAAAGTTGGACGTGTACACACCTTTTTTAAGTGACAATCCCTTAGGTGCGGCAGGAACTGTAGGTGCCGCTACTGGAGGCGTAGCAGCCGCAGGAGTACGAGTAGCTGATGAAATCACCGTCTTATGGGGCTCCGGCTTAACCAAGCCTGCTTTATCCTTACCATGCAGCGATTTGCCAGCGGCCGTAGTAGTACTGTTTAGTTGCCCTGGTGTTCGCCCTATCCCCTTGGACAAATCTTCCTTCTTCTGAACAGTAGGTGCTTGGACTGACTTATTGCTTGGCTGAGCAGCTGGCTGCTGTTCTATGCGCCCTGCTGTAACAGAGGTTCCAGACTGTTGTCGTTTAGTTTCCTGCTTGGCTGCTGCCGGGGCGGACTTGCCAGCATCACGCTTCGGCTGAGCTGATACAGCAGGTGAAGGAGCAAGCGGAACAACAGAAGGCTTGTCTGTCGAAGCTTGACTGCCTGAACGTTTCTCAGTCACAGCCTGTCCTGGAGGCTTTTCCTGTGGCGTTTTTTTCGCTTGTTCCATTGCAGCTTTGCGCTCATTAGCTTCCTTGCGCTCCAGACGGCTCCGTACTGCTTGCATAGCAGTGTGCATCTGTTCCAGCAGCGCCTTGCTCACTTGCTGAATATCTTGCGCATGAGCAATGGAAGGCTTTCTTATAAAATCGAAAGCTCCTGCCTCCAAAGCCATGATGGTCTCCTTCATGCCTTGTTCATTAATGCCTGACAGCATAATAACAGGTAGCGGATGGGCTGCCATAATCAATGGCAATGCTTCAAGACCATTCATTTCAGGCATCTCGACATCCATGGTGACCAAATCGGGCTGCAATTCCTTCACTTTCTCTACAGCCTCTTTGCCATTGGCGGCTGTACCTACGATGTTGAACGACTCATCCCTTACAATTAAATCTGTAATAATTTTGCGCATAAAGGCCGAATCATCTACAACCAGCACCCGGTAAGCACACATGTTAAACACCTCTGTTTCCTCTCATCAAAATCAATGTACAGAACGCCGCAACCATTTTTGCATAAACCCTTTAATTCCACTCAATGCACCTGATTGCGGAAGCTGTGGCATTGCTGCAAAACGGTGTGCCAAATTCAATACATCTCTTGAAGCCGCACATCCCGGAAAAGCAACCATAAAAGGTACTTGCCTTTTAACTGCTTGTATGACATGAGTATCATCACTGATATGTCCAAGCAACGGGATATCGATCTCCAAAAAGCGTTTCGCAACCAGTGCGATCTTATCGGCAACTTGACGGGCCTCATTATCGTTATCGGCACGATTGACTATAATTTTGAATACCGTATCCTTTTGCAACCCGCTGACGACTTTAATTAGCGCATACGCATCTGTTAAGGACGTCGGTTCCGGTGTGGTTACGACCAGGCATTCGTCAGCTGAAGTGATGAATTTAAGGTTTTCTTTGGATAAACCTGCACCTGTATCAAATAGAATATAATCCATATCTGCCGCCATTTTCTCTACTTCTTCGGCAAAATAATTCAGATCGTCTTCCGATAACGCAAACAATTCGCTCAAACCCGATCCTCCAGCAATATAAGGCAAACCACCTACACCCGTTTGAATAATTTCATCAATTGATTTCTCACGTTTTAACAGGTGAAGAAGATTGTATTGTGAATTGGCCCCCATTAATACATCAATATTGGCCATACCTATATCAGCATCAAACACAAGTACCCTTCGACCAAGGGATTGCAGAGCAAGAGCAAAGTTCAGCGTGAAATTGGATTTGCCCACCCCGCCTTTACCACTGGTGATCGTTATAATTTTTGCTTGACGATTACGTGGGGGCAATCGATATTTATCCAAGGAAGAAGCCATTTGTCTAAGTGATTGGGCTTGGTCACTCATATGGAATCTCCGTTAACTCCTGTTGATGCTTTGGGTCCAAGCAGCATGCTTGTCACCATTTCTGTATCGGGATGAAGCAGGTCATCAGGAACATTTTGTCCATTGGTAATATAGGCCAGCTGCATCGGAAATTGATGCAAAAGATTAAACATTCCACCGCAGCTACCTGTCTCGTCCATCTTAGTAAACACAACCTTACCGAGACCAAACTTATTGAAATGTCCAGTTATATTGAGCATATCTTTACTTTTGGATGTCAGGCTGAGTACCAGATACGTCTCACTTTCATTAATAGGCGAAAGCAGACTTTGCAGTTCCGAAACAAGTAATTCATTACGATAATTTCGTCCTGCGGTATCCATGAGGATCAGGTCACAATGTTCCAGACGTTGAATGGCTCTGTGAACGTCACCGGGAGATTGCACAACTTCAAGCGGTACATTCAAAATCGTAGCATATGTACGCAGTTGCTCGACGGCAGAAATCCGGTACGTGTCAGAAGTAATAAATCCAACTTTGCGATGATGCTTAAACAACTGTTCTGCTGCTAACTTGGCAATGGTTGTTGTTTTCCCTACTCCGGTAGGACCTGCCACATACACAATTTTGGTATCTTTGGAGATCCCTTTGTCCAGTCTTGTCTGAATAAAACTGGCCACTTCCCCACGAAAGGCTTGTTCCCAATCAAAAGTTTCAGGCGCAAAAGTGTGCTCACTCCGACGCACATATACCTGTTCGAGCCAATACTCCAGTAAATCACGTTCCACTTCCTGTTCCAGCACACGCTCACAAATCTCTTGCAGCGGCTCCGGCCAAGTACTTTCCATTGAAGAGTTTCGGGAAAACCGAGTCATCATAGCTTTCATTTCCCGCAATTCATTAAGCAGAGCCTGATTTTCCTCTGCTCCGCTCTTGTCTGGAACACTTGCCTCAATGGGCTGTTTAAACAGTTCACTGGATGATTTCATGTTCGAAAGTAATGCTTCATGATCAAGTGCTTGAGACATAGTCTCCAGGTTATTAGCAGACCTAGATGACAAATGCTCAGTTGCTGAAGCTGCTTGTTCTGCATCGATCGTTAATTCAGCTTGTTCTTCTTTGGAACCACCCGTCATCTGCGTTACCCGCCGGTAAGCTTCTGGAGCAGCTTGTCTGGGAACTACAGGCATAAATGATTTTTCTGGCTGTTCAGGAGCGTTCATTTGAGGTGAAGCCGCCCGGGCAAGCTCTTGTGAAGATGGTCCAAACCGTCGTGGCTTTTGAGGTTGCTTCTCCTCTACCGCTGCAACCACTTCGATTTTCTTTTTACTGAACATTCCCATAAAACCGCCGACCTTCATTTCCTTTGTACTTAAAATGACGGCGTCTGTTCCTAAGTCACCCCTGATTTGCAGCATGGCTTCTGGCATGGTATCCACTACATATCGTTTTACTCTCATAAGTTCACCACCCCGACACTTTGAATTTCAACGTTCGGCTCCAGCTCACTGTACGACAGTACCGGGACATCCTGCATCGTCCGCTCCATCACTTGCCGCAAATACATACGAATTGTCGGTGACGTTAATACAATAGGCTGCTGTCCAGATTGAATAAGGCGGTTGATTTGCTCCATCATCCTTTGATACACCGTTTGCGTAGACACCGGGTCAAGAGCCAAATAGCTACCTTGCTCCGACTGTTGCACGCTTTCAGCAATTTTCTTTTCCAATCCTGGTCCCACTGTAATAACGCGTAACGTCTCCCCTTGTTGAGCAAATTGCTGCGTAATCTGGCGGGACAACGCCTGACGGACATATTCAGTCAGCACGTCGGGATCTTTTGTATAAGTACCGTAGTCAGCTAGTGTTTCGAAAATAGTCACCATATCGCGAATGGAGATTTTTTCTTTCAACAGCTTGGCCAGCACTTTTTGTACATCCCCAATTGCAAGCACAGAAGGAATAAGGTCGTCCACCAGCACTGGATAATTCTCTTTGAGATTGTCGACCAGCGAACGTGTCTCCTGTCTGCCAAGCAACTCATGAGCATGTTTCTTGATCGTCTCCGTAAGATGAGTAGCTACAACTGAAGGTGGATCAACTACGGTATAACCAGATAATTCCGCAACATCCTTGGTGTTCTCATCAATCCAGAGCGCAGGCAATCCGAAGGCTGGTTCCGTCGTTTCGATTCCTGTAATAGAATCATCGTCGTATCCTGGACTCATAGCCAGGTAATGATTTAACAGAAGCTCTCCGCCGCCCACGGTATTACCTTTAATTTTAATTACATACTCGTTAGGTTTGAGCTGAATGTTGTCCCGAATACGAATGACCGGCACAACCAGACCTAGCTCCAAAGCACATTGACGACGGATCATAATAATCCGATCTAATAAATCCCCGCCCTGCTGTGTATCCGCCAGCGGAATTAACCCGTATCCAAATTCAAATTCAATTGGATCTACCTGAAGCAAATTAATGACACTTTCCGGACTACGGACTTCTTCAATTTGTTGCTCCTCTTCCAGCTGTTCATCGGCTATCTGCTTGCGCTCCATATTACCCTGCATTCTTCGAGCCGCAAAAAACAGCAGAATCGCCAGTGGAAGAGTTGTAATGATATGAATAGGTGTGAAAAGCCCTAATAATGCAATTGTGGCAGCCACAATGTAGATCAGTTTTGGATAAGAAAAGAGTTGTCCAGTTAAATCCTCTGCCAAGTTGCCATCCGACGTAGCCCGCGTAACAATCAAGCCTGACGCCGTGGATATGAGCAGTGCGGGAATCTGGCTGACCAGTCCGTCACCGATGGTGAGGACAGAATAAGTCGACAGCGCCTCTTGAAATCCTTTTCCCTGAACGGCCATACCGATAATAAAGCCACCGACCAAGTTAATGATCAAAATGATAATACTAGCAATGGCATCACCTTTAACGAATTTACTCGCACCATCCATCGCTCCGTAAAAATCTGCTTCCCGTTCGATTTTACTGCGTCGTTCACGGGCCTGCTGCTCATTGATCAAACCTGCATTCAGATCAGCATCAATACTCATTTGTTTACCCGGCATTGCATCCAATGTAAACCGTGCGCCTACCTCAGCAACCCGCTCAGATCCCTTGGTGATAACAATGAACTGTACGACCACGAGAATGAGAAACACAACAAAACCGACGGCAATTTGCCCTCCTGCAATCCAACTACCAAACGTAGCAACTACTTCCCCTGCATGGCCCTCACCTAAAATAAGTTTGGTTGTAGAGATATTAAGTGCCAAACGAAACAACGTTGTAATGAGCAGCAATGAAGGGAAAATAGAAAACTGTAAAGCTTCCTTCGTATTCATAGAAACGAGTAGAATCATTAAAGCAATAGAAATATTAATGACGAGTAGGATATCCAGCAGCCATGATGGGATCGGGAGAATCATCATAAGAACGATACCGATGACGCCTGCAAGGACAGTTATTTCTTTTATTTTCACGGGTCTCTAGCCCTCCGATCCCTTTATTTCACTTTACCTTTTAATTTATATACATACGCCAGCACTTCGGCAACGGCCTGGAACAGATCAGCAGGTATCGCATCCCCGATTTCGGCTCTTTGAAACAGCGCCCGCGCCAACGGCTTGTTTTCCATCGTTATAACGCCGTTTTGCTTGGCAATTTCTTTAATTCGGAGTGCAACGTAATCTTGCCCTTTCGCAATAATCTGCGGCGCTTCCATCTCCGAACCGTCATATTTCAAAGCCACAGCAAAGTGCGTAGGGTTGGTGATGATGACATCTGCATTAGGAACCTCCTGCATCATACGCTGCATAGCCATACGGCGCTGACGCTCGCGAATTTTCCCTTTGATCAGCGGATCACCCTCCATTTTCTTGTATTCATCCTTGATGTCCTGTTTGGACATTTTCAGGTTTTTCTCATGCTCATAACGTTGATACATATAATCCAATACCGCTAAAACGAACAGCACCACACCAATTTTGAGCCCCAGTTCCATCGTTAATGAAGCTGTAAAGCTCAACATCTGATCGCCGGACATTTCAGCCAGTTTGGGTAGGTCAGCCTTTGTTTTCCAGAGTACGCTGTACACCAGATAACCAATTACGGTCATTTTTAAAACAGATTTCAGGAATTCAACCAATGACCTCATGGAAAAAATATTTTTGAACCCTTTAATCGGATCGATCTTGCTAAACTTGGGCATAATACCCTCTCCGGTTAATAAAAAACCGATCTGCATGTAGTTCGCTACTATTCCGATGACAATGGCCCCAATAAAAATAGGTGCCAGCATAATCAAGATCTGCACGCCATACTCGCCCATCATCAGCATCGTTGTGTTCGGCGTTACCTCCATAGTGAGCCGATTCACAAAAATATCTCGAAATAGTCGAACCGCATGGTCCTTAAAATACCCGCCGAAAATCATGAGGCAAAAAAACGTAACCAGCAGGACACCAGCGGCGGGCAACTCCATGCTTTTGGCAACCTGCCCTTTTTGTCTTGCATCCTGTTTCTTTTTGGGTGTAGCTTTTTCCGTTTTTTCCCCTGAGAACAACTGCAGGTTCATAGCATATTTAAATGACAAACTACGTTCCTCCAGACCAGACATTAAGGACGATTACCCATAATATCCAACAAGTTGCGCATGGATTCGAACATCACAGAAAACAATTTTTCGAATATAAAAGCAAAACTTGGCATGAGAAGCAGTAACATGAACAGTCCCACAATAATTTTAAGAGGCACACCAATGACAAAAATATTGAATTGTGGCGCTGTTTTAGCTAAAAAACCGAGTCCCACATCCGTTAAAAAGGTAGCTACTACAATGGGAGCAGCAATTTGAAAGGCCAGCATAAATGATTCCGCAAAAGAACGTACCAAGAATTCAGTTACACTGCCACCATATAGCTTTACAAAAAAATCATTTGTCAACGGTACCCAATCATAGCTGTATAAGATAGCATTTAGCAGATGATGGTGCCCATTTATACTTAAAAAGAACAATACTGCAATGGCAAATTTAAAATTCCCCGTTAAAGGCGTCGAAGCCCCTGTCATGGGATCAAACACACTCGCCATTCCGAAGCCCACCTGTAGGTCTATAAATGAACCTGCGGTTTGGATCGCGGTCATGAACAGATATGCAGTAAACCCCAATAACAACCCAATCAGTACTTCACGACCCACTAACAGCACATACGCTACATCGGTCGGTACCTGTTGATGCGTACCATATGTAAGATACACGACCAAAGCTAGAAATCCTGAAATTCCGACCTTAAAGATATTAGGTACACCTCGGGTCGAAAAAATAGGCGCTACTACAAAAAATGAGGTAATCCGACAAAAAATCAGCAAAAAAACAGGAAAACTTTGTAACAATATGTTCATAACATTCAGCCTAACCTATATATTTGTACAAATTGTCCAGAATGTTATACGTAAAGTCCACTAATGTGGTCAATATCCAAGGCCCGAACAAAAGCAATGCCAGCAATACGGCGACAATCTTCGGAACAAAGGCCAGTGTCTGCTCCTGAATTTGGGTTGTCGCCTGAAAAATGCTGATAATCAAACCCACGACTAGCCCCAAAATCAGCATCGGAGCGCTCACCTTGAGTACAATGTACACCGCTTGCCCAGCCAGGGAAATAATAAACTCCGAAGTCATTGCCGTCCTCCTTGATTGCTGTCCTTGCATGAAGTACTCATGTGTTAAAACTCAGAAGCAACGATTTGACTACCAAATACCAACCATCTACAAGTACAAAGAGCAGTATTTTAAAAGGAAGCGAAATCATTACCGGTGGTAGCATCATCATCCCCATAGCCATGAGTGTACTCGACACTACAATGTCTATAACTAAAAATGGTATGAAAATCATAAAGCCCATCTGAAAAGCCGTTTTCAACTCACTGATTGCATAAGCCGGAACCATTACCGTTAGTGGAATATCCTGATAATTCTTTGGTTTTTCCATCTTGGTGTATTTCATAAAGAGCAGTAGATCCTTCTCACGTGTATGAGAGAACATAAAAGTCTTGATCGGTACCGATGCCTTATCCAGCGCCTGAGACTGTGTTATATCCCCTTTGAGATAAGGCTGAAGCGCAGTTTCATTCATAGCTGAGAACGTCGGTGCCATAATGAATAAAGTGAGAAACAAAGCCAGTCCGACAAGCACCTGATTAGGCGGCATTTGCTGGGTTCCCAGCGAAGTTCGCACAAAGCCAAGCACAATCACAATTCGCGTAAAACTTGTCATAAGTACAAGCAACGCGGGCGCTACACTAATGACAGTAATAAGTAAAATAATAGACAGCGAGGTGGCACCGGGCTGTCCTTTGTCCGAATTGCCGACTTGAATATCAATGTTCGGAATCGGTTCCGCAGAGGCCGCCGTCACCGAAATGAAGCTGAACAAGACAAGCAGCAAACATGCAAGTATAATCTTTTTTCTCATGAATCTCCCGACCGATCTGTAGTATTCTCCTCATTGCGCAGCTTTTCAAGTTTATCCTTGCGATTCGGCATTTGTCGAATCTTGGATTCAAACATCTCGTGAAAAGATGTCTCCTCTTCAGGCTGCTGCTGTGCCGCGTTGTTCCGGCGAAGCTTATCCGCAATTTTAGCGAATAGCGGGGCAATCGGGCCGCGCTGCAGAGAAGCTTCCTGCTCCAGTGCGGCCAAAATTTGCTCCACTTCTTCAGGATCGGATACTTTGTCAACAAGCTGGATATCTTCTCCCACACCAATGAGGTACACACTGCTACCTACTTCAACAAGCTGAAGGGATTTATTGGGACCAAGTCCCACGCCTCCCAGTATGCGAACGGAGCGGTTGCTGAACCAGCTCTGATTTCTTTTACTCAAAAACCGTATCAAGTACACGATCAGTACGATGATAAAGATTAGCACGAAAAGGACCCAGGCAATGTTGCCTATATTGCTGGATGTACTCAATGCGTCAGAGGCACCCTGTTGTGTATCCATACTGGGTGCGCCTTACACACCCAGTGTTTTGTTGATGGCTTCGATAACCCGATCCGATTGGAAAGGCTTAACGATAAAATCTTTTGCGCCAGCTTGAATGGCATCAATAACCATTGCTTGCTGACCCATCGCGGAACACATGATAACCTTTGCGTTCGCGTCAATTTGTTTGATTTCCTTCAGAGCGGCAATGCCGTCCATTTCAGGCATCGTGATATCCATCGTAATCAGGTCCGGACGAAGCTCCTTGAATTTTTCAATAGCCTGTGATCCATCCTGGGCCTCTCCTACTACCTCAAATCCATTTTTGGACAGGATGTCCCGAATCATCATTCTCATAAATGCAGCATCGTCCACGATCAAAATACGGTTTGCCATCTGAAATAAATCCTCCCTAAATTATGCTTTTATTGTAATTTTTGAATACGGTCCCATTGACTTACAATATCTGTTACGCGCACACCAAAGTTCTCGTCGATTACGACAACCTCGCCCTTGGCAATCAGTTTGTTGTTAACCAAAATGTCCACCGGCTCCCCAGCAAGCTTGTCTAGTTCAATAATTGAACCTTGTGAGAGCTCCAGAATATCTTTAATTTGCTTTTGGGTCCTTCCTAATTCTACGGTGACTCTAAGGGGAATGTCCATCAATAAATTTAAATTGTTTTCATCCACTTGCGCAAATGCACCGGACTGCAAGTTAGAAAATTGTACAGGTTGTACATTTACATTACGCCCCGGTACTGCGCCGTAGTGATGAGGTGTTCCGTAAGGAGCTTGCGGCGGTACACCAGCTGGCATTCCATAACCCGGTGTTCCATAGCCTGGAGCGCCCTGCTGCCCATATCCCGGGTCTTGAGGATACATTGGCGGTTGTTGCCCATAGCCTGCGTCCTGCGGTGCCTGCGCGGCTGCAGGGGGCTGTTGATAGGCTGGTGCAAGCGGTTGTTGCGGAACGCTAGCTTGTTGCGGCGCTTCGGGAGCAGCTGTTGCAGCTACCTGCTGTGCGGACGCTTGCGGTTGTTCCTCATCCTCTCCGCCATTCATTAGGATGCTCACCATTTTTTTGGCGAAATTAACAGGTAACAGTTGCATCAGCGTAGAGTCAATAAGATCCCCGATCAATAACCGGAAGGATACTGTGATGAGCGTCTCTTCATCCGGCAGACTGGATACTCCATCACCGTGCATAGGATCCAAAATATCAATCCCCGGTGGAGAGATATTAACAAAACGATTAAACATGGTAGACATTGAGGTCGCCGACGATCCCATCATCTGGTTCATCGCTTCCTGCACGGCACTAATGTGGATTTCATTCAATTCTTCATCTGCTGGGTTTCCTTCACCACCAAGCATTAAGTCCGCTATCACTTGTGCATCACGCTTTTTGATTACGAGTGAGTTAATTCCCTCGAATCCATCAACATAATTTACATGTACAGCTACGTGTGGCTTTGGAAATGCAGTTTCAAATTCAGAACGGGTAATAATTGAAACTTTAGGTGTCGTAATATCCACCTTTTGACCGAGCAGTGTGGAAAGAGCCGTAGCTGCGCTGCCGAACGTTATATTACCGATTTCCCCGAGAGCATCCTGCTCCAGAGGAGTCAGAAAATCGTCAACGGTCTTGCCTGCGGGAGTAGAATCCGTCCCCGCTTCAGACTGTTTCAGCAAGGCATCGATTTCCTCCTGGGACAAATAGTCTTTACTCGTCAATTTCTTCAACTCCTTCGTTGACAATTTCATCAATTTGTACGGCAACACGATCTCTTACCATGCCGGGACTGCCCATAAACTTCAATTTCTCGCCTACCCGGATGGATAGTCCTTCTTTGACAGGTTTGTTCAATGAAATGACATCCCCGACCGAAAGACCCAGAAACTCGGCTACATTTATCCGGGATTCACCCAACTCCGCAATAATAGGGAGCTCTGCTTTGGTGACCCGTAATCTCAAGGCGTCAATCTCTTCGGGCGCCCTTGATTTCTTTTCGGATGTAAACCACTGGTGCGTGGACAGTCTAGCCATAATGGGTTCCAATACCACATGCGGGATACAGAGGTTAATCATCCCTGTGGTATCACCAATTTTGGTACTAAGCGAAATCAGAGCAATCGTTTCATTCGGCGAGACAATCTGCATGAACTGCGGATTTGTTTCCATCGCCTCTAGACGCGGTTCAATGTCCAGTACCGTTTTCCAAGCCTCTTGCAGGCTATCAAAGGTACGACTGAAAATTCGCTCCATAATTGTCGTCTCGATTTCGGTCAACGCAGTAACCTTTGACGGTGCCGAACCTGTTCCTCCGAGAAGCCTGTCCAACATGGCATAAGCAACGTTCGGGTGAACCTCAAGCACCATACGGCCTTCCAGCGGTTCAGCTTCAAAAATGTTTAGAATAGTCATTTTCGGAATGGAGCGAATGAATTCATCATAAGGAAGCTGCTCCACCTGAACGACATTAATTTGGACAAAAGTACGAAGCTGCGCTGAAAAATATGTGGTCAGATACCGTGCAAAGTTCTCGTGTATCCGCGTCAGACTCCGTATATGATCCTTGGAAAACCTAAGCGCTCTTTTGAAATCATAAGCGCGAACTTTCTTTTGGGTATCTTCCTTTTTAAGTTCTTCCGCATCCATTTCACCGGACGAAAGAGCTGCTAAAAGGGCATCAATTTCCCCTTGTGACAGTACATCCACCAATGTTATTCACCCCCTTACGTGTTCCTGACAAGTTCACCTGGAATCAAATGGCTGCCAGCAAAAAGTCTGTAATTTTGGCGTTCCCCAGGTGACCTTCAGGGAGCGACTTGTTGATGAGATCCGTCAGCTTGTCACTGAACTGGTCCCGGCCTTTAGCCGTTCTGAGCTCATCAGGTTTGGTGTCTGCAAGTAATTGAATAACGATGGGCTTAATACTGATGTCTTTGATTTTTTCAAAAGATTCTTTTGCTTTGGCATCGTTCAATTGAAAAGATAGGTTCATCTGAACAATGTAATCTGCGTCTGCCAAATTTGTTTTGATACCGGTAATTTCAGAGCTCACTTCCACCAATTCATCTGCTGACAATCTTGGAAGTTGTTCTGCCTGAGCAGCTTGCGCATTCGGTATGACTTCCGACTTCTTCCCGCTAAGCGCTGGTATAAGTACAAAGGCCGCGCCTGCAATCAAAGTAATCGCGAGTAAAATTGTAATGAGCCATGGCAGCATCTTCTTCATTCGTCTTCCTCCATTTGTTGCACTTTTATCGTGGCGGCATGCATACCGATTTCACGGCTGTAACCCTTGATCAAGGAGACGACATCTGCCGCTTTTTCCAATACAATCAACCGTTTCCCCGTCACCAAAGTGACGTATGTATCCGGTGTTTCCTCCACAGTCTCAATGAGCAGCGCATTAAGCCACATAGGCGAGCCGTTCAGCCGCGTTAACGGGATCATCGTAATACCAACCTCCTGATAGGTGCGGAGGAGCCTCTACTCCTCCGCGTTTAAATGAGATTATCGTTTCAAGTTTACAACTTCCTGAAGCACTTCATCCGAGGTCGTAATGATACGGGAGTTCGCTTGGAATCCGCGCTGAGCTACGATCATTTCGGTAAATTCGCCTGTCAGATCAACGTTGGACATTTCCAGCTGACCCGCGATGATAGCTCCACGCCCCTCTGAGTTGGCTACTCCAGGCTCAAGTTCATCAATGTTGGAGTTGACCGTTGTACGATACAGGCTGCCTCCAATTTTCTCCAAACCTTCCGGGTTAGTAACTCTGGCTATACCAATTTGCGTGCCATTATTCACTGTACCATCATCTAATTGCTGTACAATCGTGCCATCCTGTGAGATAGAGACTGCCGTAACATTGTCTTCAAGTGTGATTGGATCTCCATCCAAATTTCCCACAAAAAATCCATCGGAAGTAACCAGATTCCGGTTTGCATCTATGTGGAAATCACCCGCACGAGTCAGATAGGGAACTTCCTGTGCATCATTCATTTTGACCAGGAAAAATCCGTCACCGTTAATACGTAAATCTGTTGGGTTGTTCGTAGTCATTGCACTACCTGGAAGGTGTAGTGTATCAATTGAGCTGACAGACACTCCCAAACCTACCTGCTTGGCATTCTGCCCGGCGGTTGTTGTTCCGTCTGGCGCGCTTGCACCCGAGCTCGTTTGGCTCAAGATATCCTTGAACATCACTCGGCTGGATTTGAAGCCTGTAGTATTTACGTTTGCAATATTGTTACCGATAACGTCCAGCTTCGTTTGAAAGCCCTTCATGCCCGATACACCTGAATACATTGATCTCAACATTGAGTATAAATCCTCCTCTGATTGGTTGCTTAGTTGACCGCATCAGTCGATCCGCGGCTTTTTCATGGCTTTCCTATTCGGGCCAGCCACTTCGTATACATTTTTATGAAATAATTACAGCACTATCAATCTGCGTAAATACGTTATCCTCCATGGATTTCTTATCCATCGCGGTAACAACTGTTCGATTAGGTACACTTACAATCAAAGCCATATCCTGCATTAAAATCAATGATTCTTTGGCGCCTTTGGCAGCTGCTTTATCCACAGCAGAGTTGATTTTCGCCATTTGGTCACTTCTCAACTCTATTCCCCGCTGCTCCAGACGCTTGGCTGCATGGTTGCTCAGCTTGAGCACCTGATCCTGCAACACCTGACCGAACGGTCTGGCATCCTTGGATACCGAATTTACTCGGTTTTGTGAGATTACTGCCGGTGGCACGTTGGCGGGAAAAAGGCGTCCGACCGTTATCCTGTCATTCATGAGTCCTCACCGCTTCCAGTAGTGGAAGAAGATGAAGTATCCGATGTATTCGTAGCGGGAGTCGTTGTGCTAGCCTGGCTCACTGATGTTACATCTTTTAATGCCACCTCAGCCGCTCCCATTTTGGCATACTGCACACCGTCACGAATAACGATGGAATCCACGATTCCACTTTTCACTGTACCCGCACCTGTTTCACCTGTGATGGAATCTTTTTTACCTGCCTCAATCCAGCTAACTTCTTTTCCTATCAATCCGGAAGCCGTACCTAAAGACTGTCCCAAGGCATTCAGCTGCGTAGAAATGTTCATCAGTTGTTCCACCGAGGAAAACTGGGCCATTTGAGCGATAAATTCTTTATCCTCCAAAGGCTGCATCGGATCCTGATTTTGTAGCTGGGTGATCAAAATTTTCAAAAACTGATCTTTACCCATCGTTTTAGTATCCTTGGCACTTGCTGTTTTGACATTGTTCACATTGTAATTCGGCCAGACGTTACTGGTGGATACATTGTTGTCTGTAGTCGTCATTGTGTTATCACCTCCATCATTACGCTTGTGCTGTAAAGGAGCCTGTCCGATTCATATCATCTGCGCGTTGTTCAGCTGTCCAGTTACGAAGCTCTTCTGCCATTTCAGCTACCTTCAAAGCATCCTCGCTCTCTTCTCTACCTCGAGCTTTGGAACGTTGATTGGATTGCTGCTGTTGATTAGCTCCAGATCCGCGTCCATCCTGATACATATGGGAGGAAAGCGACTCATTGTGCGTTACTTCTACCTTATCCACCTGGATACCTTGGCTCTGGAGACTCGAACGCAACTGCGACATTTGCTGTTCCAGCAAATCCTTCGCTCCGCTATGCTCAGTCATGAACTGGGCAACCAGATGACCATTTTGCATTGTCAGCTTAACCTCGAGCTGGCCCAGATGATCTGGACGAAGCATAATAGTCGCTTCCGTCAAACCAGTGTGTTTTACAATGTCAAGTTTCTGTACTACAAATTCGGTCATCTCCTTGGCAAATTGCCGAACATGTACGACTGGTTGAGCCGGAGCCGAAGGTGTAGTTCCTTGCGTTTGTACCGAAAGCTGTCCCGCAGTTGTGATCACTGGAGTCTGATTGTCAGTTGCTGTCGAATCCGCTTGCTCAGTTGCATCTACGAATGCACTCACTTCATCCGTTACAGTCGTCTTAACTGCAGACTGAACGAGAATATTAGTTGATGAACGTTGCCCTTCTGAACCTTGTTGATTAGTTTCACCCTGACTTGCTTGCTGCTGAGAAGCAACAACCTGTCTATCTGTAGTAGCTGTAGCTACGGTCTGAGTACCATTTGCTCGATTTGCAGAAGGCTGAACCGCTTGTGAATCCCCACCATCAGCAAGTTCCACAGCTTTCATTACACCCTTCCACTGCTCATCGGTAATAGCTCCCGTACCTGCCGTTGCGCTTTGGAGCGATTGTAGCAACTGTGCCACCTGGGACTTTTGGTCTCCAGAAGCCTGCTCTGCTACATTGGCAAGTTGTGACAAAGCGTCCTGCAATGCAAATCGAAGAGTAGCCGGGTTGGCTGCCAAGGCTGTTAAGCCTGTCGCCTCTGTCGTTTCTCCACCGTTTAACTGTTGATTTGTTCCGTCGCCTTGCAAAAACTGTTGTACTTGCTGAATCCACGCTTGCAGAGTTGCAAGCAGAGCAGGATCGGCAGCTACTTGATCATCCAGCTTTTCGAGATTTTGCAGCAAAGGAGCCAAAGTTTCGACCAGCGGCTCGGTTGGAGCTCCCGCGGATTCTCCGGTTGCAATAAGCGGAAGTACCATTACTAATGGAGAACCATTCGCATCTGTGCCTGCTGAGCCCGTTTGCCCGCCTGTCATCATTTGCGTAAGTGTTTGATTAAAAGCACCCGTGGTTGCTCCGGCAGCTGTGGCTGTACTCGCTGTTGACGCTGTCGCACTGCTAGCTGTTTGATTGGAGCTGACCGATACACTTTGAGAAATAAGTGTCATTTATTTTTCACCTCCCTTCATTTAAATTACTTACTGCCCATCAGTTTGTTCAAAATTTTTGCGGTCTGACCCGCATCCTTGGCAGACATATTTTGTAGTAAAGAACCACGTGTCGAATCATCTACTGTATTTAATATGTTTAATGCCTTGTCTGGACTGATTTTGTAAGTTTGTAAAATAAGTTCGGCACCGCTCTTCTTGTCCATGGAAGCAAATGTGCTACTGATTTGAGTGCTTTGCAAACTCTTACTCGTTGTTCCAGCTGTAGCACCTTGATCCTTTTTCAGACGAGACTGCAACGCAGCAACTGACAAATCCGTAGATGGCGTTACATTTTTCAGAGCCATAGTAATATCGGCTGCTTTTTTAGCGTCCATCTTTTGCAAAATCTTCGCACTGTTGGCAGGGTCCATGTAGCTTAACAGCTGCACAGTCTCTTCCGTAGTCAGATTCTCCATAATCGGTGCCGCTTTACTTGCTGTCATTCCTTCATACATGCTAGCAAGATCTCTGGCCTGTTTTACATAAGGATCTTCATTTGTTGTTCCACCTGTAGTTTGCGTACCGGCCTGTCCCTGCTGATTGGCCTGTGACTGCTGTTCCTGTTGCGTTTGCAGCGTATTGACCTGATTCTGCAGTTCAGTAACCTTTTTATCTTGTGTCGTCTTAGCAGCGGTAGCCTTTTTAAGCTCCTCTGTCTGCTTGGCTAAATCTGCCTTTAACTGCTGAATGGTTGCTTCAGAACTTTCAGACTGAGCCTTTTGATCTGCCTCTTTCGTCTGGGTAGCCTTATCTTTCGGTTCAGGTACCCAATTTTTAACAACTGGTATTTTATTCCCTAATGAAATCATTTCGCTTCTGAAGTCCATATTGAACAATGTAAGCAGGACCCCGACCAGAACGATTGTGAACACAATCGGAATCAGGAAAAACATAAACCGTTCAAATCCCCCGCCTGATTCTTTTCCTAAATCCATATCCAGTTCATTTTCTGCTAACTTCTGTGCCATCGTCTTCCTCCTCAGGCAGCTGATATGCGTATCCTATGACTTTCCGCTTACCGGGCTTTCATGGCAAATCGCACGGAAGCCATTTCATCCAGCTCGTTCTGCTCGCGCAGGAGCACTTCCTGTTGGAATTTCACGTTGGCCTTCTCTCTCGCTTTCAGCCAAACCTGTTCATCCAGCATTTTATCGGTCAAAACGGTTTGTTTGCTTTGCACATTTTGCTGCGCATATTGAACATCTCTATGCTTGCGTGTAATACATTGGTCCAGATGATTAACATAAGCCTGTAATTCCTGAATGGTAGAGAGTGGTGCGCAATCCTCGGCAGCCTTTTGAATAGCTGATATGACTCGATTCCTTTCGCCTACAAGCTGTGTTAATGTCTGCTCCTCAGCCTGCAATTGTCCAACAGCACTGGAAAGCAACCATTCGGCCTGTGACTTTTCGTTGGTTTTCAAGTCTACAACTTTCTGAAAGGAATACTGAAATCTCATCGTTCAACCTTCATCTCCTCGTAAATTCAGAAATCAAACGCTCTCTTACCTCGTCCAGTTCAGCCTTTTCATCTGTTCTTTGTCTTGTAAAATCCCATATATCCCGTATACGCTCCATGGATTCGTCAATTTCTGCATTTGAACCCTGCTGATAGGCCCCAATATTAATCAGGTCCTCCGAATCTTTGTAAATGGCCATCAAGCGCTTGATGTTCTCGGCAGCGTCTATCTGATCTCGTGGTGCGATATCCTTCATAACCCGGCTAATACTCGCTAACACATCAATTGCGGGAAAATGTCCTTTGTTCGCAATCCCACGATTCAAGACAATATGTCCATCCAAAATCCCGCGCACCGCATCCGCGATGGGCTCGTTCATATCATCACCATCGACCAGTACCGTATAAAAAGCGGTTATGGAGCCAGTAGGACCTGTCCCTGCACGTTCTAGAAGCTTAGGTAGACTAGCAAACACGGAAGGTGTGTACCCTCTCATTGCCGGTGGCTCCCCTACGGCTAGGCCGACTTCACGTTGGGCCATCGCATACCGGGTAACTGAATCCATCATCAGCATGACATTTAACCCGCGATCCCGAAAATATTCCGCGATCGTCGTTGCAATAAGTGCACCCTTAATACGAATTAACGCAGGTTGGTCGGAAGTTGCCACAATGACCACGGAACGTTCTAGTCCCTCCGGACCTAAATCCCGTTCAATAAAGTCCAGCACCTCGCGTCCACGTTCTCCGATCAAGGCGATTACATTCACATCGGCTTCCGTATTACGGGCAATCATTCCCATCAAGGTACTTTTACCTACACCCGAACCTGCAAAAATACCAACCCGTTGTCCTTTACCGATAGTAAGCAACCCGTCAATAGCGCGCACCCCGATACTGATTGGTTCCTGCACACGCGGACGATTCAGTGGATTGGACGGAATATTGAAGGTTGAATATCTCGCCATTCGCGAGGGAATCAATGAGCCATCCAGAGGCTGACCCAAGCCGTCCAGCACTTTGCCTAACAGCTCTGACCCGACCTGCACATTCAATGGCTTCCCTGTTCCTACAACATCACAACCGGGACCAATGGATTGCAGTTCTCCAAGTGGCATCAGAAGCACTTTATTGTCCCTGAAGCCTACAACCTCCGCTTGCAACGGCTTAGCCGTTTTACCCGGATAAATGTAACAAACATCCCCGATACTGGCGTCCGGACCTTCCGATTCAACCATCAGGCCGATAACCTGTGTAACCTTGCCATTTACCCGAACCGGGTCCAGCTGGCGCAAATGATCCATGTAGCGCTGCGTATTAAGCCCCTTCATGTCTTCGCTCCTCATTTTCATGTGCCAGACGCAGTAGTTCCTTTTTGATCTCAGCTAATTGCGTATCAATTCGCGCATCCACACTCCCAAAGGAAGAACGGATAACACAACCGCGATCTTTCACGGTACCATCAGGAATAATTTGTAGTTCCGCTTGCGAATCGACAGTTAATGACAATTCTTCTCGTGCACCTTGCACAAATGCGAAATGCTGAGGCGACACACACAATGTAATGGTTCCTTTTTCCCGCTTACGAGCCAAATTTTTACGAATTAATTCAATCGTGTAGTCCGGCTCGAGGCTGAGCTGTTTCTCAATGATCTTCTCAGCAATAGCACTACTCAGTTCAACCAGGAAAGGCTCAGCTTCCTGAATTAGTTGTTCTTTAATCTCATAGGCCTGACGTAGAATATCCTGTGCTTCTTCCATCATCTGCTCTGATTTCGTCTGGAGCTCGGCCTCAGCCAGCTTCTGACCTTCTTCATATCCTTGCTGAAACCCATCAGCTTTTAACGACTGAGTCAGCTGGTCGTCATGCTCGCGTCGTTCCTGCCACCAGACTTCAATCTGCTGCTGTGCCTCCTGAAGCATCCGTTCCGCTTCTTCAGCTGCCTCGCGAACCTGACGTTCGGCAAAATCCTTAGCATCATTCAGCATTTCATCCCGTAGCCGTTCAGCCTCGTGATCTCGCTGAGGCTCCGGCTCCGTATATTCAGTTGTGATTTCTTCGTCCGTCGTTTCTGGCGCATACGTATGTGCCACATCAATTGTTTTCAAAGCCTCTACAGGAACATATTGGAAAGATTTGATCAAGTTAGACAATGATGTCATCTCCTCCGCCGCGTGCGATTATAATCTCACCGGCCTCTTCCAATCTACGGATCGTCGATACGATACGTGTCTGTGCTTCTTCCACATCACGCAACCGCACCGGTCCCATGTACTCCATTTCCTCTTTGAAGGTTTCTGCCATACGTTTCGACATATTTCGGAAAATCACATCGCGTACTTCTTCACTGGACACTTTAAGCGCCAATTGCAAATCTGCATTGTCAATATCGCGGATAATGCGCTGAATGGAACGGTTGTCCACATTGACGATATCCTCGAATACGAACATTCTTTTCTTGATTTCCTCAGCCAGTTCTGGATCTTGAATTTCAAGCGAGTCGAGAATCGTACGTTCGGTTCCGCGGTCTACGCCATTCAAAATCTGAACAATGGACTCGATACCACCCGCATTCGTATAATCCTGCGTCGCGGTTGCAGACAGCTTTTGCTCCAACACTCGTTCCACCTGGGAAATAACTTCCGGAGATGTACTGTCCATGACAGCGACACGCCGGGCCACATCTGCCTGCTTTTCCTGTGGCAGAGACGACAGAATTGCAGCCGCCTGCTCGAATTGCAAGTACGAAAGCACAAGAGCAATCGTTTGCGGATTCTCATTTTGTATAAAATTCAATATCTGGTTTGGATCAGCCTTACGGGCAAAATCGAAGGGTCTTACCTGCAACGTCGCTGTTAGACGGTTAATGACCTCAACTGCTTTTTGCGATCCGAGTGCTTTTTCCAATATTTCTTTAGCGTAGTTAATGCCGCCTTGGGAAATGTACTCCTGAGCCAAACAAATTTGATGAAACTCGGCCATGATGGAGTCCTTCTCAATGGCATCGACCTTCCGCACATTGGCAATTTCCAATGTAAGTTGCTCAATCTCCTCATCACGCAAATGCTTGAATATTTGAGCAGATACCTCTGGTCCCATTGTGATCAGAAGTATAGCCGCTTTCTGTCTTCCCGTTAAACCTTGACTGCTTGCCTTTGCCAATGAACTCACCTCTATTCGTCAGCCAGCCATGTACGAAGCAGATTGACGAATTCGTCGGGTTTCTTTTTCGCCAGACTTTCAAGCTGTTTACGCACTTGACTTTCATTTGTCACACTTTCCATGGTAATAGACGGGAACTCCGTCGGCGTTGGCATAAGTTGCAATTCTTCATCCAACTCTTCTTCCTGATTACGACGACCGCGTACGATGAAGAAGATTACACCCGCCAGCAGTGCCAGAACAGCAGCTCCGATGCCCCATAACCAAGGGTTGGAAGCTGAGAAGAATGTATTAGTGCTCGCAGGCGCCGGAACAGCTTGTGAGAACACCGAAACCTTCTTAGCCAAATCAGCGTCTGTAATTGTAGTACCAGAATTCGCCAACGACGCTCTTACGATATTAACCAAAATATTTTGAATTGCTGTCTGAGTTGCAGTATCCAACGTTTGCTGACCTGTTGGTGGTTCAACTGCTACATTAATGGTTAAATCTTTTACAGTGTACGGACTTTGTATAATATCCCTTGCAATTCGGTTAACTTCGTAGTTAATCGTACTCGAGCTCTTATCTGAGCTGGTATTGCCGGAATTAGCTCCTCCGGGGTAGCCCGGAACATCCTGTGTTCCAGTTCCTGCAACTCCTCCGGTTTGTCCACTACTACCTGTATAGCTTTCCTGAATTTGTTGGGCGCTAATTTCAATACCCTTCATTTTCGTTTGATCAACAGGTGTGACCATTTGTTCCTTTGATGTTACTTTGTCGAAATTTAGCTGGGACATAACCAGCACATTTACCTTGTCGTCTCCAACAATTTTCGACAAAAATTGTTGAACATTATTCCTTACATCGCTCTCAAACTTCTTCTGTAGAGCCATGTTTTCTTGAACACCACTAGTGAGCCCACCTTGGCCGCCCTTGGCCGTTGGAATCAACTCATATTCCTTATTGGTGATTGTAATGTTTTCCACTGGCAGATTCGGTACGGCCGTTTTTACCAGATTAAAGTATCCATCGATCGCCTGCTGATTTGGAGTAAAGCCAGGCTCGAATTCCATTTGAATCGAAGCGGAGGCTTTGTCCTTTTCCTCAAGTCCGGCAAAAATGTTTTCCTTTGGCATATTAATGACAGCTTTGGAGCTTTGGACACCATCCATCCGTTCCAACAGTTGCTGTATTTCGCCGTTCAATGCATTATTGTACTTCACATTGAACTCGTTCTCCGTCATGCCAATGGCAGAGGAGGACTGGTCAAAAGCGCTCATGCCGATTGAACCCTTCTGAATCAGGCCTTGAGACCCAACATCTACCTTCGCCTTATCCGCATTAGCGGTTGGGACTGAGATTTGTGTCCCACCAGCATTAAGTTGATACGGTATACCCGCAGAATCGAGATATTTAATGACTCCGGCAGCATCGTTAGCATTTAAATCTCGGAAAGCCACTTCATACTCGGTTTTGGTAAACTGCATCGTTAGCACTACAACAGCGATAATGATGAATGCTAATGTCGAAACAAGTAATATCTTCTGTTTTTTGCTAAAATTATTCCAATACCCGGAAATCTTATCCCGATATTGGGCGATTCTCTCGTTCACTCCGTCACCCCATCCGAAACTTTGCTAAACCCTCTTTACATCTGTGTACGCATGATCTCCTGATAGGCTTCGATCGCTTTGTTTCGGACCTGTGTAGTAAGCTGCAGGGAAAGCAGCGCTTGTTGGGAAGTGATCATGACCTGATCTACATCAACTTTGCCTGCCATGAATTGGTCGGACATCTGGTGCGTAGCGGCTTCCTGCTGCCCTACTTCATTGAGAGCATCCTTTAGGAAGGAACCAAAGTCCTTCAAGGATTCGGAAGGCGTCGCTTTCGCCAACTCATTGTTAGGCGATTGAATCTGCTGTATTACCGGTGTCTGTACATTAAACATGGCGTTCTGAATCATGTTTTACTCTCCCTATTAAGTAATTAGTAGTCCTAGACCTTAGCGACCGATTTCAAGCGCTTTGGAAACCATAGCCTTTGATGCATTCAGAGCTGTTACATTGGCTTCGTATGAGCGTGTTGCGGAAATCATGTCGACCATTTCTTTCATAATATCTACATTAGGCATATATACATAGCCATCTTTATCAGCGTCCGGGTGACCCGGATTGTACACAGGCTTTAAAGGTGACTGATCTTCTTGAATTTGCGAAACCTTAACGCCAGCAGCGCTTGTTTTACTTCCTTCCATTTGAGCCTTCAAAACATCGGCAAAGCCAGATTGGTTCGGCTCCAAAACAACCGTTTTTCTCCGATATGGAACTGCTTGTCCATTCTCTACTTTCGCCCGAGTTGTCTCTGCGTTGGCAATGTTGCTAGATATAACGTCCATCCGCAACCGTTGGGCCGTAAGAGCAGACGCACTAATATCAAAGCCGTTGTTAATCTTCACCTAGTCCTATCTCCCTTCTACCGCTGTTCTCATCATCTTGATGCGCTCATTAATTTCTTGGATGTAGGTATTATATCTTAGTTGATTTTCAGCCATAAGACTCATTTCTCTGTCGATATCTACGTTGTTCATATTGTTATTCATGACTGAGTACCCATCTTTGGTGACCGTGGCATCTGGAATGGAGTTCACAGGTCCTATTTGAAAATGTCTTGAATTGGTTACTTTTCCACGTAGTGGTGTGACATCCCCGTCCATTTGCTGCTGAAGCAGTTCTTCAAATGAAACCTCCGAACGCTTAAAATACGGGGTATCCGCATTGGAAATATTGTCAGCCATCACACGTTGTCTCGTATTTGCCGCCTGTACACCTGCCTGAAGCTTTTGAAAGCTCATATCACCCAGCAGATTCATTTAGCTCCTCCCTCCCAGCGTCTACTCCAAAGTAAGATTCAATAAAACAAGATTTTTCACTTTTTTTCGACAATAAAATTTCATAATTATACATTTCTTTTAGGTCTTAAGTAGAAAATAATAACTTTCTGTCATATATTCTAAGTTTCGTAGAGTTGGGACCTAATTACAATAAGAAAAAAGCCCTATCTTTTTAAAAAAAGAGGGCTTTAGATGCATAAATTGTTAAATTTTTCAGGTTTTTTTCAAAAAAATGAATGTTTTCTTAGCACTTTACACCTGTAAAAGAATATACGTCCTACTTTTGGAATAGACAGAAAAATCATCAACTTGACCATTATCTAGGTCTAAATGACGGTGCAAGATAGTGTTATTCTGGACCACACACCCTATTTTTAGAAACCCTATTCATAAAATATACTGACTAAGGTCCCTGTTTTGGGCAATATCTCCCAGCTTCTCACGTACATATTCCGGGGTAATGATCATACGATCCAATGTAAGCTCTGGTGCTTCAAACGACAGATCCTCCAGCAGCTTTTCTAGAATGGTATGCAAACGACGTGCGCCAATATTTTCGGTGTTGCGATTTACAGACTCAGCAATACTGGCAATCTCACGAATCGCTTCCGCAGAAAATTCGACTTCAATCTCCTCGGTACGGAGTAGATCAGTGTATTGCTTGGTCAGCGCATTTTTAGGCTCCGTCAGTATCGACACAAACTCATCCAAAGTTAGGCTACTTAATTCCACACGGATTGGAAAACGGCCCTGAAGCTCAGGGATCAGGTCAGATGGTTTTGCAACATGAAAAGCTCCTGCAGCAATAAACAGAATGTAATCTGTTCTTACCGGACCGTATTTGGTCATGATGGTAGATCCCTCGACAATAGGTAAAATATCGCGCTGGACGCCTTCTCTCGACACATCGGGGCCACTCCCCTTACCCTGGCTGGCAATCTTATCTATTTCATCAATAAAAATAATACCCGATTGCTCAGCACGCTTCACAGACTCCTGAATCACATCGTCCATATCGATCAATTTGGCGGCTTCATCTTGAATCAACACCTTGCGAGCTTCCTTGACTGGTAGCTTGCGCTTCTTCGTCCGCTTGGGCAGAAAACTTCCGAACATCTCCTGCATATTCATACCCATTTGTTCATTCCCTTGCCCAGCAAACATATCGAGCATATTGGGTGCAGTATCCTCCACATCAATCTCTATGACATCATCCTCAAGCTTACCGGACAACAGATCGAATTTAACCTTACGGCGCTTTTCTGCCAAAGATCCATCCTGTTGTGGTGGTTCTTCTTCTACCGAAGTTCCCGTGTTATTGCCAAACAGCATTTCAAAGGGATTACGTTGCGATTTGTTTGACTTTTCTGCAGGTACAAGGATGCTGACAATCCGTTCATTTGCCATGTCCTCCGCTTTGTCCTTCACATTCTCTGTTCGTTCCGACTTGACGATGCGAATGGAGGTTTCCATCAGATCACGCACCATGGATTCCACATCACGACCGACGTAACCCACTTCTGTAAATTTGGTCGCCTCTACCTTGACAAAAGGAGCCCCCACGAGCCGTGCAAGTCTACGTGCAATTTCAGTTTTACCCACACCAGTCGGTCCGATCATCAAAATATTTTTAGGCACAATTTCATCCCGGATGTCATCCGGCAGCTTGCTACGCCGATAGCGGTTGCGCAAGGCAACAGCAACAGATTTTTTAGCTTCCTTTTGTCCGACAATATACTTATCCAGCTCGGATACCACTTGTCTGGGCGTCAACGATTGATTATTCATTTTGCACTCCTCCACCCTTGAATACTCAGAGCCGATTTACAGTTCTTCCACGATAATCTGATTGTTCGTATACACACATATTTCCGAAGCAACCTCTAGCGCTTCCCGTGCCATGTCCTTTGCTTCCATGCCAGATCCATGGCGTTTGAAAGCACGGGCAGCCGCCAATGCAAAATTGCCACCTGAGCCAATGGCAAGCACATCATCATCCGGCTCGATAATTTCGCCGCCTCCAGAAATGAGCAGCATCCCGGAAGAGTCCATCACAATCATGAGCGCTTCCAGCTTACGCAGGATACGATCCTGACGCCAGTCCTTGGCCAGTTCCACGGCTGCTCTTTGAAGATTTCCGTGGTGTTCCTCTAGCTTATTTTCAAACTTTTCAAATAACGTGATAGCATCGGCCACCGAACCCGCAAATCCCGCAACGACCTGACCACGATACAATCTGCGCACTTTTTTTGCCGTCTGCTTCATTACAACACTGTTACCGAACGTTACCTGTCCATCACCCGCAATAGCTCCTTTGCCATTGTGGCGTACAGCGCAGATGGTGGTAGCATGAAAGGACATATCCATAACGCGCTCCTCCTTTTCCTTCATCCCTATGCCTGTACTTCAGCTGTCATAACTCCCGTTTCGTTGATATAACCGCGCAAACTTTCCAACGCGCGATTAGCGAGAGCTTCATTCTTTTCCTTTTTGTTACGAATCCGTTTCTCTAACTTTGGAAGCAAACCAAAGTTTGCATTCATCGGTTGAAAATGTTTAAAATCAGCGGTCGTAATATACCGCGCCATGCTGCCTAATGTCGTTTCTGCAGGAAATACAAACATTTCCTGTCCGCGTGCTGCTCGTGCCGCATTCATCCCGGCTAGCAGACCAGAAGCTGCCGACTCCACATATCCCTCTACACCGGTCATTTGTCCGGCGAAGAATAGATTACTTCTTCCCTTGAACTGATAGGTTGGATGAAGTTGCTGCGGAGAATTAATAAAGGTATTGCGATGCATCACACCGTAACGTACAAACTCTGCCTCTTCAAGACCCGGAATCATTGAAAATACACGCTTTTGCTCCCCCCATTTGAGGTGAGTCTGGAAACCAACCAGATTATACAGCGTTCCTGCGGCGTTGTCCTGCCGAAGCTGAACAACTGCGTGGGGCAGTTCACCTGTATGCGGATTTACGAGACCCACAGGTTTCATAGGTCCGAACAATGCCGTTTGTTTCCCACGTTGCATCATCACTTCGATGGGCATACAACCTTCGAAATAAATTTCTTTTTCGAATTCCTTGACTTGCGCTACCTCAGCCGTAATCAGAGCCTCATAAAAAGCATCAAATTCCGCTTCGTTCATCGGACAATTCAAGTACGCTGCTTCTCCCTTATCATAACGGGAAGCCAGATAAACCTTGCTCATGTCGATAGAGTCCTTTTCTACAATCGGGGCTGCCGCATCGTAAAAATAAAAATACTCCTCTCCCATCAGTGATTTAATCTGTTCCGACAAAGCTGGAGAAGTTAAAGGCCCCGTCGCAATAACCACAATACCGTCCTGTGGGATTTCCTGAAGCTCTTCATTAACAACCTCGATCAAAGGATGTTGATGAAGCGTATCAGTAATATGACCGGAAAATCCGTCACGATCCACTGCCAATGCACCGCCAGCCGGAACAGCATGACGATCTGCTGCGCTCAGAATCAAGGAGTTCAGTATTCTCATCTCTTCCTTCAGTACGCCTACCGCATTCGTTAGGCCGTTTGCCCGCAAGGAATTACTGCATACCAGTTCGGCAAATTTATCTGTATGATGTGCTGGTGTTTTTACAACCGGCCTCATTTCATATAACTTGACTGGCACTCCACGGCTTGCAATTTGCCAGGCAGCTTCGCTGCCCGCCAAACCTGCTCCGATGACCGTTACCTTTTGTAGTTCACTCACGTTTAAATCCCCCTGCTAATGTTGTTCTTAAGAAGTCTCTACACTCTCATCGCTCTCTTCCAGCATTTCGCTGTGATCGCAGACAGTACAATTGAGCTTCGTTCCTTGTTTTGTACGTTTTTCAACCATTAGGCTACTGCAACTTGGGCAAGGCTTAATGGACGGTTTATCCCAGGATACAAAATCACATTCCGGGTAGCGGTCACATCCGTAAAAGATACGTCCCTTTTTACTTCGTCGTTCGACAACATGTCCCTCACCGCATGTAGGACAATTAATCCCGATATCCTTAACAATTGGCTTTGTGTTACGGCAATCTGGAAAAGCAGAACAGGCCAGGAATTTACCAAATCGGCCAAGCTTATACACCATTTGGCTGCCACACTTATCACAAATGACATCGGATACTTCATCTTTTATTTCAATTTCTTTCATTTCTTCTTCAGCCACTTCAAGTCGCTTCTCAAATGACTCGTAAAAGTCACTCAACACCTTGACCCAATTACCTTCGCCTTCTTCGACGTGGTCAAGATCACCTTCCATATGAGCTGTAAACTCCACATTCAGAATCTCTGGAAAGAACTCCTCCATCTGTTCGATGACCAATTCGCCCAGCTCTGTAGGGAAAAACTTCTTCTCTTCAATAGCAACGTACCCACGTTTCTGAATGGTTTCCAGCGTCGGCGCATACGTACTTGGGCGTCCTATACCCAGTTCTTCCAGCGTCTTCACCAGTCGCGCTTCCGTATAACGGGGAGGCGGTTGTGTAAAATGCTGCTTCGGCTCAACTGCTTCTTTTTTTAATTTATCGCCTGGTTGAAGTGGTGGCAGCAGTTTATCTTCTTCGGTTTTACCGTCGTCATTCCCCTCTACATACACTTTCATGAAACCTGGAAAACGAACCTTCGAACCTGCTGCCCGGAATATCGTCTCACCCGCTTCAATATCTACGGACAAAGTATCCATAATAGCAGAGGCCATCTGGCTGGCCATGAAACGTTCCCATACCAATTTGTACAAACGGAACTGATCCCGACTCATAAACGGTTTAACTGTTTCCGGTTCGCGTAACGCAGAGGTTGGGCGAATCGCTTCATGCGCATCTTGGGCGTTGGCCGCTTTTTTTGAATATTGACGAGGAGTTTCAGGTACAAAAGCTTCGCCATATTTTTGAATAATTAATTCTTTCGCTTCCTCTTGAGCTGAAGCGGCGATCCGTGTGGAATCCGTACGCATATACGTAATCAGACCCACGGTCCCTTCTTTACCTAAATCCACACCCTCATATAGCTGCTGAGCAACAGACATCGTTTTAGATGCACGGAAGTTGAGCTTCCTAGCCGCCTCCTGCTGCAAGGAACTTGTTGTGAATGGAGGAGAAGGATTGCGTAAACGCTCTTTCTCTTTCACATCGCGCACCTTGTAAGACGATTTTCCGATAGCTTCCAACACTTCTTGTACATCCGCTTCGCTGGAGAGTTCTTTCTTTTCACCGCGCAGCTTATGAAATTTCGCTTCAAAGGTACTGTCTTTAATAGCTAGTTTAGCTGTAATCGTCCAGTATTCTTCCGGTACAAACTCACTGATCTCGTTTTCCCGGTCCAGAATAATTTTCACCGCAACCGACTGCACACGCCCAGCGGATAGACCCTTCTTTACCTTTTTCCAGAGCAACGGGCTGATTTTGTAGCCAACAAGTCGATCCAGTATCCGTCGTGCCTGCTGAGCATTGACCAAATCCATATTGATTTTACGGGGTGTTTTAAAAGCATCTTTGACAGCCTGCTTTGTAATTTCATTAAATACAACACGGCAATCTGCCGTATCGTCCAGTTCCAGCGCATGCGCCAGATGCCAGGCAATAGCCTCACCTTCGCGATCCGGGTCAGCCGCCAGATATACTTTTTTCACTTTTTTTCGGGCATCCTTTAATTCTTTTAGAATTGAGCCTTTACCTCGAATGGTAATGTATTTGGGATTAAAATCATTTTCGACCTCTACGCCGATCTGACTCTTCGGTAAATCCCTGATATGACCCATGGAAGCCTTGACGATATATTTGCTGCCTAAGTATTTGCCGATCGTCTTCGCCTTGGAAGGCGATTCCACGATGACGAGTGAATCCGCCATAGGCTCTTCCTCCTCTCAATTACACACATGAATATGATAGACTTCCTGAAATGTGGTGAGCTATAGTTCGTAGAAGAGCTACACGATGGAATTGATCTTACAATTGCTGTTGTAACGGAATTCTTAGATTTTATAAAACCTTCGATAAAGTTAGAATTCCATTACAAAGGCGAACGCTGTCGCTTTTCCAGATTCAAATCCAACACTTCGCTAGTACGAGCTATAAATTCAACACATTTCAGGAAGTGGGGAAGGAGTAGGAATCCGCGGCGCGGATAAATGCCATACTGCCCTCCACCTGATGTTTAAAATTGAATTTGTACATTTACTAACTAAGGACTTTGCAAAAACAACTACTAAATAAGCTTGTATTTTGTGCCCGCTAGCTGGGCGATCCTTTTTTTTATGATTAACGATAACAGAACTGCGTGTAAAAGTCCAAAATCCCATGCCGTAGCATCAAGCAGTTCATCCAGAGTCATGGTTCCCTGTTCGAGCAACAGTATGACACGGTTTTCCTCAGAAGTCTCACTTTCTGGCAATTTGGAGACCTCCTTCAGATTAGGACTCTGCTCTCTATTGTATGAAGAAACCTCCCTTGTACGCAAATCTGCTTCATACTCCTCAATAATATCCGAAGCTTCAGTGACTGTTTTGGCTCCTTGCTTAATCAAGCTCAGCGTACCTCTACTCTTCGGTGACGTAATGGGTCCGGGAACAGCAAACACATCTCGATTTGCCTCTAGCGCAGCATCAGCTGTAATCAAGGAACCGCTTCTTGAATCTGCTTCGACGACAAGCGTTCCCTTCGTTAGGCCGGCTATAATCCGATTACGTTGTGGAAACATTCCCGGATGCGACCTTGTGCCTGGAGGATACTCTGATATGATCAAGCCTTTGCTAGCCATCTCTGCAAATAAAGACGCATTTTGGGGAGGATAAATTTGATCGATCGCTGTTCCCAGTACACCAATCGTGTTTCCTCCAAGGCGCAGGGCTGTTTCGTGACAAATACTGTCAATCCCTCTTGCCAATCCGCTAACTATTGTAATCCCTGCATTACATAATCCCTCTGTTAGTATCTCCGCTGCTCTACGTCCATAAGCAGTAGGAACGCGAGTTCCTACCATGGCTACAGAACATGTATGCAAAAGTGATTTATCCCCTTTTGTATACATTACCCAAGGTGGGTCAACTGTTTCCTTCATTAATAGGGGATAATCCTCGTCCACATAAGTTACCGTTCCAATATCACCGGATTGAACTCGCTGATATCGTTCATGCACCCATTCTTCATCGTAACACTGGGCCGCAATGTGTGCCTGAGCAGGGCTTAACCCTATCTCGATCCACTTCTGTTCGCTAAAATGCAGTAGCTCATGCAATTGATAGTCACTCGACCAAATACGCTGAATTGTTTTTCTTCCGATTCCCTCTAACTCATGTAAGCCTACCAAAAGCCATCTTTCTTCCAAACTATGGTTCCCCCATTCACGGAAGAGTGAACCCTCCCTTATTTTGTGGCACAATGAATCATTTTGCAAGCGTTTCCCTGATAAATCTGTCTTAACGCAAAAAAAAAGCAACCTTTTCATCCCCTGTTTCAGAAGATAAAAAGGTTGCTTACCTTTCTTACATTATACACTAGCCTGCAGCAAATTTCGATGCAGTTTTATGGCTTGTATATTAATGAAGGAACACGATTTAATGTGTCGTGCACAAATTCAAAATACCACGTGCTTCCAGCACACTTACCAGTGTCGAGCCCATTTCGGAAGGAGTCGGTGCCACCTTGATCCCGCAGGCTTCAAGTGTGGCAATTTTCTCTTTGGCCGTTCCTTTTCCGCCAGAAATAATGGCACCTGCATGCCCCATCCGTTTGCCCGGAGGCGCAGTCACACCACCGATAAAACCAACCACCGGCTTCGTCATATTGTCCCTGATCCACTCGGCAGCCTCTTCCTCGGCTGTACCCCCAATTTCTCCGATCATAATGACAGCGTGAGTGTTGGAATCCTCATTGAAACGTTGCAAAATGTCAATGAATTCTGAACCTTTAACGGGGTCACCGCCAATACCAACCGCGGAAGATTGTCCTATACCTCGAGTCGTTAACTGATGCACTGCTTCATAGGTCAAAGTACCACTACGTGACACAACGCCTACATGACCAGGTAGATGAATGTAACCTGGCATAATACCGATTTTACATTCTCCTGGTGTAATAACACCTGGACAGTTAGGGCCGATCAGAACGGTCTTTTTACCTTCCATAAAACGTTTGACCCTGATCATATCAAGCACCGGAATGCCCTCTGTGATACAAATCACGAGATCTAAATCCGCATCTACAGCCTCCAAAATGGAATCTGCTGCAAAAGCCGGTGGCACGTAAATCACGCTCGCTGTTGCGCCAGTAGCTTCCTTGGCTTCGCTCACTGTGTTAAACACTGGCAATTTGACCTGTTGTCCGTTCTCCAGTGTAATTTCTACCTCGGTGCCCCCCTTACCTGGAGAGGTGCCACCTACCATTTGTGTACCGTAATCAAGTGCACCCTTGGCATGAAACAACGCCGTTTTTCCCGTAATCCCCTGTGTAATCACCTTTGTATGCTTATCGACCAAAATACTCACGATCTTCACATCCCCTATCGTTTATTCGGCATATCGGAATGCAAACAGGCTATTGAACAAGTTCGACGATTTTTTGAGCTCCATCCGCCATAGAATCGGCTGCCACGATATTCAAACCGGATTCCGCTAAAATCTGTTTACCGAGCCCAACATTCGTCCCTTCAAGACGGACAACAAGCGGACGAGTCAGCCCCAACTGTTTGGCAGCCTCCACTACGCCGTTCGCAATGATGTCACACTGCATAATTCCGCCGAAAATGTTCACGAAAATACCTTTTACCTTCGGATCGGACAAAATGATTTTGAACGCTTCGGTTACCTTTTCCGTCGTCGCACCGCCCCCCACGTCCAGGAAGTTGGCCGGATCGCCACCGTAATATTTGATAATATCCATGGTTGCCATTGCCAAACCCGCACCATTGACCATACAGCCAATATTTCCGTCCAGAGCAATATAGCTTAGATCGTATTTAGATGCCTCAATTTCCTTCTCATCCTCTTCATCCAAATCACGCAATTCCAAAATATCCTTGTGACGGAACAACGCATTAGAATCAAAATTCAGTTTGGCATCCAACGCCAGTACATTCCCATCACCCGTAACGACTAAGGGATTGATTTCTGCAATCGAACAGTCCTTGTCCACAAAAGCTTCGTATAGCGCCAGCATAAACTTGACCGCTTTGTTTACCAGTTCATTAGGAATATTAATGTCATACGCCAGCTTACGAGCCTGATACACCTGAAGCCCAATCGCTGGATCAACAACCGCTTTAAAAATCTTCTCCGGAGTGGCTGCAGCCACCTCTTCGATTTCCGTACCGCCTTCTTCTGAGGCCATCATTACGATACGTCCAGTCGCACGATCTACGACAACACCGACGTAATATTCTTTACGAATATCGCAGCCTTCCTCAACCAAAAGGCGTTTGACCTCTTTACCTTCAGGTCCGGTCTGATGCGTCACCAGCACCTTACCCAAAATTTCAGCAGCAAAAGTCCGCACCTCATCCAAACCTTTGGCAACTTTCACGCCACCCGCTTTACCGCGTCCACCAGCATGAATTTGTGCTTTTACCACCGTAACAGCGCTCCCAAGCGATTCTGCCGCAGCAACGGCTTCCTCCACCGTATAGGCAACCTTACCGTTCGGCACAGCCACTCCGTACTGTTTCAATACTTCTTTACCCTGATATTCATGGATATTCATTCTGGAATCCTCCTATCAACATGACTGCAACAAGGGCGGTTCACAAGGAAATCTATACTAAACCTACATCATTGTAACATGTTTTTAAAACGCTTTCCTTATAATTTAACCTTATGAATTACAGTATTTTGATATCATTATCATTCCCAAAATCGAATGTTTGGATATTATTGGATATTATACATAATACAAATTCACACAAAAAAAGCACCTCTACAACATGGGATTACCTAATCCGCATTAAGAGGCACTTTTTTCTTCAAACATGATTAAGTATTTTTTTTCAGTGAAGATTAACTCATGCCGTAAGATTCGCAAGAGCAACTGAAATTACCTTATGATTTTTCGATTTGTACATTCGCTTGATGAACACGATCGAGCAGATCATTGAACTGGAGCAGAAGCGACCCAAATTGATCACGGGTCATACTTGTTTTTTCCTGGATGCATCCAGGTACAGACAGAGCTTTGTCCCGTAATGCGCTTCCCTCTGTCGTCAAAGAAATCAGCACCTTACGCTCATCCTGAGTGGAACGCTTTCGATCGATAAGCCCGGCGTTCTGCAATCTCTTCAATAGCGGAGTTAATGTGCCGGAGTCCAAATATAGTGCCTCACCTAATTCCTTCACTGTACACTCTTCACGCTCCCAGAGCACGATAAGTACCAAATATTGCGAGTACGTCACACCGAGCTTTTCCAGATAAGGCTGGTATAGCTTCGTAATCTCTCTGGAGCATGCATATATGGCAAAGCATAACTGATTATCAAGTTTCAACGCTGTACCTTCAATAGGATTGTTTTCCATGCTGTCTGATCACCTACTTTCGTCATTATTTTAGCACATTATATAATAAAATACATGCTAATTGCACAAAATACTTTACAAGCAATAATTATTTTGATAAATTGAATTGTGTAAAATATAAATTGAGCGAGAGGCCGTGATTGGATTATGATGACCATTCAACAAAAAATGTATGAAACAACAGTAAAAGCTGTTGGTGGACGTAACGGTTATATCGAGTCTTCTTCCCCCGAACTTCGTTTAGATATTGATACCCCAAAAGAAATGGGCGGTGCAGGTGGTGCAGGTACGAACCCAGAACAATTGTTCGCAGCAGGCTATTCCGCTTGCTTTGACAGTGCCTTAAATATGGTTGCTCGCATGCAACGTGTTAAGCATGAAGGTACTGAAGTAACAGCTACAGTCCATTTCGGCAAAGTGGAAGACGGAGGCTTCGGAATCGGAGTAAACCTAGACATACTGGTAAAAGGCGTCGATCATGAAACTGCAGTAAAACTGGTGGAAGGCGCACACGAACAATGTCCATACTCCCGCGCTACCCGCGGTAATATTGAAGTGAAACTGAACGTTTTGTAATTAGATTTTCGTTAGAATGAATTTTACAACAAGCCCCTCAACCGTTTTCTGTCGAGGGGCTTATTATCCTTTCAGCTATCCATTCCTTAAAGACTGTTTGTTTTTTTCCATCAAGTAACATGGGAGATGATGCATAATCGTATATACGAAAATGATATACTCATAGTATAATCACTATTGTCATAATCTTATTTTTCTTCTCCAGGTCTTTTTGTCTGGAGCTTTTTTTTGCCCTTTTTTCCACTTTCTCTCGTACATATCTTTTGGAAAAACTCTTTCATAAATAGGATCATACTGTAACTACTAATTTTATCGCCTTTTTAACTTTCGGGAAAACTGGCATTTGTTCTATCCATATGGCGGTATTGAATAGCTTCAGCCACATGTGAAGTCAAAATTTTCTCTGAGTCATGTAAGTCTGCAATGGTACGCGAAAGCTTGAGAATTCGATCATACGCACGCATGCTTAAACCGAGTGCGTCCATTGTCTGATCAAGCAACTCCGCTGCATTTTGTTCTAATACGGCATATTTACGAAGCATCTGACCAGACAGCTCACTATTCCATGAAAAGGGAAGCTTGCTGTATCTGTGGATTTGTATCGCTTGAGCAGCCAGCACCTGCCTTCGCATTTCAGCGGACGACAATGATTCTTTTTCCTCCCGCCAATCCTTCGGCTGCGATACTTCAAGCTGAAGATCGATCCGGTCCAGCAGTGGACCGGAAATACGTGAACGGTAGCGGGCTACTGCTGCAGGTGAACAGGTACAGCGCTGATGTTCCGTATCATTTCCGAAAAAGCCACAGTGGCACGGATTTAAAGAGGCAGCAAGTAAAAAATGCGCCGGATACTTAAAAACAGCACGTGAACGACTGATCGTAACATTGTGGTCTTCCAAAGGTTGGCGCAGTACTTCTAGTACATGACGGCTAAACTCAGGCAACTCATCCAGAAATAAAATTCCTCGGTGTGCAAGACTGATTTCTCCTGGTTTGGGTATACCTCCCCCACCTACCAAACCCGCAGCAGAGATCGTATGATGAGGCGAACGGAAGGGACGAATATTCATCAGATGTGGCGATGACTCCTTCCACTTCCCGGCAGCGCTGTATACTTTGGTGACTTCAAGCGCCTCCTTTTCAGTCAAAGGCGGAAGGATAGATGGCAACCTGCGGATGAGCATTGTTTTCCCAGCCCCCGGCGGTCCCATAAGCAAGATATTATGCATTCCGGCGGCAGCGATGACTAACGCCCGCTTGGCATGCAGCTGACCCAGCACATCGCTGTAATCCTCCATGTTGCTAGTTATCTCTTCTTTCTCACACAACGGTATATGCTCTGCTTGAGGTAAATGATCATAGGAACAGATCATAACTTGTTTACTGGCAGTACAACTATGATTTGTCCCTTGGCTATCAATAGTCCCTTGTGCTCGATCTTCAATCGGGATAAGATCTGCTAGATGACGTATAGCGTAAATACGTATACCCGTAATTAGACGAGCCTCGTTTGCGTTTTCCTGGGGAAGCAGCACGGAGTTGAATCCTTCTCGCTTGGCCAGATCAACCATCGACAGCACCCCATTTACAGGGCGAATACTGCCATCCAGCGCCAGCTCGCCAATAAACAGTGTCCGTTCCCCCACGGGTAAAACGACCTGTTCACTGGTTGTCAGCAACCCTATAGCGATAGCAAGGTCAAAAGATGAACCTTCCTTACGCAAATCAGCAGGAGCTAAATTAATCGTGACACGCTGGGACGGATATTTAAAGCCACAGTTTTTGATTGCTGCTCTGACACGCTCCACTGCCTCTCGAATCGCCGAATCCGGCAATCCTATAATCGCTGTCTGAGGTAAGCCATTGGACAAATCAGTCTCAACTTCAATCAGAACGCCATCTATTCCATACAGACAAGCTCCGTGTAATTTTCCATACATATCAAAAAGCACCTCTCCTCATATTGGAATGCTCCCTCTCGGGAATCATTGCATATATGAAAAAAGGTGCTTCCAAATTTTCATTCTTTGCAAATGTAATGTTCGAAATTTCAACTCCGAACATGCTTTCAAAATTCTTGACTAAGTTTAACTAACGACAGATTATTTGTCAAACAAGGTCAGCTTATCGGCTGCCGGAGTACGTGGCCTTGATTCCGGGATAACGTCAGGATAGCCTGCATATATCATCCCTATTACCTTCTCACCCGGTTGAATTCCCAAATGTTCACGGAACTTAGGCGAGTACAAAAATGGCTTTGTCACCCAAAACGTTCCGATTCCTTTGCTCCATGCGGCAAGCATAAAGTTTTGTACAAGCGCACTGACCGCTGCAAAATCCTCATCCCAAACCGCTTGACGCGGGTCTTCTTCCAGCACTACTAAAAGCTGGATCGGGTTGTGCAAAATGCCGCTCTCAAACTTGTTGTTCTTACCGATATCGGCTGCAATTGCTTTTGCAAGCTTTTTCCGTCCTTCACCAACAAACAACAAAAAACGCCACGGTTCACGCATTTTATGATTAGGAGCCCACACAGCGACGTCCAACAGTTCTTTGATCGTATCTACAGGAATGGAGTCGGATTTAAATCGTTTAATCGTTCGACGTTCCTGAATTACATCTATGACATGTTCACTAAAGGTATGCTTTGTCACGTAAATCCTCCTTCACAGGTACAACTTTTCGATATTCATTTTAAGATGAAGGTGAAAATGATAACTATTCTCAATAAAATATACCTGTAGCTTTCCTTCCTGTCAACCTGCACATTTGAATTCAGTCCCGCACTCTCACCTTCGAAAAAGCTCTTATTCTTTTAAAATGCACCTATTAAATGGTCCGTAACAACTGCCTTTTCGTCAGTTAATTGTACAGAAATCATGTCAAAGCGGATTGGAGCATCTCCAATCCCGTTCATATGCAAATATACAGCAGCTGTTTGGCGAACTTGGGCTATTTTACGCGCAGTAACTGATTCTGCTGGCGTTCCATATTTGGAGCTACTTCGACTACGTACCTCAATAAACACGAATGTATGCTCCTGCTTGGCAATCAGATCTATTTCACCACTGCGGCATCGCCAATTACGCTCTATGATACGGTAACCCAAGTTTTCTAAAAACAAAGCCGCTGCCTCTTCGCCCATCGCTCCTTTGGCTTTCCGTTGATCCTTGCCTCCAGCCTTCATCTCATTTCTCATCACCAGTCATCTCTTGATGCAAGTCGATCCATTTGATAAATATAGGTAAGCACCTCTGCCACCAACTGATAAAGCTCAGCAGGGATTTGTTCGTCCAAATCAAGTTTGGATAGTACTTCAACCAGCGCAGCGTCCTCCTGTACCGGAACACCATGTTCTTTAGCTTTTTCTAAAATGCTATCCGCAATACGGCCGCTCCCTTTGGCAACGACAATCGGTGCTTCGCTCTCACCAGGCGTATATTTAAGGGCGACCGCCTTCTTTATGGAAGGAGAAGGAGGCTCCAACGGCTCTTTCATATTTTAAGATCGACTCCTTTATACGGCTGAGGTACATAGCTTTGTACTTCAGAAGAGACGAGGCTGTTCTGTTCAGTCCTTATGGGCATGGGCTCGGTACGAAGCGATAGAAGTTGGTATCCTAGTGACTCCAACGCTGTGTGAATGGACTCACGCCCACTGGTTAACAACGAAGCCGCCCATTCATGATCATTATGGAGCTTGACACTTACAATTCGATCTACAACCTGGACATCTACCAGGGTCGGTCCAAGCCCCTTCATGTCCAAATCAAACCAAAGACGACAGTTGGAGGCGTCCAGCTCTCCCCGTTTGCCGCGGCGGGACTGAATCTGGATCGTAGCTGTTTCACGACCATCCGGTCCAACGAATGGTATAAACATGTGTACTTGTGCAAAAGGCGCCGTTCGATCTGTATTGAGCAGCAACTGCTGACCTGTCAGGTGCTGTACAACCTGCTGAGCCGCTTCTTTCAAAGCGGGCGGCAGGTCGTCACTGCTCATCAGCTGGAGCAGCGCCCCTTTTACGGTGTCTGCATCTGCTGACACCGTGTCTCCAGACGCAGCCGCTAGTCCCGGCAGTGTCTGGGGCATTCCCTCTGGCGGCTCCATACGTGCCGCCGCCCCTTGCGCGACCTGTGTAGTCGCGCGGTGTACCTGCTGCTCGTGCTCTGCACCGAGCAACTTCAGTACGCGGCCCACCCACGGGTCTTCCGTGGGGGTGAGTTGCGGGCTGGATGCCGCAGGCTGCGATGCAGTGGCGTCTGCGGCCCGCAAAGCGCCAGCCATTGGCTGCGCCACTTCCGTTGCGGGCTGCTCCGGCGCAGCCATGCTCAGTGCGGGCGGCACCGCCGCGCGTAGCTCTTGCAGCAACGTGCGCAGCCGCTGGAGCGGTACCTCTGGTGCAGCAGTGTTGTCTGCTGTGGATTGCGTCACAGGGACACCAGCCTGCTGTGTGGAGAGACGGTCAGCCGTGGCTGCGGTTAAGGCGGGCTTCGCCCCCGCAGGCTCTGTCGTGGCAGCTGCTGGAGCGCCATCCGTATCCTTAAGCTGTGTGCTTGCCGCAGTAGCTTGCTGTGACTGCTCCACTCTGGTGCGAGGACCGTTTAATGCATCAGCACTCGCTTCTGGCGCAATTTCGCCAGCTTCCGATGCCACGGTCGCTCCGCGTCCATTGCCTGCCTCCGCTTCTCCTTGAGCGGGCCCTTTGGCTGCAGATGTAGCCCCCGTTGCAGTATCTGAATCTGTTGCCAAAGCACTCGCTTTACTCACTGCAACAGCAAGGTTGGCTGCTTGAGCCCCTTTTAACAATTCCTTGCCGCCTGTGGTTTGTCCAGCTTCTGCCTGCTTTGCAGCGGTAGAAGCATCCTTGGACAATATAGGAGCTTGGCCTTCCTCGCCATCTACAACTACCACGGAAGAAGCACCTGTTGGACTAGCTGACATTCGCTCAGCGCTCTTTTTAGCTGTTGATTCCCCTACTGAACGGTCAGTGGATATTCCCTGTCCTTGCTGTTTTAATACCGTTTCAAGCTCTTGCTCCAGCGAAGACAACAGATCATTTAAAGGAGGCCCAAACATCGCTTGACGCAATCCGTTTATGCTTTCTGCCGTCAATGGAAGTCCCCGCTGAAAAGCAACTGCTGCCGCCTGCACAAACGTTCCCAACTGTACATTGCCACTTTGCTTCGCCATAGCTTCTCGCAAAGAAGCCGCATTTTCAGATGTCAACGGCACACCATTCTTTTGCATTGCCTGTATAAGCTCCCTGTTCTGAGCTGTATCCGGCAGTCCCACCGATTCCAATACATCTGTCAGCGCTACGGTTTGCTGTGGTGTATTGGCCGCATCGTTCAAAGGTTTAAGCACCGTCATTCCGCTGGGGGAAGCCGGTTGAACCTGAAACGTTGTAGTCTGCCCAGGTTGAAGAGGGGTCTCCAGCTTTGCCCTGACCTGAGAACCTTGTATTTGCAACACAGCCTCGCCGCCGTCCTCAGACACCTTTAGCACGACTCCTCGTACGACCTGACCTGGCTGCATATCAAGTTTTTTAGCCTCTCCAGCCTTCACATCTCCAAGTAATCCACGAAATACAGATCCGATGTTCATATCGCCCCTCCTCTCACTCTCCCCAATCAAAGGGGCTTATGGTATTAGTTATCCTTTATATCGGCATTGTCCCGATTCATAATAAGTAACTACAGATCAAACAGCGTCGGTTGCTCCGTCAACAGGTTGCCCAGAAAGCTGCGTCTATGCATCTTTGTAGGTCCTAGCGCTAAAATTTGTTCCCTATGCAACTTGGTAGCGTAACCTTTATGTATACCGATCCCATATTCCGGATACTTCGCATCCCATTCACCTTTGCACAGCCGATCACGAGTTACCTTGGCGATGATAGAGGCCGCCGCAATAGACTGACTGTTCGCATCTCCTTTAATAATTGAGAGCTGAGGAATAGGCACATCTACCTTTTCTGCATCCACCAGTAAATAATCAGGAGACACATGTAAAGCCTCAATAGCCTGCTTCATAGCCAAACGAGCTGCTTGCTTAATATTGATATCATCAATCGTCTGCGCATCTACATAGCCAACTCCTACAGCAATGGCCTTCTCCATAATCAGCTCGTAGTACGCTTCTCTCTTCTTATCCGTCAATTTTTTGGAATCATCCACACCTTCCAGTAACTCACCCACTGGTAAAATGACTGCTGCGGCCACAACATCACCAAACAGGCATCCACGACCTACCTCGTCAATACCTGCAATCCGTTCACAAGACTGCTCCCAGCATTTTTTTTCATAATGTAGCATGTCCTTCAGTACAATCTCTTTATCTTCCATATTCAATACCTGCCCATCTATATGTAGTTTAACGCCTCATTCATGCCGTAGCTCTAGCGATTGAATTCAGCTTACCACAGACCTTCACTGTCCAAAACCCTTTTCTAACTGCCTTCAAATACCAAAAAAACCTTCCTCCTCTCCGGAGAGATGGGGAAGGTTCTTCCTTGCCACAAAATGCTGTGTTCTGTATCGGTCTACCCGTAGAATCAGTAAGGAGCTTCCAGACTGAACCGTCCCAGCTTCCCTGCACGCAGCTCACGCAAAATGATTTTTGACGCCTTTTCGAGATCCACACGTCCGCCGCTAACAATACAGCCGCGTTTACGTCCGATCGCTTCCATGACGTTGACAATTTCATCAGGATTTTCTGTATCTTCAGGACGTTCGGTGAGCTCAAAGCGCTCTGCCATTGCATCCCAATAGTACTGGACCAAATATTTAGTCGCAAAAAAAGCAATATCCTCGACATTCAGAATTTCTTCCTTGATCGCACCTGTAACAGCCAGACGATAGCCTACATTCTGATCCTCGAATTTAGGCCATAGAATACCTGGTGTATCCAGCAATTCAATTTCACCGATCTTGATCCACTGCTGTGCCTTCGTTACCCCTGGACGGTCACCCGTAGCTGCAATATTACGTCCCGCCATTCGGTTGATCAGTGTCGATTTACCAACATTCGGAATACCAACAATCAACCCACGCATAGGACGCGGGTTCATTCCCTTCCGAATCTGCCGATCTATCTTTTCCTTAAGTAACAGCTTAGCCTGAATCGGGATTTCTTTTAGCCCCGTTCCAGTTGTGGCATCCACCGGTAAGGCCACATGCCCCTGCTCCTTAAAGTAGGCAATCCATTGCTGTGATACTACGGGGTCCGCCAAATCTGCTTTATTCAATATAATCATTCGCGGCTTGCCTTGCAAAATATCATCAATCATTGGATTTCGGCTTGAGAGCGGCAATCGAGCATCAATCAGCTCAATGACCAAATCAATTAACTTTAATTTTGCTTCAATTTGGCGGCGAGCTCTGGTCATATGACCAGGGAACCATTGAATCGTCACCGTCATCACCCCATTGATCGTACTCCTACTTTTACCCTTAGGCTCTTAGTTAGGATTACGGCAGCTATGCTGCTTATTAGTTATTCTAGTGGTTAATCCACTGCATATCTTTCGCCGGCCAGAAAATAACGTCAGCCCGACCCACGACTTCTTTCAAATCAATATATCCGATCATCCGACTGTCTGTACTATTGGAACGGTTATCTCCCATTACAAAAATATGCCCAGCCGGAACTTTTCCATCCTTAAACTTCTCATTTGGAAAATTTGTAAACTTGTTGTAAAGCTCGCCATTTTGATGCGCTTCTTCCAAAGGAGCTTTCAGGTAAGATTCCTGAATCGGCTTACCATTTACTGTAATCGTGTCACCTTCTACCTTGACCGTATCTCCTTCAACGGCAATGACGCGTTTGATAAAGTCTCTTCCTTCCTCCGGCACATGAAACACGATGACTTCGCCTGGTTTAGGGGCACGGAAATCATACAAAATCTCATTCACAATGACGCGTTCTCCGGTATGAAAGTTAGGCTGCATCGACGGGCCATCCACAATAAACGGCTTAAAGAGAAGCCAGCGGATTAAAAAGACAAGCACTAACGCAATAATGATGGCCTTGAGCCACTCAAAAATCTCATTTTTTGGTTTACGCTTGGGCGTACCATCCTGATCAGTTGGCTGCTGCACAGCTCCTTGTCCTACTTCTTGCTCCATAGCTCACTGTCCTCTCTTTACGGTCAATAATCCACAGTTCCCTATGTACGTAGAAAAAACGAAAGGAGCTTGTAACCAAGCCCCTTTCGTTATTCGTTGTATTAACGACGAATTTCTTTAATTCTCGCTGCTTTACCGCGCAGTTCACGAAGATAATAAAGCTTCGCACGACGCACTTTACCACGGCGAGCCACGTCGATTTTATCGATTTTCGGGGAATGAAGCGGGAAAGTTCTTTCCACACCTACACCGTAAGAAATTTTACGAACTGTAAAAGTCTCACTGATTCCACCACCACGGCGTTTAATTACAACACCTTCAAACAACTGGATACGCTCACGAGTTCCCTCAATAACTTTCACATGCACTTTCAAAGTGTCACCAGGACGAAAGTTAGGCAAATCTTTACGCAGTTGTTCTTCAGTGATCGCTTGGACGATATTCATCTATGACTCCCTCCTTCCGTACAGGTGTTCATGCTTCTTCTGGAAACACAACCGTTTCCTTCATTATCCACAGAGGACCACCGTATTACACACAACAGATGTATTGTATCATGGAGGATACCGCATTGCAACAACAAAAAGGGATTTGACCAAACATTATTTAATTGACTTTATTATAGAACAGGTCACTGCCTGCTTTCAAATCCACTCATGTTTAAAGCGTTTTAATGCTAGTCTTCCAAAAAGTCAGCTTTGCGTTGCTCCTCAATCCACACGCGCTCTTTGCCTGTCAGTTCAGCTTGTTCCAATAGATCCGGTCGACGTTCCATCGTGCGACGTAACGCCTCTTGTCGTCTCCAAGAATCAATATTGACGTGATGCCCTGACAGGAGTACATCGGGTACTTTCCAGCCCCGAAACTCCGCAGGCCGTGTATAATGGGGGTACTCCAGCAGCCCCGTACTAAACGAGTCCGTTACCGCACTCGTTTCGTTCCCCAGAACTCCTGGTAGCAACCGTGTCACACTGTCAATGACGGTCATGGCTGGAAGCTCACCACCAGTCAATACATAATCTCCGATAGAAAGCTCATCCGTCACCAAGTGCTCTCGAATACGCTCATCATAACCCTCGTAATGCCCACATATAAAAATAAGATGGTCCTCTTTGGCCAGCTCTTCCGCTTTCTTTTGCGTAAAAGTCTCGCCTTGTGGACACATCAAAATGATACGCGGAGATTTTATGTCTGTGTTACGTTCTACCCCTTCATGTTGGATAACTTCATCGGCAGTCTTTAATGTTGGTTGCTCTGATTTATCCAACAGTGCTTCCACAGCAGCAAAAATAGGGTCAGGCTTCAAAACCATGCCGCCCCCACCGCCATAGGGCGTATCATCCACTTGTCCGTGTTTGTTGCCGGCATACTGACGAAAATTAACCGCTTGCAGTGATACAATTCCCTTATCCCTTGCTTTTCCCAGAATGCTTGCATTAAATACTCCATCAAACATCTCTGGAAACAGGGTCAGCACATCCACCCGCATTATAGCAGACCTTCCATTAACCGTACCGTAACCCGTTTTTCACGCACGTTTACATCCAAAATAACATCCTCTATATACGGCAATAGCAGTTCCTTGCCTTTAGGCATTTTGACTACCCATACGTCATTGGCTCCCGGAGTCAAAATTTCCTTGACCACGCCGAGCTCATTTCCGTCCTCAGTCACCACTTCCATGCCGACTACTTCATGAAAATAGAATTCATTTTCTTCCAATTCGCCTAACCGCTCAGCAGATACCTTCAACAATGTACCTTTATATTTTTCAACTTCATTAATATTGTGATATTCCTTAAACTTAGCGACAACCATATTTTTTTGAAAACGCGCTGTTTCAATAGTTACGGGGATCGGTGCTTTACCTTCAGCCGGAACAATCAAAAGCTCACTACCTTTAGCAAAGCGATCTTCTGGAAAGTCTGTCGTCGTTAATATTTTTAGCTCCCCACGGATTCCATGGGTGTTCACAATTTTTCCGACATTAAACAATTGTTGCATCGTGTTCCTCCTGCTTGTAATCGGTCCCGCTCCATATCATCTTCATCATGTACGAAAAAGGGTTAGGACATACATCCTAACCCACTTTCGTATATCTTTAAGATATGATGTCTACGGTAACCCGTTTATCCATCTTAACGGCTGCTGATGCAACCACAGTGCGAAGCGCCTTGGCGATACGACCCTGCTTACCAATGATCTTGCCTACATCCTCAGGATGCACACTAAGCTCATATACAACAAGCCGATCCTTCTCCAAGGTCTTCACGGTTACATCTTCCGGATGATCGACTAAAGCCTTAGCAATGATTATCACTAATTCTTCCATGGTTGACCCTCCGTATCAGCACCTTATTTCTGTAGTTTAGACTCATGAAACTTTTTCATTACGCCCGCTTTGCTAAGCAAGTTACGGACTGTGTCGGATGCTTGTGCACCATCTTGCAACCATTTCAGCGCTTTATCTTCATCAATTTTTACAACCGCTGGTACTGTGATTGGGTTGTAGTAACCGATTTCTTCGATAAAACGACCGTCACGCGGGGAACGAGAATCAGATACCACGACGCGATAGAAAGGAGCTTTATGTGCACCCATACGTTTCAGACGAATACGAACTGCCACGAAAATTCACCTCCTTCAAAAAGTAGACTGTATATTGTTATCCCATAATTCCAAGGGCCTATTGGCCTTAGCGGAAAGGAAACTTCATACCTTTACCCATACTCTTCAACTGCTTCATAGCCTTGTTTTTGCCACCCTTAGGTCCCATCATATCTGAGAACTGTTTCATCATGCGACGCATTTCGTCAAATTGCTTTATTAGACGATTTACCTCAGCCAGTGATGTTCCGCTGCCTACAGAAATACGTTTGCGACGGCTATGATTAATCATGTCTGGGTTTTGCTTTTCCTGTGTGGTCATAGAATGAACGATAGCCTCAATCCGGCCCATCTGTTTGTCATCCACTTTGATATCTTTCATTTGCTTCATGTTGCCCATACCGGGAATCATATCAAGAATCTGGTCGATCGGGCCAAGCTTCTTAACTTGATCCATTTGCTCCAAAAAGTCTTCAAAAGTAAACTCGGCATTACGCATTTTCCGTTCCATTTCCTTCGCCTTATCGGCGTCGATATTGGACTGCGCTTTTTCAATCAGGGACAACATGTCACCCATGCCTAAAATCCGTGAAGCCATCCGTTCAGGATGAAACGGCTCCATCGCATCCAGCTTTTCACCCAATGTAGCAAACTTGATCGGACATCCCGTTACAGCTTTAACCGATAAAGCTGCACCACCACGAGTGTCGCCATCCAGCTTCGTCAGTACAACTCCCGTTAACTCCAGGCTAGTATTAAAGTGCTCCGCAACGTTAACCGCGTCCTGCCCCGTCATGCTATCTACAACCAGTAGAACTTCATCCGGGTTGACGTTGATATGAATCTGGCGCAACTCTTCCATGAGCTCTTCATCAACATGAAGACGACCGGCAGTATCTATAATAACGTAGTCATTGCCATTATCCTTAGCGTGCTGCAAACCCTGTTTTGCGATTTCCACTGGGCTTGTCTGATCTCCCAGAGTAAATACAGGAGTATTAATCTGCTCCCCAAGAACCTGAAGCTGCTTGATCGCGGCTGGTCTATAAATATCACCAGCTACAAGCAATGGACGATGATTTTGCTTTTGCAGCAATTTCGCCAGTTTACCAGACGTCGTCGTTTTACCTGCGCCCTGGAGACCCACCATCATAATGACCGTAGGCGGTTTGTTTGCTTTGGCAAGCTTGGCCTGACTACCACCCATCAACTCGGTCAGTTCCTTGTTCACGATGTCGATGATGACCATGCCTGGCGTAAAGCTGTCCATCACTTCCTTACCAACGGATTTCTCCTTTACCTTGGCAATAAAGTCCTTTACAACCTTGAAGTTAACGTCCGCCTCAAGCAAAGCTAATCGTACTTCACGCATAGCCTGAGCTACATCATCCTCAGACACTTTTCCTTTACCGCGCAGTTTACTGAATACATTTTGCAAGCGAGTCGATAATCCTTCAAATGCCATACTTCCGCACCTCCTTGTCTACCAGGGTTGTTTGTTCTTAATCTATATGTCCTACAGTTCCTGCAGGCGATTTATAATTTGATGAACATGTTGCAGAGTGCCTTCATCGGACTCACTGATTTTACCGAATGCCTCATACAACGTCTTATTTAATTCATCGAGATCTTGGATTCTGCGCTCATACTTACTTAGCAAACCAAGCTTTTCCTCGTACATTTCCAATACCTGTTCAGCACGTTTAATATGTTCATATACTGCCTGACGGCTAATTTGAAATTCCGATGCGATTTCCCCTAAAGAAAAATCATCATGGAAGTAATATTTTAAAAACATCTGTTGCTTCTCTGTAAGCAGAGGTTCATAGAAGTCAAACAGTCGGTTAATCCGGTTTGTCTTTTCCAGCCGATTCTCCTGACTCATCTTGTATACCTCCATCGTCAAGGAAAAACACTTTACAGTTCTTTTCAACGTTCCTTATGATACCTAAAAGAAAAGAAGATGTCAAGCGTTATCCCTTGTCATACAAAAAAAAGCCGATCCACTGTCCTTAAACGGAAGTACGGATCGGCTTTTTACCCACTGTTACTTAAACCCTTACCGGAGTAAGATACAGCAGAACAGCCAGAAAATGAAGTATGCTGCCTGCCAAAACAAACAGATGCCAGATCGCATGGTGATATGGAAATGCCCGCCACACATAGAAAATCGTGCCCAACGTATACATAAGACCACCTACGAACAATAACGTCATCCCTCCGGCGGGAACAGTCGCAACCAGAGGATTCCAAGCAATGGTGATGAGCCAGCCCATCACAATGTAAAACACGGTAGACATAAACAGGAAGCGCTTGGTGAAGAACGCCTTGAACAACACACCAAACAGTGCAATCCCCCAAATCACACCAAACAGTGTCCATCCCAGAGTACCTCGCAGTGCAACGAGCATAAACGGGGTGTAGCTACCTGCAATGAACAGGTAAATGCAAGAATGATCGAATATTTCGAACAAATCCTTCATTTTCCCTTCACGCAGGCTATGAAGCAACGTTGAATTGGTGTACAACAGCAGCATCGTAATCCCGTAAATTGTAAAGCTGACGACATGCCAAGTGGTTCCTTTCATGCTAGCAAAAACAATAAGCAACACAAGCGCTGCCACGCTTAAAACGGCTCCAATTCCATGTGTAATGGCGTTAGCTACTTCTTCCCGTCGGGAGTAGGTATAGGTGTTTGCCATCGGTTTTTCACCCGGCTTCCTGATTTATATTTTACATACAAGATACATTACATATACGGTATCGACAGATCTCTTGCTTTCATTATACATCTGGGCAAACTTGAACAGCAACAGGATGGCTACTTAGTTAGTCCCAAACGTAGCATGAAAGCCACTTTAAACGTATCAGTTCTGTTCTTCCTCGCCTGTAGCAGTTGCTTCGACCGACTCTTCCTGAATCAACCCCGCGAACAACGCATGAACGAATTGCTCGGAATCAAACGGTTGAAGATCATTCACTTTTTCACCTAAGCCGACCAGCTTAACAGGCAAATTCAGCTCCTGACGGATGGCCACAACTATCCCGCCCTTCGCTGTACCATCCAACTTCGTTAGTACCAGCCCAGTTACACCGCTTTTCTCACCAAACAGCTTGGCTTGGTTAAGTGCATTTTGTCCAGTCGTCGCATCAAGTACCAACAACACTTCATGAGGAGCATCTGGAATTTCGCGTTGAATTACACGGAAAATTTTGTTCAGTTCCTCCATCAGATTGCTTTTATTCTGAAGACGTCCTGCGGTATCACACAATAAAACATCCACTTGTCGCTGCTTGGCAGCCTGTACGGCATCAAACATAACCGCAGCCGGATCGGAACCGGATTGCTGCTTAATAACCTCTACACCTGCCCGCTCGCCCCATACCTCCAACTGTTCGATCGCACCCGCCCGGAACGTATCTCCGGCAGCCAACAATACTTTTTTGCCCTCTTGTTTAAAACGATGAGCTAACTTGCCAATGGTTGTCGTTTTGCCGACGCCATTGACTCCCACGAATAGAATGACTGTAATCCCGTCAGGACTCATCTTGAGCTGACTATTGTCATTACCCCGCAGCAACTCGGACAGCTTTTCCGACAATACAGGCTGTAACTCGGATGCATCCTCGATTTTGCGCTTTTTCACTTCTTCTCGCAGGTCTTCAATGAGGTTCATAACCGTGTTGACGCCTACGTCCGCTCCGATCAGAATTTCTTCCAGTTCCTCATAAAATTCCTCATCAATCTTTTTACGGCGAATCATCAAGTCCGTTACTTTTTCAACAAAACCTTTACGTGTTTTTTCCAAACCATCTTTGAACTGTTTTGTGACCGATTCAGTTTTGTTTGCAATGCTTTCCTTCAATTTCCTAAAGAAACTCATGGATTCCCTCCGTTGATCTGAAAGTATGTTATTTAATGTCAGGCAATCTCAGCTTCATCGTTGTCCAGCTTGACAGATACGAGTTTGGAAACCCCGCCTTCCTCCATCGTAACCCCGTACAGCACATCTGATTCTTCCATTGTGCCCTTGCGGTGTGTGACTACAATGAACTGTGTCTGCTCCGAGAATTCTCGTAAATACTGGGCAAAACGCACCACGTTTGCTTCGTCCAATGCAGCCTCTACTTCATCGAGTACACAGAATGGAACAGGTTTAACGTGTAAAATGGCAAATAGTAACGCCATCGCTGTTAACGCACGCTCACCGCCCGACAGTAGCTGCAAGTTTTGCAGTTTTTTGCCCGGTGGCTGAGCTACGATGTCAATTCCCGTCTCCAATAAGCGTTCCGGGTCAAGCAGCACGAGATCAGCACGTCCGCCTCCGAACAGCTTGGAGAATACCGTTCCAAATTCGCGCCGAATAGCATCGAACGTAGTCTTAAAGCGTTTGGACATTTCTTCATCCATTTCACGAATAACCTGATAAAGTGTTGTCTTGGCCTCCACCAAATCAGACTTTTGCTCATCAAGAAACGTATAACGCTCATGCACACGCTGGTATTCCTCAATGGCGCCCAGGTTCACCTCACCCAACGCGGAAATACCACGTTTGAGCCTTTCTACCTCGCTCTGAGTGCCTTCAATATCTTCCGGTATAGGGTAACGCTGCTTGGCTAACTCATAGCTGAGTTCATAATCATCACTTAATTTTTTCAGTACGTTTTCCAGTTCCACATCAAGCCGATTTACTCCAATTTCCGTTTGGCGAAGCAACTCCTCCACTGACTTGAGCTGAATTCGCTGTTCTTTCGTGTCGTTCTCAGCCACTTCAAGCTTTTTGGACAAGCTGCTGCGTGCAGCCCGCTTGAATTCCAGTTGTTGTGCAGCTTCGTCTTTTTTCAAACGGTATTGATTGAGATTTTCGATCTGTTTCACAGTCTCCTGCTCATTGGTCAGCAAATCTGCTTCAATGGAAGCAAGTAAGGTCTTGTTTTGTCTCGAATCCTTACCAAGAGTATCATAATCCCCACGCAATCTGCGCAACTGCTCTTCCAATGAAAAACGCTCCTGGTCCAGCTTTCCTTCTCTTACCTTGAGATTCGTGAGCTCTCCCTGCAGCTGCTCTTTGGCAGATTCGTTGGCTTTACGGGCAAACTCGGCAGCGTGAATAGCTTGATGCGTTTTCTTTTCTTCTTCCTCCAGCGCAGCCAACTTTACCAACGCTTCTTCACGGGAAGTTTCCAGCTCCTTGATTTCCTGATCAAAGCCCTTTTTCTCCTGACCAGACGCAGCGACCTGCTCCAGAACATGACGAAGTTCATGCTCCAGTTGCTTGAGTTCCATTGCCATCTGTTGCTCTTCACCGCGCTTCACATCGCCGCCCTGACGCAGCTCGTCCAGACGGGTCTGTGTCTCCTCTAACTGGCGTTTGGTATCTATTGCACTCTGACGCAACCTTGCAATTTGCTGCTCTGTATCTACAATGTCTTGATCCAACTGATCCAGCTGGCGTTTGCGTCCAAGCAGATTAGCATTTTTCTTGAACTGGCTTCCCCCAGTCATAGAACCCCCTGCATTGACAACATCACCTTCCAAAGTGACAACGCGGTATCTATATTGGCAACGGGCCGCAATACGGTTTGCGTCTTCCAATGTACGAGCAATGACCACATTCCCCAAGAGACTGCCTACAATTCCGGCATATCGATCATCATACTGAACAAGATCTGCACCGATCCCGACAAAGCCTTCGGCTCCTTCTGCAATTTGGCGTTCTCCTGTGCCGATTTGACGCGGGCGGATAACATCCATAGGCAAAAATGTTGCTCTGCCCAGTTGACGTTGCTTGAGAAAACTGATCGCCTGTCTGGATACGGATTCATTTTCCATCACGATATGCTGAACTGAAGCACCCAAAGCGGTTTCCATCGCCTGCTCTAAATGCTCAGGCACCCGAATCAGCTCCGCTACCGCTCCATGTACACCGTGCAAGGTTTCTTTTCGTGCAGCCTTCAATACCTCTTTAACCCCAAGCATAAAGCCATCAAAGTCATCCTGCATTTCCTTCATTGTATCTCGCCGTGAAATTTGAGCCTCACGTTTTTGTTCCCATTTACGAACTGTACCCTGGTTTTCTTCCAAAAGTTTTTGCAGGGCCTGATACTTTTCACTTCCCTGAATATAGCCACTACGCAAACTACTGATTTCCTGCCCCAGCTTCTGAACCGCAGCTTCCAATCCCTTTTTGCGCTGTTCAAGTTGTACTTTCTGGGCTTCCCATTTGCCGGATTCGTCACTTACGCGAGTCACACGCCGTTCCAACGCTTCCTTCTGTTGGTCTGTATAACGGATTTCGTTACGCGCCTGCGCCATCTGATTCATCAGCTCCAGCAGGCCACCCTTTAGGCTTTCTTCCTGCTCCTGGCTGATTCCGCCTGTAACTCCAATCAGCTTGGCCTCTTCGTCAGACAGCCGCGCACGCAACTCGTCAAGCTCTACATTCAGTGCAGACAGCTTTTCGTTCAGCTGATCCAGTTCACTCTTGCGCTCGGAATGCCGTGATTCGCTTGTGCTAAGTGATAAGATCAGTTGTTCCCGATTAGCCGCCAGATTGCGTGTGCGCTCTTTGAGCAATTCGCCGTAGCCTTCACTTTTCTCCGTCGCTTCACTGTATTGCAGCAGATCCCTTTGCAACTGTTCTACTTGCTCTTCCAGCTGGCGTAATTCGTTACGGTCGCTTTCCAGCATCGCATCATGTCGGGATACCACCGTAGACAACTGAAGTTGCTCCTGCTGCAGCAAAGCTAATTTGGAAGTCGCATCGCTCCACGAAGTATGAATTTGTTCAATTTGATGGACGTACATTGAGATTTCTTTTGATTTCAATTCACCGCGTAGCTCTTTAAAATGAATCGCCTTTTCAGACTGCTCCTTAAGCGGTCCAATCTGATCCTCCAGTTCACTAACCAAATCGTGAATACGCAGCAAATTTTGCTCCGTCTCATCCAGCTTGCGAACAGCATCTTTTTTACGCGATTTATATTTTACGATACCCGAGGCTTCCTCAAAAATACCTCGACGATCCTCAGATCGAGTACTTAGGATTTCTTCAATGCGTCCCTGCCCAATAATGGAATAAGCTTCTTTACCAATCCCTGTATCCATAAACAGCTCTGTAATATCTCGGAGTCTGCATGATTGCCGATTAATGAAATATTCACTATCCCCACTTCGATGTACACGTCGCGTTACCGTAACTTCACCAAAATCCAGAGGCAACGCCTGATCTTCATTATCCAACGTAAGCGATACTTCACCGTAATTCACAGCCTTACGAGCATCACTACCCGCAAAAATAATGTCCTCCATTTTGCCGCCACGCAGTGATTTGGCACTCTGTTCGCCCAGCACCCAACGAATCCCGTCGGAAATATTACTTTTTCCGCTTCCGTTGGGTCCGACGACTGCCGTAATGCCGCGGACAAATTCCATTTCCGTTTTATCTGCAAACGATTTGAAGCCCGCCAGCTCAATGCGCTTTAAAAACATGCTCAATCTCACCTCTAACATTTCAAATATGCTTGTACAACACCGTATACCTGATTGATATGAATTATCCCTATTGTAGCATAAACTAGCTTGTATAAAGCACAGTACCAACACTCACGTTACACCAGTAAAGCCACGAAAAAAGAGCAAAACGCAGTCCATTCGCCATTACGGGCCGGGACTCCCCGCGGACTGCCCTTTGCTCTTACTTTGTGCCCTCTGCTTGCGTAACCCGTCTGGGCTGCTCAGGTACCGATTACGATTCTGCCAGCTTCAAACGGTTTAAAGCTACTGCCGCCGCTTGCTGCTCAGCTTCTTTTTTGGAGCGCCCCGTACCTGCCCCTAGCCGTTCGCTGTCCATATATACCTCGGCTACAAACTCGCGCTCATGGGCTGGTCCGCGCTCCTCTACAATCTTGTATTCAAGCATCCCCATGTTATGATGCTGCGTCAGTTCCTGAAGCTCTGTTTTGAAATCACTCATCTGAAGTTTACCGTTTAATACAATTTGAGGAAAAATATAACGTTCCAGAAACGAACGGACGGCCTCCAGACCCTGATCCAAATAAAGCGCACCTACGAACGCTTCGAATACATCAGCCAACAGAGCCGGACGAGTACGTCCACCTGTCAACTCTTCACCTTTTCCAAGCAGTACATATTGCCCGAACTCAAGCCCGACAGCAAACTTCACCAGAGAAGGCTCACAGACAATAGCTGCACGCAGCTTGGTGAGTTCGCCTTCGGGTCGGTTAGGGTACTGATTGTACAATTGCTCGGACACCGTCAGTTCCAGAACAGCGTCACCTAAAAATTCAAGACGCTCATTGTCTGCATGCTGACTGAACCGATGTTCGTTTACGTAGGAAGCGTGCGTAAAGGCCTGCTTCAGAAGCTGCCGATTGTTGAATTGAATATGAAGTTTCTGCTGTAATTGCTTCAAGTCTCCACTCAACGAACTGACCCCTTATGCTTCATATTTTTTTAGAATAACCGTAGCATTGTGACCGCCAAAACCAAAGGAATTGGACATAACCACATTCAGTTCCGCTTTTCTCGGCTTATTAGGTACATAATCAAGATCGCATGCCGGGTCTTGATTATCCAAATTAATCGTTGGCGGAATCGTCTGATGCTGAAGGGCGAGACCACAGATCACGGCTTCAACGCCGCCCGCTGCACCCAATAAATGCCCTGTCATCGACTTAGTTGAGCTGATCGCTACCTTATAGGCATGATCTCCAAGTGTTTTCTTAACTGCTTCCGTTTCGGATTTATCACCGACTGGCGTAGACGTACCATGTGCATTGATATAATCAATCTCTTCAGGATTCAATCCGGCATCACGGATCGCCATTCTAATGCAGCGTGCCGCTCCCTCTGGATCAGGCTCCGTCATATGATGAGCATCGCCAGAAAGACCGTAGCCAATCACTTCACCGTAAATACGCGCACCACGCTTCAAAGCATGATCCAACGATTCCAGAATAAGAACACCAGAGCCTTCGCCCATAACAAACCCGTCTCTTTCGGTATCAAAAGGGCGGCTTGCCTTTTCAGGCTCGTCGTTACGCGTGGACATCGCTCGCATGGAACAAAATCCAGCCATACCAATCGGACGAATAGTCGCCTCAGCTCCTCCGCAAATCATGGCGTCTGCGTCACCGCGCTGAATCATGCGGAAGGAATCGCCAATAGCATGACTGCCCGTGGCACAAGCCGTAACTGGTGATGTATTAGGGCCTTTAGCACCGAGCGAAATCGACACTTGACCAGAACCCATATTAGCAATCATCATCGGGATGAAGAAAGGGCTTACGCGTTTAGGTCCTTTTTCAATTAGTGCGTTGTGCTGATCTTCCCAAGTTCCCAATCCGCCAATACCGGAACCAACAGATACACCAACACGCTCAGCTTCCGCATTTTCTCCGATTACAAGTCCGCTGTCCTCAAGCGCCAATTTACTAGCAGCAACCGCAAACTGCACAAAGCGGTCCATTTTACGCGCATCCTTACGTTCAATATAATCCTCTGGATTAAAATCTTTAATGGAAGCGGCTATTTTCGTAGTGTACTCACTTGTATCGAAAGCTTCGATTTCACTGACGCCGGATTTTCCGGCCATCAGATTATCCCATAGTGTGTTCAAATCCTGTCCCAGCGAAGTGATTACACCCATTCCTGTTATGACAACACGTTGTTTCAAAGATAATCACCTCTATGTCTACTGCATATTGTATTTTAAGACCGCACACTCTTGTGCGTAAAAATAATATAGAATCAACTAAAGTTAGTAATGCCGCATACTTCTCAGCCTTTGACTAAGTTAAGCTGAGCCATACTCAAAAACACGCGGCAATTCCGTCTTTAGTTCAATCTGTATAATTAGGAGAAAGTCCCGCCTGTAACAGAACGGGACTTTTGATGACATGAATTAGGTATGAGATTGTATGTACTTCACAACTTCACCTACAGTTGTAATTTTCTCTGCATCTTCATCAGAGATTTCCATATCAAACTCATCTTCCAATTCCATTACCAATTCAACTACATCGAGAGAATCAGCGCCTAAATCATCTTTAAAAGATGCTTCAAGTGTAACTTCGGCTTCGTCGGCTCCCAAACGGTCAACGACAATGCGTTTTACGCGCTCCAATACATCGGACATCCGGCTCACCTCCTCTTAGGTATTATACGAAAATTACAATTAAAATGCCATAGAAGAGAGTTTTCATTGACAACTCTTCATCGGGGCATGCAGATTGGCAACATGCTACTACATATACATGCCGCCATCCACATGCAAAGTCTGGCCCGTCATATATGAGGAAGCATCCGAGGCCAAGAACAGCACCACGTCAGCAATTTCCTCAGGCCGTCCAAGACGGGCCAGCGGAATACCGCTAAGCATATTGTCACGCAAATCATCTGCCAGTACCTGCGTCATCTCAGTATCGATGAATCCAGGAGCCACACAGTTCACTGTAATACCTCTCGAAGCAAGCTCTCGAGCAGAGGATTTGGTAAGACCAATCACCCCTGCTTTAGCAGCAACGTAGTTGGCTTGTCCTGCGTTGCCAAGGACACCAACCACGGAGGAGATATTGATAATACGGCCAGAACGCTGCTTCATCATTGGACGTGTTGCCGCCTTAAGACAATTAAACACACCCTTCAGATTCGTTTCGATCACCTGATCGAATTCCTCTTCCTTCATGCGCATGATTAAATTATCTCTTGTTATGCCGGCATTATTCACTAGGATGTCAATTTTGCCCCAAGCGCCAATCACATCCTTGATTAACTGATCTGCTTCGTCAGCGCGACCAACATTAGCCTGAACTGTAATAGCCTCCACACCTTTGGCACGAATCTGCTCTGCTACCTCAGTCGCAGCCGCTTCACTACCAGCATAGTTTACTGCCACATTAGCACCTGCTTCAGCCAGCGCCAGCGCGATACTACGACCAATTCCGCGCGACGCCCCCGTAACGAGCGCCGTTTTTCCACTTAATGGCTTAGACATCATAGTCCCCCCTTGCAAGTATATAATCCGTTAAGGCAATGATTATACTTTTAACGGGCCTCCAAGGCTTCCGTTAGAGAAGCAAACGACTCCAAGCTGCTTATATTATACAGCTTAACCGTTTTGTCGATTTTTTTAACCAATCCAGTCAAAACACTTCCCGGTCCAAACTCAACAAAAGTGTCAACACCTTGTTCCAGTAGCCATGCTACACTGTCTTCCCACAGTACCGGAGAATAGACCTGATCCACCAACAGTTGGCGGATTTCACTCCCCTCACGTACAGGTTTAGCTGTTACATTGGCCACCACCGGAATCTGAGCTTTGGAGAAAGTTACAGCTCCTAACTTGCCGGAAAGCTTGGTCGCTGCTTCCTTCATCAATGAAGAGTGGAAAGGACCGCTAACCTCTAGAGTAATAGCGCGCTTGCCGCCTGCTTCCTTCACACGTTCAGCGACAGCAGCTACGCCCTCCTTCGTACCAGATACAACAATTTGTCCAGGACAATTGATGTTGGCTAGTTCGACCAGTTGACCAGATTCCGTAATATCACGGCACAATGCTGCCAACGCTTCACGATCAGCTCCCAACACAGCAGCCATACCACCTTGTCCATCAGGGATAGCCTGTTCCATAAACTGACCACGTGCACGAACAGTCTCAACCGCATCCTCAAATGCAAGGACACCTGAAGCAACTAGCGCGCTGTACTCTCCTAGACTGTGCCCAGCCACATAATCGGGATGAATGTCCATTTTTTCCTTGAACGCTTCATACAGTGCAATGCTCGCCGTTAACAGTGCAGGTTGCGTATTGGATGTTTGCTTCAAAGCTGTGTCTGGCCCTTCAAAAACCAGTGTGCTTAGTGCGAACCCTAACCGTTCGTCCGCTTGGCGAAATACTTCTGTTGCAGCTGGAACTGCTTCATAAGCATCTTTAGCCATACCTACAGCTTGTGAACCCTGACCGGGAAATATAAATGCCGTTTTGCCCATCGTGTATGCACCTCTCTATATCCAATGCTTGTCCTGTAAAACACTACACAAATTCAATATTATATCAATAATTCCATCTTATTACCAGACAAGAACCGACGCTCCCCAGGTCAAGCCACCGCCAAAGCCCACCATTAATACACGGTCGCCTTCCTTCATGCGGCCTTCCTCAGCTGCTTCTACTAGAGCGAGAGGGATTGATGCTGCGGATGTATTCGCATATTTATGAACATTAACAACTACCTTTTCCTCTGGCAAATCCAGACGTTGCATTGCCGATTGGATGATGCGAACATTGGCTTGGTGTGGAACGAACAGATCAATATCATCTTTGGACAGCCCTGCTTTTTCTAACACATCAACCGTTGCCGTTCCCATAACACGAACCGCGAACTTGAACACTTCGCGTCCGTTCATGTAAATATAGTGCTGTTTATTCTCCAGTGTTTCTGCACTCGCAGGCAAACGCGAGCCACCAGCTTCCAGCTTAAGCAAGGTTCCACCTGCGCCTTCAGCCCCGAGATCAAAGGATTGGAATCCTCTACCTTCAGGCACTTCACCAATCACTACAGCTCCTGCACCATCTCCGAATAGGACACAGGTATTGCGGTCGGTATAATCTGTAATCCGAGAAAGACAGTCTGCCCCAATGATTAACGCATTATTATAAATACCTGTCTTAATGAAGCTCGTTGCCGTAGCCAGTCCGTATACAAAACCCGAGCATGCCGCAGACAAATCGAAAGCCGCTGCGCCTTTGGCTCCCAGTTTGTCCTGAAGAATGCAGGCAGTTGACGGAAACGCCATATCCGGTGTAACCGTAGCTACAATAATTAAATCCAGATCCTGTGCCGTCATACCCGCGGACTCCAACGCCTTAATTGCTGCTTCATAAGCTAAATCAGATGTAGCCTGCTCTGGAGCTGCAATATGGCGCTCCTGAATCCCTGTACGACTGACAATCCATTCATCACTTGTTTCTACGATTGCTTCCAAATCTTTATTGGTCAGAATTTTCTCAGGTACGTATTTCCCTGTTCCGATAACACCAACCGGCCGTAATTTATTCATATCGTCACTCACTTCCTGCTGATTTCCTTGGATATACTTTCCACCAACCGGTTTTGCAAGGCCGTACGAGCCTGCCTTACCGCATTTTTGACGGCAACGCCGTCAGACGAACCGTGACTTTTCAGGACGAGTCCACTCAAACCCAGCAAAGGAGCCCCGCCATGCTCTTTATAATCCAATTTACCTTTCAGACTGCGAAGCTCAGGCATAATCAAGGCTGCTGCAAGCTTGGTCTTCAAGGATTTGGTGAATTGCTCTTTTAAGAGAGAAAAAATGGCTCCAGCTGTACCCTCTAGTGATTTTAGCATGATATTTCCAGCAAATCCATCACACACCAATACATCGCAATTCCCAGTTAACACATCTCTCGATTCAACATTACCCACAAAATTGACAGGTAACTGCTCAATAAGTGGAAATGCCAACTTCGTCAGTTCATTGCCCTTCCCAGCTTCGGTCCCCACATTCAGCAGACCCACCCTTGGAGAAGCCACACCGTGAACTTTCTGACGATACAAGCTCCCCATCAGTGCATACTGGGCAAGATGCTCAGGCTTGGCATCCATATTGGCTCCCAAGTCAAGCGCCAGAATACCCTGATCGTCAATCGTCGGTATCATCGGCGCGAGAGCCGGACGTTCAATGCCCTCCATTCTTCCAACCACCAGCAACCCTGTGGTCATTAGCGCGCCTGTATTACCTGCAGATATCATGGCATCCGCTTCGCCTTCTCTGACCATTCGACCAGCTACGACCATTGAAGCATCCTTTTTGCGGCGCACTGCCTTTACAGGCTCGTCCTGCGCATCTATCGTTTCGGATGCATGGCGAATGCTGAGGTTCGTCGGCAACGCTCTACAGTTCAGAACCGATTCAATTCGTTCCCGGTCACCAACCAGCGTAATGTCCGTATCCTTCCATTCCGCCGCCGCAGATAGCGCGCCCTCTACTGTCGCCTCAGGAGCATTATCTCCCCCCATGGCATCAATGGCGATCCGCATGCTGACTTCCTCCTTCGCTATACTCTTCCTCCGTGGAGCGATAAATGACAAAGTTGCCTTGGAACACCATTTCTTCTCCTACGTAGGCGAAAACTTCCACTTTAGCCTTCCCTTTTTGTTCTGGATTTGAACGTACATATGCCTTGGCAATGCACTTCTCACCTAAATGAACCGGGCGGACAAAGCGTATATCCGCTGATGCAGTCAATGCTATCTCATCATTAATCACAGCAACGGCCAATGAATTGGCCTGAGCAAATACATAATGCCCCCGCGCAATGCCAGTACGCGAAAAAACATGTTCCTCTTTAATCTCAAAAATCGAAATACCGCTTCGATCCAACTGCAGATCAACGATATCCCCGATCACTTCATGCAAAGGCAAAGAACGAACCTGGTCGTAGGAGCGCTCAGCCATCAGCTTTAGCCGTTCCCGCAATTCCGGGATTCCCAGCTCCATCCGGTCCAGCCGAATAGTCTGAATACTTACCTTCAGCTGTCTTGTCAATTCCTGATCCGTTACGAATGGATTATCATCAATTAATTGAGTCAGCCGCTGCTGTCTCTGTCTCTTCGGCAAACGTTCGATGTCAGTGACGCCTCCTTTCCCTACAATAAACCATCGTTCAGACGACAGTTCGGGTTACTTTACTTCACTTTCTAACGGCGAGACTTCAAGCCGATTTGTCTTCTTGTATGTATAAAGGAACCCCTTCGGCCCTTCTTTCTTAGAACCTGGTACTAAAACAGTATATAGCATGCTGACGTAAAAAGGAAGCATGCAGACAAAAAAAGTAGCGCCTCACTGAAGTGAAGCGCTACTTTTTCTGCGAAGATTCCAAAGAATCCGCTTATCGGACATTATTGAGAGATGATCTCTCTAGCTTTGTACGTTCCGCAAACTTTGCACACATGGTGAGCAAGTTTCAATTCGCCGCATTCGGAGCATTTCACCATACCTGGTACTGCCAGTTTAAAGTGAGTACGACGTTTGTCGCGACGAGTTTTGGATGTTCTCCGTTGAGGTACTGCCATTATTCCCACCTCCTTAACCAGATCAACCCCGCATAACGGGTATGACTTCTTATCTCATTCAAGACTGAAGAAAATGCTAGAAGCAATTATCTTACAGCCGGTGAATCAAGCCTGCAACATCCACGCATCGGTTCTGTAACTCTCCGGCACAAGCGGATGATGATTTTTCAGAATTGAACTCAATTCTCATTTAAAAAAATCCTTAAGCCCTGCCAGACGCGGATCAATCTTTTCCGTACCGCCATCACTACTGTCATCGGAGCCAATACTCCAGTTTTGTCCGGTCTTTGGTGCGATTCCCTGACAATCCTCACTGCACAAAGGCGCAAACGGCACATGCAGTACAAACAGTTCTTCACAATACGGTGCAATGTCGAAGGAGTCCTCCGTCACTGCGATAAAATCGCCATCTTCATCCTCCTCTTCAACACTCGAAGAGGTTTGCTTGAACCGTTCACGGAATTCAATTTTTAAATCCTCGTGCATCGGGCTTAAACAGCGTGAGCACAGCATGTCCAGACCTGCGGTCAACGTGCCTTCCACGCTCATCAAGCCTTGACCCAGACTAACGGCGACCAAGTCGGTCTCCAGCGGGGAAACGGCCGTAACATCAGCACGATCATCCACCAATTCACTCACATTAAGAGATTCACGGATAGGAAAAGGACCGTCACTTGTTGCTACTTTGCGAAAAAATAGTTGCATCACTATCACTCCAAACAAACAAAAATTATTATACCGACTGATCGAGTCGTTTGTCAACACCTTTCACTTTACACCACTCACAAATCTACCGGTTTTCCAATGGTTCGACAAGTTTTATGCAGAAGCAAAAATGCATTGTGCTAAACATGTACCGATGAGTATTCGTACCCCCGCCACTCTTCGTGTACAATAATGCGAGTATAAAGCTTTTTCGTCCAGGTCTCAATGGTCTTGTTCATGCCGATGATGAAAAATCAGTATAGCTACCCTGAAAACAATCTTCACGGGCACTTAACCATTATTGTCAAAATAGTTATCCAATAAGCTACCATAAGAAAGGAGCCGACATACGGTCTTGAAAACACTCGGTATGATTGTAGAGTACAATCCCCTGCATAACGGACATGTCCATCACTGGGAGGAATCTCTTCGCATCACTGGTGCACAGCGCACAGTGGCTGTGATGAGTGGTCCTTTCCTTCAGCGGGGTGAACCCGCGATTACAGACAAATGGTCCCGCACCGAAATGGCACTCGCCATGGGTGTGGACCTGGTTCTGGAGCTGCCTGTGGCCTATGCCGTCCAGCCTGCAGAATGGTTTGCCCACGGAGCAGTCGCCCTGCTCCATGCGACGGGCATCGTAGACGCGCTCTGCTTCGGCAGCGAGAGCGGAGACATTGCCCCGCTGCGCGCGCTGGCACGCGTGCTGGCGGCAGAGCCGGCCGAGCTCAAGGCCGGCATCGCGCAGCGCCTGAGCAGCGGCGCGAGCTATCCCGCTGCCTACGCGGGAGCCGCAGCCGCGCTCGCGGCCGAAGGAGCGGACGGCGCTGCGCTCGCCACCCTCATGCAGCAGCCCAACAATACGTTGGGGCTGCATTACTTGATTGCGCTGGAACGGCTGGGCAGCACAATCAAGCCCTTCACGGTAGCCCGCACGGGATCGGGCTACCATGAAGCCGTGGCCCCTGCGGACGGAGTCATCGCCAGTGCCACGGCCATCCGCCGTCTGCTGCTGGACGGCGGGCCGGAGGCCGCTTCGCCGTACATACCTGCGGCGACACTGGAGATTTTGCGACGCGAGTGGCAAGCCGAACGCGCTCCGCTGCATTGGGAAGCGTTCAGCCAGCCGCTGCTGAACGCCCTGATCACACGTAGCTCGCAGCAGCTGGCCGAGCTGCACGAGGTCACCGAAGGGCTGGAGCATCGTCTGCAACAATCGCTGTACACGCTGCCCCAGCCCTCTGTGGAGGCCCTGCTCGCCACGATCAAGACAAGGCGCTATACTCGTACGAAGCTTCAGCGGATGTGTGCACATATTTTGCTAAATCATGCCAAAGCCGATATGACTCCGGCTGAGCTGGCGAAAGGTCCGGGCTATATCCGCGTGCTTGGCTTTAACAGGGCTGGACGCGAACTGCTGGCACGTATGAAGCAGACAGCCACCCTTCCGGTATGGGTCAAGCTGTCTGCCGGATCACATCCTCATCTGGACTGGGATACAGCCGCAGCCGCCATACACGCAGCCGGGATGCCACGTCCCGCCATCCGCGACATGTATGCTGATTACTTGCGACCGCCCATTATGGTTTGACGGGCAGCTTTTCCATATAATTCAGCGCATCGCCAAGCTTGCGAACCGGAACAAGCTTCATCCGGGTTCCAATTTGCTCAGCTTTGGCCTTGGCCTCTTTATAATTATCCGCAGGGACGAAAAACAAATCCGCACCCTGACGGTCAGCAGCAACTATTTTATACTTTGCACCACCAATCGCTCCAACCTGACCGTCCTTATCAATGGTACCCGTACCGGCTACACGATATCCCTTACTCAAATCACCTGGTGTCAGTTGATTATAGATTTCCATGGTAAACATCAAACCTGCCGAAGGACCGCCAACATCCGTAGATGTAAAATGAATCGTTTTACGTCCATCCTTCGGCTCTACCTTCTGTACCGTGGCAATACTGACGCCAAATCCGGAACGTTGCTTGCCCGTCTCACTGTCCGTAATGGTCGTTAAGGGAGCTTGCACGGTCAGCAACTTTCCATCGCGCTTTAGCTTCACTTTAGCCATTGTTCCCGGTTTTTCGTCCTCCAAAGCCTTCCGAATGGAACGATTATCGGTCACCCTCACGCCGTTCAACTCCAATATTTCATCCCCGGGGTCAAACACGCTGTTCGATCCCGGGATCTTAAACACATACACGTAATCCGGCACAATGCGATAGGGGACATGGGCACGGGTGTAGGCAGCCTCCATCGCGGAAGATTGGGAATCCCCCATATACCATACCTGCTCTGCCGCATATTCGTCTTCACTTCTTCCATGCAGGCGATCCTCTTTGCGCTGAATCTCCGAATTGCGGTCCAACTTGGACAGGCCCAACATGATAACATTGGCATAACGCGCCGATACCGTCGTCATCATAAAGGCCCCCCGTTCGATGCTGTCACCCTCCCGGACTCTAACCATCGGTTTGATCTCATTTGCCCCACCTGGTCCATAGATCAGATAAGGGGTTGGCATATAAACCAGCACATAGACCATTGCAGCCAGCATTAAGACATAACCGGTTGTAAAAAAAGCTCTTTTCCGGTTTATTCGTTTCATTGCTTCTCCCCCCTTGCAGCCTAACTTCTCCCATCTTATCCAAGTGCCTCTGTGGCCCCTGTTCTCAAGCCTTCCAAAAAAGCATACATTGTTTACGACAACGTATACGAACAACCTATCCCAAGACAACGAACGTGAATAAACGCTGGAGATAGCATCCGACTCTCCTTAGCATATTTATGAGAGGTGAATTCTTTGATGCAAAAGGAAGCCCATTCCGCTCCTTATTGGACAACCGTACTGCTTGGCCTCGGAGCCATTTTGCTTGTACTGGCTGTTGTCGCCTCACCAGAAAAAGTATTTCAAGCCTCTACTCAAGGCCTTAAGCTATGGTGGAGTATTATTTTCCCCGCTATGCTGCCTTTTTTGATGCTGTCCGAAATGCTCATCGCCTTTGGTCTAGTCCATGGACTAGGTGTCCTGCTGGAGCCGTTTATGCGATTCTGGTTCCGTCTACCCGGACGAAGTGGCTGGGTGTTGGCCCTCGGCCTGACCGCGGGATTCCCGGCTGCTGCGGAAGCAGTACGCCAATGGTCACAACAGGAAGATATGACCGCGCTTCAGCTTGGACGTCTAACCGCTATCGCTCATTTCTGCAATCCGATTACCATCCTGCTCGTCATCGGGACAGGGCTACTGCACAATGCTGCCGTAGGCGTGATGTTACTTGCCGTTCACTGGATTTCCGGGCTGCTGGCAGGCTGGATCACCGCCAGACTACCTGTATCGTCCAAAGAATTGCAAAAACGGGAAACGCCAGCTGCCCTCCGGCGCACCTCAGTTTCCCGTACTTCTCCCTCCCTGATCCGATCCGCATGGGAAGCTACCCGCTCTGCCAGAGAACGGGACGGCCGCAGCTTCGGAAAACTGTTGGGCGAAACCGTATCCCATGCTGTACAGACGCTGATGGTGACAGGTGGATTTATTATTTTCTTTTCCGTACTGATTCGACTGCTGTCCATATACACAGGCCAAGGATCGCTTTCTTTCATATGGCCTGCTTGGTTGGAAATCCATCTGGGTTCCTATGAAATCAGCCGTCTGCCCTACGATCTCCGTACACAAGCAGCCCTGATCAGCGCTGTGTTGGGCTGGGGCGGCCTGTGCGGCTGGCTTCAAATTACCGCCGTCACCAGACCTTCCGACAAGGGTATCACCTTCACCTTGTCACGAGTGCTCCATGGGATCATTGCTTTTGGACTTACCTTGGCGACATGGGTCCCGCTTAACCGCATCGTCAGCAATACAACTCCCGCTTACGTCAGTCGCAGTTCTGTGTCTTCTTTTGCGGAAAGCGTAAATGAATCCGCCACGCATCCTGTTATGGCCGGAGCCAGCAGCTTACTAACACAAATAGAAGGAACATCTATGTACCCCTGGCAACTAACCGTACTATCCATTGCGCTGCTGGGTACAATTATAGTTACCCTAGTGGCCTTTTCCTTTATGACTTCATGGTGGAGCCGCCGCGATTTGCGTTGACCTTCGCACGCAGCGCGTCTTCCACCTCCGGTGCCACCAGATCTACAACCTTGCCATCGAAATGCGCAATTTCCTTCACCATACTGGAACTCAGATAGGAATAAGCCGGATTGGTCATCATAAAGATCGTTTCCGCATCCGGGTTCAGCTTATGATTTGTAGAGGCTAATTGCAGCTCATATTCGAAATCAGTCACCGACCGGATTCCTCTGACAATAACTTGGGCCCCTTTTTGACGTACATAATTAGCTGTTAAATCACGGAAGCTGTCCACTTCAACGTTCGGTATATCGCGAGTTACCGTTCGCAGCAGCTCCATTCGTTCCTCAAGTGAAAACAGCGGATTTTTACTAATATTGTTAAGAACCGCGACAATCAATAGATCAAACTGTCTGGCTGCTCTTTGAATAATATCCTGGTGCCCCATTGTCACAGGATCAAAGGTTCCCGGATATACGGCAATACGTGGTTTGTGCTCAATCATGATGGTCCTCCCCGTCTGATTCGATGATGCCGAGCTTGACCACTCCGGCTTCTGTATGTTCTTCGACATCCGATAAAGCATCGGCTGCAAAATGATAAATGGATAACGCCGTTTCACCATAGACTGCTTTTCTGACCTGTTCGAACGGCCCGAAGCTTTCCGGATATTCATGTCCCGATTCATACTCCAGCACGATGATTGCATCTGAACGAAGCAAGTTCAATTCAGCCATACGGCTCATCAATTCATCTCCATGTTTGAGACGATAGGGCGGATCCAGAAAAACAGCATCAAAAAGAGCTCCACGTTTTGCCAACGCCTTGAGCGCTCGTCCGGCATCATTGCGGAACACTTCAGCCTGTCCTTCCAATCCAGTTTTTCGCAAATTTTCTTTAATGACATCAATGCTTTTGGATTCCATATCAATAAAAACAGCCTTGTCCATCCCCCGGCTAAGCGCCTCTATACCCAGGCCACCACTGCCAGCAAATAGATCAAGTGCGACTCCCCCATCAAAATAAGGACCTATCATGCTAAATAGCGCTTCCTTGACCTTATCCGTGGTTGGCCGCGTCCCTGTGCCGGGAACTGCCTTTAACGGCCTTCCTTTGGCACTACCCGATACCACTCTCACGCTGAAACTCACCTATTTTCTATATGTGTTCATAACCATAGATTATGACGCTATCGTACCACATGCACCGCCGTTTGAAAAACTTAGGATGAGGCAGGTATAAAAAACCATTCCCTGGGCATCCTTAGGATATCGGCATTCAACCAATGTCGTAGACAACCGCGGAGAAGACTTACGTTTCCCCATAAGCTCTTCGTCCGGTTTCTCCTCTCCCATTCGGGCGCTCTTTAATGGAGCGCCTGATTTTTTTGCATAAAAAGAAGCTGCTTAATAGCAGCTCTATGTATCATTTTTTCATTTCGGCATTTTGTTTATTTCAGCAGTTCCTCGGGTGTATCCCCTTGATAAACATACACGTAACTCGCCACTGATACAGCAAATGTAGCAAACATAGACAACGATGTGGCTAACCCATATACCATTTTCCTCATCATTCCACTCACCTCCTTCCCCGGATCAATGTTAGGCTTTGGACCAAAAAAGCAACAGCCACTACAGAGGAACCGATTACAAAATTAGTACATACAAGCAAGGAGGATAACAGCCGCAAGAGGGGATAGAACCGTACTGGTATGCGCGACTGCTTTTCAATTCTGGACGGGGCAAAACATAAAACGAAAATGAGAGCTATTCCGGTAAACAGGTTTGTCCACCAACTATTTAAGGCAATGCAGGATATGTAAGTAAAAGCTGCTGAGGTCACCAACACACATGTCATGCCCGTTTTCAAATGAATGCCTCCTGATATTTGGCGCAGTAGGGCGAAAGCGATGAGAATCGTTACAGCCTCTACCATCCGCCCCGTGAAGAATGAGGCGAATAGTGTCAACACAATGATCATGGACGCATTCAGAATGAGGGCAAGCGCGTATTTAAGTACCGCGACAGAGGCTGGATGATCAGGAACAGTACGTTTGATCTGGTTAGCAAGTTTGAAAGCCATCGCTTCAATCATCCTGGTATTCCTTTCCGACTGCATAATAGATGAAAAATCCCGAAACCAGTGCAAAAAATATCATATTTAACCATACCTCGTTATAGTAGAGCACAATAGAAGTTGAAATGAGAGACAGGATAATCAGCGTGATGACAATGCCATATTCCTCTTTGAACTTAAGCTTCTTGAAATTAGGGGAAAAGCCGATCCCTTTTCGAGACAACATCAACGAAATAAGCAATCCTACTGTCGCACTTACCACTTGTAGCAGATAGCCTTTCAAGGACCCATCCTGCAGCTCAGAAACCGGAAGGTTGCCGAACATGACTTTTAAGAATACCGATTGAACAACGGCATATGCAAAATAACCTGTAATCGTCATAATACCGGACCACACAATCGGAATCTTCACGACCGTAGCGAGTAAAAAAATAAAAAGCAGCATATTTACGACAGGCACCAAATATGAAAGGGAAAACTCCTCTCGGAGCATATAACTCTGCATATTCATAATCAGGTTAACAAAAATGGCTTGCCATAGATAAGGGGTCATTTTAACTTTAAAAATACTCAAAATAAGCGCAAAAACAGCGACTCCCTCAAGTGTGGAGAAAAGTAAAAAGCCGATTGGCTTCAAAATCATGCGTGCATCTCCTTTACAATTCCAACAAACCTCATCGGTGTATTCAAAAACTTGGATGTACATCGAATATAAAGGGCTGGGAGCTACTTTTCAAGAGGTCTTTTCAATTATTTCATAGATTTATTCAAGCACTTCAACCAAATGTTATCGGATGCTACTTCAAGTTGCAGCTTAGGCAACACTTTCTTTGACCGAATCTCCCTGCTTGCGCACAGGCTTCATACGTGATATAAGCTTTTTCCCCCAATGGATACCGGGCTGCTCAATCCACGAGTAGGTAAACCAGGACAGTCCGATGGTGAATAGCAACGTCATGATAAACATAAGTGTGAGGCTGATTAAGGGAGCAAAAGGTATTTTAACCTGTACGATTAGTCCCAGAACCAGCATATGCGTCAAATACATGCTGTAGCTAAGGCGGCCGATCCATGACCATACCCGATTAAGCAGCCACATCGGCTGCCAGTGATACAAAGCATACGCTCCCAGCAGCAGCCCGACACCTATGAGAACATCGGTCATGCCTCCTAAAAACGCAAATAGCACAGAAACAAGCAGCAAACCTCCACTAACCCGGTCTATACTTTTCCAATGCCGCTCGTCTTTCCAAATGAAAAACAACAATATACCTAGCCCAAAGACAGGCAATTGATTCGGAAACCATAAATACAGATAGTGCCTCCATAAAGAGTGATCACTAATCCATGGATATTGAACAAATACCGTATTTAGCCCCAAGCTTACCACAAGCGCCATCACGACAAACCAGGTCGCATGGCGGACTGATCGGATTAGCTTAAATAATAGAGGGATAAACAGATAAAACATACATTCCACCGCAATGGACCATTCCACACCGATAATGCTGTTGATCCAGTACGGATTCAGACCATTCAAAAATAGGACATGAGCTGCGATATTGGCGGCAGTGACTCCCTCCTGATCCCCAAGCCAAAATCGTGGACCTGTCCCGTTCACAACTAAATAGATTCCTAACATCACGTAATACAAAGGAGCAATCCGAAAAAAACGACGCAACAGGTAAGCTGAAATTCTTTCCCTCTTGTCACCCGAACGTCTGCTTAAGGACAGAAATAGCGTAAAAGCGCTAGCCATATAAAATAAAGCGACACCTTTGGCTCCTATACTCAAGCCTTTTTGCAACCACCCGTTTAATCCGTCCACATGCTGGCTGACATGCACAAGTAAAACTCCAATAATAGCCAACGCCCTTAGCGTATCTACAAATTGCAGCTTGCCATCTTCCATTTTCCCCTTAGCTTCGGGCATCGTATCCCTCCATAACAGCCTCGAATGATACATTTCGTATCTATAATACACAAAATGTATCACTAAAGTAAATATCTCCGTTATGCAAAAAAACACCTTCCGACCGCAAAGAAATGCGGCCAAAAGATGTTCATTTTGTCATTTGTTTAAATGAAAAGGTACGGTCGTTACGATCACGTCTTTATAATTAATTAAATAAGCTCTCATCAGTAAGCTGGTCTGATTGTGTAGAATATTTTCCCACCAGTGCTTGGTGATGAATTGTGGAATGAGAACAGTGATATGGTCCTCGTCTGCTTTTTTCCACTCTACTGTATCGATGAACTTGCGAAGCGGATTAATAATGCTGCGATAACGGGATTTCAGTACGACCAAACGTATACCGACATCCCACTCTTCCCATTTCTGTTCCATTTTGCGAATCGCATCATCATCCACACCCACGTATACGGCAACCACATTGTCCGACAAGGTTTTGGCATAGCTGATCGTATTCATGACGACTCGCGTAATGCCTGCCACCGGAATAATAATCGTATTGCCTTTCACCATAGGTTTATCCTTGGTAATATCAATGCGCAGTTGTTCAGCCGTATTTTTGTAATGCCTGCTGATCTTCATAAAGAAATACAGAACCAAAGGCAGGAAGATAAAGACTACCCACACCTGGCTAAACTTGGTGAAGATAAAGATGAGCGTAATCGACAGCGTAGTCAGCATCCCAACCGTATTAATAGCAAGTTTGACGATCCAGCCTGGCGGTTTGAGCTTGATCCAGCGAATCATCATACCAAGCTGTGAAAGGGTAAACGGGATAAAAACCCCTACCGCATAAAGCGGGATCAGATTTTCTGTGTTGCCGCCAAATACGATGACCAGCAATGCCGAGAAGATACTCAGAAACAGGATACCATTAGAGTATCCGAGCCGATCTCCACGAACCATGAACATGTGCGGCATGTATTTGTCCTTCGCGAGCATAAAAGCAAGCAATGGAAAGGCCGAATAGGCTGTATTCGCCGCCAAAAACAAGATGAGCGCCGTTACGCCCTGAATGATGTAATACATCACACCGCGCCCGAAAGTGGCGTTCGCAATTTGCGAAATGACCGTTTCATGCGGATTAGGACGAACACCGTACCAATAAGCGAGCAAACTAATTCCGATAAACATACACCCGAGAATCAAACCCATCATCATTAGTGTAGTTGCTGCATTTTTGGCAGCTGGCTTGCGGAAGTTCGGAATGGCATTCGAGACAGCTTCTACCCCAGTTAACGCCGAGCAACCCGAGCTGAACGCCTTCAGTAACAGGAACAGGCTGACGTTGGATACCGTAGCTCCAAATTGCGGTGCTGCAGCATGAGCCCCCCCTGCCACGTAATGAATGATACCGCTAATAATCAAAACAAAAATGGCAACAACAAATAAGTAAATCGGTACAGCCAGCACTGAGGCAGATTCTGTCACTCCGCGCAAGTTCATAATCGTCAAAAAGATAATCATAATTAGAGCAATGGCGATCCGATGATCATGTAACGATGGGAACGCCGATGTAATGGCATCTGTACCTGCTGATGAGCTAACTGCTACCGTCAGAATATAATCGACCAGCAAAGAACCACCTGCAATCAGACTCGGACTCTTTCCCAAATTGTCCTGTGCAACAATGTACGCTCCTCCGCCACCAGGATAGGAAAAAATGGTCTGTCTATAAGACAGGATCAGAATGATCAGCAAACCCAATACCGCAATGGATATAGGAATGGAATACCATAGGGCAGCGAAGCCGGCTGTAATTAAAACCAGCAGAATTTGCTCCGTTCCATAAGCTACAGAGGATAAGGCATCTGAGGACAGAATGGCCAGTGCCTTGAGCTTATTCAGCTTCTCATCTTCAAGGGCCGTCGACTTTCGCGGACGACCGATTAATAATCTTTTGACTTTGCTCAGCATTTCGTTGACTCCTTCTTTGGATGAGGGTTTTGCAAAAGAATTATGGATCTTATGTTTATTATGTCACCTGCACATCAGATTGATGAAACAAATGAACTATTATTTTATACTCCCTCTTCCTGAAAAAAACAATAAGGAATGCTTCCTAAAAAGAGCATTCCCGAGTAAGAAAGAGCATTTCGATAAAATACCTTTATGTATACAGTAATTTGAACCTTTCCGGGGTAATTCCTTCAGCTCGGCGAAAAGTTGCCACAAAATGACTGGTATCTCGGAAGCCCACTCGCTCCGAAATCTCCTTTACTGTTAATTGCGGATATTCCGCCATCATTTCCTTGGCCTTCCGCAGCCGAATCACAATCAGATAAGCATACGAAGTCACACCAAACGCTTGCTTAAATAATGTATTTAAATGACGGGAGCTGACATTCATCATAACTGCCATATCACCTAGGCCCACATCTGGACTGGCATAATTTTGCTCCATAAAGGCCAGTACAGGGGTTAATCGTTCCACATTATGAGATAGGGAAGGCATCGAGCTATGTTGTCCATGTTTACGCAGTAGAGTCAGAAACCGATACATATTGGCCGAAGCATCTAATCCAGACAAATCACGTTCACTAACCATGGAATGAAGCATAGTTTCCCCAAAACTGTGCAGCTCGCTATCCGGGTCCCAATGATACCCACGCGTATGCTTCAACCCCAGTGCAGTCAATACAGCAGCGGCGATGGGGCCGTCAAATGTAATGTATAACGTTCGCCATACCTTGGTCGCCCGTCTGTATGCATGGGATTCCCCAGGTAGCAGCAGAACTCCGGACTGCTCTCCCAGACGGAAGGTCCCCCCTTTAAATGTAAACATCCCTTCACCAGACACTGTCTGAATCCAGTGAAAGCACGGATAGCCCTCTGGACGAGACACATCCTCCTGCCTGCTGTTAAATCCGATACTTTCAATAAAAAGGGGTAAAGAGTGCTCACGCGTAGTCAGGAAAAATCGCAAATGATGGGGAGTTAAAATCATAAAAAGCACCTCCGGCGTATGCGGGTATGTATTTCTCATGTAGATCCATATTGTTATATACACGTTCATTTTATTATATTTAAAAGCAGTTATTTGTATTATAAGATAGAATTATTCTTATATACAGAGGTGATTGGCATGATAAGCAGTAAACTTCCTAAAGTATTTTACGGTGGAGATTATAATCCTGAGCAATGGGATGAGGCCACGCATCAGGAAGATTTACGGATGTTCAAACAGGCTGGGATTGATATCGCCACGGTCAACGTATTCTCATGGGCCAAAATTCAATCCGACGAAATCACATATCATTTTGAATGGCTGGATCAATTGATTGACAGTCTTTATGAAAGCGATATCTTCGTTTGTCTAGCTACTAGCACGGCAGCACACCCTGCTTGGATGGCTACTCGCTACCCCGACGTTCTCCGGGTGGACGCTGACGGACGGAAGCGGAAGTTCGGTGGTCGCCACAATTCTTGTCCGAATAGTCCTACGTATCGAAAATACGCGGAGCAGATGGCTGACCAACTTGCAGAACGATACAAAAACCATCCCGCAATCCTCGTGTGGCACGTGTCCAATGAGTACGGCGGGGATTGCTATTGTGATAACTGCGCGGCCGCATTCCGGGTGTGGCTCAAGCAAAAATACGGATCAATGGAAGAGCTAAACCGGGTGTGGAATACTTCCTTCTGGGGTCATACCTTCTATGATTGGGATGAAATCGTGCCACCAAATAATTTGAGCGAGCATTGGGGAGAAAATCACTCCTCCTTTCAGGGTATATCCCTCGATTATGCACGTTTTAATTCAGACAGTATGCTGGATTGCTATCTGCTGGAATACAACGCGATTAAAAAACATATTCCCCATGCCGTGATAACGACCAATCTGATGGGATTTTTCAAACAACTGGACTATTTTAAATGGGCTAAGCACATGGATATTGTATCTTGGGATAGTTATCCTGCGGCTAATACCCCGCCGAGCTATACCGCGATGGCACACGATCTGATGCGCGGCTTGAAGGATGGGCAACCCTATATGCTAATGGAGCAAACACCGAGCCAGCAGAACTGGCAGGCGTATAATTCGCTTAAACGGCCCGGCGTTATGCGGTTATGGAGTTATCAGGCGGTTGCGCATGGCGCGGACACGGTCATGTTCTTCCAGCTTCGCCGCTCAATCGGCGCTTGTGAGAAATTCCACGGGGCTGTCATTGAGCATGCCGGGCATGAGAACACACGTGTATTTCGCGAGGTGGCACAGCTTGGCAGTGAGCTTGGCGCACTGGGCAACACGCTACTTGACGCGACCGTCAATGCCAAAGTAGCCATTTTGTTTGATTGGGATAATTGGTGGGCATTGGAAAAATCAAGTGGGCCTTCTGTCGCCTTGAAATATGTGGATCAGGTGCATAAGTATTATGCGACCCTCTTCCGGCGGAATGTACAGGTAGACCTGATTTCGGTTGATACAAATTTCCAGAAATATGATCTCATTATCGCGCCTGTACTCTACATGGTCAAGCCAGGTACCGCCGAGAAGCTGGAACAATTCACAGAGCACGGAGGCACCTTCGTAACGACCTTTTTCAGTGGCATTGTAAATGAAAACGATCTGGTCACAACCGGAGGATATCCTGGTAAACTGCGTAACTTGCTCGGGATCTGGGTGGAGGAAATTGACGCGCTTCTGCCGGAATCATACAATCGTATTGTATTGAAAGAAAAGGTGGGCGTATTGCAAGGTGAATATAAATGTGGTCTGCTCTGCGACTTGTTGCATAGCGAAGGCGCCGAGGTGCTGGCGGAATACGGCGATGATTTCTATCAGGGCATGCCAGTGCTGACACGCAATCGTTTCGGTCAAGGTGAGGCATGGTACGTTGCTTCAGATCCTGAAGAGACTTTCCTTGATGGCCTACTGGGCTACATTTGTGAGCAAAAAGGGATTCCATCCCTGCTGCGCGCTCCTGCGGGTGTAGAAGCCACTGTACGGACCAAAGATGGAAAATCATATCTGTTCATTCTGAATCATAACGCCCAGACGCAGCAATATCATCTGGATGATCAGAAAGGGAATGAGCTAATCAGCGGTAAATACCTGGAAGGAGATATTTCTATTGAAGGCTACGGCTTTCAGGTACTGGAGCTATCATAATCACTCAGATTTGACACATACAGTTCACTTTGCTGCATGAGTGTAATCTAGGTATCAAAGGAGTTCATCATGAAACGACTGCTATGGATCGGCAGCTTGTCTTATTTTTTAATTGGCCTGGCACACGTGGTTGTAGGCTCTCTACTGCCTGTGTTGTTAGAGCATTACGGTAGAAACTATACAGATGGTGGTAGTCTAATCTTCGCTCAATTTTCCGGTTTTCTGGTTGGAGTCCTGCTGTCACCGTGGCTTGCCCGGAGTTTCGGCAAACGCCGAAGTCTGGTATTCGCCCTGCTCTTGCTGTGCGCGGCTGAAGTGCTATACTCATTGCTGCCGCCTTGGGGTTGGCTATATGCCGTCGGGGCAGCAGCGGGGTTTGGCTTCGGCATGGTAGAAACACTCATTGGCACTATTATTATCAGCGGCATTACTCAAGGAACGGGCGCGGCGATGAGCCGTCTGGAAGTCTTTTTTGGGATCGGCGCTTTGGCTATGCCCGCTATCGCCAGCCAACTCATCGCTCTTGGTTGGTGGCGATTGGCCTTTCCCATCATTTCCATGTTTGCAGCCGTGACCATTATAGCTTGGCTGCGCGGGTCCTTCGGCATGCTGGACGCTGTATTGGACCAACAGGAACACCGAGATAACAGCCTTAAGCGTTCGACTAATTCTCTGAAGTCACCCACGGAGAAAGCCTCTGAGGGTAGCCCTATTGGCAACTGGAAGCTACTTACACTATTTATCGTCTTTTTCTTTATCTATGTAGGAACAGAGATGAGCTTGGCTAATTTCCTGCCCTCCATGTTCATCGAACGGCTGGGCCTCACTCAAGCGGAGGCAGCACTCAGTGTCACCTGCTTCTGGCTAGCAATGGCTACCGGACGGTTGTTCGCAGGAAGTATTGCTGATCGGTACGGCTATGGTGTCTTTGTAGCCCTAAGCTCGCTGGCGGCGACCGTGCTGCTATGCGTGTTCCCGCTGATCAAGGGAACTACCGTTGCCTTTGTCCTTATCACACTGCTGGGGCTGGGCATGTCGGGCATTTTTTCCATCGCACTTGTTTTTGCCAGCAAAATGATGCCAGGCACCGAAGAATCTACCACCAGCCTGCTTATAGGCGCAGGTGGAGTTGGGGGAGCTCTGCTGCCTTTATGGCTCGGAAATAGCATGGATCGTGGTGGAGCAGTCTCATCAGCGTGGTTGCTGGCAGGCTTCACATGTATCCTGTGCCTGCTTGGGGGCATCTTGTACGCCCTATATGTGCGCAAAAAGCGGCTTCAAACCGCTTCATCATGATACACGTCTCCACTGGCGCCTTTGTCTGTTCCTTGGTTGTCTCCAAGTGCACATTCAAAGGTGCTTTTTTTACATACTAGACGAATGTACCTTGTACAGTAGCCTGTTTTTAGTCAAAATAGATCGTTTCCTATGAATCACAGGACAGATATCCATGCCTCCTCTAGATGAATGGAGTAGTATACAACAAACCATATGGAGGTGTTTGTATTGGGTCATCCTGAATTAAAACGAAAAAAAGGCCGTAAAAAAAATGTTTTTGTCCGTGCCTGGTTTGATAAGTTAGAAAAAAAGTTTGATGAGAAGCCCCCAAAGAGAAAAGGCCGCTCGAAAAGAAAGTGCCACTCGAAAAGAAAGTGCTTTTGTAAGGAAATCGTCGTCAAAAAGCAAATCGTCCGTGTAAATATCCCTCAAGATGTTTTTGGTGCAACGGGTGCTCCTGGAGCTATAGGTGCAGCAGGTAACGTAGGTGCAGCAGGTAACGTAGGTGCAGCGGGTGCCGTAGGTACAGCTGGGGCTGTCGGGGCTGCCGGAAATGTTGGCGCAGCGGGGGCTGTGGGTACTGCGGGCACCGTTGGGGCTGCCGGAAATGTGGGTGCAGCGGGGGCTGTAGGCACTGCGGGTGTGGTAGGACCGGTAGGACCAGTAGGACCAGTAGGACCAGTAGGACCAGTAGGTCCTGCGGGCGTTGCTGGATCAGTAGGACCAGTAGGTCCTGCGGGCGTTGCTGGACCAGTCGGCCCTGTAGGTCCTGCGGGCGTTGCTGGACCAGTCGGCCCTGTAGGTCCTGCAGGCGCGGCAGGTGCTATCGGTCCAGCAGGTCCTGCGGGTGCGGTAGGTGCCACTGGTGCTACGGGTACCGCTGGAGCGACGGGGGCCACCGGCGCTACTGGAGCTACTGGAGCCGCAGGTGGAATAGCACAGTTTGGTTATATTTACAACTTAGGTGCTCAAGTCGTTCCGATAGAAGCGGATGTCATTTTCGATACGAACGGTATACTTACACCTGGTATTACACATGCTCCCGGCACTACACAGATTGCAGTAACTGACGCGGGGATCTATGAAGTTAATTTTTCAGTATCGGGTGTAGAGCCAAGTCAATTCGCAATATTTGTTAATGGAACCCTTGCTGCGGGAACCATATACGGCTCAGGAGCTGGCACACAGCAAAATACAGGGCAAGCCATCATCGCTCTGGCATCCGGTGATGTTCTTACCCTGAGAAATCATAGTTCTGCCGCTGCGGTTACCCTCCAAACTTTAGCTGGAGGTACCCAAGCCAACGTAAACGCTTCTGTGGTTATCAAAAGATTAAGTTAGATCTGGAAACATCCCGTTTATCTTACTACTAACGGCTCATTTGTTCAGATCAAACATCAGCTTGTTCCCGCTTGGGCCAATGACAGAAAATCTATTCACTTCTTCATGGATTGCAACCATGGAATTTCCTTAAAACCCCTGTCGCTTGAGCGGGAGGAGAGGGGTTACCTTCTCCATTCCATACATTACTACCAATCTCGATTCTTGTTCCAATGGGCAGTCATCATTACAGTCCACTTCTATAGCTTAAAACGCCATAATAATACCTTTGTCATTGGCATACATTGAACTAATCCCTCTGGTGGACACAATATGAATATCTTTAAATTGATAGCGTTTCTTCAGCGCATTCATTAATTTTTCCGCCAGCCCAGGATTATTGCAGTGAGTAATGACGATGCTCTCTCCTTCGGTAGCCCGGCCACTTTTCTCAATAGTATCTGCCAACTTTTCGATAATTTGATTTTGACCGCGTGCTTGAGTAAAAAATGCGATATTCCCGTCACCATCCGAGCCTAAAATAGGCCTGATATGCAAGAGTGAAAGTATCTTTCCAGTGATTTTATTCATCCGCCCGTTCTTAACCAGATTATCCAGATTTTCTAAAACAAAGTAGGTTTTCATCTTGCTGATAAAGCTCTCCAAGGAAGAAATAATTTCGCTTTTATGATATCCCTCGTCAATCAACTTGCGCAGTTTTAGAGCTAACAAGAGCTGTCCAGCCGAAGCGCTTTTTGAATCAAATACATGAACATCCGCCCCCTCTTCTTCCGCCATATCTTTTCCTACCACTGCACTGGAATACGAACTGGACAGGTTGCTGGATAATGTAATGGCAAAAGAAGTATGCGCACCTTGAAAGGCTTCCTTATATAGCATAGGTGACGGTGATGCGGATCCAATTTTGGTTGTACAGGCTTTCATTTCTTCCATAAACTGAGGTAAGTCCAATGTGTCATCATCTACGAAGCATTTGTCTCCCAGCGTCATATTTAACGGGATCGTAGTAATCTGCATCTCTTCTCTAAGTTCTCTCGTTAAATCACAGCAGCTGTCTGCTATTATTTTATATCTCACCCAGTCCACCCTCACATTAAGTTATTTTTCAATAGAACTCGCATTCATAATACTCAAAGAAAGCTCAATTAACCGTGTAAATTCCTTTACATTCTTCTCACCCAAACCTACTACAAGCGCTTCAAAATAAGCTTCAATTCTCTCTTGCTTCTGTCTGATCAAGGATTCACCATCTACTGTGAGCCTTACACACATTCGACGTCTGTCATGCTCAGACATTTCCATAGTCACATAGCCTTTTTTCCTTAATCCCGTAAGCGCTGCCGTAATTCTTGATCTGGATACATGCAGATGATCGCTGAGCAAGGAAGGATTAATTTCATCATCCCGATGCTGAACTAAATATTGAAGCACATGGTTTTCCCCCTGAACAAGCTCCGTCAGGCTACTGAATAATTCCATGTCATAAATCCGGTTAACGGATTCTCTCAATTCGTTCCTTAGTTCATAATCTTTCATAGTGAACCTCCGCAAAACACATAATACATACAGTTAACTATTAATACTATGTACTATAATGAATTGCCCACGATAATAACAATGAAATATTTGTGAATTTTTATACTTTATCCCCCCTTGAATGTCCAGTAACAGGAGGTTATATACCGTGGACTGTGAGACACCCAGAGGAGACAACAAGAAGTGTTTTATTTTATGAGGTTCTGGAAATGTGTTATATCATCATGAATATTTTTATGCTCGGTTGGTTTCTATTGGCTCCAAAGAAATCACCGCGAGGATTATGGGTGGGTGTCGACTATCGCGAACTTTGAATTTCAAGGAAAAGAAGGATTTGAGCAGCTCCAAATGAGATTGTTGTTTGGACTTTATTGGAGAAGTATTAACATTTACAAGAAAAGGCCAACCACTAAATACGGGTTGACCTCATCACTTAAAGAATGTCTTGCGTTTCTAAAAGAATATGAACTAACTTTACAGCACCGTTTTAACCGTGTCTTGGACTTGCTTCAGCAGTCCTTTATAGCCATCTTCATCAAGGTAGCCGATACTTCCAAGCAGCAAGTGACCGACGGATTCAATTCCAACGAAATCAAAAATTCCCGTATCTGATGTGATCTTCAATCCTGCGGTCATACCGATTTCATCGTAGATCGCGTTAGGAGTACCATGTGTATTCACGATAAAACCTTTTTTACCTGTAAGCAGCTTATTAATCCCTTCTACACCAGCCGTATATGCAAAGCCGTATGAAAATACACGGTCAACGTAACCTTTCAGGATAGCCGGAAGACCTGTCCACCAGATGGGAGAAATAAAAGTAATCGTATCCGATTGTGAGATGTATTCCTGCTCGACTTTGATATCAGCCGGGGTTTGCCCTGCTCTCATAGCGGCAGTATCCTCAGGTTTTAATACAGGTTGAAAATCAAGGGCATATAGATCGCGTACAACGACTTCATCACCTTTTTCTTTCAGAGTATTTACAACCGTTTCGAGTATCGCGTGATTGAAGCTTTCTGCGTTAGAGTGAGCATAGATAATAAGATGTTTCATTTTATAACCTCCAGATGTTTTATTGTTATTTTGATATTAATATAGATATCTATACATTTACTTAAAAAAATTTTATAATCTGTTTTTTACATGCTCCAGCAGATATTCCAGCTGTTCTTTTTCTTCATCTTTGAGACCACCATAGATGGTTTCTTGTAATCTATTGGAGATCATCTCAAATATAGGCTCTATCTCTCTTCCCTTATCGGTCAGAAATATCAGGGTAACTCGACTATCCTCCCTTTCTTTTTTTCTTTCGACATACCCCAACTTCACTAGCTTGTCGATCAAAACAGTGACTGTGGGTTGCTGCCGAGAAATTTTTTGCGTCAGTTCCTTAATGGAAAGCCCGTCCTTTTGATAAAGGAACATTAGAATTCCACCATGAGTAGGAACAATCCCTTCAATTCCATTCGCTTCAAGCTCAGACACAATCAATTTATTGATCGAGTCTCTAATGGTTCCTATCAGTGCAGCTGCATTATTTTTTAACATACAAGCATTATTACATAGACATCTATATATATCAAGTGTTGGTTTCAGTCTGATCTGGTTTTAGCATATGAATGATTCAAAGAACTAGGATTAAGTTTGATATAATGAAATCTAAAATAGATAGGAGCTTGTTAAATGGAGCAGCTTTTAAAGAAAATTCAATACTTGAGTACCCAATAAAAGACAACTTTAGAGCAAATATGACTTAATCTAAAATGGTTCATGGTGGACTACTATTGCAGACGCATAAAAAAGCCAAAACACCAAAGTTCCTTACCTGACTTTGAGTATTTTGGCTTACAGTGTTTATTTATGAAATGAAGAGGTGTTCAAAGTATGATATGTTTTAGTTGAGCGTTTGAAGTACCTCAGGTGTAAAGGTTTGAAGATCATGAATTCGGCCTTCACGTATTTTCGTAGCCCATGCAGGATCGCTCAGAAGCGCACGCCCAACAGCTACCAGATCAAATTCATTGTTGTCCAGCCGTTCCAGAAGTTCATTAATATCTTGGTGTCCTGCCCCTTTCCCTTCCGTATAACTTACAAAATCCTCATCCAGACCTACAGAGCCAACCGTAATCGTAGTTTTTCCAGTCAGCTTCTTCACCCATCCGGCAAAGCTCAAATCGGAGCCTTCAAATTCAGGTACCCAAAAGCGACGTGTCGAGCAATGGAAGATGTCCACGCCCGCTTGTACTAACACATTCAGGAATTGCCCCAGTTTATCCGGTGTATCGAACGGCTTTGCGTTGTAATCATTCATTTTCCATTGGGATAGGCGCATGGCAATAGGGTAGTCAGGGCCAACCTCAGCACGAATAGCTTCCACAAGCTCAATGGCGAATTGAGCACGTTTTATGATATCGCCACCATAGCGATCCGTACGTTGGTTCGTTCTCTCCCAAAAGAATTGATCAACCAGATAGCCGTGTGCTCCGTGAATTTCAACGCCGTCAAAGCCTAGTCGTTTTGCATTCGCAGCTGCATCGACATAGGCGCCAATGACCTTGGCGATTTCTCCTTCTGTCATCGGCTCGGTCAATTTATTGCCTTCCATATCCAGTCCCGATGGACCAATCGATAGCGCTTCGGGATTCGGCTGAGATCCCAAAGGACGGGCCATCCCCATATGCCAAAGCTGAGGGAAAATTTTGCTACCAGCTTCATGAACCTGTCTGACCACTTCAGCCCAACCGTTTAAAGCCGCTTCTCCATAAAAATTAGGTATCCTCGGCTCACTTGTTCCAGCCGGATGGTCAATTACTGCACCTTCAGTAATAATAAGACCTACACCATTCTCTGCGCGACGGCGATAATAAGCGGCTACATCCGGTCCTGGCACACCATTTGGTGAAAAAGCGCGGCCCATTGCTGGCATTACAATACGAGTCTGTAGGGTCAGATTATGAATGGTATAAGGTTGAAATAAAGCCTCTGTTGAATGGACATTTTGCGGTTGATTACTCAAGAATTGTACCTCCCCATTTTCTTTTATCGCCTTTTAGCGATTATATAAAAGGCTCGTGCACCATCAAACGGGGTGCAAGTGAAATGTTAGCAATGTTTAATTTATCATTCAACCGACAAAATGTTCATTCTGTTGCTTAACCAAAAGGGTTATGAAATTGTTGTATATCTAAATTCACTTGTTGACAAAACAACACATGTTTATAATGGGGGAATCATTTGATTTACCTGAAAGGAGTGTCTTGAGGATGCCTGGTGTAACTTTACCCAACCCAAACGATCCACGCGTCATTCGAACACGTAGATTAATTCTCGACGCATTCATTGACCAATTAAATAAGAAAGACTTCTACACGATTACGATCAATGACATTACCCAAAAAGCCACCATTAACCGTGCCACGTTCTATGCCCATTTTCAAGATAAATATGCACTGCTTGAAACCCTTTTGTCAGATGCATTTTTGGAGTGTGTTATCAAGAAGATTGATGCTGAGGCGGGTTTGTCGGAGAGGACCATTCAGAAACTTATTCTTTCGTTATGCGACTATCATGACACTAGTAATCAATGCATCCATAAATATAATTCAGTCGCACCGATTCTGGAAGAACATATTAAGAATCAATTAGAGCATTTCATACTTCAACTCATAACAAGAGGAACCAGTAATACAGACCCAAGAACGTTAGAACTTGCCGCGACCATTTTAAGCTGGTCCATTTATGGTGTAACCTTTCGCTGGAATGTGGAAGGAAAAAAAGAGTCTCCTACGGATTTAGCCGAGAGAGCTGGGCCTTTAATATTCAATGGGGTTGTCTTATCTCTAGTCTCACAAATCTCTTAGCAGAAAATGCGAATAAAAAGGGCCGTCCCCAGTATTTTTCGATCAGTTCCTGGGACAGCCCTTATAGTATTTAGTAAAATAATTGCCTCTTTTATTTAAAGAATTTTCTTAAACATCTCGATAACTTGTTCTTTGCTAGGTATGAACGGATTGCCTGGAGCGCAAGCATCCTTCATTGAGTTCTCGGCAAGCAGATCTAAATCCACTTCATTTACACCCAGTTCAGAAAGTTTGGAAGGAATCCCTACTTCCTTCGACAGGTCTTTGATTCTTTGGATTACATAGTCTGCGCATTCCTTATCCGTTTTCCCCTTATCTTCAAAACCTATGACCTTAGCGATGGCACGAAACTTCTCTGGTACATGCTTGGCGTTCTCCTCCTCCACAATCGGCAGCAGCATGGCATTGCAAACACCATGAGGCAAATCGTATACGCCGCCAAGCTGATGCGCCATCGCATGAACGTAACCCAATCCGGCATTATTAAATGCAAGTCCTCCCAAGAAAATAGCGTATACCATTTGCTCACGTGCTTCTATATCATGGCCGTTGCTCACCGTGCGGGCCAAATGGTTAAAAATAATCTCTACTGCTGCCAACGCAGTCGCATCCGTTACAGGATAGGAGCCTGGCGTAACCAAAGCTTCAATAGCGTGGGTCAAAGCATCTAGTCCTGTAGCTGCCGTTAATGCGGCGGGTTTATCTACCATCAGTTCAGGGTCGTTGACCGAAATCGTAGCTACACTATTCTTATCAACCATAACCATCTTGACCTTGCGTTCTTCGTCCGTAATGACATAATTAATCGTGATTTCAGCAGATGTTCCTGCTGTGGTATTAATAGCCACAATAGGTAGCGATTTATGCGTGGATTTATGAACGCCCTCATACTCGGTTATATGTCCCCCGTTGGTAGCAATAATGCCGATTCCCTTAGCCGTATCCTGTGGTGACCCTCCGCCAATCGAAATTAAAAAGTCACATCCGTTTTCTTGCAGAAACTGAACACCATCATGTACATTTTTACAGGTCGGATTTGGTTTTACTTCATCGTATACCGCATAGTCCACTCCAATATCATCCAGCAAAGACGTAACCTTGCCTGCAATACCACTCTTCATCAAAAATTTATCCGTTACGACGAGAGCTTTGTTTAAATTCAGTTCTTTTATATACGGCCCAACTTCATGCAAACAGCCTGTTCCCATAAGATTAATAGATGGTACAAAAAATACATGTGCGCTCATAAAAAATCGGCCTCCTAAAGGATTCACTTCTTATTGCCTCGCTAAATATAGGGCTATCTCTTAAAAGTGAAATGTTTCACATTTATAATTTTATCTTTATTTTATTTTGATGTCAATAATAAAACAAAGATATTAATTGGTTTTGTTTTTGTTTGTTTATGTTTTTCGAATCAGTCCAATATTTGGTACACAACTAATCGGAGGAAGCCTCGTACAACTTAGATGAACATATTCACAACGAGGTGATGACAGCATGACAATCAACAAGAAAGCATTGCTAGCTCTGCTAGCGGTATCACTGCTCCAAGCAAACCCGTCGTATGCAAAGTCGGTACAGACGACTCCAGTGACAACTGTTTATGTAGATGACCGCCCGCTTCAGCTTACTGCCCAGCCGCTGCTGCTAGAAGGAACAGCGCTCGTCCCCATGCGCCAGTTGTTTGAGGCACAAGGAGCCGAGCTTTCCTGGAACGCATCCAGCAAAACCGTAACAGCAACCAAAAATGACATGGTGCTGACCTATCGCATTGGAGAAGTCGCTGCGACCCTTAACAGCAAAACGCTGTCTCTGAATGTTCCCGGGCAAATTGTTGAGGGCAACACGATGATTCCACTGCGTTTTGTAAGCGAAGCACTTGGGAGCACAGTGAAGTGGGATGCCCTGACCCGAGCGATTCGGATTGTCTCCAGGAACGATTTTTTCACAACGGTTCTTTCGGGAGTCAACCTGCGCAGCAAACCGGATTCGTCGGGAGCTTCCCCTTCCCTGCGGCTTATTCCAGCCGACGAAAAGATTCATGTCATCCGCGAGGTCAACGCCCTCTGGCTGGAAGTGCATACTAAAGACAACCTGACCGGATACATATCGGCTAAACCAAAATACAGCGATTATACCAGCTCATCCCTGGTGGAACGGCAGGGAGTTGAACTAATCGCCTACGGAGAGAAATTCCTTGGAACTCCTTATGAATTCGGCGCAGCAAGCGGTCAGACATCGACCTTTGATTGTTCTTCTTTTGTGGGGGAAGTGTTCCGACATACGCTCTCCATCGACCTCCCCCGTGTCTCTTACGATCAGGCTAAAGAAGGCCGGAAGGTCGGGCTGAACGAGCTGCGCAAAGGCGATCTGCTGTTCTTCAGCGCACGCGGCCTGGAGATCGGCCATGTGGCGATCTATGCAGGGAATAACAAATTGCTGCATACCTTCTCCAAAGAACGCGGCGTTCATTTTGACACGCTTGATAGTAAATGGCAGAAACGTTTCGTCACAGCTCGCAGGCTGTTTTAAGACAAACCGGATGGCTAATAATAGCAGGCTATTCCAGTACCACATTCAATATTTTCTGTTTGCCTTTTGCCGGACGCCTCCCTTGCGGTTTGCGTTCAGGCGGGAAAAGGTCTGGGTTCATTGTTAAATGGAGGTCTAACGTTTAAAGGCTACGAACGCATAAAAGATTGGATTGAGATGTTAATCGTTTTAAAATACTAAGTAGAGTCTGTTGATTATAGACAGGAGGAATCGTTATGCAATTTGAGACAAACCGGCTCATCATTCGTGATATTGGCAGATCCGATTGGGAAAGTATACATACGTACACGTCATTACCTGAAGTTACTAAATATACAGCCTGGGGACCAAATACAGAAGAAGATACAAAGGCATATATAGAACAAGTTCTAGCTTCACAGCAGGAACAGCCACGACAAGACTATGAACTAGCCGTTTGTCTGAAAAATAATGGAACCCTGATCGGCGGTGTTGGTATTCATGTCAAAGATACTAATGCAGAATTGGGTTATGTTTTGAATCCAGATTATCAAGGGAAGGGTTATGCAGCAGAGGCAGCACGAGCGTTACTAGACTTTGGATTTAGCACACTTGCTGTCCACCGTATTTATGCAACATGTCGTCCAGAAAACAAGGCTTCTGAGAAGGTTATGCAACAGATCGGAATGCAACGTGAAGGTTTGATGCGTGAACACTGGTACTACAAAGGCGAATTTCATGATTCATATCTGTACTCTATTCTTGCTGAAGAGTATAACAGGACATAAAAGGTATTTTTTATATCTAAATATATTTTTGTATTTTTCAACAGACAATTACTCCTTGGGAAGCATGTTGCTGCGATAAAATGATAGTAAGAAAGCAGAAAACCCTTGCCGAAAGTGGCAAGGGTAAAAGTAAAATTCACTAGGCTAGTTTTGAACTTATTTAAACTCCTGGAGTATAGTTTACATTAAGTAATACAATCTTTCCTTTAACAATACTCAAAATCAAAAAATTTATCTTTTCCAATCTTTTTACAATACTCCCCGAGCGCATGATCAATATCACTTGCAATTTGTTCATCACCTTTTAAATGAATATATAGTTTGTTTTTGGCCCTACTTGCAGCTACATATACAATTCTAGTAAATTCTTCGTATAACTTTTCATCTTTATCAACTGAATCCTTAAAAATCATGGGATTACATATAATATTTAAAGGAGTAAAATTTTTAGAATCCAACTTAGCCGCAGTTTCAATGTTTATCAGCACGTTATCAAACTCTGCTCCCTTAGCTTTGTGTATTGTCATAAATCTACTATTTGGTGAAAAAATTTCGTTAGTAATCTTTTTGGAAGTTGAATATTGTATTTTATCAATAAACTTATATATTTTCTCAGAGTAATCGTCATCGCCTTCAATAGGGTATCTAAAATAACTTTTTGCTGGAATCTCCAATTCATTTATTAAGTTGTTAATCTTAATTATCAAATCTTTTAACAATATCGTTTCGTCAATATAACTATTAATGCTCTCCCAAAACATAAAGACCTTTTTCAAAAGCTTATTATTCTTTTCATTAAAACTACGGAACGATGATTCTATTTGGAAATATTTTTCGAAAACTGTGAATGCACTTGGAATACACTTTCTGCTAAACGCATCTTCAAGTTCATTGATTGCAATCATGGATTCTATCCATGCTTCTCTTTTAGCCTGTAGTTCATTTTCTAAGTTGCTTCGGATTTGAAATGAGTAAGCGTTTATTATGTCATTTATTAATTTCCTTTGATCTTCAGTAACATTACTAACATATTTTAATACCTCGGACCATTTCCTGCATAGAATCACTGTATCCTTTTCAAGAATCGTATCTATAGGTTTAGAAAAATATGTCATGTTCTTTTGCATCAAAAAAATAACTTTATGCTTGTTTTCAAAATTCATTTCACAAGTTTGATCATTAAGTGCTTTATCTTCTTGTCTTAAATAATTTATTAAATCAATTATGTTCTGTGTGCTTCTTCTGTTTCCTTTAATTACATAATTTTGAATTGGTAAAGTTGAATTTAAAGTGAAATTATGAAACTCCTTGTAGTCAGCTCCTTGAAAAGAGTAAATTGATTGTGCTACATCCCCTATTACAGCTATAATACATTCTTTCTTTGAAAGGACTTTTACTATCTTATTTTGAATCGGATTTGTATCTTGGTATTCATCAATTAAAATATATGGAAACTCACTTCTAATAAGATGTGTAGCAAGTGTGTATTTGGTCAGGATTTTATAACCAAAATACAGAACTTCGTCAAAAGATAGCCTTCCTGCTTCCCCCCAAATAAAACTTTTTACAGCCAAAGCCACTTCTGGTGTTATTTGTTTAGCATATTGTAAATCGCTCTTTAAATTTTCATCCGTGTTTCCTGAATTCAAATTATTAATATCAATTTGAACATCTGCCATCTTAGTTCGGGATAACTCATTGTATAAATCAGGTGCTATTAGTGGGTAATTTTTTTCTAAATAATTATAAATCTCTTCTTTTTTATGACCACTTAAAACAGTAAAACCTTCTTGTACTGAAGAAATCTCTTTATTCTTGTCTATCAATAAACCAAATTCTTCTTCAATGATTTTTTTAAGTTGGAGTTGATTAGGCTTTATGACGTATTCATTAATGAATGAATGTATAGTAGAAACGACTACATTAGTATTAAATGTACCTAATCTGTTTTGAATTTGTTCCACTGCAACGTTTGTATATGTTATGCAGAGAATTTTTCGAAAGTTACTTTTAAGTTTAGAACTGTGCTGAATCATCTGCTTTATATTTTCAATTAATAAATGAGTTTTTCCAGCGCCTGGTCCAGCATATATTTTTAAATGTTTATTATTGTTATAAATTCCTAAATCATCAGATGAACTTATTTCTTGAGCCATTCTAATCCCTCCTTAATGTAGTCAGGAACAATTAAATCATTAATAATATATTGAGGTTCCGCTTCTAAATCGTCCAAGTAGTTTTTCGAAAGAATATTTAATGCAAGATCTCCTTTTTTGTTTTCCGCATAACTTAAAAATAGATTTGCAAAGAAAAGCTTCTCAATCTTTAATTTTACTTCTTTATCTTCTTCATTTGTATAATCCTCTATATATAGATCAATGTAATCGCTAATTTTCTTTTTTGTCTTGGGATGTTTTATTGAATCTAAATTCGCCTTCCATTCAATTATGGACATTTCTTCGATACCATTAATGAATGGATGTAATCCTTCTGGAGTAACAAATTTATATAGTGTTTTAACAACCAATAAATCATCAAAATTATCTAAAAAAAGTTCATTTTCAAATGTTGAGCCTAAATTTTTTTGTGTTTTAACTAAAATATTTTCGCTTTCTAAGAATTCCTTTTCCACTAACTCCATAGAATTTAAATGCTCTTGATACATTGTTAAATCATTAAGAATTTCACCATCAAAATACTTATAATCACAATCTCTAAAACATAAGACTTTCACGTTCGTGTCCATAAATAAAGGAAGAAAATGCTTAAAGTTAATTCCTCCCACTTCTACTACTGATATATGGTTAGTCTCAATTTCATAATCAATACCACATTTTCTTGCAAATGCAGACATTAGCATCTTCTCTGCTAAACCTTCAACTAAAATTATCTTATAAGCAAATAACATATCGGATCTTGTAACATCTAGAAATTTTTCTAGATGTGCTTTGCTATTGATATATTCCTTTTTTGAAAATTTATGTTTCAAATTATCCGAAACAACTCTGTGTTCATTAAAGTTACGATAATATTTCAATGAGATCATATCATCAATATTAGCAGCTGCCGTTATGTTAGGTGAATGCGTAGTTACAAAAATTTGATTTTTTATAACTCTTCCATTAATAATATCTGCTTTAGTTTCTTGTTCACCTTCTTGCTGCTTTGATAATTCATCGGCCTGTTTTAAATCGCTTAAATACCTGAATAGTTTATATTGCATGGCAGGATGTAAATGGGCTTCTGGCTCTTCAATTAGTAAAAGATTGTAGTCATTATTTATTTTGAAAGCAATAATATTATAGATCTGAACAAGATTGTTATAACCAAGCCCATTATTTTTCATTGGCATCTCATACCCTAAAGTAGTGTCTTGAAAAATATATTGGAAATAACGTTCAAAAGACGAGTCGTATACAAAACTTGGTGTCAATGAGTTATTCCCATTTTTAATTCCAACTCGACCTTGATCCAATTCAATTAACTGCTTCATTTCATCTGTGATCTCTGCAAAATTTGTTCCCAACATTTGAGTTATATTGGCTCTTAAGTCAATCTGACCCTCATATTTATCCAGACGTTTTTTGACATACCTCTGAGTATGAGGAAGTAATCCCTCTGTATTTCTATCAGCTGGTATATAGTCGATATTAAATATATTTTGCACTTCATTCTTCTTGATCCTTTGATGAGAGGTTGTATTATAGTAGTTCCAAGAAAACCTTGAAATAAGTTTCTCCAGTGAGAGAAGAAAGTCATTTAATTTATCTTTATTTTTCATTTCTTCACGATAGTCATTTAAAAATTTTGAATCAAGCTCATATTTTAGTAATACTATTGCGCTAATTATATATTTCCCATCATCAGTTAACACATTGCCGTCCTCATTATAAACAATAAAATTCTTAAATCTTAGAATACCATCATCAAATCCATCCAAACTAAGTGAGTGTTGAATATGATAATATATTTCAATAGACGGGGGATCTATTTTATATTTTTTTAAATTTACGTAAAGGTCATTTTTATTAAAATCATGGACAGATCCATCATTCTCAGAAATGTTATCAAGTAGATTAATAACCTTTAACAAGTTTGATTTTCCAGAATTATTTGGTCCAATAATGATATTTATGCCATCTTGAAATTCTATTTCCGTATCATCAAAATTTCTGAATCCCTTAATGTGCACCTTTTTCAAGTACATTTAGATCACCTCAATTTAAATTTTAAACTGATTCTATTTTCCTAGTCCATAAGATTCAACTCAAATAATAAATTCGACTTTACTCCTATTTCCCCTTCAATTTATGCAGTATTTTGTCATCTTTTAGATATTCCCCAATTTTGTTTATCAAATTTGTCGAATCTCACGATACATTTTGAATCATGATATTAGGAGTATTATCCCTTCTTTATACCTTTGGTGCTCCAATTTCATAGTTCAATTCTGTCAAAGAGATAGTTACTATTGCCCCGCTTCCAAAAAGAAAGCTACAATGATTAATTTCAGAAAAAAACCCTTGCCGCAAGTGGCAAGGGTTGGATGTAATTATGTAGTTTATGTGGGTTTGTGTACTTGCAGGCATTAAAGTCCAAATCTTGTTGAATATTTACAAATGTTTATAGAATTAAGGTAATTATTCATTAAAAGAGCGTTCAGGTCACTAATCCATTCCATGCTCTAGAGGTTTTAATATACTATCCGGAAGTGCAATTGGGACTGATCCACTCCAAAAAAATTACAGCGTTAAAGAAAGTCATAACTATGATCGTTGAGATTAAAGCTTTCAAGCTTTATATCTGCTTCCAGAATATCCACAATCAATAATTAGCCCCATGATCTAACGATTGGATTACACCGTTAAGAGGTTGGATTAAAACTTGAATATTTCCAAAAAAAGTTACACTAAATAAGCTCATGATTAAGACGGCCGATAGTAAACTTTTCATACTTCCTGACCTCCTCCAGTAAACTCTTATAATCGTTTAATTGAGTATCTGTAGCCTTATCCCTACAGAATTCAAATAAAGCTACAATTTGTGCAAACGCACTACTATTGTTAATAATAACCGATAATTCAAGGCTCTGTAAAGCATTTGCTATGCTTACATTAACCTTATCTTGTTTTAAGAAATAGATTGATGAATAATAATGAAACTGCAAACGCCACCCTAGACTAGCAAGATCATCCTGCTGGTTGAACTCCGAAATTTCTTCAGATAATCTTTCTAATGTATCATCTACGGGAAATCCGTATCTATTAGCCGATTCTAGAATTGTAGCTAAGCCAGGCAAAACCTCAAGTTTATGCTTACTTAAATAATCTGTGTAATCCGATAATACATGATTATGCCCCATAAGGATTTCTATGGTGTATAAATTAGCTACCGCAAACATTTGAAACATCTGTACATCATGTTTTCCCACTTCATCCAGCCCTTCAAACCAACTTAAATCAGCATAACCCTCAATATATTTTTTTGATTCCGCATATAATCCTTGTTTCTCAAATGAAATAGCTTTATGCAGATAACCTTTACCATAATAAACGACCAAGTGTCGTTCTGTATTCAGAAGAGCCGTTTCTCGCTTGCTCGTTTTTCTTTGATGCTGCTCTTGATACACTACTTTGGCTAATGCGATTAACTCATCTGCATATTCCCCGAGTCGTTTCCAGTCACTCAATGTATAATATGTGTTTGCTAATTGTAATAGTCCATCCAGTTGAAAATGCAAAGGTAAACGATTACGAAAAGGTGCAAAACGTGTGGCTGCAAATCTATTTTTCTGCAAATCTTGCCCTAAGGCGGCGCGAAACAGCCGATATTGGCTGATCGCCAAGGTTTCGGAATGCTGATACTTCTCATGCTCTGCCACACACTCATAGAACGGTACGGCTCTCTGCGGATTTCCCCCTGCGTGTACTCGTTCTGCAATTTCAAACACCAGAGGAAGATAACTAAGATTCTCCATCAATTGAGATAACACTTGCTTTATGCAATCGGTTTTCCCAAGCTCCGCACAACGCAGCAAAAATGGCTCCACTCGACGACGATCCGCCTTCCCCGTAATAAAACATTCTTCTACATAATATTCATACAGCCATCCCTCCGGCTTACCTAAGGTCTGGGTCATACGGTCAAAATGCCGCAGCGGTAGAGGATATTTATGGGGATCATGATTGAGTAATAAACTAAGGTAGCTGCCCCTTATTTCTGTTACTTTCGAGAAACCGCCTAGCGTAAAGCCTTGTTCTTGCATACACTTTCGTATTTCTGAACGAATCATAATGGCTTGTTCCAATGAATATCCCGCCTCCAGTAATGATAATAAAAATCTCATTCAGAGCGCCTACTTATTTACGTAATATTCCGATTATAGAATGTTACTAAAAATAATGTCAATTATATCCACAATCGAGTTGCAATTTTCAATGAAAATCTATTTTCAGGAATTATTTTATCTTATGGTACGCTTTGGATAACCAATTAACAACCAATCCAGACTAATTTTTCAACCTATATATAGAAAAGGTGAATCCATTGAACAACAATAAGAAACATCCTGTAACACCCTTTGGATGGGTGATCAAGCAGAAACTTGTAGAAAGGCAGATGGATCAGCAGACGTTTTGTGAGTTGTATCAAATTCCGCCTTCCCGGCTATCCAATCTCATTCATGGTACAAGAAAGGCCAAGCGACACAGGAGACTGGTATCCCAATACCTTGGCATTCAGGAAGAAACATAGCCGTCTATGTACATACAAGGAGGAATCTTTGAACATGCGACATTTCCACAAGCATCAACCTGAACGTTGTGTACTCTGCCATTCCACGGATTCGATCATTATTTCCAAAGGAGCTTACATTTGTGCCCACTGTTATCTCAAAAGCACGTACAAGTCCCCTACCGAGGTAGAGAGCTACCATCGTTCCAAAGTCGCTTTTCTAGTAAAACTGTACATCGAACATCATAAATAAATACATTTCTTCTCGTCTCATCTAACAACCCTAATAATCTCATCGTGCTAATGACCCTTAAAGTAACACTATGCTATAATGTGGAAAGTATGGATGGTTACATGCACAGGAGGATTGGAGAAAAATGATTGGGAAATTTTTAATTTTCTCTTTACTATGGAGTTTGCTCGGCAACCCGTTTCTGGCGCTGCTCGTACTCTTAATCGTAATCTATATATTGGATCGCAGCTTTGTCGGTGTATTGCCCAGCATCAGCAAACCATGGAAAAGAAGACGCAATGCCGCTCGATTGCGCCAACAGATTACGCTAAACACCAACGATGTGGCTGCCAAGTTCGATTTGGCTCGTATCTGGATCGAAAGCAAGAAGTATCCGCAGGCTTTGGAGCTTTTATTGGTAATTGAATCCCGTTATGAAGACTCAGCAGACTATTGGAACGCACGGGGAACGGCTGAAGTACATACAAACCATCTGGAGGATGGAGAACAACATTTACTAAAAGCACTGGATATTAACCCGCGGGTACAGTACGGTGAGCCTTATTTGCATTTAGCCGCTGCTTTCAAGGAACGTGACGTCAATAAGTCGCTTTATTATCTGCAGCAATTTCAGGAGATTCAGTCTTCTTCCAGCGAGGGTTATTATCTGACAGGCTTGATGTACCGTATGCTAGGACGCAAGGATGAAGCCACTGTAGCCTTTAACCAGTCCATTGCCGTCTATCGTTCTCTACCCAAATACCGCAAACGAAGTGAGCGCAAGTGGGCTGCGCGCAGCTTATTCCGTAAATTAATCGGCTAAACAGGTTATATTTATTTTCTTAACGACCTTTCTCTTCTTTTGAGAAAGGTCGTTTTTACGTTTGTCCACTATGTACTCCCACGGACCTGAATAGGCTCTCTTTCGCTTCCTGAATTTAGTTTTTTTTTGTAATCAGTTGTTGACATGCCACAAATCGAGTCATATAATCCGTCTATGAACTAGTGAGTTTATATATAAACTACGAAGTACAAAAATAGGAAGGATGATCATCTTGTTGAAATCCAGTCTTTACATATCTGCCATATTCATTCTTCTGTTTACCTCAGCTTGCTCATCTACAGGATCGAGTAATCATGAAGCAGCAGAACAACAAAAGCAAAAGGTGGAAGCAATCGTTGTCAAAAATGAGCCGCTATCGACTTCTTTTCACCTTTCAGGCACACTTCAGCCCTATGAAGACACCACCGTATCGTTCGAGTTATCTGGTCTGATACGTGACACACTTGTAAACGTAGGAGACTCTGTATCCCAGGGGCAGATCTTGACGAAGCTTGATCCATCCAGCTACCAGCTACAACTGGAGCAGGCTAATACAGCTATTCTTGAAGCACAGGCTGGCATCAAAAATGCAACAGCCGCTATTTCAAGCGCAGATGCCTCCATTCAATCCGCTGATGCGCAAAAAGCAGCAGCTCAAGCTGGAGTCAACAAAGTAAATAAGGGCGCCCGCGAGCAGGAAAGAACACAGATCCGTACCAAAGTGCAAAGAGCGCAGTCCGCTTTGACTAAAGCACAAGCCACCGCTGAACGCACCAAGCTTTTATATAATCAGGGGGCTGCGACCAAAAACGATTATGAAAATGCACAGCTCGCTTTAACCAACGCCTCCAAGGATCTGCAGGACGCGCAAGAAGCCCTCTCCTTAATACAGGAGGGAGCCACATTAGAAGATCGGCAATCGGCAGAATCCAGCTTGCGGCAAGCCCAAGCCGGGAAAGAGTCTGCCATCGCCGCGAGGGAACAGGCAGAAGCCTCCAAAGATAACTCTACTGCGGCATATCAACAGGCGGTCATTGCCAAAAAGCAAGCCGAACTTTCCCTCTCCAAGACAGCTTTAAAAGCCCCCATTTCCGGCGTTATTCTGGAGAAAAAGGCAACGGTGGGACAATTGGCGAACGCTGGACAGCCGGTATATCGTATCGGACAAATCGACAAGCTCAAGGTGCTGCTCCCTGTTCCCGATCATGAAATCACGAACTGGAAGCAAGGTCAGACAGTCCAGCTTCAATTGTACGATGAGAACAGAGAAGGAACGGTCAGCAAAATTTATCCAGCCACCAACACCAATACGGGCAGTATCAACGTGGAAGTGATTGTTCCTAACACCCAGCATGATTGGGCCCCGGGACAAGTCGTAAAGGCAGACCGCCAATTGACCCAAAGTGAGCAAATTTTGCTCCCAGCCAAGGCCGTCATTAATAACGGTACAGATACTTTTGTCTATAAAGTGGTGAACAACAAGGCGGTCAAGACGGTCGTGAATGTCGGTCAGATGTCCAACAATAAGCTTGAAATTACCAAGGGGCTGAATGTCGGGGATCGTATCGTTACCACCGGAGTAAACCTGATCTACGATGGGCTGCCCGTTCAGATCACGGGGGGAACGAGCAAATGATTGCATATTTTATCAAAAAGAAAAAACTGACCCTCTTTATTTTTATCATGGCAATTGTTGCCGGGCTGTATAGTGTCTCCCAGCTTCCCCGCCAGGAAACGCCGGATATTATCAAGAAAACCGCTGTCGTTACGACCCTCTACCCTGGAGCTACACCCCAAAAGGTAGAACAAACGGTCACGAAGCCTCTGGAACAAAAAATGAAAGAAATCAATCATATTAAAAAGATTTCTTCTACATCCGAAAATGGACTTTCGACAATTATCATTGAGACAGAAGGCAACGCCAATGCCGCAGAAGTCTGGGATACATTACGCAAAAAAATGAACGATGTCCAGTCTTCTCTGCCCACAGATGCTCAAAAGCCTGTCGTTAACGATGATTTGAATAAGGTATTTATCCATTCCTACGCCATCACGGGGGACTCTGTGGAGCAATTGTATCAACTAAATGATATGGTGAAATCGTGGAAGGATCAATTAAAAACCATTCACGGTGTATCGGAAGTAACAATCAAGGGATTACCGGATCAAGAGGTTCAGATTCAGATTGATGCTCAAAAGCTCCAGCAGTACCATATCAGTTGGGAACAGCTCATGAGTGCAGTGCAGAAGGAAAATGAGCAATATCCGATAGGCAATCTGGATTACAACGAACGCACATACCGAATGAATGTGACGCAGTCCAAGAATGCTCAAGATTTGAGTAAGGTCATTATTTCCAAAACTGAAAGTGGCGCTCCTGTGTATCTCAGTGATGTGGGCAGCGTTTTACTTACGCAAAATACCAGCAGTTACATGGCCTTTTTTAACGGTAAACCCGCTATTACACTGACGCTTAACGGTAATACCGGTTCGGACGTAGACACGATTTATAGTAAAGTAAATCAAGAAATGCAGTTGTTAAAACCGGATCTGCCTAATACGTTTCAACTGAATACGTTATTTTCACAGACCGAGCGGATTGATCATATTTTTCATGGCTTGACCCGTGAATTGCTGTTTGCTATTGCAGCTGTTGTTATTGTATGTACATTGGGATTGAATGTGGTCACATCTTCCTTTGTCGCACTGGCTATTCCCATTTCGATTGCCATAGGCTTCATTATTCTTCCTATACTCGGCGTAACGCTGAATCAAGTTACCGTCATCGGCCTCATTATTGTAATGGGGATTCTAGTCGATGATGCTGTGGTGATTAATGATAATATTGAACGCAGAATGATGACCTTGGGTGAGAGCCCCAAGATAGCAGCATTAAATGGAACGAAAGAAGTTTCCATTTCCATTTTGACCGCAACCCTGGCAACTGTAGCCTCCTTTGCCCCGCTGTTCTTTTTATCAGGCGATGCAGGCTCCCTTATCAAACCATTACCGTTTGCTGTTATTTTTACGTTATTGGCTTCCATGCTCATGTCCTTTACCGTCATCCCAATCTTTAGAGAATGGTATGGACAACGAAGTCAAAAAACGCCCAACTCCACCATGAAGCCGCCGGGACTGCTGGGAAAACAAATTGATGCTCTTCGTAACGCATATGCCGGCAAGCTTATTCCTAAAGTGATTAAACGACCTGGATTATATGCTGCATTAGGATTATTGATCAGCACCTCACTGTACGGTGTACTTGCTCTGATTCCGATCGACCTCTTCCCCAGAACAGACGATCCGCAATTAAGCATTAATGTGCGTATGCCCATAGGTACTTCTATAGAAGAAACCAAGCGGGTCACCGAGGATATTGCCAAATGGGTGAAGCAGCAGCCTCATGTGGAAACGATCAGTTATGCGGCTGGCGGCGACGCTCCCCAGTTGTTTCAAGATATGACCGCTGACGCCAAAACAGGCACAACCGTGGGTCAGATTGCTATTGTTGGGGAAGAAGGTGTATTTGATCCCGATGAAATGGCAGTCAAATGGTCCTCCATCCTAAAGGATCGTTATCCGGGTCATTCCATTTCCTTGAAAATAGCCAAAGTGGGGGTGCCTCTCGGTAAGCCGATCTCCATTCGGATTTTAGGCAATGATGTAGGTCAGCTGCGTTCGTTGTCACAGCAGTTAAAAGAAGGCATTATGGCTACCAGAGGAACACAGGACATACAAGACAATATGGAAAATGAAGGCTATACGTTGGATTTCCAAATCAATAAACAAGCGATGGATCAATATCGGATTAGCAATAATGATCTGACACGTACACTCTTGTTAATGGGTAATGGCGTGAGCTTTAGCCGATTTGATACGGGGAAAGATTTGATCAATATTAAGCTGAAGCTAAGCCAAACCGATCAAAATCCTGAAAATTTGTTTCAGCAATTGAATGTGACGAATGCCAATGGTGTTCAAATCCCTTTATCTCAATTGGCTGAGTTGAAACCATCCTTTGCAACACAAAAAATTAACCATTATAATTTAAAGCGTTCGATTACTGTTGAAGCTGAAGTTCACGGCCGTACAGCTTCCGAAGTCATGAAGGATGTCAAGCTTAAATTGCAGGACATTAAATTTCCTCCAGGCTACACTTGGGAAATTGGCGGCGAGATTTCAGGACAAGATGACATTTTATCAGAAATAGGATGGTTATATGTTGTCGTCATCCTATTAATCTTCATGCTGATCTTTTTGCAATTTTATTCTTTCTCGACTCCACTCATCATATTGACTACCGTGTATATGGCAGCAGCAGGCGGATTTCTTGGCTTGTTCATTCTAAATACACCGATTACTTTTATGGGCGTGTTGGGCTTAATGACCTTGGCAGGTATTGTCGTACGTAACGGCATTGTGCTGATTGAGTTTATTGAGGATGCAAGACGTGAAGGGATCGAACTGAAGGAGGCGGTTATTGCAGCGACCAAAGCGCGTTTCCGTCCCATATTGCTTACTTCACTGACAGCCATTGTCGGTCTGATTCCGATTGCGCTTATTGGAGAGCTTATGTTTAGACCGCTGGCGTATACCATTATGTTTGGATTGATGTACTCGACCATTCTTACGATGTTTGTGGTTCCGTCCCTGTATATGGTTATTGCCCGCTGGAAATTAAAGAGACAGAGCAAAAAATTGGGGGTACAATGAAAAAAATAACGAGTGAAGATATTATCTATGCCGCCCTTTCCCTGTTTTCTGAAAAAGGGTACGATGCCACCTCGGTGGATGAAATTGCCCGCAAAAGCGGGATGGTCAAGGCTTCCTTTTATAAATACTTTCAAAGTAAAGAAGAGTTGCTGCTGGGGACAATCGTCCTGATTGAAAAACTTCTTGATGCAGATATTAAAGAACTTTATTTGAAGCACCAGCTACCTTCCCGTGAAAAGTTGAGACAACTGTATTTGATTGCGCTGGGCCGGATTTATAAGAATAAAGTTCATTTGCTGGTATACTCCGTCCCTTTAATCGGTTCTAAGGAAGAAAAAATCGCACAAGCCATTGATCGTGTTGAACATTATTTGTCTAACGTGATGGTTGATTTCTTAATTGATGCTTATGGACAATCTATACGTGACTATGCGCACGATATCAATTTTGTCATCAAAAGTATCATTATTAATTCCTTCCGAATGAGCGATTCAGAACTGTCCTCGACGGAGCATCAAACACTGGCTGAATTTATCGTCAGCATTACGGATATACTGGCACAAGGAATGTTGAGCCCTGATGTTCAACATCAAATCATGTGGGGCCGCGATTCCGTATTCTATGAAGATTCTGATCAAATCTGGACCAAAGGAAAACAAATCTCCTATGCACTGCAACGTATAGATACGGTTCTGAAACAAACTAAATTAAATGAAGCTACCCGGAATGAATATGTGCAAATCCTAAGCAGATTACAGCGTGAGCTCTTGGAAGAAAACGTGGAAATAGCTCACGTGAAAGCCCTCCTTCTATTTTTGGGGCAGCTGCCCGAGTTGCTGGAAGACTGTACCAAGCTGAAGGCTGTATTGGAGATTTAGCACACCGAAATGCATAAAAAGAGGTTCATGATGGTCAGTTTCTACTGCCATCATGAACCTCTTTCTTTAATATACTTTGTCCGATCCAAAGCATCCTCTCACGCTCACCGTAACGGTGCGTAACCAAGCCGATTCAGCTCTTCCGCAATCACGCGATAACCACGACTGTTCGGATGCACCCGATCTAACGAAAGCAGTGCCCGTTCATAGCCCTCAAATGCGGGGTAAATGTTCGCCACCCGGTAATTTGGTCCGCCCAATGTATAGAGAAACGAGTTGTACTGACGCACATATACTCCCGCCTCCCTTACTTCTGGAAAAGGATTATATAATCCCACCATTCGAATGATAAATGGCTCACGCTGACCGGACTTTATCTGATACAGGGCATGTACAATTTGACGTACATGTTCTTTTGTGTGATTCAGCGCTTGCGGAATGGAAGAACCTGACAAGCCAGACCCAGCAAGGGCGCTGATGTATGGGCGCAGATCATTCCCGCCGATCGTTACCGTTATAAGTTCAGCCCGGCTGATCGCCGACCGAAAAAGTGGATTGTTGCGGACCATGGACAGCAACTCCTGCGATGTCAGCCCGTTAATTCCCAGATTCTCGTAGCTGACTGGCGTACGAAGATGTCTTTCTGCCATTCGCCGATAGATAGGTACAAATCCGCCGCTCAGCAACGTCCCTGCACCTGTTGTTAAAGAATCTCCAATCGCTGTGTAGTGGTACGCCAATGAAACCCACCTCCCTCTTTCTGCATAACATATCTTATGTAGAAAGAGGGACGCGGGACCCGGAGATTCGTTTATTCTTCGTCTATTTCATATACACAATGGAATTGCCCACCATCCGTCAAATCCTCTGATCCATACACGGCAAAGCCCACGTTGCGGAAAAAATCCGCCCCCTCCGCATCCGTGTCCACAGTAAGCCGTTTCGGATTACGCTCCTGAATGAGCGTAAGTAGCATACCTCTGGCATATCCTCTATGACGGTTTTCAGGCAACACGGCCAGATGGCGAATTACGGTTGTTCCATCCTCCTGCTCCTCAAAGCCGACAATACCTACAATAAGCCCTTCATCTTCTACACCGAACAGCTTCCAGTCATCCGAGGCTTGATAGGTACGTAAAGCTGCTTCTCCGTGTTCAGGGTGATCCAGCACGGCGTAGGTTAACAGCTCCAGAACTTCCTCACGATCTGAATCTGTTTTTATATTTTTAAACATTGTTTGTCGTCTCTCCTTAATATCCTAAAATTAGGATTACACTCTAATTCTCCATTATAAGCAACGGCCAGTTATCAAGCCATTGCTTCTCAAATACACGCTGGCGATAAGCCGTTGTGTGACGAAACAAAGGACTTTGTCGTACCCGCATATCCAGCAGATCTTCCAATCCATGCGGACAAATGACCTCTATTTGATCCTTGTCATTCAATCTAACCGCCACCGCCGTTGCCGTCTCTGGCCAGTGGCTCATCGCATCCTCTACCGAGGAATAAGGAGCCTCCCCGTTGCGAAAATGCATCCGAGCCTGATTTTTGACAGACCAGTTACGTCCGGCCTGCTTACGGTTCAAGGACAACTCTAGATACTCATCTCGTTCCTCTAGCGTATTTTTCGGGTCAAAATAGATAACATCAATATCGTTTAAAGGTGTAGCCGTTGTATAGCCATGGAGCTTGTCCCAAACCCGGTTACGTACATAGCCTGCGGCAATACATCCTTGCGGCAACTTCAGCTCTCGCACATAGCGCAAGTCTTGCAGCACCTGCGGATCATTCATATATTGTATGATTCGTAGCACATCTTCTTCCGACTTCATCCTGCACTCAACTCCCTTTTTATGATGACAGTTGCTGCACCGATTCTCCTCCTTGAGCCACAATCCGTGCTGTACGCTGCACCAGACGGCGGCGTGCGACCAGAAGGAACGGAATGCCAATCACAACCGACAGGGCAACCGGAACAAAAACAGCAAGCGGAGCCGTTTGACCATAGATATCCAGCAACCAGCCACCAAATAAAGGAGCCAGCACGCTTCCCAAATTATTAAAGCCGATTGTACCGAAGTAGGTCCCTTTATATTGAGCATCTGCAATTTGGTCAATCAATACGTCCAGCATCGTGAACAATAACACTTCACCAACCGTAAACAGCACCATATCCAGTATAAACATCCAGCCTGAGTTTAGCATACCGCACAGCAACAGGCTGACCGCAATACATATATTCCCTGCAATCAGGGAATTCACCGGGGAAAATCGGCTTGCCAGCCGCACCAGCGGATATTGAAATGCCAATACACAAACCGCGTTGACCGTCAGCATATATGTAAACCATCGAGTTCCTTCCGCGAAGGATAAGGACAAGAATTGAGGCATTGTGGAATTGGAATGCGCATAGCCCATCACACAAAATACCGTTCCCAGCAAAATCGGCATAAACACCGGATCACGGCTGGCTGTACGGAATGCCTCAGCCATTCGCAGTGGAGCCTCTCCCGCCGTTGTACCTATATGCAGATCCGATGCATAACGGGCAAATTGGATCAACAACAGTACCCCGTATAGTGCGTACACACCAGCAGCTACCATAAACGGCGTACCATTGGATGCAGATCCTAACATCAAACCAAGCAACGGCCCTGCTACTACCCCAACATTAATGGCCGCATATCTCATATTATAGATAAGCAGTCTTTTCTCCTTGGGGGTTACATCTGATAACAGCGCCCGCGAGGTTGGCTCGAATAAGGACCTGCACAGTCCATTCAGAGCATTAATGACAAAAAAGGCCCAGGCCGCTTCCGCCAACGCAAAAGCAACGAATACAAGCGCCCAGATCGCAATGGACACCAACATCACCTTACGCCGTCCGATTTGATCTGAAATATATCCACCGTAAAAGCTGGCAAAAATGCCGACCAACGAGCTTACCGACACGATCACCCCCGTATGAAAGGGGGTCACCCCTAAACGGGTGGTAAGGTAAATTGACAAAAACGGGATGCTCATGGATGTCGCCATCCGCCCGAAAATAGTACCGACAATAATCGTCCAGGCCAGCGGGTGAATGGAACGCAACTGTTCTTTCATATATGTCTCTTACGTTCTCCTTTCGCGTGAAAGTCTAATAAGGGGGGAAAACGGTCTAGCGCTGGTGAATATAGCGTTCCAGTTCTAAACACGTTGCTTGATAGACAGATTGGAGCGCAGACAACTTCGCTTTCGCATTCTCGAGTCGGTTCTCCCGTGCAAGCTGTTCAATATCGGACAGCAACGAGGACAAACGCCCGACACCCAGACTCACGCTGCCTGATTTCAACTCATGAGCAGCCTCTACTACTTTTGTGACTTCGCCCGCAGCAGCCAGTTCATTTAACTTATTGATTTTGGCAGGTGTATCACTTGTATACATTTCGACCAATGACTCCAGTAGTCCCGTGCTGCCATCCTCATCCAGCAGCATAATTTCACGTATAACTTCCTCATCCAAAATCGGCTCGGTTTCCGGCTTTGGAAGCCATTTTACAAGCTTTTCAGAGAGCTTTTCAATCGTTACTGGCTTCATCAAGTAATCGTTCACTCCAACCTCCCGCCCCCGTGCCTGATCCTCCTCGGACACATTACCGGTCAAAGAAATAATCGGTACAGGTGGTTGCTGGTTTTCTGCTTCTCGCTGGCGGATCGCTTTTGCCGCATCATGACCATTCAGCAGAGGCATATGATGATCCATTAGAATACAAGCGTAGGATCGTTCGGAGGCCGCTCTTACAGCAGCTTGTCCATCCTCAGCAAAATCAATATGCTGGAATCCCAAGTGATTAAGCTGTAATTGCACCACCTGCCGATTCACCCGATTATCCTCAGCCACCAAAATAGTTTGAGAATGACTATGCTCACGCAGCAACTCGCTAAATGCCTTCAAATCACCATTTTCATGCTTCTCCATTTCGTCTGCCTGCTCCGATCCTTTCATGAGGGGAATTTCAAACCAGAACGTAGAGCCTTGGCCTTCTTTACTGACGACCCCAATTTCTCCCTGCATGAGTTCCACAAATGAACTGCATATCCATAGCCCCAGACCCGTTCCTCCATATTGGGAGGCGCTGCCTTCACCGGCTTGTACATAAGGCTGAAACAGCTTATTCTGATCCTCCGGTGAAATCCCAATACCTGAATCCTGCACCTCAAACCGAACACGTTGGGAATCTTTTGTTTCCTCCACTAATTTTGTTCGAATGATGAGCAATCCTTCACTGGTAAATTTATTCGCATTGTTCAACAGATTGAGCAAGATCTGCATGATCCTTGCCGAATCTCCCTCCAGATGCTCTGCCACACCGGAATCGGTCTCTATACGCAAACGGTTACCCATCTGATAGATTTGTGGCTCCAACAACTGAGCAACGTGGCTCATAATCGCCTGAACTCTGACGTTTCCGATCTCCAGTTCCATCTGTCCTGCTTCCACTTTAGATATATCGAGCAGATTATTAATCATGTTCAACAACAGAGAGGCTGACTCACGTATGACACCGATGGCCTGCCGTTGATCTGGGGAAAGTTTGGATGAACCTAACATTTCAATCATTCCAAGTATTCCATTCATTGGCGTTCTGAATTCATGACTAACCACAGCCAGAAAAGTGCTCTTGAGGTCATTAGCCCGTACCGCTTCTTCCTTCGTCCGTGTTAATTCCGCATTGCTTTTGGCAAGCTGACGCTGCAGATTGACCAGCTCGTTGTTCATTGATGAAAATTCATTCAGCAGCTTTTCTTCCTCCGCCTTGCTTTTCACAATCTCATCCGTTAATTGTTCGACCGTTTTCCGCAGGACAGCCATTTCTGCTGTCGGTTCCTTCATATTAAAAGGCCCCCTTTACAAAATGACTAACAGGTTCACAAAACTAACCTTATCTCCTGAGCGAAAGTAAGTCCCCTGCAACCTCCATCGCTTCCTCCGCACCTGGTGCATATCCGTCCGCCCCTACTTCCTGCCACAAGTGGGAATCGAGATTAAAAGGTAAGCCTCCGACCATAATTTTCACATGGCTAGTCGTTGGGTCTTGCCGAATGAGAGCAATCAACTCTTTCACTAGATGGACATGGTAAGCCATGGTAGCTGAGATAGCCACCACATCCGCCTTGTAGCTCACAATGGCCTGAAGCAGACTCCGGTTAGGTACATTGGCGCCTAAATAGTACGTATCCCAACCATCCATCTCAAATATATCAGCCAGCATACGCAGACCAATTTCATGCTGCTCGCTACCTACACACGCCGCCACGAGGCAGCGTTCCTTACTTCCACTCCCCATCCATCTAGGGTACAAGCTGGAAATAATAAATTGAATCCAGATGCTCCAGCACCATGGTTTTATCCGTATGGTCGAAGTGCTCTACCAACGTCTCCTGAATTAATCTGAAATTAATGTTCAAATCTTCTTGGGTTATGCCGAAACCCTCCAGAAGCTTTTTTAACCAGGAAACATACTGTGTAAATAAAATAGGGCTGTTCATGATTACACTTTCAGCTAAATAGTTCAAACTATATATAGAATCCTGTTTTGTCTTTATTTTACCGTTATCCCCAAAACGCTGCAAAAGATCGGGCTGTAATTCGTATTGCTTATGGGTAACTAATTCAGCCAAAGCTCCTGCTTGCATCAATAGCGATTCACCTGCGGTATATTGCTGTATACTCATGTACAGCTCCTTCCCCGACAAGGTATTTGTATTCGAAACAGGTACTGGGGAATTTGTTCCGGACGTGACTATTAGATAATTATACCTGATTTGCGCCTCTACATTAACCCTACTCCCCCAAAATACGACAAAAAAAATAAAATACCGAGAAGTCGGTATTTTATCTAAAAGCAGTTTTAACCTGCACACGCACCATTTATGATCCGTTACTCTTCTGCCCCTCAGCCGTGAGTCCAAGCTTTTTTAACAGATGAATAGCCTGCTCTTTCTCTTCCACAGATAAGCCATCTACGGTCTCCATAATGACACGATGATGCTGCGGGAATATTTGCTCAAAGAAATGGCGTCCATCATCAGTCAATTCTGCATAAATCACACGTCGATCATCTTGTGATGCACGACGGGTAAGCAAGTTTTTTTTCTGAAGTTTATCTACTACATACGTAATATTCCCACTAGAGATTAGTACCTTTTCTCCAATCTTCTGCAAAGGTTGTGGTCCCCGATAATACAGCAGATCAAGCACACCAAATTCTGTTGTATTTAAACCATGACTATGAATGTCCCGATTCGTACGGGACGTGACCGAATTATAAGCACGAGCCAGAACCACGAACAAATTAAGCGCTAAGTCCTGATCATCTGGTTTTACAGACATATTAACAGCCTCCGTTACTCATATCTTTATTCCAAGATATCTTAATTGTGCACTTTTGTCAAGTTTAAGCGTTTCCTTCCCCTGCTCCTATGGCCTATAAATGGAGGAATTACCGTCTATTATGTGAAGGTTACAGTTCATTATGTAAAAAAAGCCCGCTCTTAGACAGTCTTAAAGCACTGATCCAAAGAGCAGGACGATTATATTGCAATCCCTAACTTCTTACGTAAAAATACATAGGCAACACGGCCGCATAATACTCCCAGAACATTCAGTATGATGTCATCTACATCCATTGTACCTGCGCCCAGCAGCATTTGGGACACCTCAAGAATGACCAGTGCGATCACTATCGTTAACAACAGACTGCCTATACTTCGCATGGACACCCAAATGATAGGCACAAGGATACCGAAGGGAATAAATACGCCAATATTACCGAGCAAATTAACACCCCATACCCGAAAAGGAAACGACTCCATTGCCCGCCAGTATTGCCTAATCGTATCAAACGGAACAATATTATACGAATACGGGGGGCCTGGTCGTAATGTACGACCAAAACCGAGAAACATCCAATATAATAGAAGCCCTGTATATAAAATCAATAACATCAATGCCACATGATGAAGCAGGCGGGTCCTAGACATTACTTGTTACGGACGTCGATCTGTCCATTGGCCCGTGCGATAATAACCTGGTCCGCCATATTAATGAACAGTCCGTTATCGACTACACCCGGAATTTGATTCAAGCGGATTTCCAATTCCTGCGGATTCTCGATCTTACCATAGCGACAATCGGCAATATAATTACCGTTATCCGTAAGGAAGCGCTCGCCGTCTTTCATACGCCATTCTGCTTTACAGCCCGTCCCCCGCAAAGCCTCCAACGTCCACTCACTGGCAAAGGGTACGACCTCAACGGGTAAAGGAAATGCACCCAGCACCTTCACATCCTTGGACTCATCGACAATAATGATTAATCGGTCGCTATTGCTTTCCACAATTTTCTCTCTCAGCAGGGCTCCGCCTCCACCTTTCACCAGTACCAGTTGCTCGTTCACTTCATCTGCACCGTCGATGGTAACGTCAAGCCTTCCAATCTGATCAAACGGAATGATGGGAATTCCCAGCTCCCTGGCCTGATCCTCCGAAGCTTGGGATGTAGCTACAGCCTGTATATGTAATCCTTGCGCTACACGCTCACCAATTTTTTGAATAGCCCAAAAGGCTGTCGAGCCTGTACCAAGTCCTACTTTCATGCCGTCCTGAATTGCCTCAACTGCTTTTTCGGCCGCTTTTTGCTTCAAATTCATTATCATCTCTCCCGCTATATAGGCTAGTATTGATCATCATCCATTTTATAAGAGAACGCTTTATAATAACAGAGACAGCTTTTTACCATAACAAAGGCTGTTTTCATCGTGTTCATACTCCCCAAACCGTTCAATAGGTTCGTATCCCCGCTTGGTATAGAGAGCAATCGCTTCAGGTTGAGCCGCTCCGGTCTCCAGTTTAATCCTTACAACTCCCCGTTTGCTGGCCTCCTCTTCCAAAAAAGATAATAGGCTCACCGCAATTCCTTGTCTGCGATAAGAGGAATCGACATAAAATCTTTTGAGCTCCATTTCTTCCGCATCTATAGGCCTAAGCCCTCCACAAGCCACCGGTTTTTCGTCCACATACACAACAGCGAAAACCATTTCTTTAACTTTCGGGTTGGTAAAATCAACCAAGTAAATTTCATCGGCAGGATACCTTTCCAGCAAATCCTCATCCAGCCTTTGAATCAACTCATGTAGATCCTCGTGATTACTCTCAACCTTTAAAATCGTAAGCTTGGACATTCTTCTTATCCCTCTTCTCTTTGCATGGATATAAAGACTCATTTGCAAACAATTCACAAAAACCGCGATAAATCAAGCATTTCCAACGTTAAATATGAAAAATGTCCCAAATTGATAAGTGCATTTGACTCTATTATAAAGTATGATGGTTTCTGTTGAATAGTTGCTTATGGACTGTAATGAATTCAAATTTCAAGTTGAAGTATAAATTGGAATATACTGAAACACAGACAGCGTTTACCTATTAAAAATTAATTTTTTATTGTGTAAGGTATTCATTTCAAGGGCTTTTCGTACGACATATATATAGGGATATCATACTTGTCCGCAAAAGGACTTAAGACCTATTACATAAAATTCAAGGGTCTATGATCTCTATTATTTTGTTTGTAAGGGGGACTTGATTATCTCATTCGATAAGCGGTTCAACACCATATACAAAAAATACAACCAGGGAGTGGAACATTTTGAAAAAGTGGAGTAGCTTATCATTCTTCACCAAAAACCTATTATTATCCTTCTTCAACATCGTATTAATTGGGCTAGTCCTTATTGTGTCCAGCTATTTGATTCAACGTACGATTTTGATAGACCAATTGCATGGGCAAGTGGAAAAAATCACATTGAAGTGGGCCCAAGGCATTAATTCCGATGAAGTAACCCAAGCGGTTCAAGAGAAAAATTATGATGGACCCATTCAAACCAAACTCCGCGCGTACCTAGATAACATCATGGCGACGAATCCGAATATCTCTCATGCCTATATTTTCGGGACGGAGCTCGAAAATGGCAATCTGACATCTATTGTGGCGATGCCAACGGATCTCAGAGAAGCATTTGAAAAAGATAAGATGCTCGTTGGCTCTATGTATGAGCAACCCAATGTCGTAGCAGTAGGCGTAACCGGTATGCTGGACAGTGGCAAACCAACATTCACCAGCTTCTACGATGATACTTTTGGTACATGGACGACTTTGATGACTCCGATTAAAGATCCAAGTGGCAAAATCTTTGCATATTTTGCAGTCGATGCAGATGCCGGTGCCGTACCTGCAGGATTGACCAAGCTGCTCATTAGCGGCGCTACCATTTTAGTGATTTTCCTACTGATCTGCCTGGCGCTTCAATATTGGGTTGTGAAACGTACGCTGTCCCCGATTAAGCAATTGATGTACGGTATCAGCGAAGTAAGCAGAGGAAATCTGGATGTTCAAATTCATGCAGGTCATGATGATTTGGGGCTTGTAAATCAGAATTTCAACGATATGGTAAGTCATATTAACAGCATTATGACCAAAGTGAAGCAGACAACTGATGAAGTCAATGAATCTGCCAAAGAATTGCTCGCAATCTGCGAACAAAACGGAATTAATTCCAACATCATCAATCAAAACATCAGTGAAATCACGGAGAATATCCGTTCGCAAGAAAAAGCAACAGGCGATAGTGCACGTGCCATGGCTGAAATGGCTTCGGTAATTCAAAATATTGCCACGAGTTCTTCCAATGTTGCGGAAGAAGCCAATTCGGTAGAGAAACGCTCTAACGAAGGCAACGAGATTGTAAGTAAGGTATCATCCCAAATGCACTTGATTACCGATACAGTAACCAATACTTCCCGTATCATCAAGTTGCTGGACAGTCGTTCGCAGGAAATTGGCAATATCATCAGTACCATTTCAGGCATCTCCAGTCAAACCAACCTGCTCGCTCTGAACGCTTCTATTGAAGCTGCGCGCGTTGGTGAAGAAGGTAAAGGCTTTGCCGTCGTTGCCAGTGAAGTACGTAAGCTGGCAGAACAATCTGCGGATGCAACCAAACAGATTACATCCCTGATTGAAGAAATTCAAAATGAAATCGGACAAGCTGTGAAGTCGATGGAGCAAGGAAACGTTGAAGTTCAAAACGGAATCGTCGTTGCCGGACAAGCAGGCGTGCTGTTCAATGATATTCTTCAAGCAACTAAAAATGTAGCATGGCAAATCCAAGAAGTATCCAGCGCTACTGAGCAAATATCTGCGGGTACACAGGAAATGACAGCGACAGCAGACGATCTTTCTTCCACTGTAACCAAAACAGCCAATAACAGTGTTCACATTGTGCAAACGGTGGAGGAACAAAAAGCTTCTTTGGATTCGATCATTGATTCATCCCATAAATTGACATCCATGTCTGAAGAGCTTCAAGAAATTACATCCTATTTCAAAATTGCAGACACCAACCGTAGCAAATCATAATAACCATTTATCGACTTAAAGTTAATTTCATAAGTAAATCATTCATTCGGTAATGCCTCCCTCCTGTTCATGCATTTGAAGGGATCGGAGGCATTTACTGAGTTTACCATTTAAATTAAGACATCATACATTCAGGAGGTTAGCGTAATGGCTTCATTACTACAAAACAGTACACAGACAACCCCTTCCCCATTCCTAGTTCCCTTGGATTATGCACGTATACAACGCAAGCATACATCCTCTACTTATCAAGTAGAGTTAGAAGCGTCCATCTCGGAACAATTAAATCAGCAAAAAACTGCGGAAGACAAACAAGCGTTGCTCTTATCAGCATATACTGCATGGGTATATCGCCTTTCCGCAGAAGAAGAAGTTTCTTTTTCTACTTTTGTGCCACAAACTGGTCTGCTTACAGCTTCGCTGACAGTCGAAAAGGAAACGACTTTTCATGAACTAGCAGACTTATTTCAGGAGATGCTCCGTGAGCCAAGTGCATACCTTGCGGAACCACAAGCCGATACTTCATTTTCGGCAAATCTGCCTACGGACAGCGGTGTAGAATCTCGTATTATGGACTGGGCTGTCAGTGAACACAATGGCACCTATCAAATACAGATACGATATGATCAATCACTATTGCTGGAAACAACGGTTGTCCGATACGCAGAATACTTTGAAACCCTATTGCGTGGCGCGCTAACCAACAGCCATGCACTTGTGAATTCAATTGATATATTATCGGATGCAGATCGAGCTGCTCACGAAGCTCTAAATAATACAGTCGTGAAATATCCTGAGCATCAGACCATTCATGGAATGTTTGAAGAGGCGGCTTCACAATACCCTGATCGTCCCGCTATTGCTTCCCACACTGGGGAGTACACGTACCGTGAGTTGAACGAACGTGCTAACCAAGTCGCACGTGTCTTGTTATCCAAAGGTCTTACCAAAGGTGAATTCGTGACCATCTTCATGGAACGGAGCTTAGAGACCGTTATTTCACTGCTTGGTATCCTAAAAGCCGGAGGCGTATATGTGCCTGTTGATCCCGCCCACCCCGCTGACCGGAGTAGCTACATTGTCGAAGACACGCGTTCTCCTTTTGTCTTAACAACTTCCGCACTCATGGAACAAGCGACTGAACTGTGCGGTTCTATTGAGACGGTAAAAGAAATTTTAGCTATTAACGGGCCGCTGGCAGGCTATGCTGCAAGCAATCCGAACGTTAGTGTAAGTCCGGATGATCTAGCTTATGTCATCTATACATCCGGCTCTACAGGCAAACCGAAAGGTGCCCTGATCGCTCACCGCGGTGTTGTTAACCTAGGAGCTGTCGTGCAACGCGATTGCGACATTACACCTCAGGATGTATTGACCCAATTTGCGACCTACAGCTTCGATGCATCCGTTTGGGATACCATTGGAGCCTTGTTTTACGGTGCAAAATTGTACTTGCTGTCTTCCGAAGAACGTGTATCTGTTGAAGAATTCGCTGAAGCCATTGCACGTACAGGCACGACGATTATTACCATTTTGCCGACCGTATTCTTTAATCAGCTATCTACGTACTTGTCAGACGAAGGCTATCGCAAACTCGCTAAGGTACGAATTGTTACTGTAGCAGGCGAAGCGCTGTACGGCTCCCAAGTTCGAGCGTTCCAAAGCAAATTCGGCACAGATACCGACATCGTAAACGTATACGGACCGACCGAATGCACCGTAGCGACAACGACCCATCGGGTCCGTGGTGCCGTGCCTGAGCATGTCGTCAATATCCCGATCGGCAAGCCGATTTATAATTACAAAGTGTATATCGTTAACGATGATAACAAGCTCTGCCCAGTCAATATTCCGGGTGAAGTATGCATTGCTACTCCTGCATTGGCCCATGGTTATCTCCATCAGCCAGAACGTACAGCCCAATCGTTCGTGGACAATCCTTTTGTTCCGGGTGAAAAAATGTACCGCTCGGGTGATATCGCCAAGCTGCTTCCAGACGGTACGATTGAATATGTAAGCCGTAAGGATTCGCAGCTCAAAATTCGGGGAAATCGGATTGAAATTGGGGAAATTGAAGACCATTTTTCCAAACACCCAGGTGTTCAGGACGTCGCTGTGGTAGCCGTCAAAGATCACACAGATCAGAACATGCTGGTTGGCTATTTCACCACTTCAGACGGACAATCCATTCCACAGGACGTTATTCAGTCTTATATTGGGGGCAAGCTACCTTCTTATTTTGTACCAAGCCATGTCGTTCATCTGGAAGCTATGCCCATTTCACCAACTGGCAAGATCGATCGCAAAAAACTGGCCCTGCGGCCACTTCCGGAAGCGTCTGATCTTTCATTTGGCGGGGAACCTCTTCGCGAAGGAACCGAAACACTCATTGCCGAAGCATGGACTCAAGTGCTTGGTAAAAATAACATTGGCGCTACCGATGATTTCTTCCTGATCGGGGGCGATTCGCTTCGTGTCATCCATGTGCTGGCTATTCTGAAGCCGCGTTATGGCGCGCTGCGCATCGGAGACTTTTTCCGTTACAAAACCGTTCGTGAGCTTGCTGAATACGTGGAACAATTAGGTACGGAACAAACGCAGCAACGCAAGCCACTCGCGATTCCTCAAGAAAAAATGGATTTGAATGAGCATCCTATTGAGCTGTCTGGTGCTTCTGACTTAGCTGAAGTCCGCGACTTGCGCGTGATTTTGTTGACCGGAGCTACAGGCTATCTGGGCTCGCACATTTTGTATGACCTGCTTCAACGGACAGAAGCCAAAATATACGCGATGGTACGCCCTTCTCAGGACGGTCCATCTGGTATCGAGCGTATTCAGTCCGTATTGACGGGATATTTTGGACAAGATATCTCCAGCTTGATCAAAGGACGAGTGAAGGCTGTCTATGGGGATCTGGAGCAAGCTGATCTGGGTCTCTCTTCTGTCGACCGCCATATGCTAGAGCACCAAATCGACGGCATTATTCACAGCGCCGCTGACGTTCGCCATTTTGGTGATTCGGCAGCCTTCGATCGCACGAATGTGACCGGAACACTGGAACTACTGAAAATCGCCCAAGCCAAGCCGGGAGTATCCTTCCATCATGTCTCGACTATGGGAATACCGGAGGATCTTGCTAACGAAGGAAAATGGGAGTCGGCATTGGAGCTTTCTGCCTTCCCAGATGAATTGAACGTGGACAACCTGTACACGAACAGTAAACTCGCGGCGGAGAAGCTGTTGTTCCAAGCAGCTCAGGCGGGTACGCCTGTCTCGATCTATCGCGCGGGTAATTTGACAGCCCATTCGGCCAACGGACGCTTCCAGCGAAATATTGATAGCAATGCTTATTATCGTATGATGAAGGCGATGCTGCTGCTGGGCAAAGCGCCACAAGCCGATTGGCATACGGACTTCACACCGATTGATTACGCCAGCCGTGCTATCGTAGAACTGTCTGTTCACCAAAAAAGCGCAAACCGTATTTTCCATATCTGCAATCCGAACCCACTGCCATATGATGAACTGATCGCTATGGTAAACCAACTCGGTTACGCAGTAGAAACCCTGCCTTTTGACGATTACAGCGCCTGGTTGCTAAATCCGTCTTCCGGCATTCAGGAGGATGCACTTCACCTTGCTATGGGACAACTGGAAGGTGACGGAGCCAAGGATTCAGCTTACCGTTACGGATGCTCTGTAACCGCAGCTCTGCTGGAACAAGCTGGCGTTCAATGCCCGGCAACCGACCTGAATTTTATTCGGAACATGATCCAGCATGCCGTCGAGATCGGTTACTTCCCGACCTCTTCACCGGTATCTGTAAAAGCAACACAGAGGTAACAAAGTTGTGATATTTCCCCCGCGTGTTTTCGGTATGATAGACTAGATTTTGCTAGTTTCATATCTAGTATAAACCTCTATACTTTCAGAATTTTTTTGCATGCGGGGGATGTCATTCAATGAAACACACTTTTTTTAAAAGAACGTTGCTAATCATAAGTTTGTTGGCTATTTTAGGGATTTTGGTGTATGAAGCACGTAGCATATACCACACACCTACAGTTAAAGGGACTCATCGTACACGCACAGCTAATGCAGATCGACTGGTACGCCATTTATTTTCACTGACGCCTACACCAGATAAAGTATATTACCAAAACAAAGTAATTGTCCTGATGTATCATGAGGTCACCAAGACTCCACCTGATCCCGGTGCTCTCAAGCTTAGTAATTTAACGAGGCAGTTGGACGAAATGAAAGCTAACGGCTTCCACTGGATCACGATGAAAGAGTATACGAATTTTATTTTACATAAAGCCAAGGTTCCCGATAATGCGGTACTTATGACATTCGACGATGGCTATGAGTCCTTTTATACGGACACTTTTCCCGTGTTGAAAAAGTACCAGGTACCGGCAACCAATTTTCTTATCACGTCCACGATCAGCAATCCCAAACATATTGGTATTCCAAAGCTGACATGGGATCAAATTCATCAGATGCATGCCGAGGGCATTGATTTTTACAATCATACCAATGACCAGCATGCTTACGGATACTCCAACACAGCGCGCACCCAACAAAAGCCGCTTCTGATGGCTCCAGTGTATTCGAAAAAGCTGGGGCGAATGGAAACCGAGGATGAGTTCAAACAGCGAGTTTCTACCGATTTGGACATGGCTGACAAGAAGCTGTTCAAGCATCTACACAATGATCAGAATGTACTTGCCTTCCCTTATGGTGGGTATACCAAGGAGACGATGGAAATTTGCCGTTCCTTGGGTATTGACGTTACGTTTACGGTGAAACGCGGGATTAACTCACCAGGGCAAACGAACGGCTATCGCGTCAATGCAGGTGGAATACACAATATTCCAGAAGTATTGGTGCAATACATGAAGGAAGGTGCTCCCCTTCGCCCACTTCCTTTTGCCCAAGGTCCCAACAAGGTATCCTAAACGTTGGCTAGCTTATTGAAGGATAAATAAGAACCTTTAAAACCATTTTATGTCGTGGTTTTAAAGGTTCTTTTACTGTATGAGATGTAGATTAGGGCCAGATGCGAATTGTCGCGATAACAGCCAGATGTACCGGGTAAAAGCTACGCCACAACCAACGCGGTACCCGACTATAAAATCCGCTTTCTCCAGTTGCAAAACATACGATCAGAATACTGGACAGCAGACTAAAGTGCTGAAGATTCGCGTGATGCACCATATCATACATTGCGTTCAAAACAAAATGGGCTGCAATCATCATATATGAACGAGTGTATCGATAAATGAGAACCAACAGCAGTCCATAGGCTCCGTAATCCATCTGGCTGAGCTCCATAACCAGAGCTGAGAGGACGTACAGGCCCGTTACAGCCGTCCAATGCTTCAAGCGGGATGCAGCAGCCAGCGCAAGCAACGAGGCTAATAGCGTCCAGATTACGTTCGGTCTGTGTACATCAAACGCCAGCATATAGGGCACCTGAGAAATCAGAGCCAGCCCGAGTAGACGGAGCATATAGCACCGCATGTCTCGGGTATGAGTATATCCCGCATACAGCGCGTACGCGTAGATTGGAAAAGCAAGCCTGCCGGCAATTCTCCAAGCCGGATCCGTCGGAAAAAATACAAGTCCGACATGGTCAATCAGCATCGTCAGCATGGCCAACCAGTACATACAAGGCCCCCTTACTTATGTTTTACGTTTTTTCTTCTGTCAAGCTCAGAATGGCGTTCATGATGTCCGTTTTCGTAACCCGTCCTACCAACCCCTGAATTGGAATTGAGGAGCTACATTGCTCGTCCAAGACTGGAAGACAATTGACCTGATGCCGAATCAGTTTCGATATCGCTTCCAGTAAAGTGTCTTCTGGAGCAAGCGTCGTCATTTGGGCCCGGCGCGTCATTGCCATGGTCACCGGGACGGTGTGAAGATCGGTATGCCCCAACATGACCTTCAGCAAATCCTTGCGGGTAACAATTCCAATGAGCTCCTGCTCCTCCCCTGTGACCATCAGCGTGCCTGTATTTTGCTGAAACAGCATCAGCACCGCATCATAGGCGGTAGTGTCACCGGAAATCAAAATCGGATCACTAAGTATATCCGCCACAGTCAGCTTTTTGAGCATATTGCCGATATGACTATCATATTTGGGGTAACGTCCTGGGAGGTAGCCTACCTTCGGCTTGGCATCCACCAGCCCGAGCATAACGAGCAGAGCAAGGTCAGAACGGAGAGTCGGACGTGTCAGTCCCAGTGTTTCAGCAATTTTATCCCCCGTAACAGGTGCCAGACGCCGGACAATATCAACAATTTCCTGCTGTCTTTCAGACAGTTGAATAATGATTACCTCCTTATGGAGTGGGGTAGTATACATTATAAGTGAGCATGGATCGGTAAATTTCAGCATCTTCCGACAATTCATCAAATTTTAATCATACACAGCTTGTTTTCAAATTTAAAATGTGTCACAATTAAGAATGTAATACATACTAATTATAAGTTTAACGTGTGCAATATGCTACATTTATAATGAACTATTGTACATCGCATGTGATATGTATTATGTATTATATAAACCTGAGGAGGAAATCAAATGAAATTTTTCTTGGATACTGGTAACATTGAAGAAATCAAACGTATTGAACGTTTGGGTCTGGTTGATGGTGTAACAACGAACCCTTCACTGATCGCTAAGGAAGGTCGAGTGTTCAAGGAAGTCATTCAGGAGATTTGCAGTATCGTTGAAGGTCCCGTAAGTGCTGAGGTTATTGGTCTGAAGGCTGAAGATATGCTCAAAGAAGCATATGATATCGCCAAGTGGGCACCGAACGTGGTTATCAAGCTTCCTATGACCGAAGACGGCTTGTACGCTTGTAACGAGCTGACCAAGAACGGAATCAAAACGAATGTAACACTGATTTTCTCCGCGGCTCAAGGTTTGATGGCAGCCAAAGCTGGCGCTACTTTTATCAGCCCGTTCGTAGGACGTCTGGATGATATCGCTGTTGATGGCATGAAGCTGATTCGTGAACTGAGACAAATTTTGGACATTCATGGTCTGAAATCCGAAATCATCGCCGCATCCATCCGTAATATTAAGCATGTGGAAGATGCTGCTCTGTCTGGTGCACATATTGCCACCATTCCAGGTTCCTTGCTTCCTTCTCTGTGGAAACACCCGCTGACAGACAGTGGTATCGAACGCTTCCTGAAGGACTGGGAAACTGTACCTAAAGCTTAATTCGCTAGTCATGGCAAAACGATACTATATCAACCCAAACAGCCCGTATTTTACGGGCTGTTTTTTATTTTGACTTTAGTGATGGCAGAACCCAAAACGCTGAACAACTTTTTTTGACAAAATAACTTGTTGTTCATATAATTGTTATAACAACTAATTAATTTCGAAGTAATTTATGTACGGGAAACAGAAAGGAGTACCTATGAATAACTTGCCTCCCGATTGTTCCATTGGGATGTTGCTCGGGATTACTCACCGCAAAATGAGTCAGCAGCTCTTGCAGCGCCTCAAACCTTATGATATTTCCCCAGAGCAATGGTCGGTTCTGTACCAAATCTATCAGGCTGAGGGTTTAAATCAGAAAGAAATTGCAGCTAAGGCCGTAAAGGACCAGCCTACCACGACTCGAATTATTGATTTGTTGGACAAGAAGGGCTGGGTACGACGTGTAAATAGCCCACAGGATCGTCGGGCCTATCTGCTTCATTTGACTGAAGCAGGCCGACAGCTTGTGGAGGAGACTCTTCCTGTCGAACTTGATGCTAATCACGATTTTGTAAAAGGAATTTCCTCGGCCGATCTGAAGCAATTCCGCCAGACTCTTTTACAAATTCACGCCAACATGACCGAATCAGAAAAACAAGGAGAGAACGATTAATATGCAACAAGGCAAGCAACCTCTTTGGACCAAGGAATTTATCGTTCTTACGGTTTCCAATTTATTTTTGTTTTTGGAATTACAGATGATCCTATCTTCCATTCCTTCTTATGTGAAAAATACATTCCACGCTAGTTCCGTTCAGGTGAGTCTCGTTACCACCCTATTCGCTTTAAGTGCGATTGCAGCACGACTCTTTTCAGCCCGTATGCTGGAAAAAGGACATCGCAGTACCTTGATCTTCGTGGGCCTGCTGTTCGCATTGGCAGGAACGCTGGGGTACAGTGTTTCGCCGACGATTACAGTGCTTCTGCTCATGCGGATGTTATTTGGGATCGGCTTCGGTATGAGTAGTACGGCCTTTCCAACGATGGCCTCTGACGTCATCCCGCCCAAACGTCTCGGTGAAGGAATGGGCTTCTTTAGTCTGTCCACCAGTCTGGCGATGTCGATTGGGCCAACCATCGGTATTTCGATGCTGCAATACGGGAGTTTTAACCTGCTTGCCTATACGACAGCAGCTGTAATTGTTGTGATATTCCCGTTGGCTTACTGGCTGATCCGTACACTACCCAAAGGGCACATCGAACCACCTATGGTTCCTTTGGAAGAAGGGCGAAAACCGGCATTTAACCGTAAATTGTGGGTTCCCGCCTTGTTGAATATGCTGATGTCTATCACATATGGTGGATTACTCGGCTTTATGGCGCTTTACGGGGATGAAGCAAATCTGGCGCACCCGGCCTACTTTTTTCTGTTTAATGCAGTATCCGTGCTGATCGTGCGTCCCTTCTCGGGCCGTATTTACGACAAAAAAGGGGCAAAAGCACTGCTCATCCCTGGCTCCCTGTTTTTAATTGGCGGTCTAATCCTGCTTTCCTACGCGCACAGTGATGTCTTCATGTATATGTCTGCTCTTTGCTACGGTTTCGGGTTTGGTGTCATGCAGCCGACCCTGCAAACCTGGATGATTCAGGTCGTGTCTCCTAAACAGAGGGGTATGGCAAACGGTATGTTTCTCAATTCCCTCGATTTCGGGGTTGCAGCCGGAGCACTTATACTTGGCATTATCGCCAAAGCAAGTGATTATGCGTGGATGTACCGTCTTTCTTCGCTGTTTATTGTACTGTTCTTACTGATCTATGTCATACAAATCGTTGTGAGCCACAAGCCTAAGACGCATCTCCCTCTAGAAGGGTAAGACTATATTTTACAAATGAATATTAGCTTTTACTTGCTTAGTTATCAAAAACACCCGTTGCCATGGTTTCATGGACAATGGGTGCTTTTTCATTTATTTCGCAGGAGTTTTGCGTCTTAGCTTGGGAGAAAGAGGCTTTTCTCGGGACACGCTTGTTTGCTCCTCATCTACACTCATACGGTCCGTGGATTTGTCATCTGTGGGTTCATCCTGTTTGGGTCTGACCGCAAACAGCATCAGCAGAGCTGCAATGCCTCCCACTGCGGCCATCACGCCAAAGAGCAGACCATGTCCACTGCTGCCCAGCAGCAAAGATACAACCGGAGGACCTAGTGATACCCCGACAAAGCGCATGCTGCTATAGAGGGCAGTAATGGTTCCGCGTTCCTCTTTTTCAATTCCCTTTGTAATGAGAGAATCCAAACAAGGCAGTGCGAGCCCAATTCCGCCGCCCCCTAACGTAAACAGTCCGATCACCGCATAAATATTTTGGATAAATCCGAGAATGGCAAAGCTGATCGTCAATATGGCCAAACCACTAAAACCGATCCACTTCATGCGCTTTTTGTGCTTGCCGATGACCTTGCCTCCTATATAAGAGCACAGACAGAGGGAAATCAGTGGAATGGCTAACACAAAACCTTTCCACACTCCATGGAGATTGTAACGACTTTCCAAGATGTCGGATAAGTAGAACAAGACGCCAAAAATGACAAACATACAAATGCCGCCCATAGCGAAAATAGCATAGAGCCAGCGTCCTTTTTCGGCAAGCACTCGCTTCACATTTCCCACAAACTCCCGAAACATAATCGGTTGGTTGTTACGCTTAGGCACATGGATCAGCCAAAGCACCAAAATGAGCGAAATCAGACAGAGGCCTGGAATCACTGCCAGTGGCAAAAACCATAGAACAGCTCCCAATGCGGCACCGAGTATCGGACTTAGCACTTTGCCAAATGTGTTGTAAGTCTCGACGACCCCCAGGTTCTTACTGGCCTCATCCTCATTTTCGTATAGATCACCCACAAGCGGAATGACTATAGGAAAAGCCCCTGCCGCTCCCGCACCCTGAAGCAGACGGCCTGCAATAATGGTCCAGTATGCTGCCGAATCGTGAAGCAGCCATGCTCCTGCCGCAGAAATTCCCCCACCAATCACCGTCAGAATCAGACAGGGAACAATCACCGCCTTACGGCCAAATCGGTCGGAGAGATAGCCCGCAATCGGTATCAGTAAAATGGCCACCACCGCATATACTGTAATCAACATGCTAATCCGAAAAGAGCTTACATGTAGCTTACGTCCGATTTCCGGTAACACAGGAATCAGCATGGAATTACCCAGCGTCATCATCAGCGGGATGGAACCTAACGCAAGCAGATTCCCTTTATTTTGTTGCATCCCGTTACCACCTTTGCAAAAGTAATAACACAGCTGTTCTGATTCGTTCAACAGATGTTATTGTGTTTACATTGGTGAGGTTTTATGCGGCTATACTTTAAATCCACCGACCCTTGCATTCAGCAGTTGCGACATATCCGCCAGTGTATGAATAGATGATGCGATTTCCTCCATGGAAGCCAGTTGCTCTTCAGCCGCCGCACTGACGCTTTGGGTTCCCCCTGCCGACTGCTCTGCTACTTCACGAATTCGTTCTACTGCTTCCACCATTCGCTCGGATCCGCCGGACATTTGTTCTACGGACCGGTTTACACTGTGAATCTGTTCGCTGACCTGTTGAATGGAACTCCCAATCTGACGAAATGCGGTTTCTGCGGATTGCATGACCTTTACGCCAGACTGCACTTCAACCGTCCCTGTCTGCATACTGGAAGCGACATTTCCAACATGCTCCTGAATATTTTGCACAAATTGTGTGATTTCTGCTGCTGAAACCGATACCTGCTCGGCCAATCTTCTTACCTCAGAGGCTACAACTGCAAATCCTTTGCCCTGCTCTCCGGCTCTTGCCGCTTCAATCGACGCGTTGAGCGCCAGCATTCCTGTCTGTTTAGCAATTCCAGTAATAACAGCTCCAATCATGCCAATCTGTTCGGCCTGTTCACTAAGTGAACGTACAGCACGTGCAGAGCTGTCTACACTTTCGCTTACCTTCTCCATCTGACGCATAGCCTGACCTATAGATTGTTCCCCTGCTTCTGCATCTTTAGCGGCTGTATCAGACAACTCATATACCTGCTGGCTCGTAGCTGCAATATGCTCCAGTTCGTGGGCAAGCTCTTTCACGGTATCTGTAGTTTGTGTGATATCATCAACCTGATGCTCCATACCAGCCGCTAGTTCTTCCATTACACCGGAAGTATGACGATTGGCCTGATTCATTTCCTCTGTACTTACGCTAACCCGCTCTGCGGTTACGGTTAATGTACGCGCCGTATCCTGTGCATCCACTATAATACTGCGGAACCCCTCAATAAGCTTGTTGTAGGAGCTTGCAATCATACCGATTTCGTCTTTGGACGTAATATCCAGTCGGCTACGCAAATCTCCCCCACCCTCAGACATTTCCAACAGCTGCTCATTCATATGGTGTAATGGACGAATTGAACGAATCAGAACGATGGATTGAAAAATACTGTAAATGATAACTAGAAGTCCTACAATACTCGTAATCAAGGATGTATTCGTCATCGTTTGGTGCGCTTGCTGTACTTTCACCGTCACCATATCCTCTTGAGCTTTGACGAAGGCTACTACCTTGGTATCAAGTTGCTTGCGCAACACCCGTTCGTTTTCAAAATCATCGAGCAAATCAGAAAATGGCGGGAAACCATCATCTCTTGTACTCTGATACCCCGCTGTAGTCAGTAAACGATGAACTTGATTCATATAGGTATTAATCCCCGTCTTGAGATCAGTCATCTTTTTACTAGAATCCTCATTGCCTGTACTAAGCAGAGCTTCTGTTTCCTGTAGCAACTTTACAACTTCACTTTGCTTGTTTCCGATCTCTTTCCCATACTGTTCATCACGAGTTAGCAAATATGCCCGCTCATCATTAGATATGCCGTTTAACAAAAATTGAAGAGACTTCGAGTTATACGCAATAGCCTCTTCACGATTCATAATATCCTTGTACTCATTCTCACTATGTACGCTTAAAATGTAATTGGTCAGCAGCATAGCTGCAATCACACTCGGGATCAGTATCGCGCTAAGAATCATTTTGGCCTTAATCGTTAAATTCATGAATCGGTCCCCCAGTTATTTCTGAATAAAATGTCCAACTTACTATATATCGTTTTATTCGATTGTTTTTTTGAATGAAATAGAAAATAGTGTATAGATTTTTAAATATATTTGTGTCTATTCAGTGAACATATATATCTTTTTTAATATCAAAAAACAAAAAAATTCAAAATTAGGGAAATGACTATTTTCAGTTTGTACTCTTCGAATTTTGACTATAAAAAAATGATATACTATGTATTGGAATGCCATAAGCCTCAAGGAGGATCTGCATGAACAGTCTGGAACTCAAACCGCTTATTCACGTGCTTAACGAGTTGGAAACCCGCAGCTGCCTTATTGAGCAGCAGGGTAACATGGTCATGAATTACTATCGTGAACCTCAAATTGCTAACGAACTCTATAAAATAAATTCCTGTACCAAAAGCGTTGTTTCTGCATTAGTTAGTATCGCTATGAACCAGCAACGGGGACCGAAACCCGAGACGCCGATCCTCGAATTCTTTCCCAAGTTGGCCACAGATAGTGATTCTCGTAAGCGTGATATTACGATTGAACATCTGCTGACGATGTCTGCAGGCTTTAACTGGACGGAATTTGGCGGACAAAATTCTTTTCCTACCATGAGCAAAACGTCAGACTGGGTGCAATTTGTGCTTTCACAGCCATTATCGGATGTGCCAGGCACGCGAATGGAGTACAGTTCTGGCTGTTCTCAACTTTTGGCCACCATACTACGTCATGTTTCTGGACAAACAGTTGCTGAATTTGCCGAGCAGCAATTATTCCAACCGCTCGGTATCGAAAGCTACCATTGGGAAACCGATCCTCAGGGCACTCATACGGGAGGCTTCGGACTGCATCTCAGGCCAATGGACATGCTCAAATTCGGGCGGCTTTACCTGAATGAAGGAGGCTGGGAAGGACGGCAGATCATCCAAGCAGAGACGGTCCGATGTTCAACCCATCCGTTTCTTCCTGCTGCCAAACCACAAAAAGCATTTTACGGATGGCACTGGTGGACTTCTTCCTTTTCAGATGGAACAGAGACAGGAACTGAAACGGACTATTTTTACGCTCTCGGCTTTGGGGGGCAATATATTGTTGTCGTCCCGTCGTATGACATGGTTGTTGTCGTTACCGCCGATAAATTTAAAAAGAAACGGACTCCTGTGGATATTTTCCGGCAGTATATTGTACCGCTGCTACTCCAGCACAATGGATAGGAGTAGATACCCGATGCTAAAAGTTGCAACGGATTCTCTCAAAAATCTGCATCAAAAAGGGCTTGCCTGTTGGATCAGGCAAGCCCTTTCTTTGCATATAATCGCTACATTGTGACATATTTCATCCACTTTCTAGCGCCTTACCTAGCCCAAGTGAATAGTAAGCTCTTGCTGTCCGCTGGAAGCTGGTGTAATGATTACACCCTGTTCTCCCGGCTGGCTGCTGCCTTCCTCCACTTGAACAGCCTCGTGGATACCGCGCAGGACGATCGACCATGGTTTAACAGCACCTTCTGCCTTCACCTTAATGACAGAATCCTTGCGGCTGGCAATAACCGTTAGCTCTTCTTCACCTGAGGTATTCACGATAACCGTTCGAGCCTGTTGCCCCTCACCAAGCTCAAACAAATGAAGCGCCACTTGATCAGCATAATCATAATCCGGACGACTGTCCTCATGACCGATTGCCAACAGTGTGTTCGGCTTCACGAGCACAGGCAAAGTTGTAAAATCATGATGCTCGTTAACCCAACGACCACCTGACACGCTCTCATTCGTAAGCAAATTTGTCCACTGACCCTCTGGTACATAATACTGTACATTGCCTTCTTTATTAAAGATTGGGGCTACCAAAATGGAATCCCCCAGCATGTATTGCAGATCCAGTGTTGCACAGGTTGGGTCCTGCGGGAATTCCAATACCATAGCCCGCATCATCGGCAGTCCCTTTACCGAGGATTCCACAGCAGAAGGATACAGGTATGGCATTAGCGAGCATTTGAGTTTTGTAAAGCTACGCACCACATCCACTGATTCTTCGTCAAATAGCCAAGGCACGCGATAGGATTCGTTTCCGTGCAGACGGCTATGGGAGGACAGAAGTCCAAATTGTACCCAACGTTTGTACACGTCCGGCGCAGCCGTTAACTCAAAGCCACTAATATCATGGCTCCAAAAGCCGAAGCCGCTCAAACCAAGCGACAAACCGCCTCGTAAGGATTCCGCCATCGACTCATACGTCGACGAGCAGTCTCCTCCCCAGTGAACCGGGAACTGTTGCCCCCCGGCTGTAGCGGAACGTGCAAATAACGCGGCTTCATTTTTACCCAGCTTTTCCTCCAGCACATCAAATACAGCCTTGTTGTACAAATGCGTATAATAATTATGCATCTTCATTGGATCAGATCCGTCATGATATACCACATGGGTAGGGATGCGCTCGCCAAAATCAGTTTTGAAGCAATCTACCCCCTGATCTACCAACACCTTCAGCTTATCCTGGTACCAGGCGACTGCAGCCGGATTCGTGAAGTCAACCAGCCCCATCCCCGCCTGCCACATATCCCATTGCCACACGCCACCATCTGCGGTTTTGACCAGATAACCATTCTCCATACCTTCATCAAACAAAATGGATTTTTCAGCAATATACGGATTGATCCATGCACAAATTTTGAGACCCTTTGCCTTCAATCTTTGCAGCATGCCTTCCGGGTCTGGGAACATGTCTTGATCCCACTGGAAATCGCACCATTGGTATTCCTTCATCCAGAAACAATCAAAATGGAATACCGAGAGTGGCAGATCCCGCTCAGCCATCCCGTCCACAAAATGGTTCACTGTCGCTTCATCATAATCTGTTGTGAACGAAGTGGTCAGCCACAAACCAAAGGTCCAGGCTGGTGGTAATGCTGGCTTACCCGTCAGCTTGGTGTAATTGTCCAGTACCTCTTTAGGGTTAGCTCCACCAATAATAAAATACTCTAACGATTCGCCGGAGACGCTAAACTGAACCTTTGATACATTTTCCGATGCAATCTCATAGGATACCTTTTCCGGATGGTTGACAAACACACCATACCCTTTATTAGATAGATAAAATGGAATGTTTTTATATGCCTGCTCACTGCTGGTCCCGCCATCTTCATTCCAGATATCAACCACTTGGCCATTTTTTACGAACGGAGTGAAACGCTCTCCAAGTCCGTATACGTACTCACCGATGCCCAGCTCCAGCTGTTCCCGGAAAAAAGGCTGATCCTGCGGGTCTGTAATATAGCCTGGTCCCCGATGTCCGCTGCCTGTGACTTTGCGATCCTCGACATAAAAGCCTACGTCCCAGCTCTTCCCACGGCCGACTCGTACACTCAGATCGCCGCTTTTCAGTACCGCTGCGTCCTCATCCACCGTAATGTCCACCTCTGTTGGCAAGGTGTGAATTTCAAAATTCGGTCCCAGATGCACCCGTCCCTTATGGTGGTTCAGACGCACCTGAATGACATTCGGCATAGGCGAGCTGTAGGTCGCTTTCAGCAACGCTCCGTTCAGTGTATCTCCTTTGTGCTCGATCCGGTGGGTTGCTGCATATACCGTCATGGAAGCATCGTCCGTCACGATATCACGGATTTCAGCAGGATTTTGTATTTCATAGCCCTTGCGAACCAACCAATAGCCATCTGTAAATTTCATCTGTTCCTTCCTCCGTCTCAATCTTTATATTCTTGATTCCAAATCGCTTGTTGGATTTTTTCGAAATCCTTACTATAATAATATTGATTTATGTAAGGGTTTACTTCTTTTATTTTGACGTATTATATCAGTATTTTGATGTTTTCTATATAAATCAGTTAGCAGAAAAGGAGTCATAGAAATGCAAAGGGAAATGTTGCGGGAAAACCGCATTCACGGCAATCCCATGTATCCGGTCAGCGTATATCCGAGCGTAGAGCAGTTAAATGGAAATAGTGTACTGGAATCCCATTGGCATGAGGAGATGGAGTTTATCGTAGTGGAACAGGGGAGCGCCGTATTTCAGACGGATATGGTCTATACGGAGGTGAACGAAGGTGAAGCTCTTTTTGTCAACAGCGGCGAGCTTCACGCAGGTTATTTACAAAAAAGCGCTCGTTGCGTATTTTCTGCGGTGGTGTTTCACCCCGACATACTGCACAGCCGCACGCAAGATACGGTGCAGACGCAGTTTATTGACCCATTTATCAGTAAAAAGCTTGTCCCTCCCCCCCACATTCGCGGCGTGCAGCCCTGGGAGCAAGAGGTGCTGGCTGCATTGCGACACATTATCACCAGCCATGAACAGAATGCGCCTGCCCGTGAACTGGCGACCAAGGCACAGCTCTATAGCATGATCGCCTGCCTGTACCCACACATGACCCCCGCTAACGGAGAGGATGTGATTATGGCGGGTCAACGCAACAAAGTTGAACGGATCAAAAAAGCGTTGGCGTATATCAACAGTCATGCTCATGAGCCTATACGTTTACGGGAAATCGCAGATGAGATTGGAATGAGTGAGGGGCATTTTTGCCGTTTTTTTAAGCAGATGGTTCAGAAAAGCCCGGTAGAATATATCAACTATCATCGGATTCAAAAGGCTTGCAGGTTGCTGGAGCAAAGTGATCGCAAAGTGGTTGATATTGCGCTGGATGTTGGTTTTGACAATCTAAGCTATTTTATTGCGACCTTTAAAAAATGGAAAGGCCTGACCCCTTCGCAGTACCGTAAGCAGCACGAAGCAGATCAGGCGCTTGCTGTCCCTTATATAACAGACTAATATGCATAGGATAAATCATTTGTTTTTTTTGGGCTTCATAAGTACTAAAATTATTTTTCTTCCTCTTAATTTAGTAAATATGTAGCCAGCTACACCTCCCAAAACAGAGGGAATTAACCACCCTAACCCTACATTATATAATGGAAGAGAACGGGTGAAAAAATCATTAATTACATTAATTTTTATTCCAGCAGCATTCAAACCATCAAATAAACTAATGATAAAGGTTAATATCAAACTGCCTTGATATACTTCTGACTTTCCTTTAAATACGGGATGTAAAAAAGTTAAAAATATTAGAGAAATAGCAATAGGATATATTGCCATTAATACTGGCGTTGAAACCTTAATGAGCTGTGTTAAACCTATATTGGCTACAAGGGTACTAAATATAGATAACATGAGAGCGACTCTTTTGTAGGATATTTTGGGAAATAAACCATGAAAAAAGGAAGAGCAGGAAGTGATAAGCCCCACACTTGTCGTTAAACACGCTACTGTAATCATTAAGCCTAATAGAATAGATCCATAAGATCCAAAATAATAGGAGGAAACCTTAGCTAATACCTCAGCACCATTTCCTAAAATGCCCAATTTCTCAACACTAGAAGCTCCCATGTATGAAAGAGACGTATAGATAAAAGCTAAGAGTATAATCGCAATTGCTATCGCTTTGCCACAAATGATCATCAGCTCTTTTTTTGTAGTAACCCCTCTATCCTTAATTGCATTCACAATGATAATTCCAAAAATAAAGGCTACAAGAGCGTCCAATGTTAAATAACCCTCTTGAAAGCCTTTAAAAAAGACATTGGATGTATAACCCTCCGCAGGTTCTTGGAATTTTCCTATTGGGTGAATAATAGCTACAATCACAAGTAATCCAATGAATGTCAATTTAATGGGTGTTAGGAACTTTCCGATGACATCAATAATTTTTGTAGGATTAAGTGACAACAAACATGCAACTGCAAAAAAAAGGATAGTAAATACAAAAAGTGCGACAGGATGATCTGCATTGTCTGAAAAAAAAGGTTTTACTCCAATTTCAAATGACACACTACCGGTTCTAGGAATTGCATATAAAGGCCCGATGGCTAGATAAAGGATTGTTGTAAAGACAAGACCGAATACAGGATGTACACGACTCGCTAAAGTTTGCAAATTGCTTTTGCCCGAAAAAACAAAGGCTGTGACGGCTAGTAATGGTAAGCCGACACCGGTAACCAAGAAACCCGCATTGGCTATCCATACATTCTTTCCGGCCATTTGCCCAAGCATAGGTGGAAAGATTAGATTCCCTGCACCAAAAAATAAGGCAAATAGCATTGATCCTATAATGATAATAAAGGACGTAGAAACACTTTTAGACATAATAAATCCTCCAACCACGAACTCACAACATTTTGTTTTTATTCGTTTTCTTTTAATTTTTATAATATATGTTAATAGGAACGTAGCCAATTGTTGCATTCAAAGAACGGTATCTGATTGCCTAGAGTATGTAAACTCATGCTTTCCACAAAAAATGCTCACTTCGATCTAAAATGATCAGCATCAATCAGGGACAGCCATAAACTGTCCGTATTCTTGATTCGCATCCTGCTTCTATCTGGATGTTAGCAATGTCTATTGAACCTAGTGATAACCTGTGCCTTTAGATAAGCGGATTTCGTCTTAACTCATCGTTACACAATACTCTATATATGATCACTGTTTCAAGTAACTTTGTACTTGCAAAAATGAATCATTTCATCCCCTTGCATTTGCATTTATGAGGCTACCCTATATTTCTCCTCCTACTTAGTGAGCATAATGAACTATAAGAGAATTTTACACGTAGGACTTATTTCTTACAAGACACAGATGTAGTTACACACACACGGTAGGTCTCGTAAAAGTTTTTAATTACTCCAAACACCCATGTAACAGCGTATCTCCATTTTAGATTTCTTTAAAATCATCATATTCTTCATCTCTATTCGAAAGAGTAATACATAATCTGCCGTTTTAATCGAATCATCAACTGATTGTAATAAGCACAGGAAATCTTGGGAAAATGCCCTATGGAAGCAAGTGAATAATCCTTACAATTAATAGTACAACAATGCATATTGACGTTGAAAATAATTTGAGCGGCTATAATTTGAAGGGGTGCTTAAACATGACGAATTTGGCAAAACGCAACTATTGGTCTCTGAGTATTTTTAACTTCGCTTATCTGTTTACATGGTCTGCCGCCATGTCTTTTTTTGTCATTTGGCTGGGACAAAGCCTGGAAATTTCAGAAACCTACACGGGATTTCTATACGCGGCTAATTCAATCGTCGCCTTGATCATGCAGCCCTTGTTCGGTTACTTATCTGACAAGTTGGGCTTGAGAAAACACCTGCTGTACATACTCTTTACAATCCTTTTGCTCGTTGGACCCTTTTTTATCTATGTATACGGTCCATTGCTTCAAACGCAGTTCGTCATTGGTGCCATTGTTGGTGCGCTATTTATCGGCCTGGTATTTAATGCAGGTAACGGTGTCGTCGATTCGTATATGGACAAAGTTTCGCGTAAATATGGCTTTGAATACGGACGGGTTCGTATGTGGGGTTCACTCGGGTGGGCGGCGGCTACTTTTGTTGCGGGACGGGTCATCAATATCAATGTAAATCTGACCTTCTGGATTGCCTCCGTATCTGCCGTTGTTGCCATGATCTGCATCTTCCTGACCAAAGTCGAAATTTCTGGACAGGAGCAGCAGAAAACAGAATCGTTGAAGCTCATTGATGTGCTGCATCTCGTACGTACCACAAAGTTCTGGTTTCTTATGCTATTCATGGTTGGCGTGACCCAAATTTATGAGGTATATGACCAACAGTTTGCCACATACTTCGTATCGCAGTTCAGTTCCAAAGCGGAAGGAAATCAATTCCTTGGCGATTTGAGCGCTGTGCAGGTTTTCCTGGAATTTGTGTTCCTTTTCGTTACCCCTTGGTTTGTGAACAAAACGACCGCCAAATGGGCATTAATTATTGCCGGGTCGATTATGTCTTTGCGTATTATCGGCTCTTCGCTGCCATTCGGTTCTATATGGGTAGCTGCGATGAAGATGATTCACTCTCTGGAGAAACCGCTTATTCTGGTAGCCATCTTCAAGTACATTACCGTTAACTTTGACCAGCGCTTGTCCTCCACCATGTACCTGCTGTATTTGTTTATGGGCTCCCTGGTGGTTTCCATTTTCTCACCCATTGTCGGGCATATGTATGAAGTATTAAATTTCCCGATTACTTATGTGATTTTGGGTTCCATTGCAGGCCTATTCACCATCATATCCTGCTTTACACTGACAGCAGACAAGAAGAATGGGGAGCGGTATCTGGAAGAACGCCGTAAACAGGATCTGAAAAGAGCAACGAAAAAAGCTGAAGCAGTTCATTCGTAATCTAATGGTTTGAGCTTAACAAAACAGCGGCAGTCTAGGACTTTTTTCTCGTCCAAGGCTGCCGCTCTTAACTCCAGTTGATTTAAAGCTTATTTTAAATCTTGAATACTGACACCGTTTGATTCATCTCTTCCGCCCTCTTGGCAAGCATGTTAGCACCTGCAGACACTTCCTGCATGGATGCAGTAGTTTCCTCGACTACGCTTGCGACTGTTTGAGTAGAATCTGCTGCACGTTCGGAGATTTCAGCAATTTTCTTCATCGATTCCACCATAGAAACGGTCCCTTCATTTACGGATCTTGCCTCTACAGCCGCAGTGTCCACCTCATCGCTCACTTCTTCAACGGCACCTACAATCTCAGAAAAAACGTTACCTACACCTTCGACAAGCATCATGCCTTCATTCAGAGATTGAACACCTTCATTCATTGAAATCACAACTTCATCTGTCCTTAAGGCAATTTCGTTAACCAGAGAAGAGATCTTGCCCGTTGCTTCACTTGCTTGTGCCGACAGATTGCGTACTTCAAAAGCAACAACCGCAAACCCTTTTCCCTGCTCTCCCGCCCTCGCAGCTTCTATACTCGCATTTAGTGAAAGCAAGTTGGTTCGAGCTGCTATATCACGGATCATAGCTGTGATCTGTCTGATCTCCGCAGACTTTTCTCCTAGTATATTTACCACTTCAGCGGATTGAGTTACCTTGGTATGCACATCTCTTATTTGAGAGACAGTAGAAGACATTTGGGTTTTTCCGTTGTTTGCTTTTTCTTGTGCTTGGGTTGTGAGATTTGCCACATTCACAAAGCGATTGGTTATGTTCTCTACACTTTTAGAAACGTCTACCGTGTAATTCAGCGTTTCAGCTATATCTGCAAGCTGTGTCTGAGATCCCTCTGCGACTTGAGTGGCACTTATAGCTATCTGCTCGGTAGCGATGCTTGTCTGTTCCGCACTGGCCGTTAACTGTTCAGCCGTAGAGGCAACCAGTAAGGAATTGTCCACAACTTCCTTTAAAAGGTTGCGCAGTGCATCGCACATTTCATTAAAATCAGATGCCAGTTCCCCGACCTCATCTTTGGATCGGATACTAAGGGGTTCCACTTGCAGGTCCCCCCTCGTTACCAGCTTTATCTGTTCCGCTATCTTTAATATGGGCTTAGTGAACGATTGAGCCAGTAAAAAAGAACCGATAATGCCAAGGATTGTACATATGATAGTCAGCGAAATCATAAACAGTTTACCTGAATGGTAGGAATCACTCGATTGATTAGCAGCGTCCGTGGCATACTGCTCATTGAGTAGCTTCAATTTATTAACGTCATCTAATGCCGCCTTATAAATTGCAGTGTTCCCATGTATGATCATGTAGGCCATCACTTTATCGTTTTCCTCCATTGCAGCGGAAACCACTTTGAGATGGCGAAGATACATTGCCCACTGACCATAAAAGTTGGTGAACAGTTCTTTTTCCTCTGCCGTAGAGGCTAAACTTTGATATTTATTTACACTCTTATCCATTGAAGCTGTAGCTTTGGTTAGTTCCTCTTGATAAGTGCTGCGAACGGCAGCATCCTCTTCGAGTATCATTCGAACGGTGAGTCTATCGATTTCTGTAATCTGCTTATCCATACCCTGAAGAAGAATAACCGCAGGTAAAGACCTGTTATTTACCTTATCGGAAGCCTCCCCCATTTCCGACATCTTAATGACGCCTATTACACTTGAAAGGGACAGTACGATAACCAGTATGAGCGCTGCACTAATTATTTTTTTCTTTAACGTTAATTTAAACACCCTTATCTTCCTCCCGTGACTGGTCTCGTGTCATTCCTGCTGAGCTTTCCAGTATATGCGTATTTGGCGCAACAACTCGGCCTTATCTATCTTTCCACTGATATAGCTTTGGATAGATGCTCCTGTGATGCCCCCATGATCAGGTGGAAGGGTTGCTATAAATGGCAGCGTCTTTCCGCTCGACATATATGACTTGATCGATTTACTCAAAGGATCGGTAGGCACCAAGTCAATATTCTTGAACGCCGGTATAACATTGGCCTTGTTAACCAAAAGTTCTTGTCCGGACTTTTCATATACCAGCCAGTTCAAAAACTTCTTTGCTTCCTCTTGCTGCTGAGGTGTGGTAGTTGTGGAGTCGATGAATATATACTTTGTCACACCAACTGTGATCTTAGCATTGTTAGGATCATCCGTATTATCGTTTAACGGAAGGGGCAAGAAACCGTATTCCTCATTAGCCGTATCATTGCTCTTTATTCCATTCCAAGCCCAGTTGCCCATAAACCAAAGCCCTACCTTGCCCTCTCCCAAAGCTTTGGCTCCATCTTCATACGTACTGTCCAAAGGCAAGTGATTATTGATGTTGTTATCCTTGAGCAGATCTAAAGTTTGTACCCATCCAGACATTACATTGTTCTGGGACATATCGATAGAGTTATTCTGCATACCTTTAACAAACTCCGGAAAACCCCCAGGTTGAACAGAATAAGACAGAGCTAAAAGATGAGAGCCGAGAGACCAGTCCATTGGTGAAAGCATGTCCGGTGCTACTCCCGACCTCTGAATTTTAGCCATTAATGAATTCAGGCTGCTTCTACTTTTTACCGAGGAAGCATCAAAATTCCCCCCTGTTGCTTTGTCCAGTACTTTCTTATTGTAAATTAATCCGTAGCCTTCAACTGCAAATGGAAACCCCAGTACAGCATCATTTTTCTTGACGGTATCAAGTCCATTTTCTATCGTATCGGCTACCCACTTTTCTTTACTTAAATCAATAGCTTTATCCAGGAATGTCTGCGTGTCGCCTGGATCAAGCATCGACATGGTAGCTGGACTTCCTGATCCGTACATCGACATCAGCTTTTGATATGCAGACGTCCCCTCAGGAGCGGTTATAATTTCTAAAGATACTTCAGGGTGCTCTTGATTGTATTGTTTTGCTACTTCCTCTAATTGGGTTTTTATTTCAGATTTAGAATTCAAAAGTGTAATCTTGGTCGTCTGCTGTGATAATGGTGAAGCTGAACAACCTATAAACATAATTAAACATGCTAGAGAAATCGCAACTTTTAGCTGTTTTCTCATTAACTTCCCCCCTAAGGATTTGCTTTCATAAAATTTATGAACAATATTCAATGTTATCGACATAATCCTTCGCGAAGGTTAGAAGTTTTTCGTTGGTAAATATCGGAAGTTAAATAATAGTACAAACAGGTTGTTACGTTAAGTTAACAGACAAGACAGCACAACAAATTTTATCCAGTCGCGTCTTAATATGGGGAAAAGTTACTGAACAACAAATTTAATCAAAAGAGGAGCAATCATTCATGAACAAAGCATTCTTTTGGGTTTTTCTTGCAATCTTTTTATTTATTTCATCATCCACTACTTATGCAGCAGAAAATCAAATCAAAGTTGACGGTGTGACTACTACATCCGATGTGAAGCCCGAAATGAAGAACAACCGTTCAATGGTACCTCTACGTGTTATTAGTGAAAGTTTGGGGGCTAGCGTCGAATGGTCCAATTTCGAGGTTATTCTCGCTAAAAGCGATATGAAAGTAAAATTAGCAATAAACAGAAGCACAGCAGAGAAAAATGGTAAAAAGATACTGATTGATGTAAAACCATATACGAAAAATAATCGTATATATGTTCCACTTCGTTTTATTGCAGAGGCGTTTGGCTGCAATGTCAATTACAGCAACTTTGCAGTGACTATTGATACTAAACCATTGTTCATAAACGGTGTACAGGTAAAAGCATTGCAACATGAATACCATATGTTTATGGGCGGCGTAGTCCAGCAAATTAATGGCAATGCATATAATGAAACCATTTATAATATTTTTGTAAAAAACAAAGGTGAAAAGGTCGAAGCACCTGCAAACTACTCTTGGAGATTCACTATTGACACACTTGGGTCTTATTATAAAAATGCACAATACGATTTCTTAGACCAAAAAGGGAAAAGATTAGCTCGTTTTGATATGTATTCTTTAATAAGTCCTGTTCCATCTGAACTTTCAACAGAATACCCAGAGATTTTAATTCATGACGTATCGAAAGATGAGTGGTATTTGTTTAACGATACTGCCAGAAAATCCATTAATCAGTTAATGGATACCGCTGGGAAAAACGGTTTTCTGACGGTTATAAGTAATACAGTAGTATAATGCGATTCTTTCTTGTTATCGTCGAATCGCGAATTTCTTTCCACATATAGTGATATTGCTTCATATCCTCCGTTTCGCATACGACGAAATCGGTGTAGTCCTTTCCAGGCAGTTCTTCTGCATCAAAAAAACGAACCTGAACATGTTCGCTATATTTTTGAATTGTGCAACTCGTTTGTCCAATCCGGGATACTTAAGAAGAAAGGCATCATAACGTTCCCTAGCAGAAAGAAACAACATTCGCGTTCCCGTTCCTCTTTGCGAATGTACAGTCTCTTCACGCTCTTACGTACGAATCTTTCCCACATATGGCTTGTATCCATAAACTCCTTCAAAACGTGATATGGAATTTCAATAACAACCGAATCTTCCATCGCCTCTATCGTAAAGGTGGATGAACTTTTATAAAGGAATCGAAGATATCTTTTTTGGCTTCGTATATGAAAAACAGGGGTTGTCCCTCAGGTCTGGGCAGACCTGCAGGACAACCCCCAGCGACGTATTCTATCAGACTTCCGTAGCATCCTCTTCCACGAAAAGAGATACCTTGCGGATGCCATCCGCTCCGATCACGACAAGTCCCTGATCCGACAGACGGATTTCAGGGATAACGACCAGTGCGAGCAGTGACAGTGTCATCAGCGCGTTGTTCAGCATGCAGCCGGCTTGCTGAAGCGCCCGGCTGATACTTTCGGACTGCGTAGCCACCTCTGCAAACGGAGCTGGGGACATCAGCCCGGCAATAGGCAGCGGGAAGCGCGTCTCACCCGAGGCGGATACGACCACCACGCCACCACGCAGGGTAACAGCCTGCTTCGCCGCCTGGGTCATGAGCTCGTCATCATTACCAATGACGAGCAGGTTGTGGCTATCATGCGCGACGGTCATGGCAATCGCAGCCGGCTCGGTGAAGCCGACACCGGTCACAAGTGCAACCGCGTGACTGCCACTGGCATGATGGCGCTCGAAAACGGCTATTTTGCACAAATCTTGTGCAGGATCTGCCGTGACTTCTCCATTACGAACCGGAACGGTCATCCGCACTTCCTTCGTGTCCACGTGATTTTCCGTAACACGAATCACTCGTACGGGTACGTTCCCCTCCTGTACTGGAGCCGCGATACGAAAATCTGCAGCACTCAGCTCTCGTCCCAGATGGACCGTGTCCATTACTTCCGCAGGATAAACGAAGCCGTCCCAATCGGCGACCATTTGACCGTGCTCGGCCACCAGCTGGCCCGCTGCGATGGTAGCCGTCACATTCACTTCGGCCAATCGGCCATCAAGCAAAATAATGTCGGCAATCGCACCCGGAATGATCGAGCCGATGTCCCGTGCCACGCCGAAGCGCTCGGCCGTATTCAGCGTGGCCATCTGAAACGCGGTTACGGGCTTGACGCCCTGTGCAATGGCATGACGCACGACGAAGTCCATCTGCCCTTCATGGAGCAAGGATTCTGCGCTGCGGTCATCCGTTACCAGCATCATGCGGCGCGTGTCGAGACCCATTTCTGTGCTGGCTCGGATCGTCTCGGCCACATCATGCCATGCGGAGCCTTGTCGCATCTTGGCATACATGCCGAGCCGGATACGCTCGGCTACATCCTCGGGCGTGACACATTCGTGGTCGCCCGTAATTCCCGCGGCTGCATAGACCGGCAGCCGCCAATCATCGGAGGCCCATGTAAAATGGCCATCCGCCACCTTGCCCGCGCGCAGCGTGGCCTGAATTTCCCCGATCATCACATCGTCTCCATAGACGACACCAGGAAAATTCATGACTTCGCCCAGCCCGATCATATCCGGGCCCCAGCTTAACGCTTCTGCGACTTCCGCCGGGCCGAAGGAGGCACCCGTCGTTTCCAGCTCCGGACCTGTGGACGGCACGCAAGAAGCCACCTGCATGTAAGCTGCCAGCGGTGTCGTACGTGCTTCGTCCAGCATCAGACGAAGCCCTTTTAGACCCAGTACATTGGAAATTTCATGTGGGTCAAAAAAACCACCCGTCACTCCCAGCGGCAGTACAGCCTTAGCAAACTCAGTTACCGTAAGCTGCGTGCTTTCGATGTGACAATGTCCGTCCAGTAACCCCGGTGCCATATAGCGGCCTTCCGCTTCAATGATTATGGTGTCTTCTCCAATCGTATGACTGACGTTCCTACCGACGTAAGCGATACGAGAACCTTGCACAGCAATAGACATGCCCGGCAGCAACTCGCCCGATACCACATTGACCAGTGTTCCTCCGCGGATCACCAGTGATGCCTTGCGCTCCCCTCTAGCTGTAGCTACTAACTCGGGTACACACTCCGCCAGCGGCGGGCGTTGAAATACTCTCTTCATGTCCATTACGTTTGTAACCTCCGTTTATGCTTCTTACCTGTTTTGCTTATTTGCTTATGTTACTGGAATACGCTCCATAATGCCAGCCAACTCTATATCTATTCAAACATCGCAAAGGTTCCTGTGGCATTTGTCCCCAGCTGATTGCCAATATCCTCTCTACAGAACACGATCACTTTCTTCCACTTTGCGGGTATACGTATCCGAATCCCGTAAACTCACGAATGGCGTAATCTCCCCTATGCTATAAATATGCAGCAAATGCATAGCTCGCGTACAGGCGGTGTAGAACAACTTGCGCTCACTCTCACGCTGGTATTGTTTCGCTGATCCATCATAAATCAGGACCGCATCGAATTCCACGCCTTTTGCCAGGTAGGCTGGAATGATATGAATCCCCTTTTCAAAAGCGGGGGTTGTTTTCTTAATTAATTTTGGCTTCACTGACAGCTGTCCTTCCAGCGCTTCGTAGGCTGCCGCGCTTTCGTCAGCATTTTTACAGATCACCGCGATGGACTCATAGCCTTCTGCCAACAATTCAGTGACATTCCCAGCTATCCGTTGATGCAACTTTTCACGTGAACGCACCTCGGTTACAAGAGGCTTCTCACCCTTACGGTTAAACGGTACAATGTGCTCTCCCCCAGCGACCATCCCCCGGGTAAATTCCACAATCTCCTGTGTCGAGCGATAGCTGCGTGTCAGGGAAATCATCTCGGTCTGATCTGCCCCATACAAGTCATACAATGGCTCTGCATCCTGAAGCACCGAGGCATGGGCATAGATGGCCTGATTAAAATCACCCAGTGCCGTCATTTTAGCCTGTGGAAATAAACGCTTGAAGAACGCCAGTTGGAATGGGGAATAGTCCTGTGCCTCATCAATAAACACGTGACGGATGTTGCTATTGGAACGGAAGCCCAGCATCAGCTCACGCAAATATAAAAAGGGGGTTACATCCTCATACGCTAACTCCCCAGCCTGAATTCGTTGCAGGGTTTGCCGACTAATTTCACCCCAGCTGACGGGCAGCTCTGCATGATTCGCCAGTTGGCTCAACAGCGTCTCGTTCATAAACAGCTCGCTGTAGAGCCGGGTCGTATCTACGAAGCGAAGCGCCTTAATCCATTTGCGCAGAGGCTTTAAGCGGTCACTGACCACCATACGCGCCAATATTTCTCTTTCACGTGCAAAATCGTCGAAAGTATCGCCCTTATTCTTGGATTTACGGCGCATACGGTTATAGGCACGCTGATAATCCTCCGGCTCCATCAGATCCATCTGTTGATCCACCCATGGAGCGGAGCATTCCTCCTTACCAAAGCGGGCCAGCTCTTTAAGCATCCAATCCCGCAGCAGTTCCAATCGATTCGCCAGTCGCACCGTAGAGTCGAATTCATAAAACTTGCGTGCCATCTGCTCTACTGAAACCACCTCACGTCCCTGAAAGCGGATGGGTTTAAAACGCATGCCCTCCTGCTCCAAATACGCCTTGTAGCCTGTAATCACATGTAAGAACGTCTTAGACGATTTAAAACGGATACCTTCCATCCTGGCTTCATACCCAGGCTGTAACGACGCTGAAAGCACATATTCCAGCTGTTCAAAGGGATCTTCTAACTGAAACTCCCGGCCCAAACGCCGCTCCAAATATTCCTGAAACGTAGCCTGAAGCATATTTTCCTCACCCAATTCAGGCAATACTGTCGATACATAACTGTTGAACATCGGGTTAGGCGAAAATAACACGACCTGATCCGCTCGTAAGCGATCCCGGTACTTATACAGCAAATACGCTACTCTCTGAAGCGCAGCAGAGGTTTTGCCACTTCCTGCCGCCCCCTGAACAATGAGCATCCGGCTTCGATCATCACGGATGATGCGATTCTGCTCCCTTTGGATGGTAGCGACAATACTTTTCATTTGGGCATCCGAGCTGCGGCTCAATACTGCTTGAAGAAGTTCGTCTCCAATCGTCACCCCTGTATCGAACATAAAACGAATCTGTCCATCACGGATCGAGAATTGACGCTTAAGCGTGAGCTCTCCATCCATCTCCCCTGCCGGAGTTTTATAAGAAGCGGGACCCGGCATGTTATCGTAATAAAGATTGGAAATAGGCGCGCGCCAGTCATAGATCAGAAATTCCTCATCTTGATTATCAAGCAGGGAGGCAATCCCCAGATAAATACGTTCCGCAGTCTGCCCTTCCTCAGCAAAATCAATGCGTGCAAAATACGGTGAATCAAGCAACTTTTTCAAACGACCTAACGCCTCTGTGGAATGCTTGTGTCTTCGTTCCCGCTCAGACAAAATCTCAGACTGCTGACGCAAACTGGTGGACGTCTCGCCCACATCATCCGCCTCACTGAAATTGATCGTTACCTCATCCCAGAAGTCTTTACGCATATCGACGACATCTCCGCGCACAGAACCAACCTCTGTCTCTAGCTTCCGAATTCGCCCGCTAATTACTGCGGTCACATCTTCTACTCTTCGTTGTTCTTCATTCCATTGCTGTTCAGTAGTCACTGGCATCGCTCCTGTTCCGTTTCCTCCTGCTCCACGCAGGGCTCCCTTGCGTACAAACTATGCTCTATTATGGACCCGGACATACCCGCGGCATCCCCCTGATCCGGGAAAATTGACTAATCCTTTGAAGCATGCTATAATGTAAAAAGAAGTGTAACTCACAATTTATGCATATGGTTTTACCATAAAACAGAGCATTCTCTATTGTAGCAAGTTCAGTCCCTGTTCGCAACCAGCGGGCTTTTTTTGTGTGTTCTGGCAACCTTCTATTAACCTGTTCTGACATACTTGAATTCATTACATAAAAAAGCGACCGTTCATCTGATTGATGAATGCGGTCGCTTTTCTTTTAGGAAATTCGCCTATCTGCTCTCTTCCACAGGATGAATATGATCGGCCAATCTGCTCAACCTCTCCAACTGATGACCGTAGTCGTACATGGCCGCAGCCACAATAGAAAGCCGCAGCATTCCTTCCTGACAATGGTCAAAACGTGTAATCGCATGCTTCATAAATTCGCCGTTCGCCTGCTGGAACAGTTCACTTTCGTCCTCGTTCGGTTTTAGCTTATTTTCGAATTTCAGCAGAGCATGCTCGTGAAAACGAATCAACAGCTCCAGATGACTGTCAAAAAAAGCATCCGTTCCCTTTGGCCGTAAAGACTGGAAGTAGTGCCTTTCCACCGCATCCAGTACCTCATATCCTTTGTGTAAACTTCCGAGCATTTGTTTGTATACTACCATTTGTCTCGTTTGACTAAACTTGGAGCGCTTGAGCTTCTTCTGCTCTTCCTCGAACAAATGATATTTATCCGACAGCGATTTAATGGCTCCCTCCAGATTTCCTTTTTCCTCTTTAAAGACAGACTCCTTAATCTCATCGGAAATGGCAGTACGCAGCAGCAAGGACATGCTGTTAAAGACATTTTGAATCTGATTAATAAACTGCCTTTTCGGTTTCGGGGGAAAAACGCTAACATTGATGACAAAAGCAGACACAATCCCAATCAAAGTGAGCGCAAAGCGGGTCACCGCAAATTTCCAGTCCCCTGAGGCTTCCATTACAGAAACAACGGTCACGAGTGTCAATCCAACCGTATCAGCCATATTTATTTTCAGACATATCATAAGTACCAATACACATACGAGTCCGACTGCGATCGGCTCATTCGAAAATACCATTCCGCCCAGCAACGCCATGATTGCACCTAGTGTGCTTGTTTGGAGTTGATCCAGAAAATAACGCCACGACCTATATATCGACGGTTGCATGGCAAAAATAGCGGCTATCGCTGCCCCCACAGGCGAATGGGTGTTCAAAAGCGTGCTCAGAAAAAGGGCGAGCGTCACTGCAATTCCCGTTTTCAACACCCGTGCTCCAAAAGCCAAAGCCATCCCTCCTGCTTACCTTTCAAATTTATTCATACCGAATTACTATAATGAAAATTCAATGTAAAGTCCATGCTTTATTATTACCCAAAACAAGCGAAGATCAGGAATATTTATGAAATGTACAGTTCCTGATAGAATACATATCAACAGAATTAACTTATTTGCAACAACGTCACAGGAGGAACTCATCGTGTCATGGATTAGCAAAATATTAGAAGAGCCCCGAAAGTGGCCGCGTAATATCCGATTGTTTTTTATGGCCAATCTGCTGTACCAGATGGGTACAGGAATGTTTTCTGTGCTGTACAACCTATATATCCAAAAGCTTGGCTTTGACGATGATATGAACGGCCAAGTGGTCAGCATGCAGGCGTTAGCGACGGCGTTGCTGTTCATTCCGGTCGGATTTTTGGGGGATCGGACAAGCCGCAAAAATATGCTGGTTATCGGCGCGTTATTCAGCGGCCTGGCCTTTCTCGCCCGTACCTTTACATATACCAGCGGAAGCATGTTGGTATTTGCCGTAATCTCGGGTGTATTCGCCGCCTTTATTCAGGTACTGGCCGTGCCTTTTTTAGCGGAAAGCATAAGCAAAACCCAACGCTTAAAAATATTCAGCTATTACTCAGCTCTTGTACTGGCAGCCCAAGTCCTAGGCAGCTTCGGGGGTGGCGTACTCGCAGATGGGCTACAGACATGGGGAATCACACCGCTATCCAGTCTGCGGGTTGCTCTGTTCCTTGGAGGAATGGCAACATTGACCGCTTTTATTCCTCTATTGTTCATCACAAAAACTGCGGCAATCGTAGAAGCACCAGCTTCTGCCGAACCTTCAATTCAAACAGAACAAGTACATACGCCGCACAGTACATCCGATATACCTGCCTCGGAGACGCCTGCTGTTTCTTCTGATCGCCGGGTTATTGGACAATTTGTTCTGGCCCAGTTTTTTCTGGGGTTAGGTTCAGGTCTGGTCATCCCGTATCTTAATTTGTATTTTACGAACCGCTTCTCCGTATCGCTCAGCGCGATGAGTTTACTGATTGCACTCGGCCAGCTCATGACCATCCTCTCCATGTTGATCGGACCTACCCTCGGTAGCCGAATTGGACTGGTCAGAGCTGTAGTTGGTTTCCAACTGCTTTCGCTACCATTCCTTCTCATTACAGGCTTTACGAACGTGCTATGGATCGCTTCGATCAGCTTTCTATTCAGGCAAGCGTTAATGAATGCAGCCAATCCGCTGCAAACCGCCATTCTTGTCGAACGTGTGTCGGATAAAAATCGTGGCATTGCCAACTCCATTCTCCAGACGACCTGGATGCTAGGCACCGCAGGTATGGGACCTGTACAAGCCTATCTGGTTACAACTTATGGCAACTACTGGGGCTATGCCATCACATTTAGCATGACAGGTGTTTTCTATATTTTGTCCTCCCTCGTCTATTACAGAATGTTCCGAGAAAAGCGCGCGTCCGCGGGCCAGCTTTTACAAAACCCGGCAAGCCCGTAAACAAAATCATGACACAATAAAAGCCGGAGCCTCCAAGCGGACTCCCCTGGAACGTCATAGGATAAATGAGAATGGCGGAGGAGGAATGAAGGCATGCTTCGAGTTGCATTATTTACGGACACGTATACGCCTGACGTGAATGGCGCTGCTCTAACCCTGGAACGATGGATTGGCTATCTGGAGACACATGGAGTATCTACGCTCGTCTTCGCACCGGAGGCAGACCATCATCTGCCCTCTGGGCCGGGTGTAGAGCGATTTCGAAGTATTCCCTTTTTGTTGTACCGGGAATGCAGACTTGCGATCCCCAACGCCAAACAGATCAACGAGCGTCTGTCAGCCTTTTCCCCGCATTTGATTCATGTCGCTACTCCGTTTAACCTTGGCCTGTATGGAACAAGCTACGCAGCCAAACACCATATTCCACTCGTTGCCTCATATCACACCCACTTTGATAAATACCTCGAATATTACAAGCTTCGCTGGCTTGAACCTGCGTTATGGAAATACATGCTCTGGTTTCACAGACATTGCGAAAGGTTATATGTCCCCTCTCAATCAACCATGGAATTGTTGCGCAATAAAGGAATGGGGCAGCTCGAAATCTGGAGCAGAGGCATTGATACCGACCGATTTCAACCCAAGGTGGACCGTAATGCAGTATGGAAGAAATGGGACGTTCATGCAGATGCATTTGTTATTTTGTATGTGGGCAGGCTTGCACCGGAAAAGGGGATAGACACGTTACTGGATTCCTACCTCCAGTTACCTGACGACGTCCGCGCAGCCTCTGTGCTGGTCATTGCAGGAGATGGTCCATTGTATAAGGTCAAAACTGCAGCGGATATAGGGGTGCCGGAGCATGCACTCCACTGGCTTGGTTTTGTGAAAGGGCCGGAATTAGCTGAACTCTACGCCGCAGCCGACGTATTTCTCTTCCCTTCCACCACGGAAACCTTCGGCAACGTAGTACTGGAGGCTATGGCGAGCGGCACACCTGTGGTCGGTGCCAATGAAGGCGGGGTAAAAGATAATCTAATCCACGGAAAAACAGGGCTATTATGTCCTGCTGGAGACGCCGCTGCCTTTGCCAAAGCTGTACATCTGTTGTACGAGGATGCCTCACTTCGCGATGCTATATCCAAAGATGGTAGAGCCTACAGTCTGGAGCAGACATGGGACCGTATTTTTGAACGGCTACTGGACAGCTACATGGACGCAGCAACCCTACACCTCGACAGCCGTCCCATGACGCGAATGTAGCTCTGAGGATAAAAGAAGAAGAGCCTTTGCTAATACCTTAATTGTTTCAGCAGCTTGTTATGTACCCCACTGAGCAAAATCACTGCGGTCAAAGCGCCGATGAACGCAAGAAGCATATCCCATTGGGTGTCCCATACATCCCCCTGTGTGCCCAAAAAGGCTTCTGCTGCCGTTCCGGTTACCTTGGCTACAGCAAACTCAATCAGCTCATACACAGCGCTGATCGCAAGACACACACTAACCGTGAGGAAAGTGAGCCAGCTCCCGCTTCCCAAGGCGGTTTTACGCAACAGCACTTCCCTGACAATGAGTGCAGGTACAAAACCTTGTACAAAGTGCCCAAGTCGATCATAATAATTGCGCTCCAGTCCGAACGTGTCCCGAATCCAGTTGAACAGTGGCATTTCGGCATAGGTATAATGTCCGCCCACAATCAGGATCAATGCGTGCAGCCAGATTAGAGTATATACCAGATTGGTAAACCGAAATCTACGGTACAGAGCCGCCAGCAGTACAGCTCCCAAAACCGCCGGGAGAACTTCCAATACCCATGTAAAATGATCCGCTGGACGAATCAAGGACCAAATGAGAGCAAGCGCTAGCAATACAAGTAAAACAAGCGGGTAGCGATCATTGTTGGACCTTGCTGTTGTCTGGTTCATACGTCATTCCTCCTCAACCCAAACGCTCTATCCTTCGTTCGTTACGATATGCTTGACACGGCCTACCTGTCCGTCTGTCAAACGCACTTTGATTCCATGCGGATGACGCGGAGAGTTGGTCAAAATATCTTTCACCGTTCCTCGTGTCAGCTTACCGGTAGGCTGATCCTTTTTAAGTACAATATCTACCTGAAGACCAGCGCGGATATCAGATCTATTCTGTCCGTTCATTGTAGGTATTCCTCCTTTGTTTTTATATTTATGATGATATTCAGCCACTCAGTTACAACAAAATCACCAACGACGCCATTCGTCGCGGCGGCTGTCCCCCATCCAGACTACGCACATCGTGGATACATAGCTGACGAGCAAAATAACGAATACCATCCCGCTAAACTCCACAAAATGAGTACGTTGCAAGGAGTCTGCCCATATGGAAGATACCTGTGCATACAGTTGAGAAGGCGCAGAAACAATATCCCATGTGTTCCCTCGAAAGAAACGGCCAATATAAATACCCAGACTGCTCAACAAGAGTACCGCCATCATAAACAGCCAACTAACAAGCCCACCACGTGCACGTTGTACCAACTGTCGTACGGATTCGAGTGATACAAAACCCATTGTCAGGCCAAGTACGGCTACCAGCAGCATCCCCAGTACATGATTCCAAAAGTACGGATTTCCCCAGAAACGTTGCTCCCCGAGAAATGGATATCTGGCGAATACATGCAGTAAGTCTGTGATCAAATAGGGTGTATTGGGATAAAAGAAAAGCCATGCCGCCCCCGTGACCCAGAGTAAAAAAGTCCTCGTTCCTCGCCTCCACGAGCTATACATTACATCAAGCAGCAGCGTCAACAGCATAGGAATCCAGGCCAGCATCATATTCCACCAAATAAAAAGATAAGGGCGGCCCCCTGAGGGCAGTCGCACGTTAATGATCCACAATGTACTGATTACGGAGCATAAGGCCAGTGTTAAAAAAACATAAAGTTTTACTGGATAATTTAACGATCTTAAACGGGCATACATACGTGTCTTTCCCTCCTTGTAACCATCCTGCCTTCCTGACGTTCCAATTTACACCTGTTCTGGACAGTGTACACCACAATGGCTTCAAGCTCAATGGAAGCGCTCCACCTCTGCATAAATGAACATCAAAAAACATCTATTCTTTGGAAATTGATTTCATCCCCGAAAAATAGATGTTTACTGTGTTTTAGACTTCACTCACAGGTAAAGGCGTAGCTCCAGTAGTTTTAATATTCGTGCAGCATGAATTAGCATAATATCACTAACGGCATTATAAATTCCGTCACTAACCCCGTCCATTCGCCATGCGGCGTCCGGGATGCACAACTACCGCTTTTGCTCCATAATGATGCGCATATTCCACAGATTGCACCAGCAGCTCTATCACACGTTGTCGCTTGGTTTCATCGTCAAAACCGAGCAGAACGGAATTCGTGCCGTAATGCGGATCTGGTGTATGTGGAAATGTATTATGCACACTCGATATGCCGATTTCTCCCCGTTCAATCATAGGTTCAATCGTCGTCAGCATTTCCCGGGTAATGTTATAGTTCAGCCCCACCCTGCTAAAGCCCAACTGACGGATTTCCTCTACAAGTTCTCGGCCGACCGTATGCTTTTTAATATTCCAACAGTTAGATGCTGAGTAGATAAATTTCTTATAAATGATCTGTTTCACTTAACTCCCAAGCCCTCTTTTGTTATGTATATTAACATTATGAAATGCTCTACATATCATAATAATAAATTTATATTATAAAAAAAGCCTATCCATCATCTACTTAAAGACGGATAAGCTTTTACTGTTGTCTAACCTTGTATCCAATTGACCAATGAATGTACTGTCAATGTACCCGGTGCAGCTGCCACAAATGCTGATGAACCATTGCCCAAGGCCCAAAATTCCACTGTTTTTGGAATACCGGGAGCCAGATCCAGATGGTTGTCGCTGAAAATACCTTCCTGCTCTGCCGATAGCCACACGTGTCTGGCAAGTACATCCGAACACAGCATGAATCTGCCACCCTCGCTTCCCTGAATCTCTGTCACTTCAATTTTTGTCTGCGGTAAATCCATCTCTTTCGTGTCTGCAAAATAAATTTCACTGGAGGTCACCTGTTCACCATTCTGTGTCAGACGCGCGACCAGCATATGTTCCGCACGGTTCAGGCCACTCAGCCATTTGTCGATAGGCAGTATATGTACAATTCCTGCACCACCTGCTGGTTGCTTTACCTTAACATTCTCTTCACGAACAGCCTGGCTGCTTCGGATATGCAAAAGCGTCAGCCGCAACGTACCTGATATCGGCTCTAGTGTATCGTTGACCAGATGTAGTGCCTTATTCCCCTGTTCTGTATCTGTTGCACTCAACAACACATCGGCAAAGCTACGCTTAGCCGTATATTGGAGCGCCTTCCAACGACCAAAATAATCCATACTCGACCAGGAGGCAACGGGCCAGCAATCATTCATTTGCCAGTATAATGTTCCCATGCAATAGGGCTTGTGACGACGATGCGCCTCTATAGCTGCTTTCATTGCTTCTGCCTGTAAAATTTGGCTCATGGGAAGAAAACTTGTAAAATCCTTTGGTTCTCGCATGTACCGCTCCATATATTCTTTAATCAGACGATTGCCCGCACCGTTCTTCTGATGTGCCAGCATCACCGCAGATTCCAGTTCCAAATCCTTCTCTTCCACATAAGTACGAACGGACTTGTATTCAGGAAAAGACTGAAAACCGTATTCACTCATAAAACGGCCCACATGTACATGATAATTCTCAAACGGCTCAGACGCGTGCCATACACCCCAATAATGAACATCACCTGCAGTTGAAGACCGATGGGCATGCTGGTTCCGATCTCTCGTCAGGTCAATCAGCGGGGAGGAGGGCCAATATGCTGTCTGCGCTGACCAGGTGTGTACCGCCTCTGGTAAAATCCGATGAAAGAGCGTTTCATAATCTTCCCACAGGCGTTCCCGTTGCTCTGTTGTGTAGTCCTTTTTCCAGCCCCAGCCTCCGTTCTCTTCATAATGCGCCCACGCAGAATCGATCTCATTGTTGCCGCACCATAAGGCAATGCAGGGATGATTACGCAGCCGCTTGATATTGTCCTCGGCTTCCTGTGCCACATTGTCCATAAAATCATCATCACCCGGGTACATGCTGCAAGCGAACATAAAATCTTGCCACACGAGCAAACCGTAGTCATCACAAAGCTCATAAAATACGTCTTGTTCATAAATACCGCCACCCCACACCCGCAACATATTCATATTCGAGGCGGCTGCACTGGCAATTTCATACCGATATCGTTCCATCGTAACTTCAGTGACAAAGCTGTCATTCGGAATATGGTTAGCCCCTTTTGCAAACACCGGTATTCCGTTCAGCTCAAAATAAAAGCTCTCTCCTGCTGCATCCCGTTCACGTACAAGACGGATGGAACGCAGTCCCGTTTTTACTGATTTTTCCGCGATTACAGCTCCTTGTTCTTGTTCCACCAACTCGGCCACAAACGTATATAGATGCGGCTCCCCCAGTCCACGGCACCACCACAGCTTCGGCTCCTTCATCTCCAGCTTCAGCTCCACTGTCTGCTTCCCCTTCAGCAGCCGAACTGGCTTGGACCACACTTTGCCGTCAGCGGAAATACGCAACTCGGTATCTCTAATCTCATCTGCATTTTCGATCTCTACTACTGCCGTGAGTTTAGCCCCTACCGAATTCACCTCGTCCTGTCGAACAAACATGTCTCTTACGACCAGACCGGACCACGACTCGATTCGGACCTCTCTCCAGATACCGCTCGTCACCAGCCTTGGTCCCCAATCCCAACCATAGTGGTAGGGAGCCTTACGCGCGAAAACGCTTACCTTTTTGTCGAACAAACCACCTATTTCGGACTGATCATTGGGTGCAGGGAGTCCATAACCTAAGCTTTCCAGCTTGGGTACATCTTCAGCAATCGGAGAACGAAAACTGATTTCTAACCGATTTTCCCCTTGTTGAACAAATGCCTTCACATCCTGTCTCCATACCCGAAACATATTATTGGCTGACAAGACAGATTGACCATTCATTTTTACATCCGCGTATGTGTCCAGACCTTCCAACACCAACTCTACACATTGACATTGAAGCTGATCTGCATTTATCTCAAAATGGGCTTCATATATCCAATCCTGCTTATCAATCCACTGTACCTCCATCTCGTTCATACCCATAAACGGATCAGGAATTTTGCCATGTCGTAAAAGATCGGTATGCACACAACCCGGCACTTTCGCGCTGAGCCACTCATCACTTTGTGCTTCTCTAAACCTCCAGCCATCCAACCCTATCACATTAACCATCGTCACAAGCCTCCCTATAAGCATGATTGGGAACATCTGGATTCGTCAGTAACATAACAAAAATAACATTAAGCTAACAAAGTAGTCAATTGTTTTTTTTGGAACAAGTGACAAAATACAAAATAAAAGTCGCCCTCTGCCCCTAAACAGGCTAAAAGCGACCTCCTTTGTCTTCACGATGTATGGTGTCACACACGTATCTGGACATTAACTATATGTGATTGTGCTGATGGGACGCTCACGGTCATCATTTTCCCGACTGATCCGGGGTGCATGAACTTCCCGTATGAATAGCTCAGCATGTAGCAACTTTTTCTCGACAGGCGAGTTCGGGTTCGTTATACGCCACAACAATTGGTCCACTGCACGCATTCCCAGCAATTCTTTATCCACTCTCACCGTGGCATAAATCGGCATTTGTTCATTCGTATCGTCAAACCCGGTCACTCCGCAACGCCTCGGAACGTCAATTCCCTTTTCTTTCAGCACATCCACGACCTGCGCAGCAGTCACATCATTAGCACATACAAAAACCTCAGGCAGTTTGTCCTCAGACAACTTGTCCATTTCCTCAGCAAGCGCCTGCGCTCCTCCGTGAAGAAGGGCTTTATTTTGTCGCAATTCTACTCCGCTCATTTCCAGTGTAGAACGACAAGCTTCCCAGCGTTCGTAGAAACTGTGAGCGTCATCAATATGACCCACAAACTGAAAGCGGGTATAGCCCCTGCACAGCAAATCCTTCATTAATTCACTCATGCATGTGCGATTATCTGTAAACACCGTATCACTTAAAAATGCAGAATCCCAATGATCTACCATGACGACCGGAATACCCATCCGATAAATGTTCAGCAACAACGAAGTTGAAATCGTCCCTACTGTGATAATCCCTTTAATCGCCTCCGGGTTCAGTAGAGAAAACATATCTTCAGTCGAGGGCTCCGTTAACGTGATCATATCCATCCCCTTACGGTTCAGACGCTCGGAAATCCCTTCAAATACAGGTCCCCAGTACCTGGATTCCCGATTCTGGTGCCGAATATTTGGAAATAACACTAGCACGGTACCCGACCATTCTCTGGCATCTGTGTCCCGAGGCTCTATCCCAGTCATTTTGGGATGACTGCGAAAATAGCCCATCTGGGCAGCAAGCTTAACCAGCAGCGCCCTCGTCTCTTCACTTACACCGGGTTTGCCTGACAGTGCACGCGAAACAGCAAACTTTGAAACACCCGCCGCATCCGCAATTTCCTGCAATGTTACTTTTCCACGCATCTCCTCACCCAACCCTATTCGAAATCTTTTTCTATCTTAGTCTTCTAAATATACAGGTATGCCTATAAACTGGTACCATCGTAGCATACTTTGTTTTAGATCATCAAACGATGGATTTGCACAAATCCACACCTTTCATTAAAATATGTTTGCTTATTAAAAAAACAAACCGCATAACAAACAATTATAAATAACTTGACGTGAGGTTCTTTATTTCCTACAATTTACTATTGAAAGCACTTACATTATGTAAATCATACTTATTAAGGGGGATTTGCAAATGTTCATGAACAGGTCGGTACGACAGAGCTCTATTCTACTCCTGTCTTTGCTGCTGCTCGTTACAACGGGCTGTGCGAATGGAACAGACGGTAAGGCAGAAAAGGAAGATCCTAATGACACCAGTCCCATTACATTTACTTTCTTTGGCGGTGATTCCAGCTCTAACTGGAACAACATGAAGGATGCTGTCGGGCAGGAAATTATCAAGAAAACGGGCGTTACGCTAAATGCCGAACATGCTGTCAATGGTCGAGGCGAGGAAAAGTTTGCTTTAATGGCAGCGAGCGGAGAGTATCCAGATCTCGTGTACCCCAAATCAGACGTTGGCAAGTTGGTCGATGCCGGGGCACTCATTGACTTAACTGACCTCATTGACAAATACGGCCCTAACATTAAGAAAGTGTATGGAGACTATTTTAATCGTATTAAATATAGTAGTGAAGATCCAGCCATCTACACGATCCCGACCAATTTGGGTGTGGATCACATCGCGTTTGATGCACAAGCCGGCTTCGAAATCCAGCATCAGGCACTTAAGAAGCTCGGATACCCTAAAATCCGCACCGTTCAAGATTTTGAAAAAGCACTTAAAGATTATGTCGCCAAATATCCAACCACCAATGGACAGCGAACCATCCCCCTATCACTCGATGCCGAGGACTGGAAAATTCAAATTACGGTGACAAACCCGGCAGTTACTGCTACAGGTGGACCCGACGATGGCGAATATTATATTGATCCTAAAACACACAAAGCCATTCTTCACTACAAGCGCCCAGAAGAACGTGAATATTTCCGTTGGTTGAACCATATGTACAATGAAGGACTGTTGGATAAGGATACTTTTGTGCAAAAAAGTGATCAGTACAAGTCCAAAATCGCCGCAGGCCGTGTCATCGGACTCATTGATCAGGAATGGAACTATCAAGATGCCGAAAATGCGCTCAAGGCAGCAGGTAAGGATGAATTCACTTACGCCCATTTTCCAGTCACTTTAAATGAGAAATACGAGGACCATTCCCTCCAGCCCATCGGCTTCGATACCGCATCCGGGATCGGAATTACAACCTCATGCGAAAATCCGGTGCGAGCTATCAAGTTTCTGGATTTTCTGGCTTCCGACGAAGGACAAATTTTACGCAATTGGGGAATTGAAGGCCAGCATTACAATGTAGAGAATGGCAAACGAGTCATTCCGGCGAATGTGCAACAACGTAAAAACACCGATAACGCTTCTTTTAGTAGAGAGTCAGGTATCGGTTTGTACTGGATATGGGGGCCTCATTACGGCGATAGCGTGAAGGACCCTTCGGGCAACTATTACACAACCAATTATCCGGAGATGATTACCGAAAATTATAGTCAAGCCGAAAAAGAGTCCCTTCAGGCATACAAAGCCCATACGTGGAAAGACCTGTTCCCGAACGAAAAAGATTTTCCTGTAAAAGAGTGGGGGGCTGCCTACAACATGCCTGTTCCGACCAATACGAATTACAATGTTATTTATCAAAAGTCGCAGGACATTGTACGCAAACGCATTCCTGAGGCTGTACTCGCCAAGCCAGATCAGTTCGACGCTGTGTATGACCGCATGCTCCAAGAGCTGGATCAGGCGGGTGTGCCAAAGGCTGAAGAAATCTACACTGGCCTAATCCAAAATCGGCTGAAACTGTGGTACGGCGAAAAATAGGGTTTGTCTTTTTAATGAAATATTACAGGGCTGACAGACAATGCTGTTCAGCCCTTCTACATTAACTATTACATTACATATTCTGTTTGGTTCCTTTTTCTTTCCAAGAATTACTTTTCCCTGATACACGATGGACGTAAAACAATAAAATGATTGGAATCAACGCAATCCCCCCACACATCACCCAAGATATTTGAATAGGTGTTTGATCGGAAGACAAATCCGTAAAATTACGACTGATGATCCCTGTCACGATTAAACCTATGCACATGCCTAATTGTGAAATCGCAGAATCCAGAGATAGTAGTGTAGAGCGATACTCATTAGAGATTCTTTTGTTCAGAAAAATTTGTTTGGCAACCGGGTACATCCCTCGTCCAATTTCATAGATTAAAAAGGTAAGCAGTACAGGATAAAATGTGTTGAACGCACCAGCTAAAATGAGCCATACCCCTATCATGCCGCAAGCATACATGAGTATATGTACATCACTGTAACGTGCGCCTAGCTTTCGAACCAGGTAACTTCCCAAAGTCATACATAGTGAATACCCTGCCTTGATAAACCCCATAATCCAAATCCCTTGTTCGGAAAGGCCAACCAGACGTGGCTGTTGGAATGTATTCCCCGCCGAGTTCGAAAAACTGATAAATAAACCAATCATAAACACAATCCAGATAGACTTATTTTCAAAACCGATACGGACACTTTCTCTGATAATCGTGTTAATGCGAGTATTAGACGTCTTTCGATGAGCTACATTCTCCTCATCCATATAAAAGAAGCATAGAAAAATGCATACAATAATAGATAAAATACTGACCGCCCATGGAAGTGAATAGTTAAAGGTTGCGAGAAAGGCCCCCAACAGACCACAAATAAATCCCGAGATGTACTGTATACTGTTAGAGGTTGTAAAAAGAACTTCCATGGGCTTATCACTGTTTTCCACAACCCAGGATTCTAACGAACCTGATTGTAAGCATATAGCCAGACCCCCAAAAACTTGCGCGAACACAAGCGCTCCGATATGATCAGTCCAAACGAACAACACACTATAGACTAGAAAACAACAAAGTCCCAAAATAACAGAGATTTTTCTTCCATACTTGTCTGCAATAGCCCCTGTGGGTATCTCAAACAGAAAAATACTTACAAAGAATACAACCAGTAAGAAGTTCGAACTCTGCAAAGAAAGTCCTTTAGCTAATAAAAAAAGGATGAGCGTAGTCCCCGTGATTTCACTCATAAAAAATTGAAGAAAGCTGACGGAGTAATATAACTTATGAGGTTGCACTCTCAGGATTCCGTCGCTTGCTCTGCAGCCTCATATTCACTTCGCAAAATCCCCATCTGAATAATGTCATAGTATTGTCCTTGCCTGAACAGCTTTTCCCGTAGTCGCCCTTCCTCCTTGAAGCCGCAGGCCAAATAGCAACGGTGTGCACGTTCATTGAACGCATAGACCTCCAGCTCCAGTCGATGCAGATTTAGCGTATGAAATGCAAATTTTTGTAACAGCCGGATCGCTTCCCGTCCATAACCTTTGCCCAGATCACCGTCACGCCCGATCACAATTCCAAGGGTGGCGTGCCGATTCACCCAGTTGATTTTAAATAAGTCCAATTGTCCGATATAGTCCAGGGTGTCTTTATGCGCAATGACAAAACCTTTGATCTCGGGGTTGCCGTCAATCATCATCTGTACAAAAGATTCACTATTCACCTGTGAATGCGGATAGATAAACACGTCGCTTAAACCACGTGTGATTTCCGGGTCATTGACCCATTTTCGGATATCCGGTATATCTTCTTGACGGTATTCTCACAATACAACTCGTTTTCCAATGATGTGCGGCATCGTCATTTTCCTCTCAGTATGTATTTTGTTCGGGTAGTACTCTAGTTTTCCGGTCAACCTTTACGCTTCCATTACTCTTACAAACTCCAAGAAACGTGTACCTTTATAATGAAGCTCCCCACGATCACCGATCACAATCATACCAAAGTCCGTATCCTTCACCTCCAGCTCCATACGCTCACCCCCGTCAAACTCAAAGGTGATATAATAATATGTCGAAGCTGAAAAATCGCCTGATCCCCCGCGCACTCTCGTCCGTTTATCCACAACCTTACATGAACGTTGTACCCGTTCGGCTGCTTGATTGGACAGGCCCGCTCCGATCGTTTTGACAATTCCCATAATCATTACAAAAGCAATGAGTCCAAATGTAAATTTTCCATTCTATTGCCCATTGACAAATCGTACATCTTCCCCCTCAAAAACTCCAATACTTTTTTAACATACTTACGAAAAAAAAGTTCTTTCGCTCTTTTCCGCACCCCGCTTGGACTTCTACCCGATCTGGGTCCTCTGATCCCCTCTAGACCGATTGACAAAACTATATATAGATATAAAATAGAGAATGTACTCTAAATATAGTGTAAAAAACGTATTTATGCCCGATATCTTGAAGATACAGGTATGAAAATACATGTAAATATAGAGTCAAAAATCTTAAATGGCGCAGCCAGCAAGGGATTCCCTCTATGATGGATCTCGGGCAATGCGTTTTCTTTTTTCGTTAATTGTTTAAGGAGGTTACATACCATGCTGATTGCATATGATTCCAAGACCGGCAATGTAAAAAGATTTATAAACAAGCTCAAGCTTCCAGCGGTTCAGATCGAGGAGCAAATGACTATAGAAGAACCTTACGTACTTATTACATATACAACCGGGTTTGGGCAGATTCCTGAGAGGGTATCTTCCTTTTTGAAAAAGAATGCTCAAAACCTTGTTGGTGTAGCTGCAAGCGGCAACCGTAACTGGGGTGAGAAATTTGCCAAAAGTGCGGATTTGATTGCCGATCATTATAATGTCCCCGTGATTAGTAAATTTGAATTATCTGGAACGTTCGGAGATGTAGAGCGTTTTAAACAGGAGGTGAGCCGAGTTGCGGCATATTGAATTGAACAACATGTTGATGAAACGCGATACAGACGGCTTTTTCCAATTGGAAAAAGACCAAGAGGCTGTAGCAGAGTTTATGAAGGAAGTTCAGGAACGGAGTTTGAAGTTTGCTGACACAGCCGCTCAAGTGCTGTATATGATTGAGAATGATTATTACGAAAATTTCTATAACAGCTACACGGCTGATGAAATTAATGATATTTTCCATATCACTCATAGCTACAATTTTAAATTCCCTTCCTATATGGCAGCATCCAAGTTTTATACCGATTATGCAATGAAGAGTAATGACCGTAAAGTCTATCTGGAACATTACCCTGACCGGGTTGCTGCTGTCGCGCTGCATTTAGGACGCGGTAACGCCGATACGGCACGCCTGTTGTCTCGCTCGATGATGGAGCAACGTCTCCAGCCAGCGACACCAACGTTCCTGAATGCAGGCAAAAGCCGCCGTGGGGAATTGGTATCCTGCTTCCTGCTCGAAATGGACGACTCCCTGAACTCGATCAACTATGTGCTGAACACCTGCATGCAGTTGTCCAAAATCGGGGGCGGTGTTGCCGTTAACCTGTCGAAGCTGCGGGCACGCGGCGAAGCGATTAAAGGCGTAGAAGGCGCAGCAAAAGGCATTATGCCTGTACTGAAGCTGATGGAAGACGGCTTCTCCTACGCGGATCAAATGGGGCAACGCAAAGGCTCTGGGGCAGCCTATTACAACATTTTCGGATGGGACGTGCTGGAGTTCCTGGATAGCAAAAAAATCAATGCTGACGAAAGAGTACGTCTCAAGACACTTTCGATTGGATTACTGGTGCCAAACCGCTTTTACAAGCTGGCTCAAGATAACGAACCGCTGCATGTATTTGCTCCTTACAGTGTGTTCAAAGCCTATGGAACACATCTGGACGACATGGATTTGGATGAAATGTACGACACGCTGCTCGCCGACGATCGGGTGAAGAAAAAAATAGCGATGAGCGCACGTGACATGCTGACGAAAATTGCCATGATTCAGTTGGAGTCTGGTTATCCATATATCATGAACAAAAGCAACGCGAACCAGGCACATGCTCTTAAAGACGTGGGTCAAGTCAAGATGTCAAACCTATGCACGGAAATCTTCCAGTTGCAGGAAACTTCCGAAATTACAGATTACGGCCAACAGGACACCATCCGCCGGGACGTGAGCTGTAATCTGGCTTCTCTGAACATTGTCAATGTGATGGAGCATGGCAAAATCCGCGAATCCGTTCATGAGGGTATGATCGCGCTCACCTCAGTCAGCGATATGACCCAAGTAGCTAATGCACCAGGTGTTGCGAAAGCGAATCGTGAAATGCATTCCGTCGGTTTGGGTGTCATGAATCTGCACGGCTACTTTGCCAAGAACAAAATTGCGTATGAAAGCAATGAAGCAAAAGACTTTGTCCGTACCTTCTTCATGACGATGAACTATCATTCCATCGAAAAGAGTATGGAAATCGCGAAAGCGGCTGGACAAAGCTTTTATGGATTTGAGGAATCGGATTATGCGACAGGCGTATATTTTGACCGATACCTGAACACAGATTATCGTCCAACAACTGCACGTGTGCAAGAGTTATTCAAGGGCATCTATGTTCCGACTACAGCGGACTGGGACAAATTAAAAGCAGATGTGATGAAAAATGGCCTGTACCACGCCTATCGTATGGCAATTGCGCCGACTGCCAGCATTTCGTACATTCAAAATGCAACATCCAGTGTTATGCCGATTGTTGAGCAGATTGAAACCCGTACCTATGCCAATTCGACGACCTACTATCCAATGCCTTATTTGCAAAAGGATAACGTGTTCTTCTATAAATCTGCTTATCAAATGGACCAATTCAAAGTGCTGGATCTGATTGCAGAAATCCAGCCGCATGTGGACCAAGGAATTTCGACCGTGCTTCATGTGAATAGTGACGTAACTACGCGTCAGTTAGCACGTTGCTATCTATACGCCGCACACAAAGGACTTAAATCGTTATACTACACACGTACCAAAAAGCTGTCTGTAGAAGAGTGCCTCACCTGCTCCATCTAAAGCATAAATGGTAACAAGCTGTAGTATAAAAATTAGATTTTGAATAGATATGGATGCTTTGCATTAGAAGCTGTATCCAGCGTGTGGTTCAGACCTTTACGGGACTGGACAAGACCCTCGCGGATACAGCTTCCGTATGTCAAGCATACGATGATTCGCCTGCACTATTACAATGTGTGTTTCCAGGGAATCTCGCAAGCTGAAGGGAGAATGCTAACAATGACAGGTATACAAGCTGTAAACTGGAATCGCTCGGACGATGATTTCACACTGATGTTCTGGAACCAGAACATTATGCAATTTTGGACGGATGATGAAATCCCATTGTCTGACGATAAAATGTCCTGGGTAACCCTCAGTGATATCGAAAAAGAAGCCTACATGAAGGTGCTGGGCGGATTAACGCTTCTGGATACCATTCAAGGCGGCGTCGGTATGCCGCAAATTATGGAGCATGTGGACGGCCTACAACGCAAAGCCGTACTAAGCTTTATGGCGATGATGGAACAAATTCATGCCAAGTCGTACAGTAGCATCTTTACAACGCTAGCTTCCACGGAAGAAATTGACGGTGTATTCCGCTGGGTGGAAGAAAATCCACATCTCCAAACCAAGGCAGAAACCATTCGTCAGTATTATATGAATATCCATACACCGAAAGACCTGTATCTTGCGATGGCAGCGTCGGTGCTGTTAGAAAGCTATTTATTTTATAGCGGCTTCTTCTACCCTCTTTATTTGGCGGGCCAGGGCAAGCTGACATGCAGTGGCGAAATTATCGATTTGATCCTGCGGGACGAAAGTATTCACGGTGTGTACGTAGGTGTATTGGCACAGGAGATTTATGCAGAATTGGACGAGGAAGAACAACGTGATCTTTACCAGACGCTGGTAGGCTTGCTGCGCTACTTGCACAATAACGAGGAACAATACACCGAGCAAATTTACACCCCTATTGGGCTCGTAGACGATGTGAAAGTCTTCTTGCGCTACAACGCCAATAAGGCCATGATGAACTTGGGCTTTGATCCACTGTTTGAAGAAGAAGAAGTTAATCCCATTGTATTCAACGGCATCAGCACCCACACTAAGCAGCATGATTTCTTTTCTAAAAAAGGAAACGGCTATGTGCGGGCGATGAATGTAGAGCCGCTGACAGATGACGATTTTAATTTTGGCGTATAAGTACAATTACGTAAAACTGTAAACAAATAGGGTTTCAGAACTTGTCCCTGAGTTCTGAAACCCTATTGCCTAAAGAAAGTAGATAGTTTACATATTTCAGGATTTTGCAAAATCCTCATTTACATGCGTTCGCTTATATAAAACTGGTATTGCCGCTGCTATAAGGATCATACCCATAAAAGCGGGTGCGGCATGACCCAGTGATACATAGATTTGACCTCCAATAATAGGCCCAATCATTCTTGCTAAAGCCTGAATAGATTGACTACCTCCTTGAATCCTTCCTTGTTCACTAGAATCGACAGACTTGGAGAGCATCCCGTTGAATGAAGGCCCAAAGATCGAATCACCAAAACCAAATATAAACATTCCAGCGATAAAAAGAGGATAAAATGAGAACAAAGTAGATAGCGCAATAAGACTGTAACCTATAATCTCCGAAACCATTCCAAGAATGGCTATCTGTTTATCATTAAGTTTTATCAAAAGCTTGGGCATGATGAAACCTTGTGAAATGATGTCTTGGAAACCCATAATTGAAAACATAAGTCCGATTAGTGCAGGCTTCCAACTGAAAGTATCCATTGTAAATTGTGAAAAAACGGCCTGTAAAGATCCGTTGGGTATCCAAAGTAAGAACGCAGAGACAAGTAGCCTGTTTAAGTTTTTCATGGAAAGCAGATTTGCAAGCTGTGTAAATGGATTCAGTCTTACAAAGGTAATCTCTTTCAGTCTATGTTTCTTGTCAAGGCTCTCAGGCATAAAAAAGAATCCATAAACAACGTTCAATAAAGTGATGATTGCTCCAAAATACATGGGTACAGAATAACCAAACTTGGCAAGTAATCCGCCTAGAGTTGGCCCAATGACAGTGCCTATACCTACAACCGCACTCACCCATCCAAAGTATTTGGTTCTCTGTTCTGGAGGAATGATGTCTGCAAAATAGGCGAAGATCGTGCTTATGCTCCCGCCTGTTAACCCTTCTATGATGCGCCCAGCAAATAGCACCCATAGAGCTCCTCCTATGCCAAAAACCAAGTACCCGATTGCGGAACCCAAAAGGCATACTAAGAGTAATGGACGACGGCCATATTTGTCGCTCAAAGCTCCAAGTACGGGAGCCGCAAAAAACACGCAGAATGCATAAACAGAGGTCAGCAGCGTAACAACTATAGCTTGTTCTCCCGGACTGCTTGTATAAGGCTGCACTAAGAATGGGACGACAGGTGTTATGATACTGAAGCCTATTCCGCAAAGAAATACAGAGATAAGGCCGAATATTAAAGCGTGTTTATCTACGGTTTGTTCTGTGTTCTGTTCATTGTGTGATCTACATTTGAACACTTCATTTCTCCCCTTAAAGGTTTCGATTTCACTTCCTTGGAAGCAAAAATATCGTATCACAATTTTGCTTCCTCGGCAACAAAATAATAGCAAAAAAAATACAGCCCGTTCTCAATAGAGCCCGGCTGCCTATGGTTTGATTTTCATTATTCAAATTTATTCCGTCTTAATATCTATACCCTGTTTCTTTATTTCTGCATCCAAATGCCTACTATACTTTTCCAAGAAGCTAATCATACTGTCAAATTGTTCTTCGGTTACCTGCTCAAATACGGCTTTATCCCGCTCTTGAAACTCTTTGTGTAGTTCCTCATGGATTTTATAGATTACTTTCCCTTCCTCAGTAAGCCTAAAATAGACTTCTTTCTTGTTATCCGGCTTCTGGTAGCTTTCGATAATGCCTTTTTTTATAAGCTTCTTAGTTATTTTACTTATGGCACCGGTAGTCATATAAAGGGACTCCGCAAGTTTTGTCACGTTGGATTCTACATTTCTTTCAATGTATTCGATGCAATGTACTTCAGAAGGCTTATAACCCTTAAGGCTGTCTTCCATCTTATCCTTATTAAGCCAAACCATCTTGTTAAATAAGTCCCTGAAACCCACTATGACCTGTTCTTCTTTGTTCATGGCCTGTCCTCCCACCCGTGGTGCATTAACAATACAATATAGTATACTTTTGTTTCTATTTCAACAATATTAAAATAATTATTTTAGGAATTGAGCACGAGGGCATACACGCAAAAAAAAAAACGGCCAGATCGCTAAAGTAGCGGAATCGAGCCGTTTTACATTTCTTAAGACCGAGCCTCAGTGAACATTTGAAAAGTGACACCAAACTTGTCTGTTACATTCCCATAAGCTGGACTAAAATGGGTTTCCTGCAAGGGCATTCCCACCTGTCCTCCTTGCTGTAGAGCATCAAACATTTTTTGAGCTTGCTCCACACTATCGGTTGTAATACAGATACTCACCTGATTCCCGCTGCTAAACGGTGATCCGGGAAAGGTATCAGAAAACATGAGCTCTGTCTCACCCACTTTAAGGGTAGCATGTCCCACACGTTCCTTGACCTCTGCGGGAATGGGAAAATCGGGGTTTTCCGGCATTTCCCCAAAGGTTTGAATAAAAAGCAGTTGAGCATCCAATGCCTTTTCATAAAATTCGATTGCTTCTTTTGCATTTCCATCCATCGTGATGTAAGGAATCAAACGTTTGGACATCTTCAACACAGCTCCTTAATTCGAGGTGATTACCCAGCCATTTCTCCTGTATTATATACAAAACTTGTCAAGAAAAACAAATCTGTATTCTTAGCTTTCATGCACCTGAACGCCAAGCTGCTTTAGCTCCTTTATCGCTTCCGTAACGTTACGATGTGGATGAAGCGCAGAGATCATCTGTGCTGTGATCGGAACGCCGTTGAAAATCTGGCTTACCACCCCTAGAGAAATCGGCAACTCATAGTAACTCTCAGCCCAATTCTGATATTCCTCCGGTGTAATTATAATTTTCCCCAGCAAAAAGGATGAGCCATCGTCATATCCCTCAGGAAAGTTCGCGTTGCCCATACGCCACTCCTTATCTCCCGCTTCCCTCCACATACAAAAGGTAACGTCCTCTTTCTCCAGTGCTTCATCTTCCAAAAGCTCCATCATATCATCAGGCACACCGTCATATATGCCCGGCCAGACTTCATATTCGTCTCTCGCATGAGGACTTACAGGGGATTCGTGGTCAAAACCCTTCAACAGCACACCTCCACCCGTCCATAGCATATGAATCGTATCTCCAGCGCCGTTGTTTACCTCACCCAGGCACACATCACCAGACCACTCAGACTGCATACGATACGTGCGTAACCAATCTTCTGGAGACAATATAATGTCCAGCGCTGACAGCAGCAGCATTCTGTCTTTTAAACCACTCGGCGTTAGCTGTGCATCAAGCATCATATTCTTCATCATTCCCCCACCTTGTTCATGCGTACTAAGAATTCATCTGTCCCTACCTATATCTTTCAAGCTTCGCTCGCTCAACCACCTGCCGAATGAATGGTCCTTTGGCTTCGGTATACGCTGACGGTCATATTTGAATGCATAGCTTTCTAAAAAATGCCTTCTAATCGTGCTTGGCACAAATCAGAAGGCATTCTCTTGTTCAAATCAAAAATCATTCAGCAACTCCAGCCCTATTATTCGGCTTCTCAATCACGATCAGACAGGTACTGTCTGGCAAAGAAACCTGCTGGCCCTGCTCATCCATGAACTCAACACGTCTGGACAGCGCCTCGGCATAGCCCTCCTGTAAATAGTGGCGGCTCACGCGGATAATCGCTTGTGATCCAAGTGTGTTACGGATACACTCTTCATACTGTGACGGGGTAAAATAACCAAACTGCTCCTGCACTTCATGCACATAGGCTTCCGCCCCCCATGTATAGGTATATAAAAATTCCATCGCATCGTTCACTGGTAAAACAGCCTCATGCTCCCCCACACGCTCTATTTCAATGTGGCGACCTGCAAAATCTTGCGCATACCGTATCAGCCATTCCATTCCATCCGGCTCCAAGAATCGAATTCGTCTGCGTTGCTCTACTGGTTCGGTCATAATCCCGTCACGAATGATGATACGACCGCCGGGTGCAAGCACACGATAGGCGCTCTGCAAAGCAGCCTCCACCGTTTGTGGATTATACCGAATTCCATCTCGTTCAATGTAGGAATAGAGCTCGTGAAGAATCGAAGAGAAGATGACCGTGTCCATACTCCCCGTTTCCACATATTCCTCTAACCGAAGCGCATCCCCTTTGATGACATCCCAACGATGGCGCTCCAATTGCTTTTTACGTTTAAGTGCCTCAATGACATTCACAGAAATATCAAGACCTAATGGCTTCGCATCTGGTCTTTCCTGTTCAATCAGATCCAGCAACACGCCCCCGCCGGGTCCAATATCCAGTATGCGGGTTCCAGTCACGTAATCTAAAATAACCCTTTTGTAATCTACGGTCTGGTTCATATCTGTAAGGTACGTTTCCTCATTGTGAAAGCGATCATACGCATCGCGCCGTAACCCGAACAGATCGAACAGCAGCAGGACTGCTTTGTCATACAGAGGCGTTTTTTCTGCCTCAATACAAAAGTCAATCAGTTTCTCAGCCGCAGATGAAAATACAAAATTAAAAAATACAGTACTCGGTAGCTCCTCTTTATGCTCCACGATCACACTCAAATGAGGATTATGCTTCCGTTTCCCTTTTGAGATGTCCTGCCAGGACAGTGCACTTAAATATTTTTCTATCATTCGTTTTTTATATACGTTAATTTTCTTGACACCACGATAGTCATAGTACATCGTATTCATGAGCGATTCGAAACTGATATGGCGAACGGTCGCAGGCTGTTCCTGCCCCGTGCCATCCCTCAATGTGAGTAAGAATACCTTTACCAGTTCTTGAAGTGAAAAATCCTGCAAAGCTGACTCTACATACCAAAGTGTCCGATTCTCCAAAGGAGCCAGCGCCTTCTCTACATTCAACTCCCGCTCTAGTTCTGTGTAAGCCTGCTCGAACGGCTCCCCTTTATGAATCGAAACCGACCGTAATCTCTCCAGTCGCTCCTTTACACTCCAGACTACAGGTGCGTTATCCCATGCAATCCAGCCGATCAGCTGCTCCACTTCACTGCGTACTTGGTCCCATAATGCAGGTTCCACCCCGGCGATAATGCACTCGTTCAGGGCCCGTAAAACAAGCTCCAGTTCCTCAGGGCTCAGCCAGCCCTTACGAGTAATTTCAAGCAGCAGTCGATTTTCAGCAAAAGGAATTTCTCCCCGTATATATTGCCCGATCAATCCATGCGTCTCAATCAGAATTCGGGTCATGCTATTGCGCGGGTAGGCAGGGGACTCCGCTTGGGCCTGTCTGACATACAGTTGGGAGGAGCCGATATTATGTACAAATAAATTAATGCCCTCATGCTGCCAGCGTAGCCGTTCGCGGACTGTGCCTCCTTTGGCTGTCTCAGACCATACCAATACATCCTCCAGTAGCTCTTTAACCCAGAATGACAATGGAAGTCCGTCCAAAATAAGCAACGTACGCTCCACGTAATCCAGTACAGGATTGGCATCCTTTAACTCACCTATAGATCGAATGCGTTCCAAATTTACAATACGCTCCTCAGCCGAAACAAGCAGCTTTAACCAAGTCGGTGTATCCCAGGCCAGATCATTTTCTTTCCTGTAATTAGCAATGGCTTTTAACGATTGCAACATTTTTCTCACCTCGTGTGATTCGGATTCGGTATGCACAGGAGACTTTGAATAAGACATTTGGATAAAACCTTGTATATACTACACTTTACCATACATTTGTAACTTCCACCTCGTGGAAAATATTAAACATTTGTATCAATCAACCGCTTGACATACTTTCCAAACGCATACATAACCCTCAAGTGCACTAGACAGTGCCACATCAGACAAAACAGGCTGACCGTAACTTCCATATAAGGAATTACGGTCAGCCTGTTTATTTCCATATACAGTTTAACGGGAAGATTCCCACTACCTCCATCTTCTGAACTTATCATTCTGGACTTCATTAACCTGTCCAAAAGATACCTGCTGGATCTATTTCTACCTGTTCGAGCTGTTCTTCAAAGCACGGATTAGGTGCAATCTCTTTTACACGCTGCCAGCTTTCAGCCTCTTGCCGAGCATATACATGCCAAAGATTTTCTTCCCAGCGAAATTGGACAATGTCCGTGCGATCCCACGACTCCGTTTTATTAGAAGGCCTTTCCTCTGTCAAGATCAAACAGTTATCCTCTATTTGATAAATGAGCCGCACGTCAGAACGTACGTAGCCTGGCACCTTTAGCGCAATATAGCCATTCAGCAGGTATTCAACCTTTTTAACGGTAAACGGATCGATCCGTTCGTTCACGAGATTTCCACCCCTTGATCAATTCGTAAATATTACGATTTAAATATAGCAGAAATCGAAGTTTTTGAAAAGAGTCCTCCTTGCCGTCCCAAAAGCAAAAAGATATCCTCCAGCCTGAAGGCTCAGAAGATATCTTATTTCTCTTGTTATACGCAGTCGAATCATAATCCCCTATGATTTCTAGAAAGTTACAGTGCCGCTGTGCAACACGTCAACCATCTATAATAGATTTTACTTATTTATCAACAGAAACGCCATCTGGTACTGGAATACCAAAATCAGGTGTTCCATCTTCCTTCCAGTTGAACGGCTGCACACGTGTATGACGATTCGGATCATACAGCGGGTCGCCTGTAATTTCCTTGTAATTCCGGGCGTGATATACGATTACATCGCTACCGTCAGCAGCAACCGTAAAACTGTTATGACCTGGTCCGAATTGTCCTGTTTCCTCATTGGTGCAGAATACCGGCTCAGGTGATTTCGTCCATGATTTCGGATCAAGTAGATCCGCATTCTCATCTGCTGTCAACAGGCCCATGCAATAATTGTGGTCTGTGGCGCTAGCTGAATAACTGATAAAGATCCGCCCGTTCCGTTTCAGAACCGCTGCTCCTTCATTCACCTTAAAACCGATGATTTCCCAATCATATTCAGGAGTGGAGATCATGACCTGCTCACCGCGCAACGTCCATGGATTGCTCATTTCAGAAATATACAGATTGGAATTACCGACGATGTCAGGGTCCTTCTGAGCCCACACATAATACAGAACTCCATTATGCTGGAAGGTTGTCGCATCGAGAGCAAATGTCTCCCAACGGGTTTTGATCTGTCCTTTCTCCACCCATTCCCCTTCCAGAGGATTAGCTGAATCATTTTCCAGCACGAACATCCGGTGGTCGAACAGGCCTTCCTTCGTTTCTGTTGTACGAGCTGCTGCAAAATAAATGTACCATTTGTCGTTTATATAATGAATTTCCGGTGCCCAAATGTTCGCACTTAACGGGCCCGTTTCATATTTGTGCCACACTGCGACAGGCTCTGCTGTACTCAAGCCTTGAATAGTACTTGCTCGTCGAACCTCAATGCGGTCATACTCTGGCACAGATCCGGTGAAATAATAGTATCCGTCACTATGCTTGTAAATCCAAGGGTCTGCCCGTTGCTCAATGACCGGATTATTAAAGGGTACAGTTTGATTCATGGTTATTCTCTCCTCTATGTGTAGTATGTAGTTCATACAATTATTCGCTGATACGCTTTCCCCAAATGGAAATTCCCTTTTCATTCATACCCGTGAAAATTAGAGTATGGCGACCGAGCTCCCAGTCCCATGAAGGAAGCAATAACAATTCTTCCTTTGTTCCTTCGGATGTATTGCTCCAATCTATTGTTAGAGTACGCTTGCCATCAAAGCTCCAGTGACCTTCAAGAGAACCGCTGGTTGCCCGCCCTCCATCTTCCAGACGGAGCGGTTCAGCTTCCACCTGGCCGTCTACTTCCTGCTTTATCACGATGCGCTCCCAGTTGCCGGATAATAGCCTTTTGGGTATATCCTGCTCCTTTTCGCCGGCATAGCGCTCTGGAGAGACGACCGGCCAGCCCTCTGTCGTCCACAATATTTTGCGTACATGCAGGTACGGCCAGCTCTTGTCCGTTTCTCCTCGCGCATGATGTACAATATAATAATCCGCACCGTCCTTCAGGACAGAATTGTGACCTGGCGCAACCCAGCCTTCTCCTTCGCTGAACCGATAACCGCCCAATACCTTGTTTCCAATCTCGTATTGAGGCAAATAGCTGGTATCTGCCATATCATGTCCATTCATGTCCACATAAGGGCCTGTGATAGAATCTGAACGGGCAACGCGAACATTGTAGTCCTCAAACAAAGAATCATACGAGACGAACAAGTAGTATTTACGGAACATTGGATTGTACACAATGTAAGGCCCTTCTACAGCACCGTCCTCAGTTGCACGATCTCGGGCAGCGATATTTTTACCATAGCCAGATTCTTTGAGCTTTCCAGTCTGGGAATCAAGCGGTGTAATAAAAATACCGCCGAAAAAAGAGCCGTATACCATCCATGGATTTCCCTCTGCATCCAGCACCGGATTGGCATCAATCGCATTCAGCTTGTCATGCTCTCCCGTTTTAACGACCAGCCCCTCATCCTTCCAAGGGCCTTCCGGGGAGCTGGATGTCTGCAATCCGATTGCAGACCGTGTGCTGCCAAAGGTAGAAGCGGAGTAATACATCCGATAGGTATCACCCATCTTGATGATGTCCGGTGCCCACAGATTGGTTGCTGATGACCAAGCCTCCGCTTCCTTTGGAATGCCGGGGAGTGCATACTGAACCCAGTTCCAATGAATCAGATCAGTCGATTTGCGTACCATGACACCAGGTCTCAATTCTCCACCTGTCTTTACATCCGTTGAGTAGACATAATAACCTTGATCTGTTTTGATAATCGCCGGGTCATGTGCATTGTTAATGGTCCAGCGCTGTTCATCGTTAATCGTACTTTGATCATACAAGTGATCGGGAGGCGGAGCCTGCGGATACACAGGGTCCGGAGTGTTATCCCCACAGCCGGATAGACCCAGCATGAGCAGCATAACCATAACTGTTATTCTCCTCCTTCCTTTACCCATTACATATTGTGACTGCCTTACATCGTTCATCCGTACCCTCCAAGTGTCAATTAACCTTTGACACCCGAAATGGCAACTGATTCAATAATTTGTTTCTGGAAGATCAAGAATATAATCAGTACAGGTAACAAGGCTATAATTGATGCTGCCATTATAAGCGGATAGTCCGTCTGAATGGCGTAAGTCGCATTAAAATTCGCGATAACCAGCTGCAGTGTCTGCGTTTCTGGTGAGTTCAAGTAAATAATCGGTGCCAAATAATCATTCCAAATCCCCATGAACCATAAAATAAGCTGTGCCGCAACTGCTGGCTTAATGAGCGGGAACGTTATCGACGAATAGAGTCGGAAATAAGAACTTCCGTCAATTTTCGCAGCTTCGATAATGGCATCCGGTACACTGAGCAAGTACTGCCGCAGGAAAAAGATCATAACTACATTTCCGAACAAACCCGGAACGATCAGAGGCAAAAGTGTATCGACCCAGCCAAGTTTGGAAAACATCATAAACTGTGGAATCATAACCGTTGGGTATGGAATCATCATAGATGCGATGAGTGCCAAAAACAGTTTGTTTTTATGAGGGAATCTCAGCTTAGCAAATGCAAAAGCGGCCACACTGGATGTAAAGGTACCTACAACGGTAACACTTACAGCCACAATCACGCTGTTCTTGATCCCGCTTAACAAAGGCCCTGCTTCCCAAATTTCCTTATACTTGCCAAACTGGAACACCTCTGGTATCCATACTGGTGGAAGAGCAAAGACATCCTGCTTTTCTTTCACCGAAGTGGACAGCATCCAAAGCAGCGGTGCGATCATCACAATCGCTCCAATCGCTAGTGCAATAAAGATAATGATATTGGTAACTTTCGTTTTTTGACTATGGGACATAATCAGACTCACTCCTTTCCGCGAAAATCAATCCCCATCAAAGGACGATTTTTCATTCATTTTGAATTGAATCAAAGTTACGATAAAAATGAAGATGCCGAGAATCATAGCCATCGCGGAGGCATATCCCATTTGCAGGTTTTTAAATGCCTTATCCCAAATATAAAAGACGATTGAGGCGGATGAGTATTCCGGACCCCCTGTAGGTGTCATAATGTTCATTTCAGTAAAGATTTGCGAACCACCAATGATATTAGTTACGACCAGAAAGAAAGTTACTGGTTTCACCATTGGCCATGTAATATTGCGGAACATCTGGAATCCGCTAGCTCCATCTAGCTCTGCTGCTTCATAATAAGAGCGAGATACGCTTTGCAGGGCTGCCAAATATAGCAGCATCGTATATCCGAGACCCTTCCAGACGGTCATGAGAATCAAGGCCGGTTTGACCGTATCCTTATCCATCAGCCAGTTCGGACCCTTAATACCGAATATTTCAAGGAATTGGTTCACCAAACCATAGTCCCCGTTGTATGCCCAGTTCCACATAATAGAAACGGCAGCCAACGAAGAAATAACCGGGATATAGTAAATCACACGAAATGTTGTCGTACCTGGAATCTTGCGATTCAAACCGAGTGCCAGCAGTAAAGCTAGTACAAGACCGATTGGAATACCTAGCATTAAGAAAAGAGTATTGTACATTGATTTATAAAAGAGCTCATCGCTAAATAAATCTTTAAAATTGTCGAGACCAATAAAGTTCATTTGTCCCAATCCGTCCCAGTCTGTAAAAGAGCCGTATAATGAATAGACAAACGGGAATAACGTAAAGATTAGCAGACCGAGAATAGGTGGAAGAATAAATAAGTATCCATATACCTTCTCTTTGCGGTAGAGATTAGATTTGGTTATCACAGGGCTCACCTCTGTTTCTAATTTGGAATGAAGATGATGTTAGCAGCATGATATTCAGCCACTAACATCATCCTTTTTTCCTCTATTTACGCATTATTTCTGTGATTTTTTCTCTTGCTCCACCGCTTTATCCAGCAGTTTCTGCATCTTCGGTTGTTCTTGTTTCACATAATCTGCCGCCGTAATTTTACCATCCAGCACAGGTTGAATATCTGTGAAGAAAATATCGTACCATTCTGCATTATACGTATAGTTGCCTGGTAATGAGCGTCCATAGTCATTTACGATATCAATAAATTCTTGTTTATTGTTAGGCTTGGTTTTCGTATCTTTGGACCATTCATCAGCCATGTCCAGCAGATTCGGAATTTGTACCTTGGCATCTACGAGCTGCTTCATTCCTTCTTTAGAAGTCGTCAGATAGTTAACCAGTTCAACAGCTTCATCCGGGTATTTTGTTTTAGAGGAAACGCCGATGCCCAGAGAACCGATCCATGTTGCTGATTTGCCAGTCGATCCGGCTGGGAACGGCAGTAAATCATATTCGAATGGTAGTTTTTCAAATGTACTCATATCCCAAGGACCTACCGGGAAGAATGCCATTTCGCCCTTCATCCAACGTTGGTATGTGTCCAATGTTTGTGATTGTTCAATACCAGGTGTGATTTTATATTTGTTTTGCATGTCAGCAAAGTACTGAAGCGCTTCCGCAAATTTCGGATCATCAATCGTTACTTTAGTTTTGCTCTCATCCAGCCAATCAGCCCCATTACTCCATACAAAGGCTTGCAATGCCCACTGAACGTTAAAGCCTGTACCGTATTGATCTGGCTTGCCGTCACCATTGGTATCTTTGGTCAACTCTTGGCTAACCTTGATAAATTCATCCCATGTATACGGTTTGTCTTTGTCAGGCAATGGAACGCCCGCTTTTTCGAACATCGTTTTGTTGTAGCCGAGTGCGAATGGACCTAAGTCCTTCGGCATACCGTAAATATCTCCTTGACCGGCCATTTTACCGTCATAGCGATACAAATCTATACCGTATTTCCAGATGTTATCCAGTTTAATATCCTTGTTCTTCTCAATGTAAGGAGTGAGATTCTTCAATACCCCACTGTTTACATAAGCTTTCACATCTCCAGGGGCAAAGTAAAAGATATCTGGAAGATTGTTTCCTGTGATCGCAGCTCTTAGCTTTGTAGCATATTGATCCGCTGCCGTCACGACCATTTTAACCTTTACGCCAGGATGTTCCTCTTCAAATTTCTTGATTACTTCCTTATAAGCCTTTTGTTCATCTGTGCCACCACGGAACATGAATGTCAGTTCCTTACTTCCATCACTACTGGAACTTCCCCCACTACAACCAGCCAGTGCAGCCACCATTAACAACAAAACAACCATTGTTAGTGCAAAACCTTTTTTCTTTATCAACGCGACCCCTCCTAAATTTAAATGAAACCGCATACATTTGGTGTTAAAATAACTTCATACCACTCGGCCTAATCTTTAACTGTGCGGTACACAACCCGTTGTTGATTGCCGCTGTGATTATCATCCCTCTCATGTACCATATAATTAACATTTTACTTTATCAATAATGAATTCGTTTACAAACAAAATATAGCATGCCTTTCCTCGGTTCGTCAATGTATTTTTCAATCTTTTTAAATAATTATAAAACATAGATTAGAGTAACATGGAAAGTAAAATTAAATCGTATTTAAGTTAACTTTTATCGAAATAACCAGCATTAAAACTTAAATACGATTTATATATGTAAGTAATTCTTAATTTGGAGTTCAATTCGCTCCCCTCTATATTTAGTAAAAAATAATTACAAAAAAGCAGTTTACTTCTTTTTGATTTTATTTTAACATAAATCAAAGTAAATATATAAGCGCTTACATCACAATTCTTATAGATAAGGATGGTCTATAGCTATGATTTATATTAAGGACTTAATGTCAGGATTAGATATTTTTAAAGCACTGGGTTCAGAAATCCGCATTCAAATTCTCGAGTTACTTGCCTATCAGGGACAAAGTATGAATGACATTGCCAACAAACTTAATTTGAGCAACGGTACCATTACAATGCATATTCGAAAATTGGAAGAATGCGGCCTTGTGGAGATCAATACCGTGAGCGGCAAGCACGGCACCCGAAAAATGTGTTATTTGAACAAGGATAAGCTGATGGTAGATTTGCGCAGTAGAGAACAAAAAAATGTGTATGAGGTTGAGATTCGCGTAGGTCATTATAGTAACTATCAAGCGTCCCCCACTTGTGGATTGGTGACCCGAGACAGCATTATCGGCGATTTTGATGATCCACGCTATTTTGCAGATCCCGGACGGCTGGAGTCAGAAATGATCTGGATGGCTGAGGGCTTTTTGGAATACCGTATCCCCAACTATCTGAAAGCGAATCAATCCTTTAAAGAAATTCAATTCTCCGCAGAACTGGGTTCAGAAGCACCCTGCTATTGTGAGGAATATCCCTCCGACATTTGTTTTCACGTTAACGGTATCCCTATTGGGCACTGGACCAGCGCCGGAGATTTTGGAGAAGTGCCGGGGGTTCTCAATCCAGATTGGTGGCCACCGCATCTGAATCAATATGGTATGCTCAAATTAATTCGCATCAATCAGCAAGGCAGCTTCATTGACGGGTGCCGCATTTCCGAAGTCACAATAGATGATATTAACCTTAACTATAAAAGCGACATTACACTCCGTTTATCTGTAACCGATGAATCAGAAAACAAAGGAGGACTCACTATTTTTGGCAAAAGATTCGGGAATTTCAGTCAGGATCTGCTTGTGCGCGTGCTTTACGATGTGCATGGGGAGGACAGCGCCAACTCCTAACTCGCCACATGTAAAAATAGGCCGAAGCCTGTATTCATTGAATACATGTCCTCGGCCTAAACATCCTGATCCTCACTTAAAGAGATATAGATCAATAAATAAAAAATGACTGCTATCCCAAACACCAGCCAGCAAAAAGACAGCAAAATGAAGCCTTGGTCCAGCATATACTCCCCATCTCCAAATATCCGTAAGGAGCACCAGTGGCTGCAACAACACATCCCAGCTATTCCAGCGAGCAAATCTGCCTATATATACGCCTATGCTGTCCAGCCACAACAACACAAAAACTACAGCCCATGCGAGCCCACTTGAACAAATCCTCCTCAGCATATGATGGATCACCAATATACAAAGGGATGTAAGAAAAAGGCCAAGCCCTGCTGCTGAAAAAGACGTAAATAAGATTAACCAAAATTGTGTGTTCAACCAAAAACGTGAATCAGGATTTACATCGTAAAAACGAAACGCATGGAGTAACTCAGTCACCAAATAGAGAGCATTCGGTAGAAAAAACAACCATACAATTGAAGAAAAAAATAAAAGAATACTTTTCACTTTTGTGCTTCGCAGTCTGGATAAAGCCATCATTCCCAGAGTGATAAAGACCGGAACCCAGGCCAAGAATATATCCCAGTACAGAAATTGATACATCCTCGTTCCGCTTGTGGACTGTAAATACATTATGAGCACGAAACAGCCCAACGAAGCTACAAGCAGCACTCCCAACAAACTGGGCAGCTTGTAACCCTTCCTTCTTAACATCAAGTTTCCATCTACCTCCTGCCTAAGTATGCGTATATACGTCTTTTCTAATCCTAATCTTATAGCGTTTTCATATTAAGTGAGGGTCTTTATCTGTTTACTCCACGTTTCGTATGTCCTCGGATACATGGTTTGTTATCGTCAAGGCATCAAAGGTAACAGCACAGCCCTCCCCCACCGGGGATTGAGCAACAACTCCGACTTTTAGCTGGTTAGGAATATTCATACCAAAATATCTCGCCAGCTTCCAATGCTGACCGTCTGATGAATAATGAAATGCAAAACAATTTCCAGCTCGTGCCACTCGTAAATACGGATTGGACACATCCATCGCCCCAGAGATACAATCATCGGATGTATCCCGAGTGACCACACTAAGAATAGATGGAGTGCTTTCGAAATATTCAAAACACAGCTTAGCCCAGCGGGTATCATCCGCCATTATCATCAAACATCCTGAATCATAAGGCTGCTTCATATCAACACGAACCCTCGTCCATATTGTAAAATCACCTTGAAGCGTTGTATGCAAAAAGGGTGCAGACGATTTAGTCGCTGCGCCGGACGGGTCCCTAAAGAAATCTGCCTGTGAAGGTGCAAAAATTTGCAAAGACTTGGAATCATCAAATTTCCATTCTGCCGGCTCATTGATCCAGCTCCAATCCGCCGGCAAAACTTTACCGCTAAAGCGTTCAAATACGTTCATATGGATACCATTCCTCTCTGGCAATATAGTCATATAACACATTGAAATCTGGGGCACAATCCCCTTGATACCACTATATACGTTATTTTCCAGTCGTCAATAATGATGATATGTCTTTAAAGTTTATAAAAAAAAGACTTGCCATCCTGAAATGTTGTGCTTATAATTACACCTAACTTGATACGGTAACAAATTTCAATGACGAGAACGAGTAAGCTATACAGCGGATTTGCAGAGAGTTGGGGCAGGTGAAAGCCAACATTCCGTGGGTAGCCGAACGCCATCTCTGAGAAGCGGGCTGAACCTGAAGTAAGCTCTGCCGCCTTTCCAGCGTTAACCGGAACACGTATTGATGGATACGTGAACAGAGTGTCATTTCCTATGGAATGAAACTAGGGTGGTAACACGGGTATAAACTCGTCCCTTTTACAGGGGCGGGTTTTTTTGTTTTTTAAAAAGGAGGAAATCATCATGGCAAATGTATCGACAGTAGTATCTATAACCGATTTTTTGACTCCAGCTGTACGGGAAATGCCGCCTTCAGGCATCCGTAAGTTTTTCGAATATAGTACAGGCAGAAAAGATATTGTATCGCTTGGTGTCGGTGAACCCGACTTTGTAACCCCTCAACATGTCAGAAAGGCCTGTATCACAGCACTGGAAAATGGCAAAACATCATACACACCGAATGCCGGTCTTCCCGAGCTTCGTGAGGAGATTGCCGGGTATCTGGAGAGTAGCTTCAGCACATCCTACAACCCGACAGATGAAATCATGGTTACCATTGGCAGCAGTGAAGCCCTAGATTTGGCACTACGCGCCCTCATCTCAACACACGATGAAATACTCATTCCGGCTCCATGTTATATTTCGTATTCGCCCATCACGTTTCTAAACGGAGGACATACCGTAACGGTTGAAACCTCTGCGGATCAGCAGTTCAAGCTGACAGCTGAGGCACTTCAAGCCAAGCTGACTCCACGATCCAAAGTGCTTATTCTCTGTTATCCGAATAATCCAACGGGTGGGGTGATGACCTATGAGGATTGGCTACCGATTGCCCGCCTGGTTGAGGAGCATAATCTTGTCGTCATATCAGACGAAATTTATGCTGAACTGACCTATGGACAGAAGCATGTAAGCTTCGCTGCTCTGCCGGGCATGAAAGAGCGCACCCTGCTCATCAGCGGCTTTTCCAAAGCATTTGCGATGACAGGCTGGAGGGTCGGCTATGTGTGTGGCCCCAGAGAGTTGATTTCAGCTATGCTGAAGATTCATCAATATACTGCTATGTGCGCTCCTATTATCGGGCAAATTGCCGCTATTGAATCCCTGCGTAACGGGCTGGAGGAAAAAGATCGTATGATGGAATCCTACAATCTGCGTAGAAAATGGTTCGTTGAAGGCCTATGTCAGACAGGACTGCCATGTCACGAACCAAACGGTGCCTTCTATGCTTTTCCCTCCATTATGCACACAGGGTTAAACTCAGAGCAGTTTGCCAAGCGGTTGCTGGAAGAAGAAGGGGTCATTACTGTACCCGGTTCCGCATTTGGCCCAGGCGGCGAGGGCTTTATCCGCTGCTCGTATGCGTCATCGCGAGAACAGCTGGAAATGGCTTTGGAACGCATTAGCGCATTCTTGAAGCGCCTGTAAATACGATTTTCCTATCATGAAATGAACATGAGTACTGGATGAACCCTACTGTAACAGCTTCTGAATAAGCTTTTTCTGGTGTGCTGGCAAGCCTTCCGGCCATTCCCCTACACGGCAATAACAAATGTCGGAGATTTCATCGCTTGGTCGGAAAGTACCCGGAATGTCCGGTCGTCCTAGTCTTTAGGATGTCCGGTATTCAGAACGTTTTGCACAAAATCAGTCTTGGCCTCCGTGTACGCTTCACGATCATGCTGATTTTCCATCGCCAGCCGCCTTTTTAATACATCATATTGCTGAATCAGCTCAGGCTGTTCACGAAGTCGGTTCCGAAACAATAGCTGCCGATCCCAATGCTCATCAGATTTTAGTATGAGATGCAGATGTCCCTTTCTTTGATCCTGTTCTACTTTAACCAAAAATCTTCTCCAATCCCGACCGTCCAATTCAGGCGGAACATAGTTCCAGCCTGCTGGTTGTAAAGCAGACACGATCTGTTCCAGTTGATCCCAAGATTCTAATTTTGCCATTATGTCAATAATGGGCTTAGCGGAAAGATTGGGAATTGCCGTGCTTCCTATATGTTCGATTTCCGTCAGCTTAAACGGCAGTAATAACTCCCGCAACTGGTGAATGATCTTTAAGCCCTGCTCTGACCAGGCAGGATCAGGATTCACTATTTTTACAGGCTCCGTAGCCCACACCGGCCAATGTTCCTGGTTTTGCTCCTCATGCATTCATTATCCCCCCTAATTTCCACTCATGTATTCTCTCATTCAACTGTATCTTTTTGAATATCCTTAACACCATCTTGTAACTTGCGGCTGTATAACTGAGCATTTTCCGCATCAAAACAAACAAAAATAATCTCATTCAAACCGGCATGTTCACGTACAAAACGTGTCACTTCCTGTATAGCAATATCCGCCGCCTTTTCTTTCGGGAAACGGTAGATGCCTGTGCTGATATTCGGAAAGGCAATACTTCGTGCATTCAGTTTTAAAGCTAATTGGAGTGTACTATGGTAGCATTTCGCCAATAGCTCCTCTTCCTGATGGTCGCCACCATTCCACACAGGGCCGACAGTATGAATAACATATTGGGCATCCAGCTTGCCAGCTGTTGTATAGACCGCGCCTCCTACGGGACATCCACCCTGCTTGTTTCTGATACTTACACAATCTTCTAAGATAACCGGACCGCCAGCCCTATGAATTGCGCCATCTACGCCGCCGCCACCCAGCAAGCTTGTATTTGCTGCATTGACAATAATATCCGCCTTACAACGGGTAATATCCCCTTGCATCACACGTATTTTCACGTTTAATAGTTCAATTTGGGTATCCATTGATCCTCTTCCTCTTCTAAAAATCAACTCGTTTATATAGTCATCTTATAGTCTCCACAGGCGATTTCTACTATATCATCATAGGTTTTCAGCATAAAATGCTTTAGATTTTTCCCCCGTGCACTTGCTATTGTAGCCAATAACGGCGTATCTGTGAGCTCATCAAAGCTGCTGCCCTGCGTATATTCCTGTTCAGACAGATGCAAAGCGACGTCCAATTCAATCATGTTGAAGTAGTGGACTTCTGTGAATATCAGTTCATAGGGCACAAAACCATCTGCTACTTCCGCTGCCAGCCCCCCATTAATCTCTCCCTTCAAAACTAGTTCCTTCTTCGAATAATTCATATGCACATGGTCCAAATAGATCGCATCTCGTCCATACAATGCTCCAATCGGGGTTTGAACGGCCTTTATCTGTGGCATCCCCGCTACCTCCCTGTATCTCTATTTCCCATCCAGTAATATAAGTAAAGTTGTAACCGACTGATCCACAAAAGAGCGCGCTGGACGTGATTTCATCATCACGGTAATCCCGATTAACAAAGAGACCATCGTATGGGCCAGAGCTCGTGCGTCCATGCTAGCCTCCAACTCTCCTGATCGTATACCACGCTCAAGAGTTTCCTGAAAGACGGCTGAAAGATACATCTGATGTTCTCTGGTTAAAATTTCAAATTTCTCATCATGAGGGGCTAATTCTACCATCGTATTGATACAAAAGCATCCCCTATTAGGCCCATCCTCGTATTCTTCTGCCACGATTCCTCCAAAAAAATTATAAAATGCTTCTTTTACAGAAGAATTGCTTTGTAGTCTAGAGCGTACATAAGCAGCGTGGGATTGCGTATATTTGCGCAGCGCGGCTTCGAATAATTGCTTCTTGTCTCCAAAAGCAGCGTAAATGCTAGGACGCTGAATTCCCATTTTGAAGGTTAAATCGCTTAAAGATGTAGCCTCGAATCCTTTTTCCCAAAAAATTCGCATCGCTGCATCCAACGCTTGATCTTCATCAAATTCCCGTGGTCGAACCATAAGCAGCTCCTTCTTTTCGTATCGTTCAGTATATTAAGATTGTATGATTACGAAAAGGAACTGTCAAATATGTACCGGATAAACTCTTGACATAACATATATACACGAGTTATATTGACCTAAATTCATTACATACCAATCGGTATATTATACTCAACGGTATGTAAATTACAGAAAGCGACGTGGTATGTGAAAATGAAGACGTCAGAAGAAAAAGCGGTACTCCTCCCTCATCAAACGGTAGCAAATGCTGCCGAAACAGCCCCCATTCCCTCCTTGTCCCGATCTGTGGCACTCTTGTTTGCCATAGCCTGCGGGCTAGCTGTCGCTAACATTTACTATGCACAGCCATTGCTGGATGCGCTGGCAAACGAATTTGGCATTACGCACTCATCGGTAGGCATGGTCATTACTATCACGCAAATTTGTTATGCGTTGGGATTATTGCTGCTCGTCCCGCTTGGCGATCTTTTGAATCGACGGCGACTGATTACAGGGCAAATGCTGCTATCCGTGCTGGCACTAATCGTGGTTAGCTTTGCTCCTACCCGTACAATACTGCTTATGGGAATGGCAATGGTTGGTCTGCTGGCTGTAGTCACTCAAACACTCGTGGCTTTCGCTTCTACCTTGGCTAATCCGACTGAACGTGGGCGTATCGTAGGTCTGGTGACCAGTGGAGTCGTTATCGGCATTCTGCTGGCACGAACCGTGGCCGGTGTATTAACTGACCTGGCAGGCTGGCGTTCAGTTTACCTTGTTTCTGCTATACTTACGTTGTTTATGGCTGGAGCTCTGTTGCGGGTGTTGCCAAAGAACGAACCCACAAGTGCGACACTTTCCTATCCGCAGCTGCTCCGATCGGTTATCGTACTATTTTTGCAAGAACGAATTCTGCGCATTCGTGCTGTCCTTGCATTGCTCATTTTTACGGCGTTCAGCATATTGTGGACTTCGCTTGTGTTACCTCTCAGTGCACCCCCACTGTCTCTTTCACATACTGCTATCGGGGCCTTTGGTCTGGCTGGAGTGGCCGGAGCTTTAGCAGCAGCACGAGCAGGGCGTCTTGCCGATCAGGGCTTGGGACAACGGACGACGGGTATTGCGCTAGTTTTATTGCTGCTGTCCTGGTTACCTATCCGCTACACCGAGCATTCTCTATTCGCTTTAGCTCTGGGCGTCATTCTTTTGGACTTGGCGGTACAGGCTGTACATGTCACCAACCAAAGCTTGATTTTCAATGTTCGCCCTGAGGCACGGAGCCGACTTACTGCAGGCTACATGATATTTTATTCCATTGGTAGCGCCACCGGGGCCATTGCTTCAACTCATATGTACATCTATGCCGGATGGAACGGGGTGTGTCTATTAGGAGCTGGTGTCAGTGCTCTGGCTCTCATCTTTTGGGCTTTAACTCGACGTTCAACTTGATGGGGAGACTGCTATTGATTGAATCAGAAAAAACCGCCGGGTCCACGACAATGACCGGCGGTTCTCTTCTGTCATGACAAAATCATCACTTGATTGCAATATAAATCAAAACAGGTTCATCAGGACTGCCATACACTTCAAAATCACCTGTGTATGTCCGCTCCCCTTGTCCCGTGGCAGCCCACTGCCAGATCGTCTGCCATACACGGAAGACAGAAGAGGGTTCCTGAGTTGCCTGAAAAATGGCGTAGCGTGCAGCCGGAATGACAAGTTCCTGAAGGTCATCAGGAGTCTGGAAATCCTTATCCGCTTCCTTTCCGATAAAAAACGTATACTCGCCCAAAGCTCCATTTTCATAGTCAGTATAGCAACCATAGACAGAAGCATGTCCTGCTTTTTCTTTTATCCGACCAGGCACGTCCTCACTCCAAAAACGTTCCCACATGTTTGGAATGATCCCGTGAGATGTTTGTTCCTTCTGATTATTTGTACGTGCTTTCAACCCAATTAAATGGATTTCACCTCGGTACTCCTCCCGAATGGGTCCATCAAGTTGAAGCTCTGTATCCTCTGGGGACCGCCATCGTTTTAAATACGGTAGGTAATTGCGCAGCATCGAAGTCGCTTCTTCTTCCTGCATCCCTTCCTCTACTAGGATAGGCACACACTGCTGAATCATTCCCTCCATAGTCAATTCAGGCTGTACAAATTCGCCTTCCTTGTAACAATACTTGCAATACTCATCCGTTTTATGATGTTGTGCATCCGTTCCATATTGGTCCTCATGCTCTAGCGGCATCCCGCAACTTTGACAAGCTTTATCCATCCTCGTAAATCCCCTTTCGCTAACTGATATCAGGTATGCCACCAGTATAACGAAACAAACCTGACAACTATGGGTCAGGTTTGTTTTACTTAATCTAAGATGATTCCCGAACTTCTTCATAATTAGATGCAATACGCAGCGCCATCTTATGAATCTTGTCCCGCAAATGGGCTGGTTCTTTGACAACCACATCCGGTCCCAAGCTTAAAATAAATCCGTACGCCCATGCATCCTCGGGAAACGGGACCGAAACCGTATAGATCCCTTCCTCCTGCTCGGTCAATGCTTCTACACCAAACCAGTCCTCCGCCAAATGCCTTGAGTTACGGTTAAATTGCAGCGTAAATGGTTGTACAGCTCTGGATACCTCCATCCGCTCCTCATTCCAGGGCAGCACTTCATAAGAAAGATCCCTGCGAGCAAAAACGGTCTCTGTAACCACAGGGTCACTCATGCGCGAAAGTTTGAATAGACGAAACTGCTCCCTATCGGGACAATATGCATATACAAACCATTGTTGTCCTTTCAGAACGAGCGTATGCGGTTCAACATTCCGTTCTGTTATGGCTCCTCCCGCATTTCGATAGGTAAAAGCGATAGTACGCGCTTGGCTCATTGCTTCTTTTACCTTTATCAATTTACCTTCCTGCGCAGCCTGATTCCCCCATCCCGAATGATCAACGATAAACTGTGTGGTATTGACACTAAATTGCTCTTTCCCGGACTCCGGTATAATACTTTCAAATTTATGAAGTAACCGCGACACATTTGGGCCGCCCAACGACGAGGACAAACTCTGCAGCCCCATTACAATGTCCTTGACATCATGATCCGTCAGCATACTGCGATCCAGGCGGTATCCTTCCATCAGGCCAATTCCCCCATTGGCTCCCTGATAAGTCACCACCGGAATTCCTGCCATACTAATCGCTTCAATATCTCTATAGATCGTTCGGATCGAAACCTCATATAAATCAGCCAGTTCCTTCGCTTGTACTCTATTTTTCTTTAGCAGCAAAATGACGATAGAAAGCAATCGGTCAATTTTCATTTTTTTCAAAACCTTTCACTCTTAGTAAAAATAAGCCATGAGCTCCTCATCATATTCCTTCATCTTACTCTATCTCTTATCTTGGGATTTAGCAAAAATCCAATGAGCGACTTTCAATGAACAAGATATAGATCGAAATGGTTTAGTTCGTCTATATCTTGCACTTTGGAGCGACTAGTATCGGATTTTGCAAAATCCGGATCTAAAATGAATCTGTTATTCTTCGATTAAAATAACCTCAGGTACTCTATCCGGTTGGATAGAATGCCTGAGGTTTCAATAACTCCTTACAAATTATGACTCGTAGCGCTTCAGCACAATGACCGCATTATGACCACCGAAGCCGAAAGAATTAGATAACCCAATATTTAGTGGAACCTTGCGCGCTTCGTGAGGCACATAATCCAGATCGCAAGCAGGGTCCGGGTTGTCCAGGTTTATCGTTGGCGGGATGATGCCTTCTCGCAGGGTTTGTACCAGTGCAATCGCTTCGACGCCACCCGCAGCTCCCAGCATATGACCCAGCATGGACTTATTAGCGGTAACCGGGATTTGATAGGCATAGTCTCCAAATAACTTGCGGATCGCTAGCGTCTCCCCTACATCCCCTGGCAGCGTACTCGTTGCGTGGGCACTGAGCACGTCCACTTCTTCCGGGGAGATGCGGGCTGAATGAAGGGCCGCTTTCATTGCTAGATAAGCTCCGGTTCCTTCGGGATGCGGTGCAACCATGTGATAAGCATCCGAACTGGCTCCATAACCGATGACCTCACCATAGATTTCCGCACCACGGCGGATAGCGTGTTCCAATGACTCCAGTACCAGAATACCTGCACCTTCGCTCATGACAAAACCATCCCGATCCTGATCAAACGGCCGGCTTGCTATGGAAGGCTCCTCGTTACGTGTGGACAAGGCAGTCGCATTAGCGAAGCTCGCCAAGGCCAGTCTAGTCACCGCCGCTTCAGCTCCACCGGCAAAAATGACATCCGCATCTCCTGTACGAATCGTCCGAAACGCCTCTCCAATTGCTGTATTCCCAATAGAGCAAGCCGTCACGGGGGAAAGCGTAGGTCCCATCGCTCCAAACGCGATACTAATTTGAGCAGCAGCCATATTTGAGATCATCATGGGTACCAGCGTCGGGCTAACTCTGCCCGGTCCACGCTGTAGCAGTACATCTACATTGTCCACCAACGTATCCAAACCGCCGACTCCCGATCCCACATAGACACCTACACGCTCCAAATCGGTGTCATCCAGTTCCAGACCGGAATCCTTAAGCGCTTGTTCTGCCGCATATAATGCAAACTGAGTAAACCGATCCATTCGTCTAGCATCTTTACGTCCCCATTGCTTTTCTGCATCAAAATCCTGTACCAGTCCAGCAATTTGTGCTTTCAAATCGGACACATCGAATGTATCAATTTTACGTATACCTGAATTGCCTTCCAGCAAATTCTTCCACAACGTGTCCACTTCATTTCCCAGTGGGGAAACGACACCCATACCTGTTATCACTACTCTTTGCATAAGCTATTCATTCCTCCTGCTCAGTGACTTACTTATAATCCTCATTTTACCCTTGTCTTATCCTATTACAAGTGTTTGTTTATCCTGGTATAATGAACACTACTATAGTAAACGCCTTATTTGCTCACTTCGGATATACCCATTGAATGGAGAGAAAATACCTATGAAAACGGAAGCACGTCTGGAAGCACGTCTGGAAGCACTATCTGTTTTTCTAAAAACAAAAAGGGCCCGCCTACACCCACATATGGTCGGTCTCCCCCAAGGATCACGTCGCAGAACACCAGGCTTGCGCAGAGAAGAAGTCGCTCAGCTGGCAGGTGTCAGTACGACTTGGTATACCTGGCTGGAGCAAGGACGAGATATTAAGGTGTCCGCCTCTGTGTTGGATGCTATTGCTGCCGCATTGCAGTTGAACACAGATGAGCGCAAATATTTGTATGATTTGGCGATCGAGGCCGGGTCTCACAGCCTTCCTGCCCCTGCAGAGCAAGCCGTCATTTCTCCCTCTCTGCAAAAGATCGTACAAGAGCTGCACTACTGCCCTGCTATTATTTCAGATCGGCGCTGTCATATTGTCGGCTGGAACGCCGCTGCTGCTCATGTTTTTATGGATTTTGCCGAGCTACCACATGAGCAACGCAATATGATTGAACTGCTATTTACCAAAAAGGAGTTTAAAAGTCTAGCCGTGAATTGGGAACACTTTGTAAAGGGGTTCCTTGCTATTTTCCGCGCTTATTACGGGCAATACGTGACAGACCCCTGGTATGCACAATTTATACAAAATATGAGCCAGGCCTTCCCAGAGTTTAACGAGCTTTGGAATCAGAGTGAAGTAAGCTCCGCACCGGAGGTGCTCATTGAATTTCGTCATGCCAAGGCTGGCAAAATGCTATTTGACCTGACTTCTCTTCAGGTACAAGGCAGCGTTGATCTCCGTTGCAGCATCTACACCCCCAATGCGCAAGCCTCAACGGAAAGTAAACTCCAAAAGTTAATGGAAGGCAGCTAAAGGATTTCATCCCTCCTGTTATGAAGATATCATTTTCCGTCCATACTACATCTACGATCTGTGCAAAAATAGATGCCACATATGTGACAGAACCAAGAGCTTCAACTGTGCTACTACCAGGAGGGAGGGAATCATCATGAAAGCCAAATCGACAAGTTCCCCGCACATACACAATCAAGCGCCACTGCCTGTTCCGGTGCAATTTGATCGAAGCTGGCAGGATGAGCTGGACCAACGCCTACGCAAAGGCGGCCCTTGGGGAGATTGGAATCTGTATCAGCTGGCCATTGAGGCAGAAAAAGTCAAACTGGTGCCGAACTTCGATGAGCTTCAATGCCTACAGCATTTGCAAGACCTCACTCCACTACCCCATCAGCTGGATACCGCTCGGAAGGTACTGTTTCAAATGTCCGGACGTGCCATTCTTGCCGATGAAGTCGGCCTGGGCAAAACGATCGAAGCTGGAATGATCCTAAAGGAATATCTGGTTCGCGGACTGGCTTCCAAAGTGCTTATTCTTGTACCCGCATCCCTGGTCCTACAATGGGTGCGTGAGCTGAACAGCAAATTCGGTATTCCCGCTGTCGCCCAGAAAAAAGCGTATTCTTGGTCTTCCGAGGTCGTCGTGGCCTCTATGGATACCGCCAAGCGAGAGCCCCATAGTAACATCCTGCTAGATACCGATTATGACCTGCTCATTATAGACGAGGCTCATAAGCTGAAAAATAAAAAGACATCCAACTACCAGTTCATTATGAAGCTGCGTAAAAAATATTGTTTGCTCCTGACAGCGACACCTGTACAAAACGATCTGTCTGAGCTGTTTAACCTGATTACACTGCTCAAGCCCGGTCAATTGGGAAGACATGGCGATTTTTCAGCCAACTTTGTTGTAGATAAACGTCTGCCCAAAAATGAAGATCAGCTCAAGGATGAGCTGTCTAAAGTCATGATCCGCAATCGTCGCGGAGAAGGCCCAGTTCAATTCACCAAACGAAATGTTTCCAACATTCACTTGGAACTTTCGCCGGAAGAGCAAGCGCTGTACGATGGGGTAACTTCTTTTGTCAAAGAGCAATACCAGGCGAATGGCGGAAATTTAAGTAGCATGCTGTCTCTCGTTACCCTTCAACGGGAAGTGTGCAGCAGCCGGGACGCTGTGTTCGTGACGCTGGTCAATTTGTCTAAAAAAATGGCTCCAGACTCTCCCCTACGCGATCGTGTCTGGGATTTGGTTGCACACATTAAAGCGATTAAGGCCAATTCCAAAGCAGAAAAGGCGCTCGAGCTTATCCGTCAGATGAACGAAAAGGTGATCATTTTTACAGAATACCGAGCCACACAGGAGTATTTGCTGAACTATTTCCGTGACCGTGGCCTATCTGCTGTTCCTTACCGAGGCGGTATGAACCGTGGACGCAAGGATTGGATGATGGATCTGTTCCGTGGGCGCATTCAGGTCATGATTGCCACCGAAGCGGGTGGTGAAGGCATTAACCTTCAATTTTGTCACCATATGATTAACTTCGATTTACCGTGGAACCCCATGCGCGTGGAGCAGCGAATCGGACGGGTGCATCGACTTGGACAGACGCATGATGTTAATATTTTCAACTTGTCCACAACCGGAACGATTGAGGAGCATATCCTACATCTGCTGCATGAAAAAATAAATATGTTTGAGATGGTCATTGGCGGATTGGACGTTATTCTGGAGAAGTTTGAGAAGAAAGAATCCATTGAAAAAAGTTTGTATAAAATCATGCTTGAATCCAGTAGCGATGATGAAATTCGCAAAAAAATGCAAAAGCTGGGCCACTCGTTGGATTCCATCAAACAGGAAATGGAACAACTGCGCACAGACCAGCCAAACACCGAGGATTTATTAGGTTTCGCAGGCAATACGGTTCCTCCGGGCAAAGCTCGACGCAGTGTGAAGGGAGGTCGCTAGTTTGACCATGAATGCACAGCAAGTCCAGCGTTTTGTCCACACCTATCTGGAAGCTACGGGATGCAGTGTCATTGAGAAGTCGCAACACCATGTAACCGTCATGCTTTCTCCAGAAGCGGATAAAGCCTTAACAAACCGCCCCTACTATTGGGGATACGTGGAGCGTACTGGCGTTCCAGCGCAGACGATGTCCTTCACCTTCATCTTTGATGCGGAAGCCTATCGCACAGAACAGGAACGTTTAGCGGATCATACACCCCCAACTCCAGCATCAGGCAACGCAGCACAAGATCAGGTCATGGGGCGTTACTTCGGTCATGTACCGACGTTACCACAATTGGGACCTGGACGTATTTTGCAGGAGGAGCTTCGATATGGAAGCCGTCGGCTGCATCAAATTTTTGAAGCCGCACGGGATGGAGGAAAATATGTTTATTTGTTTGAGCAGCCTGATGCTCGTCAGCTGTCTGCCCGCTCTCCCGTAGTCTATGAAGCTTGGCTCAGCATCTGCTATAAAATTGAATTCGCTTGCGATTTGAAGCGTGAGGAACTTCATTGGCTAGGTATTTCGCTCAAAAGCGGCACCATTGTAACCGATTTTGGTGCCATGCTCGAAACCCGGCAGCTCAGCCCGCTGCTGGCTGGCAATATGCATGTACAGCCTACCAAGCTATCTGTTCCTGAAGCTTCCACCTCGCTTGAAAGCTACCTCACTGAACAACTCCGTGAGCAAGATTATGGTTGGGCTGAGCAGGCGAAGGAACGATTGCGCGAGGAATTGGAGGTCATTGACCACTACTACGAAGATCTAATCAAGGAGCAGAAAGAGGAAGAGGAAAAAAAAGAAGCCATTTCCGAGCAGCATCAAGCCCGACGTAAAGAAATGGTATGGCAATATGAGCCAAAGGTACTCGTATCCGCCATTAACTGCGGGATATTTCATCTGCGGTAACCGATATCTCTCGCTCCTTCGCAGGAGAGTTGCAGAGATATCGTCAGCTTGTAACATCTTGCTTCAGCCTACATCAGTTTCCGCTGCTGTAACCACAAGTTTGGTTAAACATGTCTCCTATGTATCGACAGCAAAAAGCGAACCTGGATATGACATTTACGCCGACAAGGTGCAGCAGTCTTTTTATGGGACAGGCTGTATGCTGGATAAAAAAGAAATGCCTCCGTCGGGCAATCAAGCCGACAGAAAGGTGGATACCATTGAAGAAGAGTCATTCCGGGCACTATAGCATAGGTATGATCGCAGCAGTTCTGATCGGCCTGTCCGCAGTCTGTCCGTTCGCTTCCATTCATGCGGCTCCCTCAGTCGCACAAAGCAACAATTTAAACTCGGTGTCTCTCTACAACGAAAGCTCGTGGGTTCCTCCATTGAACTCCACGAGTCCGATTACCTCTTCCCCGGGTGACGTTTCTGCAAGTTTTCCTACTGAGGAGCAAGGCGTGCCCGCAGACGTAAAACAGGCTGCGAACAACACAGTACAATCCCTATCGTCGCAGCCCCCTTTTGCCTCGTGGAAAGATGCTGAGCTTAGCTATCATCCGCTCGGACCTGGAACCCATAGTTGGCTTGTTCAAGTAAACCGTGCGGGAGAATATATCGGCTATCTGATTATCGGATCAGACTCAAAAGGCTTATATCAACTCAACGAATACGGGAATGGCCCGAGTGGGCCTTATAGTATGGATGTACTTCGTCAATCCCTGGTGTCGCTCACAGATACTGATCTTTCATCTATCGACAAGCTGCAAATCACACCTATGTATGAGGAACCGCTACTAGCCTACTGGCTGGTGCGTTCCTCTACAGGCAGCCAAATATGTATTGATGCTGTGACTGGCGATCCGTTACCTGTAGAAGTGGCAGATGGGAGTTGGAAACATAAGCTTCAGAACAACGCATTCTCTTCATCTGTTCCCTTTTTGAAAACACAGGCGCAGGCGGTTACGGTCTCGTCTGCTCCTTTCGATCCCTATGACGACCTGGGTTGGCTTCAACCCAAGCAAAAACTTTCTGTCCGTAACACAGGCCAATTTAAGGATACACTGAGTATTTCACCGCGTATTATATTTTCTGCCACAGGTATCAATTTTGCCTTTGGGGGTCCCTTATCCATTAGTGGGTATCAGTCCTGGATATCCCCAGATCATCCGTCCCAATCCAATTTATATGCGTTAACCTACCATCATGGACTTTCCCGATTTGTACCATTAAAAAAGTTATTGTCAGCTGGCGAATTTTATCGTTTGGACTAGTTATAAAGAAACATGATAATGATTCGGAATGATCCCTACAACATAAAAAGAGACCTCAAAATGGCATACCCTATGCCTCTTGTGGTCTCTTTGGCGAGCTTAATGTCGCTCCCTTCGCCCTCTGCGTGTGGATTTCATCCACATTTTCAGAGCGAGAGGCAACATGCCAAACCATTTGCTCCCCCACGGCTCTCTGGCTTGTTTTTGACTGCGCCGAACATCACGCGGCGTTTCCATATAGCGAACAATCCGCTGCGTAATATACGTCACCAGTTCGTCACTCTTCGCCATCCTCCATAACCTCCTTCAATCTGCGCCCATCCTTTCCATTTACGTTGCTTGGAAATATCGGATTTACACGTTAGGTGCAGATAAAACTAGCTTGCTCATTTTCCAAAAGGTCTAACCCCTGAGGGAATAACTATGCATGGTTTCCCTTAAATGGAACATACTATCTTCAATCAGTAAATGATCAATTCGTCCACTGGAGGAATAGAACGTGCGGAATAAAAAGTTAAACAAGATAGGGCTGACAAGGCTGGGATTGAGTCTATGTATCCTTTGCAGTGTTGTATTTGCCCCATTTACCTATATAGCTGCCCAGCCCGACGATAAAAGTAACGAACCGAACAAGTATACAGATGTTCCGCCCAGCGTACATTCGTCCTATCACGCCTTTGCCAAGCCCGTTGTCCTGATTGATGTAGGCCATGGTGGTGTGGATGGTGGAGCAAGTCACAAAGGAATTTTGGAAAAAGACATCAATCTCGCCATTGCTCAAAAGCTGTACTTGATTTTACGATCCCAGGGATATTCTGCCGTTCTGAATCGGGACAAGGACTACGCACTGAGTGACGACAACCGTTGGCTACAGTCCAAATCCCGGCATCTTAAAGACCTTGCTCAACGTAAAAGCTTAACAGAACAACTGCCCACCGCTTTGGTTGTAAGCCTGCATGTCAATTGGACCAAACGTGCCGAAAAACGGGGACCCATTGTGCTGTATCAGGATGAAGGCAGCAGCTATCTGTTAGCTGAACGGATTCAGCATTCATTAAACCGCTTATTTTGCATGAATAGAAAAACAGTGTACGGAAAACCCTTTTATCTTTTGAATAAGATCCAGCACCCTGCTGTCATTGTGGAAACCGGATTTATAAGTAACGAACAGGACAGAGCTATGCTTTCCGAGGATCGTGGTCAAAAAAGCATTGCAGGAGCTATTGCCGAAGGCATTATTGCGCATCTGACGGCATGGTAGTGTTGATGGCTGGATCTCTCGTCCATCCCCATACAACACGTACCAAATCGCTAATGCCCACAAATTTGGCGTGCTCCCTTAGCTTGGGAACCGACGAATGAAGAGCGGAGGATGTGTACATACCAGACACGCCGACGTGCCCAATCGTTACGCAGATGTTGTGCTCATCCAGCCATTCAACCACCTTTGTAAGTTGCCGATTCACATGGGCGAGGGTATGGACATCATCCAGAAAAACATCATTTCGTACTGGTGGCATTCCCTTTTTAGCGGCAAGCTCAGGCACCACTGACCAATAATTAGTACGGCTATCGACAAAAAATAGTCCATGCTCCTTACAAACATCAAGAACAATGGACATAATGCGCTTATCCGAAGTGACCTTGGAACCCATGTGATTGTTCATCCCTATTGCATAAGGAACATCCTTAATGGCTGCTGTCACCTTCGCACGTACTTCTTCATCCGTCATATTAGCCTTAATTGCTCCGGGTCCGAGCCATTCGGGCTTTCCCTGTTTTGGCTCCATTGGAAGATGGACGATGACGTCATGACCACGCTTATGCGCTTCCATAGCGTCCTGCTTGGTTGTAGGCAGGAAGGGCATCACAGCAACGGTAATCTTAACGGGTAAATTTAAAATTTGCTCAGTCCCTTTCATATTGTTTCCCAGATCGTCAATAATGACAGCAACCATCCTTTGCGACTCGTCCTGTTTGTCTATTGCTTCTGCAACACCAGTACTACAGACCATGAATAACATGCATACCGAAATACAGAGTACTACGGTTCTTCGCATTTTGGAGCTTGAATGGAATACAGGTACATAAGCTGGCTCTTTCCGGCCGCGCGATGCCTTTAAAGCCTTTTTTATTATATTTCTCATGTGCAGCTTCCGTCGTGTACTCATTGCGGGTCAGCCACCTTCTCTGTCCCTTCATTGTGTGAGTAACCTCGTCTAAATATGTATAAGGCAGACCAGGAATACTCCCTGATCTGCCTTATCGTGCGTAGAAACGTATGTTAAAGCCGCTTACCAGTTCTTATCCATAAATTCATCACGGCCTGATTGAGCCCGATCTTCCTTATAGTGCTTCACGTTTTTCTTGTGGTAATCCTGATGATAATCCTCTGCCGGATAAAAAATAGAAGCTGGAAGGATCTCCGTTACAATTGGCTTATCAAAGCGTCCACTTTGTGCCAACTGCTCCTTGGACTGTTGTGCAAGCTCACGTTGCTGCTCTGTATGATAGAAAATTGCGGGTTTATACTGTGTACCCCGGTCCTGAAATTGACCTTCCCCGTCGGTAGGATCTGTTTGGGGCCAATATAATTCGAGCAGCTTTTCATAAGGAAACAGCTCAGGCTCAAAAGTAATCTGCACCACCTCGTAGTGACCTGTAGTTCCTGTTTTAACCTGCTCATAGGTCGGATCGGGAATCGTTCCTCCAGTGTATCCTGACACAATGCCATGAATCCCCGGCTGCTCTTCAAACGGAGTTACCATACACCAGAAGCATCCACCTGCAAAAGTTGCTTTCTCCATCTTACATCCAACCTTTCAATAACTTCATCATAAAATTTTCTATCATATCTGGAAATCCATAGTTTGCGTGAAGACAAGAAACGTGTTCAGCTTAAACTATGAGCAAATCCTCAGAAATATAAGAAAAAGGTCTCTAAAACTGCTACGAGAGCAATTCTATAGACCTTTTCTAATGGATGCGGTCGAGAGGACTCGAACCTCCACGGGGGGTTAGCCCACACGGACCTGAACCGTGCGCGTCTGCCAATTCCGCCACGACCGCATATAAATTGTCGTTTATCCTCGAAAGATCAATCCTTCTTAGCGACAAGATAGATCATACCATGCTCATATCAAGATGTCAAACCTTTTATGTTTGTTAATTTCCCCTTGATAAAAAAGGAATAATAAACTAAAATAAGAACATAAGTTCTTGGGAATGAATGTTCCTTTTCTTCAATCGTTTATGAATTATCATCACATTTTCCTAAGGCGGTGAATGGTAATGACCTCTTTAGATACTACTCAGCATGAATGGTCTCTTGTGAAAAGTTATCTGCTCCTTACCTTTATTCAAAAAGTATTTGAGCGGGACAGCCTAATTCTTGAAGAAAGCGGTATGCTGAAAACCCCTGATCTTTATGTCGAAATGGTTAACGCAGGTGTAGATCGTACCGGAATCCTACTGTCTGAAGTAAAACATGAATTTAATAAATATCACATTCATGTTCTGGACATACAACAAAACCACTCCGGCGTTCACGCCACCTATATAAGTAAAGGCAATAAAGAGCAGTTCAGTATGGCAATGCCAGCATTCCGCAAAGAAATGTATGAGCGGATGCGAGCATATCTGGGGCTCTCAACCTCTATGCCCCATACAGCTGCCCTTCCTTTACTAGAGAAACATCGCCCCGAATTACCAAACAATTCAACTTCCAAACCTCTACGCATCGTTGAACGAAGTTTGGTTACATCCTCTTTGGCCTATAAGCGTAATACGTCTCGCCCTGCTGCTGTTGCCGCAAGCAGAAGAGCCTAATCCTCGCACAACAAACACGTAAAAGAAAAAAGCTTCCGCAGACACCAACTGTGCTCGGAAGCTCCTTTCCATATCCATCATATATCCAAATCGATCTATATTCGCTTTCACGAAGTATAAGCATATCTATTGATGATTTGCTTTATTGCAACGCCTTCTGTACACGCGTAACCCCTTGACTTAGAGCATGTCCTCCACCTACCGCTGCGGCTACAGCAATGGTCTCCATAATTTCCTGATCACTAGCTCCTTTGGACCGCGCCTCGTCTACGTGATAAAACGTGCATACTTCATTGTTGGCAAATAAGCCAATGCCTAGTGCAATCAGTTGCTTGGTTTTCTCATCTAAGCTGCCGGCTTGAAAGCATTCTCCGGTAAAGCGATGATATGCATGAACTACCTCGGGTAACTGATCTTCCAAATGGCTGATTTGATCCTTGTATGCATGTACTTTTTCGTCCATAACCGTCATTGACACAGCACGTCCTCTCTGTTGGATTTTCCTTCATTACTGTGTCCGATTTAGAGTTTCTGTATGCCTAATGAATCACTCAGTTATTTTTATCCAACATCCTTTTGGAACCCATACCTAATCCAGATCTATGGGATTGTGACGCGGCTCGCTGAAAGGCTGATATGTATAGCTGCGATCCAATTTGACCACACGTCGATTCTGGCGGCGAATAAGCACCTGTTCATCATCCCATGCCAGTACAATGCCAACAACATCGTTGGTCTCCAATCCATCGCGTACGACACGCACCTTTTCACCGGAGAGTCGATAAGCATCCAATTCTTCGTCCATAATCATCCTTGTCCCTCCTTATACACTTTTTTAATAACACAGCGACCATGATTCTATGCATGAAAAAAGTTTAAAAAGAGACCTAAATGAATCATTTAGGTCTCTTTTCTCTTACTACTTATATGGATTGCCAACAGAGCGACAAATTATCCCGACTGATTTACACTGTGATCATGTTCTTTTGTATCGTTCTTCTCGTACCAGAAGTCCAGCACTTGTGCAGACAACACTCGCTGATCTACATACTCCACTTGGTGAGCAGTAAATTCTTCTTTCCAAGAGAAGGACAATTCTTCGCATAGGTTAACCAACGTCAACAACTCAGACCAGGCCACATAGCGTTTATACCAAAAAAACTGAGGATGTTCAATCATATAGGGATACAAATCGTCAAATTCCGTATGCTTACAATCCAAGGCACGCTCAAAGTGTACTTTAGCCGCTGCCAGTTTTTCCAGAAAAAACTGTTCGGTCAATTGTTCTTTCCCCATGTTGCTGCCTCCTCTCCAAAACCTTAACTATATTATAAGCGAAATTGATGCTCATGCAAAGGTTATTATTAGAAATAAGGAACAGGAGTTTTGAATTGTTACTATTCAGCAAACTCAATCTTACCGTCCGCTAACGACGAAATTTTGACCAATGACTCTACACGAATACCCTGCTCACGGATGGTTCTCGCTCCGGCCTGAAAGCTTTTTTCCACCGCGACACCGAATCCAACCAACTCCGCTCCGGAACGTTGAATGATTTTAACCATGCCTCGCGCCGCATCACCATTAGCGATAATATCATCAATGAAAAGAACACGATCATCTTCGTGAATAAATTGACGAGACAGCATAATATCCGTAACAATACCTTTAGTAAACGAAGGTACGCGTTCACACAGCGCGTCTGGATCAGCTAGTAGGGTCTTTTTACGACGAGCGAATACCAACGGGACACCCAATTCCAATGCTGTCGCAAACCCGATGGCAATGCCTGAGGACTCCACGGTCACTACTCTGGTAATCTTCTCTTCTCGGAAACGTGCTGCGAACTCTCTTCCCATTGCCATTGTCAGCTCCGGATCAACCTGGTGATTAAGCAAACCATCCAGCTTCAGCACCTGATCTGATGCAATCACGCCTTCATTTATAATTCGTTCCTTTAATACTTCCATTACATGACCTCCCACGGCATTCCTATGCGGTAAAAGTACCATACTTCACCCGCTGCTTTCAAGCTATAGCTGCTTTCCATCAGGTCATGTGACATTTTTTTTACGCTTATTCCAGAACCATACGATGATTCCTCCCACAACGATTAAAAGAATAACGATCAGCCCTACCCGATGCGTCACCTTCTCCATTAGCTTCGCCACCTGCTCCCAATGCATGCCCACCGCATGTCCAATCCCCAAAAATGTCCCGCACCACAGCAAAGCTCCTGCTGATGCATAACTGATATAGCGAAAAACGCCTAGACGGGTTGTGCCTGCCAGATATGAGGATACATGTCTCAAGCCGGGGACAAAATATCCGAACAGAATTCCCCAGGTACCATAGCGCCCAAACCAATTTTCAGAAGAGGCAATCCTAGAAGGCGTAAGCCTCACCCATTTTCCGTATCGATGCAATAGTGGTTTGCCCAGCAGACGCCCTAGTGTGTAGCTAAGCATCATACCCGTCATACTACCGAAAAATGTGACTGCCAGTGCAGCAATGAAGTTGTAGTGCCCTTGAGACACGAGCCCGCCGAAGGCGATCATTAGCACTTCGTCGGGTATCGGCATACCCGCTACTCCAAGTGCAAGCAAGCCGAACATTGCCAAATATCCGTATTCCAGTATCCATGCAAGGATTTGACCCATAAATTACGCTCCCGTCAAGCTATTCATTAAATTCACTTTAATTATTTTTCAGTCTCATCCAGTCATGTCCTATTTCAGTTGAACATAGTTTGTATTATATGCTCGCTGCAGCGTTATTCAAGCAGGCAAGGAGGGACTGGGGATGAAACGTAATATTCATGTTTTTCAGATTGCTTTTACATACATCGGTACAATCGTCGGTGCCGGATTTGCTACCGGACAAGAAATTCTGCAATTTTTTACGCAGTACGGTCGTTGGGCTACACTCACTATTATGCTATCCACAATCATATTTGTATGGTTGGGTACGAAAATGATGCTGATCGCTCATGATATTTCAGCCAAATCCTACGAGGACCTGAACAAACATCTTTTTGGCGCCAATGCCGGGAAATGGATTAGCTGGTTCACACTCATCGTGCTGATTGGCGTAAACAGTGTCATGCTGGCAGGAGCCGGCTCTGTTTTTGTAGAGCACCTTCACCTGCATTACCAAACCGGACTGCTTATTACACTGATTGGAACTTATTTGCTGCTAAGTAAAGGCATTAAAGCCATCTTGCACATGAACACCGTGGTTGTCCCTTTGATGATCATCATGTCTCTTCTGCTCGTTCACAGCACGCTCTCCATGCCCAATCCTGAGAGTTTTATTACGAATACGACAGATCACAGTACATTTCGAACCTTGCTCTCTCCACTACTGTACACGTCCTTCAACCTAACTATGGCCCAAGCCGTGCTTGTACCCCTTGGCAGCCAAACCTTTTCCCGAAGAACCATCCGCTGGGGCGGAGTTTTGGGAGGAATTGGTGTCGGATTTATGCTTATGGCTGCGCACTTTGCCATGTCAGCGCATATGCCGGGCATTCAGCAATTTGAAATTCCTATGGGAAGCATTGCTTATCGTCTAGGTGCCTTCGTCGAAATCATATACATTCTACTCATTTTCATGGAAATCTTCAGTACCTTTGTGGCCGACATTTACGGAGTCAGTCTGCAAATTCGTCAGCATGTCCAAATTTCGCCCAAGCTCATCACACTATTCATTATGCTCACCTGTTTTTTAATCAGTCAGTTCGGCTTCAGCTCACTGTTATCTGTTCTTTATCCTATTTTCGGGATGCTCAGTCTGATGTGGGTTAGTAAACTGATCATGGCAGGACGCGGGAGACCTTTCCGGTCCTCACGTCCTCACTCCAGCCTTCGGCATTCTGATCCCAAACCAGGTGATACTCGTCATGGTTAGTGTGGAAATTTCAAATACATTTTCTTCAACTCGTTAACCGCCCGACTCAAAGAATAGCTTGATTTAGCCTTATCGCAGGCAGATCTAGCCAGCTCATAACGATAGGCAGGGTCAGCGATGACCTTTTCTAATGCGTCTGCCAGTGCCCTCGGATGATCGGGTGGCACGAGCAGACCATTGACCCCGTCCTCAATCTGCTCCGGTATTCCTCCCACTTCTGTACCTACCAATGCCAGACAACTCAACGCTGCTTCCGCAAATACCGAACCAAAGGCCTCCGCTCGAGAAGGCAAAACAAATACATCAAAGAAAGGCATAAACTCTTCTGGATGAAGGGTATATCCATAAAAAATCGTCTCATGGTATATATCGAGCTGTCGCGCCATCTCTTCCAGCTCAGGGCGAACCGGGCCGTCTCCAATAATATGAAGCACAAATTCCAGATTTCTTTTTTTAAGTTCAGCACAGGCCCGCAATAAAATATCCAGTCCTTTCGCCGGAACAAGGCGGCAAACGGTTATGAGCTGTGTCACTTCATTTTCGTGTGGAATGGGCTTGAAGCGCTTCTCATCATATCCATTCGGAATGACTGCAATGTCTTGCGGATTCTGAACGTAAGGAGTTAAGTAATGCTGAAAAGAATGAGATACGGCTATCAGGCGATCCGCCTTCTGCTCCATTTCCCCGTACAGTGACACCAAGAATTGGTGTTCAGGCCCGTTCTCCTCTATTTTCCCGTTTAGGATTAACTCCTTTTCATAGGAAGAGTGAATCGTCTGTACGAGCGGGATGTCAGGAAAAACAGTTTTCATAGCAATCCCGGCAATGGGATGATGAGCATGAATGAGGTCATAGGGCTTCTGAATACGAAGCCGGGTCCACCACAAATAGTCACGGTACGTCTGAATATATTTTTGAACGATTGGATACTGTTCGTATCTCGTCCAGTCAAAGGTATCAAAAGTTACTTCGTCCCTACCCTTGTTACGAATCCGTTTAGGGATTGAAAATAGCTCCATTTCCCAACGGGGGGATGTAAATCGCTCTTGCAGATATGGAATCATGGATGAAACACCTCCCGGTTGCTCGGGTGGGAAAAAGAGAGCCTGTAGCAATTTCATGACGTGCTTCCCCTTTCAAGCATTAAACTGCCCGGATCACAGATGTATGTATAGGTTTCCGGATTTTCTGAAAGATGATATATTGAGAATAAATGTTAGTCACAAAAGAAAATTATAACATTTTAAATGGGATAAATCCTGTCTATTGTATCGGAACGATATCATCCATTCAATAGATTGACTATTTTTGCAAATGGAGTCGGTGATGTTGACGTTGTTGTCCTTATCGGGAACCTTGGGTTTCCCATCTCTGGCCGGGGCCGTAAGTGCAGCCTGCGGTTTGTATATTATACTCATGATGGCACTGATGTGCGTGATCATATATAGCAGACAACGAAAAAAAGCCTATATCCTTTTTTCGGTTGCCGCTATTATTATTATGACATATGAGGCCATGAATCTCTATTCAGCAGGCGGAGGCAAGATGCAACTGCAAGGAATCGTGTGGAAAAATGTGCTGGAGGCGTCTGCCTTTGTGCTCATCAATGCCGCCGTATTTCAACTATACCGGAAGCTGAAACGTGTGCAGACATGGACCTTGCTGCTGCTGGGTGCGTTATTGATATTGCCGGTTACTGCCTGGACAGCAGGTTTGTTGCCCGCTTGGATCAGCGCAGCGAAACTGATTGGGTTCACTCTATTTTATCGAGTACTGGTGCTTATACTGAGCCTTGTGTTTATCACCCCACGAATCGGGCAGCCAAAGAAGTATGTGGCGGGCTTATTCATGTATTCGCTCTGGCTCGGCTATTTATGGCTGCGAAATGACATCCCTGAAGAAGCTGTCAGATCAAACACAGTCTTATATATGTCATTTTTACCATTGCTGTACTACACTACGTTATTCATCATTCTATTTGAACGAATTGTGGAGCTGCTCCAAAGGATTTATCGTTCTTCCATCACCGATGGCCTGACCGGGCTATATAACCGTAAATATTTTTCGGGGCGACTACGACGATATATGGACCAGGGAATCCGCGTGTCGGTCATTTTTTGCGATATTGACAATTTCAAAAAGCTGAATGATACGCAGGGTCATGCTCGTGCGGATGAAGTACTCAAACAGGTCGCACAGATTATGGAGGATGAACTGGATGAAATCGGACTGACCGGACGATACGGTGGCGAGGAACTGGTCGCAATGGTTGTGGATCGACGGGCCAAGGTTGGACATGTCGCAGAACGTATCCGCGAACGGGTCGCGGAAGAAAGCATTGTCACGATCAGTGTCGGACACAGTACAGTGAAGAAGGAAATGAACCCGGATGAACTGGTGAAACAGGCCGATCAAGCGATGTACATATCCAAAACGACAGGTAAAAACAAGGTTACAGCTTATAAAGCAGCCGAAGTGAAAAAAAGTCGGGCAGCACGCGCACAATAATTTGCAAACTGCGATTCGTTGTTAAAAGTTGAGTTTGAATAATTCTCTGTCTGGTTGTCTATACCATAAAATGACGCACAGGAATCTCATAAGAGCCTGTGCGTCTTTATATTTAATCTCCCCATCAAACTTCTGACGTTGCAGATGCTATATCCCGGCCGATCCATGCCAGTTCTTCACTAGTCAGCTCTCGATAGCTGCCCAGTGGAAGCTGTTCATCCAGCTTCAATGGGCCCATGGCCGTTCTTTTCAAATAGGTCACCTTTTTACCAACCGCCTCGAACATACGCTTCACTTGATGAAACTTCCCCTCATGGATTACAAGCGAAATATAGGAAATGACTTCTCCATCTGCCTGATACGGATGTTCGTGGCGAAGAATGGTCAACTGCGCGGGAAGGGTAACATACCCATCATCCAGTTCCACTCCTGCTGTAAATTGATGAATGTCCTCCTCCGTGACATGCCCCGATACAGTAGCCTCATATGTTTTAAGGACATGCCGCCGTGGAGAAAGTAGTTCGTGCGCTAGCTTACCGTCGTTGGTCAACAACAATAGCCCTTCTGTATCTTTGTCTAAGCGTCCTACTGGAAAAGGCTCAAAGTGTCGTTCCTCCGCGCTCAGCAAATCCAGCACCGTCCGCTCCCTTGTATCTTCGGTTGCAGATATAACGCCCGGTGGCTTGTGCAGCATGATGTAAATATACTCCCGAAAAACAACACGTTCCCCGTTCACTTCGATCTGATCCTGGTATGGATGAACCTGTAAGCCGCTATCCTTGGTGATCCTCCCGTTTACCGTGATCATCCCTTGCTTCACCTGTCGCTTGATATCACTACGGGAGCCATATCCCATATGGGTTAAAACTTTATCCAAACGTTGCGTTTGTCTCCCTTTTCCACTCATACCGATGTCCACCTCCAACCTGTAGGGTATTCATTTTTGAGCATGCCGTCCTGCCACTTGCCCCACCCAGCGGAATAACCATCAATGCACACGAGAGTATAGCCTTTGGGCTGGACTTCGTTCCGCAGTGCCATTCTCTCAACGGGGATGGACAAGGTCTCCCCTTTTAAATACCGGATGGCCTCAGCATCTGAACTGGAGAGATTGATGCTTCTAGCCGCCTCTGAAGGGCGTAATGCCACCGCCAGCGGGTGTGAAGGCACAAAGCGACCATTCTTGTCGGTACCCATAAACCAGCCTGGTCGCACCACCTTAAGGCCGTCCAAACGATGGGATGCCAATGGCGACTGATAAATACGATCTCCATAGACCACCGTATAGCCTGTAAAGGACACCTCAAGCTGATCCTTCACAAATTGGTGATAGGACTCCAGCACATCTTGTGGGGAGCGTGCAGCGGATTTTACATTCTCTTTGCCAGAACGAGACTTATTGCCACCCAAGCCGCGCGCGGACTTTCCTTTACCGGACTTCCCGTCCATTCCTTTTCCACTTCGTTTAGGCTCACCAGTCGCATGTCTTCCTTGACCGCTTGGCGTCAGTGCTTCCTTGACGGACAAAAACTGCTTTTTCCGTGGATACGCTGCATCTATGTTCAATGCCCTGTCATTCTTGCCCTCAAATGGAGTCAAATCCCCGGATTCAGTGTGATCTTCAGTTCCAGTGACACGACCACCTTGGTGTTGCAACACAGCGATAAAATGGCCTTCTCCCTCTACGAGATGCGGCCAAAGGCGTGCTGTTCCCCGCAGTTCGGGATGTGAGGCCGCGACCTCTTCACTCATCCATTCCGGGTGGCCTGGTGCAAAACCTGACTCCGATGGAACAGGGACTACGTCAAAATCGGGATGAGCCTCCAGAAATTCTGCGATCATTCCTTCATTTTCTTCTGGCGCAAAGGTGCAGGTCGAATAGACAATTCTCCCTCCTGTGCTCAGCATCGAGGCCGCTACACGCAAAATGTCCCGTTGCATGACTACACATTTATCCACCGAATGCGTTTCCCATTGTTTTGCCATATCCTCATCTTTACGGAACATACCTTCTCCCGAGCAAGGTGCGTCAATTAGTATCTTGTCAAAAAAATGAGGAAAGGCATCGGCGATTCGATCCGGGCTTTCATTCAGTACCACGGCATTACGCACACCGTACAATTCCACATTTTTAGCCAACGCTTTGGTTCGGTCCGCGCTAATATCATTGGTCACCAATACGCCGCTTCCTTGTAGTTTGGCAGCTATTTGGGTCGATTTCCCGCCCGGTGCAGCGCACAAGTCCAATACAGCTTCATTTTGAGCTACATTGAGCAGTTCAACCGGAGACATTGCACTCGGTTCCTGTATATAGTACAGTCCCGCATGGTAGTAAGGATGTAACCCCGGCTTCGTACCGTGCGGAATGTAAAAACCCGTGGCACACCATGGAATTGGCCGCAGTTCGAACGGAGAACGTTCCTTAAAGTCCTCCACCGGAATTTTTAACGTATTGACGCGAATCCCGGCATGGGGCGTGTGGTCATAGGCGGTCATAAATGCTTCAAATTCGTCGCCGAGCAGTTGCTCCATGCGCTTTACAAATGCTGTGGGGAGCTGTACACCCATAATCGTAATCATCCTGTCCTTTTAAAATAAATTTTATTGTACCATATTCAACCTGTTATCCTGCAATATCGGTGTGATTTACAAACTTTCACTACAATCTGTAATGTTGTATAATAATGAGATTCATAGCTACATATTTTGAATTTTGATAGGAGAGATTGCATTGAACGCACAAAAATCCAACAAAAAAAAGCTTATACCTGTCATCGGCTTTTTTGTTGTGCTGGTCATTTTGCTTGGAGTGCTGCTCGCTTTGAATTCAGGTACTAAAAACAAGCTGTATGGCGTTTCCACAGCCTCGTTAAATCCCGCTACTCAAGAGCTGCTGAATGACCCGAACTATCAGCAAATTATTAAGCCGGAAGATCTAAAGAGCAAAATTGATAAAAAGGAAAACTTTTTTGTCTATCATTTCGCGTCCGACTGTGTGCATTGCCGCGCCACTACTCCCAAGCTCTTGCCTTTGAGCAAGCAGGAGAACATCACGATGCACGAATTTAACCTGCGTGAGTATGAGGATGGCTGGGACAAGTATAAGATTGAGTATACCCCTACGCTCATTTATTACGAAAAAGGCGTGGAGAAGGAACGTATGGTAGGCGGGTTGAAGGAAAATCCTTCTGACAACGGGTACACACTCGACGATTTCAAAGCCTTCTTTGAGAAATATAAAAAGAACGTAACCTCCTAGTCAAACGTTCACACACCTGAAGAAAACAAGAAAACGATAAAGCAGCCCGATCCTCATGAAACGGATCGGGCTGCTTGCTAATCACGCGCTTCAAACTCAAGGCGCATCCTTCGTTTCCGCTGAGACAGAGCCTAAGCCGCCAGCGGCCTGTCTTCGCCTAATAGAAGCTTTCAGCGCCTGCTGACGCTGCTCATGCTTTTCCCCACGCCGAGGACCTCTCTGCTGCGGGATGTTGACTGGAATGGACGACGATGCCTTCTCCACGGCCCGGCGCAACCCGGGCTCGACGATTTCAATCGTCAAATCCCGATAAACCGGCGGTTGGTGCTGAAGCTCTTCCGTGCCGGTCATAACAGCTCCAGCAAGCTGACGGGCGCAAACGCGCGCCTCTTCCACCAGCTTCACCATATTAATGCCCAGCGCCTGCGAAGGAGCATGCTCCAACCGGTGAACCGCACTATCCAGCATCATATGTCCCCCACGATAGTTACCATTCCGAAAATGATACAGCCCTACAGCAACTTGCAGCAAACCTTTATATACAGGGTCACGGTCCAGCTTAAGCCACAGCTCTTCCAGTACCTCATGACATTCAAAGTAATCCCGATCCCGATTGAAGTATACCAAATAAGTCACGTACAGCGGTTCGTAGGAAAGGTGTGCCATTTAATACTCATCCCTGTCTTCTTCCTTGGTAGAGGCTTCTAGCATCTCCTTGACCTCATCGTGAAGCAGCTTGATTCCTTCCATGTCGTGCCGTTCCCACAGTTCATTAAATCTGCGCTGCGCATCAATCGTTTCACTGATCTTATGGTAGAAATACAGCCGATGCATGCCTGTTAGCACTTTGGATACGATATTGGCTTCATCCTCGAACTTTTTCTGCGCTTCCAATATTTCAAGACGCATGGAAGACATCTCATTATCCAATACAAAGGCTGCCTCAGCTGCCTTTTTCAACCGTGTGCGCATATTATCAGGCAAGCTTTCACGATACTTATAGCTAAGAGAATGCTCTATGGTTGCCCAAAAATTCATAGCCAAAGTACGGATTTGAATTTCTGCCAACACGATTTTCAGCCCGACTGCTGTCTGAACCGGATACTCCACAATCATATGAAAGCTGCGATAGCCGCTGTCTTTATAATTGGTGATATAGTCCTTTTCATACAGTACGGTCAAATCCTTACGTCTTCTGATATATTCGGCCACCCGCCGAATATCCTCTACAAATTGACACATAATGCGAATGCCTGCAATATCCTCGATTCCCGTCTCCAGCTGATCAGAAGGAACCTGTAATCTCTTCGCCTTATCGAGGATGCTTGATATTTTTTTAACCCGTCCGGTTACGAATTCGATAGGAGCGTATTCCTCGCGCTTTTTCAGCTCCGCACGCATTGTTTTGAACTTGACCTTAAGCTCTTCCACCGCCTGATCGTATGGCAGTAAAAATGTTCCCCAGTCTCTTCCGTCCATCCCCGTACCTCCTGTCTCTTCCGACAACACTTTTTTATCTGTGATCTGCACCAACAGCCTCGGTAATGTGTCTAAAGCCGTCCTTTCGAAGCAGCTCACGCAGGCCAGCATGTATAGCTCTATTTACTTCCGGCCCTTCGTAGATCAATGCTGTATAAATTTCAATCAGACTTGCGCCTGCTTTAATTTTGTCATAGGCATCACGACTCGTGAAAATACCGCCTGATCCGATAATAGGCAGCTTACCTTCCGTCTGGCGGTACACCCGTCCGATGACCTCTGTGGAACGGTCACGCAACGGCTTACCACTCAGCCCTCCTGTTTCACTCGCATTTCGGTGCGTCAGACCCGCTCTGGATATCGTTGTATTGGTCGCAATAATGCCGTCTACTCCACTGGCAGCAATCGCATCTGTCATATATTCCAATTCCTCATCCGATACATCTGGCGCAATTTTAACCAGTACAGACTTGGCATTGCCATACTTTTTCGCCTGGACTCCCATCTCTGCCCGAACCGCTTCCAATAACGACTTCAGTTCATCACCATGCTGGAGCTTTCGTAAATCCGGCGTATTCGGCGAGCTAATATTCACTACAAAGAAGTCCGCATACGGATACAGTGCGGAAATACACTTTTCATAGTCCTTATGAGCATCCTCATTGGGCGTGATTTTATTTTTGCCGATATTAACTGCGACCGGAACAGGTCGATGTTTGAGTGCAGCCAGACGCTTGGCCATGCTCTCAGCACCCAGATTGTTAAAGCCCATCCGATTGACTAATGCCTCATCGGGAGGCAGTCGGAACAAACGTGGCCGATCGTTACCGGGCTGTCCCACAGGTGTCACCGTTCCCACTTCCATAAATCCAAACCCGATGGAAGAAAAACCGGTAACCGCTTCTGCATTTTTATCCAGTCCTGCAGCCAGTCCAATCGGGTTGGGAAAATGAATGCCAAACAGATCAACGGCAAGATCCTCCGTTTCCTTGACTCCGTACATTCCTCGCAGTGTCGCTGCTCCACCAGGAAGTGAGCCCGCATGTTTTAAACCGTCAATGACTACATGATGGGCCGTCTCTGGACTCATTTTAAAAAAAACAGGTTTCGCAATCCTTCGATACAACACGATTCATCCACTCCGTTCTATGCCCTTGCACAATCCTAAAAAAACATCTCTACAAAATAGTTTAGCTTTTTCCATACCAAAAAGAAAGTAATTTGCGAGGTGCAACATCAGAACAATTCAGTTGTCATGGAGATGTCATTGAAAATGTATAATCAAACCATTTACAATGGACATAGTAAGACAAGACCTTAGCTCGTTAGAAAAGAGGGATTGCTGATATGAAGACCAAGCGCAAGCCGCCCAGTCTGCAAAAGAAAAAGGATGAGGTGAACAAGAAAGCGATTGTATGGACCGCCGTCAGCTTTGTTCTCCTCATCATTGTAATTATTCTGGTCATTGTTTTAGCACAAGCAGGAAATCGTTAAACACCAAGTAGCAATAGCATCAAAATTTTAATTTAGCCAGTGATAGGTTTTGCGGGGATTCGTCTGGTCATGCTGCGGCTCACTTGTAAATCGAGAACCAGGCACAAGCACTTGATCAGGCAATCCCCCGTTACCAATGACTACCTCCGTACCCGAAGGTACGAGTGCAAACAATTCCTCCACATCCTCTTTACCCATTCGGACGCAACCCAACGACTCATTTTTGCCAATGCTGTCTGGCTCGTTCGTGCCATGAATGGCATAATTCGTTGCAGACAGTTGCATTCCACGGCTACCAAACTCACCGTTGGATTTGCCGTTCGGATTTACTACTTTATCGGTAATCACAAATTTCCCTTCTGGTGTTCTTTCTCCACCCAAACCGATAGGATAATTCCGAATAAGTACATTGCCACTTACCAGGGCGAGCCTATGCTTGGATTTGTCCACCACAATTCGCAGCGGTTGCCCCAGAAAAGGCCGTCCGTGCAATGACGATGCCAGTAATGGACTGCTTCCGGCTGACGAGTCAGCGTCTAAATCTATTGCCTTCCCTGTTCCCTTTCCTGGTGAAGCAAGTAAATTACGCATAGGTGTAAAAGCCTTCTTCATCCCGTCTGTCGTACCATACATCGTGTTAGCGGGAAAGTCTCGAGTCAGTTCATCAAGACTCTGGGGAAGACGTTGATGCTGTGAGCGAAAAGCACGCATGGAGCTATTCAGCACAGCTAATTCCTCCTGTCCAGCAGCCCATTTTAGACCTGCTTTGCGAAGATTTTCACTGTCTGACGGCTTACAAGCACACGCAGCTACGTCGTAAGACTGAACAGCTAATCCGCCGTTTCCTTTGTTCTGTACACTAAGTAATGGTTTCATGCCCTCTCTCCAGAGCAGCCACGAGCCCCCTTGCTCCATGCCCAACACCGTAGTCTTGGATGGCAGTCGGCTAGTCTTAGCCAACATATCAGTAAGCCCCGTTCCAGCTTCACTCCCTTTTCGAGCTTGAGCCGTAAACACACCACCAACCACACCGATCTGGGCCATCTCCTTCGGATCAGCAGTGGCCACTTTCGTAACTTCAATATTATCAATTGCTGCCTGCTCAGTTCCGGATGGATCAAATGTATTCTCATTTGAAGGTCTCGGTGAATTAGCTGAAGGAACCCATATGAGCAGTAGTACCATTAACGCAGTTAACAGGTGGCGTGTTCGAGCCGTCCTTCGCTCCTTCTCCTTGGACATCTGAACCAGTTTATCCTGATATTCCATCCATACGTCTGCCGGAATCTGTTTATGCTCGAAGGCTTCGAACACTTCTCCTGCGCGATTGAAGCAATAATTTGCTTTGCCCTCCTGACCGCTGCTCTCATACTCTTTGCCGAGTAAATACCAGGCCATTTTATTATCAGGGTGTTTTTTCACATACGATTTAAGATGAGGCGAATGGTTCATCGGATCCTCCTGATCGTGTAATCTTGCATACTTCCTATTATGTATATCGGTAAAAATAGACTTGATGGACAGCACATAAGAAAAACGTCTATCGACGTACTTTCACAGAAGCCAGACCGCGCTTGGCAGAAGTTTTTCTTGCGGTTATAGAATGGTTCAGCTCCGCTGAATCATTCTATAACCTAAAAAAACAGCACCAACAGCTTACTTTCACCGTTATACGGCGAAGGGAACTGTCGGTGCTGTGCCTATCAAAGAAGCCTACACTTAACCTTCTTTATTGAACGGCTCGTCTGCTACTTTAATGGAATCCGTAGGGCAACCGTCACAAGCATCCTGCATATCATCAAACAGGTCTTCCGAGATCGCCTTGATGCCTTGGTTTGCATCCCCTTCAAAAATCACTTCAGCCAAACCTTCATCATCATAATCATAAATGTCTGGTGCTGTAGCGCCACAGGCTCCGCAAGCAATGCATGTATCTTTTTCTACCCAAGTGTATTTAGCCATAACTTTTCTCTTCCTCCTATACAATCAAACAAACCAGCTTTTGCATTCTATTCACATATTAATACAAACCCAATATTATTACAAATTATTTTCCTTTATCCTTCATGCAAAAAATGCTTATAACGCAAGCTTGTGATGCTTGCAATAATCTATCCAATAGTTCATTCCGGAGTTGGTAGATTGTCTTTTTGCAGCGAAGTTCCGCGCAACTTAGAGTTGCGAAGAAGTACCGAAGGATCATCTCCCAGCATCCCAGCGGTCAAAATTGCATTTTCACCAAACTTGTCGCGCAGCGCATCCATCGTCTTCAATAAGCTTTCTTTCTTGGGCTGATCCTGGTATTCAAATAGATCCATTTGAACGGCCGCTTCCTCCTTTGGAATGAGCTGCTGTAGCGTAATCCCCAGCAAGCGCACAGGCTTATCTTCTCCCCAATGGCGACGATATAACGCACAAGCTTCCTTATATATGTCCTCTGCACTTTCCGTAGGAGTGCTCCTGACTTGAGAACGCGTAAAGGTCTTCATATCCGGCGTCCGAATCGTCAATTGTATACCTCCTGCCAGCATACCGTGTCGTCGAAGCCGCCGGGCTACCTGATCACTAATGTTAAGAAGTACCCGTTGGGCTTCTTCCAGCTTTACCACATCCATAGGTAGGGTAGTCGTGTGACCGATGGATTTGTTTGGCTCCCGTTCAGCGCTGACTGGAGAATGATTAATCCCGTTAGCAGCCAATTTTAACCACGAACCCGTCACACCAAATACGCCAACCAGCATATGTTCATCAGCCTTAGCCAGTTGCCCAATGGTGCGAATGTTCATTTGTAGAAGCTTATCGGCCGTTTTGCGGCCCACACCAAACAATTGACCACAAGGAAGGTTCCACAAAATGTTGGGTACATCACGCAAACGTAGAACAGAGATCCCGCGCGGTTTTTTCAGATCAGAGGCCATTTTGGCCAGCAACTTGTTGGGAGCAACTCCAATTGAACAGGGTAAGCCCAGTTCGTCTTCTACTCTGCGCTGGATTTCCTCAGCAATTTCCATAGGTGTTCCAAACTGTTTGGAGCCAGAAATATCCAGATAGCACTCATCAATTGAAGTTGCTTCCAGCATAGGCGTATACGAATATGCAATGCTCATAAATGCTTTGGAATAACGACGATACAAGTGAAAATCAGGCTGTATTACGATGAGCTGTGGACAGATCCGGCGAGCCTGCTGAACGACCATTCCTGTTGAAATGCCCAATCGTCGGGCTTCATAAGAGCAGGTTACAATTACACCTTTGCGCAGCTCACTACTGCCTGCCACCGCGGTAGGCAGTCCCTTATATTTCTCTGGCTCCTCCGCGGCATGAACGGAACAATAAAATGCGTTCATATCCACATGCAGAATAACTCGCCCGCCAACCGGATAATAAGCACTGACATCTTTCATGCTCAACCCTTCTTTTATCTGTAAATTCACCCGTCATCGCGGGAATATGTGTTTTGATTTTATACTTGAGATACCCTTAAGTACTATTTCTATTTTACATAAAAAATAGAGGTTTTGCGGCTAAAAATGATAATTATATATTACAATTGAAGTCATAAGTTGATATAATCGACTAACATACGAACACGACAAACTAACGCTTTCCTGTTTTTAAGCGTTAAACAACTAAATTAATGTGCTTAAAAAAGCAGAATATCACCAATCTGAGCAATCCGCAAAGGAGGAGTCCCTCATGTCCACCGCTATTTCTATCTTTGACACAACGCTGCGAGACGGCACTCAAGGAGAAGGAATTAGCTTGTCTGCTGACGACAAATTGAAAATCGCCAAAAAACTCGATGATCTCGGTGTTCATTATATTGAAGGCGGGATTCCCGGAAGCAACAGCAAGGATATCGAATTTTTCAAACGGGTACAAGAACTGGGCCTTCGGGCAAAGATTGTCGCCTTCGGCAGCACGCGCCGCAAAGATAGCATCGCAGCACAGGATGTCAATCTGCAACGAATTCTGGAATCCGGCGCTCAGGCTGCTACACTTGTGGGTAAATCATGGGATTTTCATGTACACACTGCCTTACAGACGACACTGGAGGAAAATCTGTCTATGATTTATGACTCCATCGCCTTTTTAAAGCAAGGGGGCATGGAGGTTATTTTTGATGCCGAACATTTTTTTGACGGATTTAAAAACAATCCCGAGTATGCAATGGCCGTTATGAAAAAAGCTGAAGAAGCAGGCGCGGATTGGCTCGTGATGTGCGATACAAACGGCGGTACCCTGCCGCATGAGATTCAGGAAATTGTCACTATGCTGCAAAGCCAGATAACGAGGTCACAGTTGGGTATTCATACACACAATGACTGCGAATTGGCAGTAGCGAACTCTCTAAGTGCTGTACAAGCAGGCGCAAGGCAGGTTCAGGGTACTATCAACGGATACGGTGAACGGTGCGGTAACGCTAACCTGTGCTCCGTCATTCCTAATTTGCAACTAAAGCTGGGCTACGACTGTCTAGATACTGAGAAGTTAAGTCAACTCCACAATACAGCCCGCTTTGTGAGTGAAGTCGCCAACGCCAATATGCCTGTGAACCAGCCTTATGTTGGCAATGCAGCTTTTGCCCATAAGGGGGGCATTCATGTGTCAGCCATTCTGCGCGACTCGCGAACTTATGAGCACATCGCTCCTGAACTTGTGGGGAACAAGCAGCGGGTCTTGGTCTCCGAACTGGCCGGGCAAAGCAACGTGGTATCCAAAGCGCAAGAGCTGGGCATCACCCTTGACCCATCCAGTGATGAGGCACGTGGCGTAATTAGCCGCATCAAGGAACTGGAGCATCAGGGATACCAGTTTGAAGGCGCGGACGCTTCGCTGGAACTGCTCATTCGTGAAGCAGGTGGTGAAGTGAAGGAAATGTTCTCTTTTGAGTCCTTCAAAGTGCTGGTAGAGAAAACAGCCGGTCGCCCGGTCGTATCCGAGGCATTCTTGAAACTGAATGTCGCAGGGACGAGTGTCTATACCGCAGCTGAAGGCAACGGTCCTGTCAACGCGCTCGATAACGCACTCCGCAAGGCTCTTTCTCAATATTTCCCTGCTTTGCGTGACATGCATTTGGCTGACTACAAGGTACGTGTGCTTGACGAAAAGGATGCCACCGCCGCCAAGGTACGTGTGCTCATTGAGTCTAAAAATTACGAGGACGTCTGGAGTAACGTAGGCGTATCCGAAAATGTAATTGAAGCCAGCTGGGAAGCTCTCTTGGACAGCTTCCGTTACGCATTGTTGGAAGCACCAACTCCAACAAACGATCAGTCAGAGCTTACTCATCATGGATTAGTTAATCATTAATCAGTTGCTCGCATGAGCTTATAAGGTGTCTTTGGCGGTCTACTCGGCCCCCAAAGACACCTTCTTTTTTTGAAGAGTTTCTATTTTGCGTTCCAACTCCTTCTCACTGAGCATGCCGATGATGATTTCGCGGACCTGTCCATGAGGATCAACCATTACATGAGTCGGAAAAGCCACTCCTCCAAATCGTTCAAACAATGCTCCTTGTTCATCAAGTAAAATGGGAAATTGGAGATCCAAAGAGCGGGAAAACTTGTGTACATCCTCCAATCGATCATAACGAGTTACATTGATACCATACACCTCTACATCATCTTTGTACTTACTATACAACTCATTCAGCATAGGCGCTTCTAATCGGCACGGATCGCACCATGAAGCCCAAAAGCTAATAACCAAAGCCTTATTGCGCGTGGCCCCTACATCGTAGGTCTTGCCGTTTAACCCCTTTAAAATCATAGAAGGAAGCCGTTGACCAAGTTTTTCTCTACCATCCCCCTCTTTTAATGGTGCATATTTCATGGACAGGGTTGCTGCATAAGTTGTATTTGCAATAACTCCCCATGAAGCCCCAACCACAACCAGCATAATCATCACTCTGATGAAAAGAAATTTTTTCACAGTCTTATCACCTGTCTTTCATCTAAATGACCCTTACCTTCTCCATAGGATGCCCATACTGTTCCCACCTCTAACCTTCTAAATCTGAACAAGACGCAAAAAAAAGCAACCCCACGAAATCGCGAACTTGCTGTTTTATGTGTATATGAATGCTATGCCTTGCACTGAATCAGGCATGACTTAAATGCGCGTAGACATCTGCCAAATTGATCACGTTACGCTTCAACATTTCCTGAACATACGCAACCCACAGCTTAGCCGTCATTTTCGCATCCTCTAACGCATGGTGCCGCCCTTCAATCGGAATGGATTGGGAGGCCAACAATTCATCCAAACTGTAGGTTTGATGTTGCTGTGGCTCGAGCCATTTGGCAAGCATCATCGTATCCAGAACACGATGAGTCAATTGGACTTTAGATGTTTTCCATAATGCAGCATTCAAAAAGGCCTTATCATGAGCGCTAGCATGTGCTACAAGTACTCGCCCACCTACAAAGGACATAAAGTCGTGCAGTCCATTCATAAGTGGTGGAGCTTCATCCGTCATTTCCCGGGTAATCCCAGTCAGTTCGGTAATGTGCTCAGGAATCACAGTCCGTGGATTAACAAGCGTATAAAACTGCTCTTTTTCCATAATCATGTCCCCAACAACCCGAATCGCCCCGAACGATAAAATCTCATCTCCATGCTGTGCTGAAAATCCCGTTGTCTCCAGATCAAAAACTACCGTCTCCAAACGATCCAGCGGGGTCCGCAATACTTCAGAGCGCCGTTGCTCCCGGGTTAAGGAGCGAATAAACGCCATCTGTTGAGCCGTAGGAGCCCCCATTACAGATGCGATCGCAGACGGCACTCCTCCTCTCCGGAGAGCGCTCCAGAAGCCACTTCCCTGCGCTGGTTCCTTCATGACCTTCTCCCTTCCATAAATCGCAACTGCCTTTGCAACGCACGATGCAGCCGTCGTACCGTCGAAAGCGCCTCGCGCAACTCATGCCAGCCTTTACCTTGTTTCAGCGGCTTTACAGCCAGGTAACCATTGCTGACCAGCAATCCATCATTCTCCTTCAATGGCGTAGCCATTCGTAGCCGAAGCGCAATCCGAAAGGCACGCTCGCAAGCATCGAGTAAAGGCGACGGTGCCGCTTCCAGTGATGCGAGACGACTGAGCCTTTTGAAGGTGGAGGTTTCCTCTACACCATGTTGCAACGCCAAAAAACGGACTGCGTTCACCAGCGGAATGTACAACCCGTATTTCACATCAAAATCGCCCGCATGCTCACCGAAGCGCTCGGTAACAACCTGACCTAAAATATTAAGTGTCGCTTTATGCCTCACCGTGTTCCTAAGTACCGCCGAGGGTAAATCAGGATGTTTTCGGAACAACTCATAAAAACTTCGTTTCCAGTTTGCAGATAGTCGTTCATCTCCAGCGATATGCCTCATATCAGACGAGATAATCAGATAACGGATCGGCTCCCAAGCAAAATCGTCCGACCATTTTGTTAGCTGTTTTTGCCATTCAGATAATGTTTGACGCCATAACGGCTCCGAGCACATTACTTTCCCCTCACATTTGGGATATCCCAAATACTCTAACATCGCAGACACTTTGCGACCAAACTCTCTAAAATATAATTCTTTGTCAGCAGATATTATGTCACTGATAATCATACCGTTATCCTGGTCACTCCACAGCGTCGATTCCGAGCGCCCCATGCTTCCGAAGGCTATAAATGCGTAAGGGACGGGAGGAGGGCCGAAGCCATCCTCAACCATCCCTTTTTCGCACATTTGTACAGCTCTGGCCGCGATGCGGTCATGCATTTCATTCGCCGTTTGTAACCAGTCTGATAACGGAGCGGAGGCTTGGGAAGCCAGCAGCCATTTTTGAGAGTCGACCCTGGCCTGCCTTAGCGATTCAGGTGTATCTGCATGATCAATCGCTTCGGCGGAACTCACCCAAGGTGCCATATTTTGCAGTTCCATACTTCCATCTCCTCCGCTCATCCATACTGGTTCTTTATATTTTACATATTAGTTCACAATTCCAGAACGCTTTTCAGCCTCAGCAACCAACTTCATTTGCTCAGGATAGCCGTACGTACCGTGTTCACTGATATCCAATCCCATTGTTTCTTCCTCTTCCGTAACGCGAATACCCATAATTACTTTCATCGCACCCAGAATAATGAAGGAAATGACGAATACGAAAGCCAAAGTGCCAATCAGTCCAAGCAGCTGCACTCCTAATTGGGTAAATCCACCACCATAGAACAGACCCGCTTGACCTACACCAGTTATTTTTACAAGCTCAGGAGTAGCGAAGAACCCTGTGGACACTGCGCCCCACATCCCTGCAACACCGTGCACGGAGAAAGCATATACCGGGTCGTCTACTCTTGCACGCTCGAACCATTGCGCTGTGAAGAAAGTAACGATCCCTGCAACTGCACCAATGACCAGTGCCGCCCAAGGTGCTACAAAGGCACAAGAACCAGTAATAGCAACCAAAGCCGCCAGCACACCATTTAGCATAGCAGGAATATCTGCTTTTCCATATACCATCCAGGATACGAGCAAAGCGAAAACCCCACCTGCCGCAGCAGCAATATTGGTAGTCAAGGCCACATATCCAAAGAATCCGTCGTTCATAGCCGATACAGCACTACCCGGGTTAAACCCAAACCAACCAAACCAGAGAATAATAACACCCAAGATAGAGTACACCTGGTTATGACCAGGGATAATGTTCGGCTTGCCATCTTTATTGAATTTGCCCAGACGCGGTTTGAGCAGCAGCGTAGCGACGAGTGCCGCCGTAGCGCCTGTCAAATGGACTACCGTCGAACCGGCATAATCCTGCATTCCCAATTTACCAAGCCATCCGCCGCCCCACACCCAGTGAGCTACAACCGGATAAATCACGATGGAGAACAAAATACCGAAAATAATGTATACACTTAATTTTGCACGCTCTGCCATCCCCCCACATGCGATAGAAAGTGATACCGCAGCGAAAGCAAAGTGGAACAAAAACATAATTGTAATCGGAACATCCAGACCCGAGAGAGCATCAAACGATGCAGCCGCATCCGTACCACTCATGAAGAAACCCGTCAGTCCCATAAATCCGTTTCCGCCATCATTACCAAAGCCGAATCCAAATCCAAGTGCCCAGAAGGACAAAGCCGCAACACCCGTGGTGAGAATCGTTTTACCAGCGACATGACCCGCATTCTTCATTCGTGTCGAGCCTGCCTCCAGCAATGCAAATCCCGCTTGCATAAAAAATACAAGTATAAATGCCAAGAACGTAAAGGCCGTGTTTAGCCCGGCTTGAAGTTGAATATTTGTCGGACCGTCAGCAGCAAACGCACCTACCGGAAAAGCTAATACTGTCAGCATGGCCAATAATACAACTAACCACTTTTTTCTCATGAAGCCCACTCCCTCGAATGTTAAGTTTCTTTACATTTCGTGAAATTCTTATTGTCATTATAATCAGAATACATGAAAGTTGACAAGATTTTTTTTATTATGTTAAAAAAATATGGTTCCAAACACTCCATGTCATATTTACTAACTATAAAAGTAGCTTGTTTCTGTTCAAAAAAAGCATAACGTTTGACTGTATGGTTGGGAATCATGTAAAATATTCTTTATAAACACTCCGTTTGCAAATGCTAATATTGAAGGTTGAACGAAGAGCGCGAGGTGAAGACAGATGGGGATATGAAACTGTATCGAATTGGTGAGCTAGCCAAGACAGCTGGTGTCAGCGAACGAACTATTGATTATTACACAAAGCTTGGTTTGATCACACCTGAAGAACGATCATTGAAAAATTATCGGCTCTATAATGATGAAACCTTAAACAGGCTTGAACGTATTAACCAAATGAAACAAGAGAAGTATAGCCTAGAGGAAATCAGACAGACACTGATTAAATGGAACTCGGTTGCGGGGGAAGAGCACGTCACTGACAAACTAACGAGTCTGGAGATGCACATGCAGCGTCTAGAACGTGAAGTCAATGAACTACAGCCTCTCTTGGGGCAGCTCAAGCCCGTTCAAGCGCGCAAGTTGCTTACTGGTCTACTACCACAAAGCGCTGCTTGTATCGAAGCTCTGAAGTATCTGCTGGAGCATAGTTCTATGATGTAGATACCCGGGCTAGTATGATGAACAATATTGGAGGGTTGCTTTATGATGGGTATGTATATATTGATTATTCTTGCGTTCGGATTATCCTTATGGGCGCAATTCCGTGTAAAAGGTACTTTTAATAAATGGTCTGATGTCCCAAATGAAAATGGGTTGACCGGTTATGATGCAGCTCGGCATATGCTAGATCGCAACGGTTTGCATGATGTGCCTATTGAACCAGTACCTGGTGCGTTATCTGACCATTATGATCCAATGCAAAGAGTCGTACGGCTGTCCGAGCCCGTTTATTATGAAAAATCCATTTCCGCAGTTGCCGTAGCTTGTCACGAGGTTGGTCATGCCATTCAGCATAAAGAGCATTATCCCATGCTGGCACTCCGTCACCGGATCTTTCCGATCGTAAACTTCGCTTCCGGGATTGCACCGTTTCTGCTGATTGCCGGTTTTTTATTCAGCTACACGAACCTGATTGGCTTGGGTATTATCTTTTTCTCAGCTACTGTTGCTTTTCAATTAATTACATTACCGGTTGAATTTAATGCTTCCAACCGGGCCCGAGAAATTATGGTTTCCGAAGGGTTTATCCGTAGTGATGAAGAACGGGGTATAGCCAAAGTATTAAATGCTGCTGCATTAACTTATGTGGCTGCAGCTCTTGTTTCCTTGCTGGAACTAATCCGCTTAATCGGTATCTTCAACAGCCGGGATTAATTGCTTGTGTTGCAAAAAAAGGTTGTTCCTCTACCAAGTTAACGGTAGGGAACAACCTTTTTCTTTATCTAAAACCAATCAGCTATACTCACTGCCTTAAATCCGTTTTTGCACTTCCGTTCGGAGTAGCAACACTACCTTTAAGGCCAAAATATTGCAACAAAAAAGTTCGGAATGACTTTGCAACTAATGGCAATTTATCATCTTTGCGATGAATCAAGCCAATAGTTCGCGTGACTTCTGGATCAACAATTGACACTCTTGCAGGTTGAAGCGGGTTGGTCTGAAACAACGCCATTTCAGGCAAAAGACTGACTCCCATACCAGCCGCAACTAATCCGCGAATCGTATCTGTCTCCTCACCTTCAAAAGCGATATCCGGCGTAAATCCTGCCTCCAGACAAGCCTGCCAGACAATCGGACGTAACGAATATCCATCTCTGAACAGGATGAATTTTTCTCCTTTAAGCTGGCTCAGCGTGATATGTTTGGCCGTAGCTAAAGGATGATTGGGCGGGAGAACAGCAAACAGCTCCTCGGTCAGTACCACGTCCCCCTCTACATGATCATGACGATCCGGAAAAGGAGATACAAAAGCCAAGTCCACCTCACCCGCTAATACATCACGAATTAAACTCGGATACATCCCCTGCTTAAATCTAAATTTAACATTGGGATACCGCTTTCGGAATTCAGCCACCACCGTAGGAATAAGATGAATCCCCAAACTGTGCGGAAAACCGATGCGGATTTCGCCCCCCTCAGGATCCAAAAACTCATGAACTTCCAAAACAGCTCGCTCTAGATCTTTTATTATCGTCTCAACCCGTTTGCAAAATAGTTGTCCCACTGGCGTAAGCTGCAAATTGCGACCTTTTTGCATAAAAAGATTGACTCCCAGCTCCTCTTCAAGCTGATGAATTTGCCGACTTACCGCAGATTGCGCCACATGTAGCTCCTCGGCTGCCTGAGTGACATGTTCTTTTTGCGCTACCTTCATGAAGTATTGTAACTGTCGTAATTCCACTCCGATATTCGCTCCAATCTGTTTTTCAACATCCGGAAGAAGACGTCAATCGAACATCATCATCTTTCTTCCCTGCTAACTTACGGTAAAACTGTCTTTAGTGGCGTTTGCGCTGGCCAGTCAATCTAATCAATAATCCATACATGAAAAAACCACTGAGCAATCCCCCAAAGTGAGCGGTCCAATTAATGTTCGCTACAGCAAAAGAAAACAGAATACCAAACCCAAGCAGCGTGTACAGCGTTTTGCGCGAAGCATCGTCCATCAAGGAACGTTGGAACAAGGCAACGTACAGAAACGCCCCATAGATGCCATAAATCGCTCCTGAGGCTCCTACAGAGACTGTCGTTTCCGCCACCATGTTGTAATGGGCAATGGACAGTATGTTCCCTACAATACCCGTGACCAGATACAATAACACATAGCGGAAGGACCCCAGCAAACGCTCCAGCGGAGGAGCGAAGACGAGTATGGCGAAGGAATTGAACAGAAGATGATCAAACCCTGCATGTAAAAACATGGCTGATACATATCGCCACAGTTGATCAGTGAATGGCGCTTCATTAATCAAAGCTCCATATCGGATCAGCGTCAAACTATTTTCCGATCCACCCTGTACGGTGAGTACAATAAACATCACAATATTAATAAGCAAAATCAGACAGGTTACTGGGTAAAACCGCAAATAACTTTTCCAGTTCTCATAACGTAAAAAAATCAAGGCAATCCTTCTTTCATGGGTGTCTCCACCTTATTCAAATTGGACAATGTCTTTTATAAAAGATTATAATAGATTTCGGCAACGATAACCAATGCTAAAAACCAAGGAGGCTATTACATATGGCACAAGAACGTACAGGAGCTGCTACTTTTAAAGGCAATCCTTTGACACTCTTAGGTCCTGAACTGAAGGTTGGAGATCAGGCACCTGATTTCAAATTACAGAAGAACTTGCTAGAAGCAGCTACGCTCCAAGACTTTGCAGGCAAAGTCAAACTGATCAGTGTTGTTCCTTCTTTGGATACAGGTGTGTGTGACGCACAGACTCGACGTTTTAACCAGGAAGCTGATTCCCTTGGGGATCAAGTCGTGGTGCTGACTGTCAGCGTCGATCTGCCTTTCGCTCAAGCTCGTTGGTGCGGTGCTGCCGGTATTGACCGCGTATTGACACTGTCCGACTATAAGGACCATTCCTTTGGCGAAGCTTATGGTGTGTTCATCAAGGAATTCCATTTGGATCATAGAGCTATTTTTGTGATTGATCAAAATGACAAAATTGCTTACGTAGAATACTTGAGCGAAATGTCCGAACACCCTGACTATGACCAAGCGATTGCAGCAGTGAAAAAACTCGTCTAAATCAAGACTGCATATTAAAAAAGCGAGTGAAGGGTTGCCTTCCTCGCTTTTTTGACGTTTGTCTGCCACATCACTGCTCACACATCTACAATCACTGCACGACCTTATGAGCAGACAGCTTCTTGTCAATCACAGCGAACAGTTGCAAAATGATACGGTAATTTGCGCCCAAGTCCCCTAGCGATCCGCGTGAAGCAGAATAAATATCCACCGCACTCCGAACTGGCGAGACGGACAATATGGAAACGGTAATGTCGACAGTTCTACCGAACGCCGTTCGCTTCTCTAACGTAATCTCACCTACGGATGCCACCTCATGGAGTACCTTGTAGCCAGGAATTTTTTTTAAAATAGATGATACTTCTTCCCAAGCCTTGTCTCTCGATAAGTTATAATAGCGTGTCTTCATTTGGGGGTCCTTGACCCGGTCGCTTGTACCTTCTTGGCTGCGCACAATCCCTACCAGAGTCCTCTTCAACGACAAGACATTTCCTCCTTCACGATAATCGTTGCCATAATACAGCACATCGGTTTTCTGCTGCAAGCGCTTTATAAAACGTTAAACAACAAAAAGTTAACCGACCATACCTGTGGTATGCGACCTTAGTACCTCATGTCTTAGTTTAACATTGTTGCATACAAAAAACACCCTGTTTCTGCACGAAGCATGAACAGAGTGTATTCATTATCTTTGGAGTACCCGCCGATGCCGTCCGACCATAGCGTCTTCTGAACCTGCTTTAGCAGGTGGGTGACCGCAGAATAAACTTTTGAAGTCCCCTTGTCAGGAATTGACAGGGCTTTTCAGCTATTCATCCGTATAGATCTCCCTAGACATTGTCATTGGTTCAAAACAACAAATGACCGTAACGTGCATCGCAGGATGTGACCTTATTATAGCGCTTCTCACTCAGAAAGTAAATGCTAGGAGAAATATGTTTTATTTTTAGAGGTTATCACTTTTCTTGTCTTCAATGCTTACCGTATCTTCATCTTTCTGCTTCATCTTTTCCATTTGATCCTGCATTTTGAGGAATGTTCCATAAAAATTAAAGAAAGCGAACCAGGCAACTACGCTACCAATGAAGAATAAGAAAAGCACAGGATATTTGACTCCGATAAATATAACAACGGCGCTGCCGAGCATGGTGGAAAATACACGGAATGGTCGAATCAGCGTTAGTAAAACCGCATTTTTGATAATTTGTCCGGTAGACATATGATAATGAGCCACCATCGAAAAGAAGTTAAACATAGACACAAGCAAAATAATGATAAGAATGAGCATAATTACGCCCACGATTTGCAAGTTGCTGAGTTGTGTCATATATACGGTATAATCCACATACATGATGACAAACAGTAACGTGTAAAAGATACCCCCGATCAGACTCTGCTTATAGTTCTCTTTGTACCCTTTAAAAAAGGTACGAAACACGCCTGTATCGGTATCCCCCATTACCCATTTGCGAACCACTGTGAACATAGCCGATGTGGCTGGAAATAAAGTAAGCGGTGCCAAAACAGCCATCGCCCAATTCATTTGTAAAGATTCATTAGCCAAATTCTGATTCATTACAAGTAATTTCAGTATGAGGCAGAACACAAAAGGCGACGAACATAACACCCATAACAAATTTGTAGCCGCCAATCGGGTAATCCACTCGGTCAGGCGGTAAATACCACCCATAGCTCCTTTAAACTCCAATGTCAGTCTCTCCCTCCGCAAGCCTTGGCAGTTCCAAGACTCATGTTGCTATGCCTATAAATTCTGGCTCTTGGCTATATCATACCGTATTTCAGCCCTAATGCGCCAGTGAAATCAATAAGTGCCTCATTAAAGTAGATTGCTAAAAGGTTCATACATACTGATTCAATCATAATAAAAAAGCCGAAGCTTCATCTGCTTCGACTTTTCATTATTTCATTTCTTATTCGGAAGAGGAATCTTCACGTCTTGCAGGACGACGAGTTTCTCCATTGCTGCTCGGGCGTGGTTTGCGATCTCCACTGTAGCGGCTTCCGGAATCACGGTTGTAGCCACCGCCTTCTTTGCCACGGTTGTAACCGCCATATCCACCTTTGCTGCCACTACCGCCGCTACCACCGGAACGGTTGGAATTGTAACCACCGTTGCTGCGACCGCTGTAGTTGGAAGGCTTGCGACCGCCAGAACGCACGTCTGGTTTACGACGTTTTGCACGGATCGGATCTTCTGGAGTCAGCTCAATCGATGCTTCTCTCTTCTCACCAGTCATCAGCTTCAGAGCTGCGGAGAGAAGTTGTACAGAATCATATTGCTCCAGCATTTGAATAGCCAAACCTTTGTACTCGTTCAGCTCACCGCTTTCTACAGCCTCTAGGAGACGTTCAGCAATGATACGTTGTTTGCCTTCCAAAGCTTCAGCCAACGTTGGAAGCGGCTTGCGTGGAATGCGGTGACGAGTTACACGTTCGATAAAGTGCAAATGGTCAATTTCACGAGGCGTTACGAAAGACCAAGCTTCCCCTTCTTTACCTGCACGTCCAGTACGTCCAATACGGTGAACATAGCTTTCTGGATCTTGCGGAAGGTCAAAGTTAACAACGTGAGTTACGCCGGAAACGTCCAAACCACGGGCAGCTACATCAGTCGCCACGAGCACGTCGATGCTTCCGTCACGGAATTTACGCATTACAGCATCACGTTGGTTTTGAGACAAGTCACCATGCAAACCGTCTGCAGAATATCCGCGTTTTTGCAGAGCTTCAGCCAGCTCGTCTACCCGACGCTTGGTACGGCCAAATACGATAGCAAGTTCTGGGGATTCCATGTCGATCAAACGGCTCAATGCTTCGAATTTTTGACGCTCAGGAACTTCGATATAGGCCTGATCAATCAGTGGAGCACTAACTTGTTTAGGAATAACTGAAACATGCTCAGGATTTTTGAGGAATTGCTCAGCCAATCTTTTAATATTAGGAGGCATTGTAGCCGAGAAAAGCATCGTTTGACGCTCGTCTGGAACTTGCTTCAGAATGGATTGAATATCTTCCATAAAACCCATATCCAACATTTCATCTGCTTCATCCAAAACAACTGTGTTTACATCTTCCAGCTTGATGGTTTTGCGATTAATATGGTCAAGCAAGCGTCCTGGCGTACCAATAATAATTTGAGGTTTCTTTTTCAAAGCGCGAATCTGGCGTACGATATCTTGTCCACCATAGATTGGCAAAGTACGAAGACCTTTAAAACGGGAGAGTTTTTCGATTTCTTCAGCTACCTGGATAGCAAGCTCACGTGTTGGTGCCATGATCAGGGCTCTGATTTTTTCGTCGCTTCTAGAAATTTTGTTGATCAGCGGAATACCAAACGCAGCAGTTTTACCAGTACCTGTTTGGGCTTGGCCAATCATGTCTCTGCCTTGTAGAGCAATCGGGATGGATTGCGATTGAATTGGTGTTGCTTCTTCAAAACCCAGTTCTGTAATCGCCTGAATTACTTTCGGTTCAAGATCAAATTCTGCAAATGTCGTCAAATTTATTCAAACTCCTTCTTAATGGTGGATGATGTGGACAATCCACAATGTTGTCTGTATTCTTAAGTAGCGATATTATTGTATAAGTTTTCCCCAATACAGTGACAGTTTATTTAGACCTATAACTGCATCTTTCTGTAATGAATTTGGGGAACCTATCCGATACATCTTAAACGAATTTATCCTTTTTAAAACAGTTTAAATTTTAAGTGTTTCTCTGGACATAGGTCCCTACTCAAGAATATCCACATCGCATTATAGCACAAAACAATTCATGAATACCAGCAAGTTGCTTCCCGTATAATTTAAATGAGGTGAAAATAAGTTGTTAAAAATGGTGTTAAACTGCTTAACTGTCATTCTTGGAGCCGCTGCCATTGCATGCGGTTTTAATCTGTTTCTCGTGCCACACCACTTGCTGAGCGGAGGAGTAGCTGGGCTTTCCATGTTAATTGGCTACTTCACAAAATTTGATATCAGCGCGATGTATTTTATTATCAATATCCCGATGCTTATTGCAGGCTGGTTTATTTTAGGCAAGCGTTTTATTAGCCTGAGCATTTTATCCGTTGTCGTTACAACATGGATTTTGGCCTGGGTGCCGGTGCAATCTGTCGTGTCGGACCCCCTGCTAGCCTCCGTTTTTGGTGGAGTGATGATCGGCGTTGGAGCAGGAATTTCCTTTCGGGTAGGGGGGTCTACGGGCGGTTTTGACATTATCGGTTCCATCATCACTCGTTATCGTGACTTCCCCGTAGGAACTGTACTTGTTGGCATGAATGGACTGGTCATTCTTGCAGCAGGATATTTGAACGATGATTGGAATATTGCACTTGCGTCGATGCTATCTATTTTTGTGACTGGCAAAGTGTTAGATCAAATCTATGTCAGTCACACGAAGATTACCGTCTACATTATTACAGAGCACACTGACAAGCTACTGGAGCGGATGTTGACCACACCACGCGGTGTTAGCAAAATAAAAATTGAAGGCGCATTTTCACATACCGAAAAGGACATGCTGATGACTGTCACAACACGCTACGAGCTAGTTGAATTAAAACGCATCATTAAAGAGGTGGACCCTTCTGCTTTTGTCAATATTGTGGAAACGGTTGGGGTGATGGGTTCATTTCGCCGAAGATAAGCACAAACCCAAGTGTCAAAATACAGTTTCTGTGGTACACTATATGTGCGCTGTTCCCATAGTATATAAAGACCAGCTTTACCTGCTATTTCACAGGCACTTTGCTTTTCCGAATCGTATTGAATGATTCTTTTGGAATGATTCCGAGCAGGAAAGGGTGATTTTTGTGGAAATGGAAACGGTAAAACTGTCCGACATTGTCTTAAGATGGTACCCGGAAATGCTCCCTTCTCTCAAAAAGGATGAGCTGAACTCGATGATTGTACTTCGGGACGGGATGTCCATACTCAAGCCAACGGATGCGCTAGAAATTATTCAGTACAGTATTTGCGAGCATCAAGACAATAATTATCTTCAATAAATTTCTTTACCAAGTGCCGCTTCTTCCGGTTGCATCTACAACCGCGAAGAGAGCGGCATTATTTATGCATTTTTATGGATTCAATGAACATAAATTGGGTTAATCATGTAAGAATGTGCCTGATGATTCCAGTATTGGTTACAAGCGTGTTGTTTTTCGATACATAACTTTACGTATAATCAGGTAAGCGACATACATAAGGGAGAGAGTTAGGAAATGACTATGATTTGGGCAATTATGCTATTGGCGATGGGAATAGGCGGAAACGGGGATCAGTCAGCCAACGCTCCAAATGTAAAAGATACGGTGGCAACAACAATTAGCAGCGCCATGATTCAGGCTCAGCACAATAATATGAAGGTGGATGCCTCCAATCCTCCGGTTAAAATTGACCCACAGCCGATGACTCCTGCTATCAAGGGCATTTATGTCACAGCTTATAGTGCAGGCGGTTCGCGTATGACCCAGCTGCTTGAACTGCTTGACAAGACAGAGCTCAATTCCATGGTTATTGATATTAAAGACGATGCAGGTTATATCACTTATCCAACGACCAATCCCGAGCTGCTCAAATTGGGCAAGCCGCAAAAATTCATTCGGGATATTTCCGGTTTGATGGACCGATTGAAAAAGCATAAGGTTTACCCGATTGCTCGTATTGTCGTATTTAAAGATACGGTACTGGCCAACAAAAATCCCGAGATGTCTTTCCGTAATCCTGACGGCTCTGTCTGGAAAAACGGCAAGGGAGACGGGTTCGTCAATCCCTATAATAAAGAAGTATGGGATTATAATATAGCCATCGCTAAAGAAGCAGCCAAACTTGGTTTTAAGGAAATTCAATTTGATTATGTACGTTTCCCCGAAGGCTTTGAGAAAAGAGCAGACAAGCTGAAATATACCAAATCAGATCAATCCCGCTCGGATGCAGTCGCTGAATTCGTACAATATGCCCGTAAAGAGCTTGCTCCATTAGGTGTACGAGTATCCGTAGATATTTTCGGATATGCCGCATCCGTTCCTGCTGCGGAGGGAATCGGACAGGATTTCACTAAAATCTCCGAAAATGTGGATGTCATTTCACCCATGGTTTATCCAAGTCACTACACCACAGGCTGGTTCGGTGTAAAAGACCCTGATAAGAATCCCTACCAGACAATTAAAGGCTCCATGGCCGATACACACAAAAAGCTCGATCCGACGGGCAAGCTAAAACCAATTATTCGTCCTTGGATCCAGGATTTTACCGCAAGTTGGCTGGGGAGCGGACATTATGCCAAGTATGGAAAAACTCAAGTTGAGGACCAAATTCGAGCGCTTAAGGACATGAAAGTGGATGAATATTTACTCTGGAATGCCTCAAACCGCTATTCAAGCGGAGTAACTTACAAATAATTTATCTCTCCGGACTTCTCGTTATCTAATACGAAATTTAGAAATTATATAATTATTTCGAAGGCTGTCCCGTTGTTTAGCGAACGGGTGCAGTCTTTTTTATTACTGTTCAAATGTTACAGTATCCCTTACAATAAATACTTACATGTTATGATACATACGAATAATCAATCCCTAGTAAATGAGGAAAACAAAAATGCAATTGACTTTAACAACGGGGCAGAAATGGAAGCAGCTTATCTACATTTTGCTCCCTATCCTGATTACCCAGCTTGCACTATCTGCCATGACTTTTTTCGATACGAATATGTCGGGACACTTTTCCCCTGCCGATCTGGCTGGAGTAGCCATTGGAGTAAGCCTGTGGGTTCCTGTACAAACAGGCCTTAACGGAATACTTATGGCTATCACGCCCATTGCATCTCAATTGGTTGGAGCAAAGCGCAAAGACAAAGTCTCGTACTATGTCATTCAGGCACTTTGGCTCTCTTTTGCCCTATCCATGGTCGTTTTGATTGCTGGCATCATTTTGGTCAAGCCTATTCTAAATGGTATGAGTCTGGAATTGAGAGTTCATAATGTAGCTCTGTACTACCTTTGTGCTATGGCCTTCGGAATTGTGCCTCTATTTGCCTACACGGTGCTCCGAAGCTTTATGGATGCATTGGGACAAACCCGCTTTACGATGTTAATCACGCTCATGTCGTTACCCATTAATGTATTGTTGAACTATTTACTTATTTATGGAAACTGGGGTTTTCCGCGTCTGGGAGGTGTAGGCTCCGGGGTGGCAACGGCAACCACCTACTGGATCATTATGCTAGTCGCCGGTATCACTGCGCATCGAGGAAAAATATTTGCCGAATACCGAATCTTCAGCAAAATATACGGGATTGCTGTTGGTGCTTTGAAAGAGCTCATCAAGATTGGAGTACCGATTGGATTTGCAATATTTTTTGAGACTGCCGTCTTTTCAGCAGTCACTCTCTTCATGAGTAGCTATAATACAGCTACCATAGCCGCACATCAGGCCGCCATGAACTTCGCATCTACGTTGTATATGATTCCACTCAGCATTTGTATGGCACTTACGATTCTGGTTGGCTATGAAACAGGAGCTACTCGCCCGCGGGATGCCAAAGCTTATAGTGTAATGGGCATCAGCAGCGCAGTAGGTCTATCACTGATAACAGCTATTGTACTGCTTATCTGGGGTGAACAGGTCGCTCGACTTTACTCCACCGATCCGCAGGTCATTCAATTGGCACAGCATTTTCTAATCTATGCGATTTTCTTTCAGATATCTGATGCTGTCGCTACACCTACACAAGGAGCGCTACGCGGTTATAAAGACGTCAATCCAGCCTTTTTGCTCACATTCCTCTCCTATTGGGTCATTGGGCTTCCTGTAGGATATATACTGGCACGCTGGACTTCATTGGGGCCCTACGGCTACTGGATCGGTTTGATTACAGGGTTGGCAGTAGGCGCTATTTTACTTCTCTGGCGTCTGGTGAAAGTACAACGTCGTTTCTCCGAAAAAAAACAACACGCAGAGGTTATTTAACCTTTGCGTGTCTCGATTACATATGCTGCGCCTAAAGTTATTCGTTTTTTCTCCACAATAGCCACTTCATTCAGCTTGGGAGGATATAGAAAGTGTCTCTCCACATGTTGTTCAATCTCTTCAAATGCCTGTTCTTCATTTTCAGCAGCGAGAATGACGGTCAGCGCTCCTTCCGAACTATCCACTTCGATTTTGAATAGATACATGTATGACTACCTCCTGATAGGACTCAAAGCTAAAAAATAGCGGATGACTCGGGTCATCCGCATAATTTTGATCTTTTCCAATATCAGAACCAATCTACTGTACGTAGAAGGCTCTTATTATTGGGACAAACGCAAAGCAAGCTCATAAAGCTCCATGTTGAAATCTTTTTTAGTATTTACAACCTTGTCAATATCTGTGGCTACCAACTTACCGTCGATTGTTCCGCAAGCCTTATCAGATATGCCCTCGATCAATTGGCGAACAGCAAAGTCACCCAAACGGCTCGCCAGGTTGCGGTCAAACGCGGTTGGTGTGCCTCCACGTTGGATGTGTCCAAGCACTGTAACACGAGGCTCATAATCCGGACAGTTTTCTTGGATTACCTTTGCTACATTTTCGCCTTTGCCTACGCCTTCCGCAACGATAATAATACTGTGGCGCTTGCCATGCTTGAAATTTAGTTTCATACGATCAGATACTTCGTTCAGGTCAAATTCTACCTCAGGTACCAAAATTGTTTCTGCACCAGAAGCCAGACCCGCATGCAGAGCAATATCACCACAATGACGTCCCATAACTTCAACAATGGAAGAACGTTCATGAGATGACATTGTATCACGCAGCTTGTTGATTGCGTCCACTACGATACTAACCGCTGTATCAAAACCAATCGTGTAGTCCGTGAAGGAAATGTCATTGTCAATCGTACCCGGAAGACACATGGTTTTAATGCCTTGCTTGGTCAGTTTGTTAGCTCCTTGGTAGGAACCGTCTCCACCAATCACGACTACGCCGTCAATCCCACGGTCACGCAAAATTTGCGCGCCTTTTTTCTGCCCTTCTTCAGTCGTAAATTCCAGGCATCTTGCAGATTGAAGTACAGTACCCCCACGTTGGATAATATCTCCGACGCTTCTCAGATCCATTGGAAAAATATCGTCGTTCAAAAGGCCTTGATAACCACGTTGAATCCCGAATACTTCCAGTCCGAAATACAATCCGCTACGTACGACGGCGCGAACTGCCGCGTTCATCCCTTGTGAATCTCCACCACTTGTTAATACTGCAATTTTCTTAACTGCTGTCATGGTTTATGACCTCCTCAAAATAATCATATAAGCCTTCTTATCCATCGACTGTTTAATAAGAAAAACAAACGCATGAGCGGACTATTTTTCATTAAACGTCTCGAAACAGCGCGAACGTCTTGCTGCTCGCTAACTTTAGGGTCGGATAAATATAAAGCCAGCAATCCCTCGATAATCATCCGGTGAAAGGAGCTGGCAGGGACATCTGCAATATCAGCCCGCGCCCGATTCACAACGTAGGCGATCCGGTTTAGCATCATGTCGGTATCTTCATAATAATTGCAAAAGTTAAGATCTCCGCCCTTCCGGTCTTCGTCTTGATCGATTAGATAATCCAGCAAAATATGAAGACTGCACACATGTGGAAAATACGATGCATGTATTGAGGCAGCCCCCGCATCTGTCAGATGCTGGTCGCTGGCAGCAAGAAACAGCATAAAGACCCCCAGAGTTGAACCGGTAGCCGCAGCAAACTCATTCCAGCGCAACTCTGGTGTACGGTCTTTATGAAGCGACCACCAGTCCAAAAGCGCTTGTTCCCGCAGCTCGGGTTTAATATGCTTGTATACTTGCAAATCCGTGTATAATCGCGCCAAATCCTGAACGTAAGGCATTGCCGCCTCATAGCCCGGAAGCCTGCTTACACAAGACTGACAGGTTGTCACCAGCCCAGTCAAATAACCGCCATCCTCCTGCTCACGACGCAACTCATAATAATTCACTGGCCTAGCCGTCGGATTAATCGCATCCAGCATAGCCTGATGCAGCAGCCTAAAATCATCCGGGTCCATGGACGTACTGCGATCACACAGGTTGTCCAGATAATCACTAATGGTCTGATACGCTACGATCAGCGGAATTAACGTCTGCCGGGCAGACATATTAGCTGCGGCATAAACCGCTCCACCCACGCAGTGAAATGTCTTATCCGCTATGCTCGCAAGCGCCTGGCTTCGCAGTTCAGGGTCCGGAATTTGTTCGGCCTTGCTCTTCCAGTTACTCAATTCTTGTTTCGTTTCAGGGAGAATGTGCTTGTACATTCGGCTCATTAGACCTATGGGGCCTCTCGGTACTTGATAACGTCCTTGCTCAACATAACTCAAATGACGGTGCCTCCACATTGTTGTCTACGTAATTATACCTATCCAAACCATATCCATTATAATATGATCGTCCTTTTAGCACAAATGAACAACCTCACTTTTTTCTTTAAAATTCAAGAAAAATGAGCTGTTCTCATTAAAAGACTTTATACCTGTAATGTTTTATTAGTCGAAAATAGTATAAAGGGCCTAGCTATCCATGTCCTCTGCTGGCTTCACGCCTTGGATTCCCTCTCCCATACTTGCCTGCTTCCATTTCCCGAAAGCATAATAGAAAATGACTGCTACGGCAGAGATAGCAAAACCAACAGGAAAGCTCCACCATACAGCATCTAGACCATACTCATCAATAAATACATAGGCCAAAGGTATACGAATGCCCCATAATGAAATAATGGTAATTAAAAGCGGTATCATTACGGAACCCGTTGATCGAACAACACCAGTAATGACATTGGTAACACCGAATATAACAAAAGACCACAAGGTGATCATATTAATCCGCATTCCCAATTCCAATGCACCCCCCGTAGAAGGAAGGAACATGAGCAAGGCCTGACGGTTAAACACGTAAATTAATACCACAGCTCCACCAGTCAATACAAAATTATACACAATCCCAATCCAGGTTGTCGTGCGCACTCGATCCCAACGCCCGGCTCCGATATTTTGAGCGGCAAAGGAAGATACAGCTGCACCTAACGCCATTGCCGGCATCTGTACATAGCTGGACAAATTATTGGCTGCTGTATAAGCTGCAGCTGCCACTGTCCCGTAACCGTTAATCAGATTCATTAAAGCAATCGCGCTAGTAGAGACAGCAATCATTTGCAACCCCATCGGCACTCCCTTACGGATTAGGGTCCAAATAATCTTCCAATCAAATCTAAGTAAGTGAAGCTCTGAAGATGTAATGCGCAAAAAATATTTTACACGATATAGATAAATGAGAATCAACACAAAGCTGATCCCTTGAGCAATCAGGGTAGCAGTAGCGGATCCTCCAATGCCCATAGCAGGAATCGGTCCCCATCCGAATATTAACAGCGGGTTGAGTAATACATCCAGTACGACGGAAACGATCAGAAAATAAAATGGTGTTTTGGAATCTCCAGCCCCTCTCATTACAGTCATAATGTAATTATAGCCGTACAAAAAGGGCATGCCTGCGAAAATAATACGCGTATACGTGATCGCCATATCTACCGATTCAGCAGGGGTATTGAGTACATGAAGTATCCAAGGCGCACTCAAAAATCCGATAATACCTATAGCAAAAGCGAGCACCAGAAAAAAGACTGCACTTGTACCTACTACACGCTTGGTTTCAGCTACGTCTCCTGCTCCGATATTTTGTCCAATCATAATACTGGCAGCCATGGTGACACCAAAAATGGAACTGATAAGAAAAAACATTATAATATTTCCGTTGGAAGCGGCAGTCAAGGCGGCCTCCCCCAGAAATTTCCCAACCCAGATCGAATTAATCGTTCCATTCAGGGACTGCAGAATGTTGCCGAACAGCATCGGCAAAGAGAACATAAACAGCGTTTTGGCAATAGGACCTTCAATCAGGGAAGGCATACGACTAGCCTCTGCTGCACTCATTTTCTCAACTCCTTCAATTTATAATGCCTTCTGCCTAGTTTTATTACGTATAATACCCTATTCCTGCTCAATCTTCTCATATCATAAACGTATTTACGCAAAAAAGCGCAGTCCCTTAAAATAAAGGAACTGCGCTCTCAATTCATAGTTTAACCGTAATATATAAGACATCCGTAGAAACGGAACCATTCTTACAATTCAGTTACACTTACAGTTTGATTACGTTAGCTGCTTGGGGTCCACGGTTACCTTCAGTAATTTCGAATTCAACCGCTTGACCTTCTTCCAAAGTTTTAAAGCCGTCGCCTTGGATTGCGGAGAAATGTACGAATACGTCCTCGCCACCATCCATTTGAATGAAGCCATAACCTTTTTCTGCGTTAAACCATTTAACTGTACCTTTCAAGTGAACAACCTCCTAAAAATACCGCCATCTATGGCGAATATCCATATTATACTTCATGCTTTTTCACAATGCAATTGATGTTTTTCCGGTTTTTTTGGGCTGGAATGATTTGCTTTTGCGGCGGAAACTGCGGTATCATGAACCAAAACATCTATAAAATCGGAGACATGCATATGATGAAAAAACACGAAATATACAAAAAAGACAATTGGAACATGATGACTGTCGAGGTGCAGGGCCGTTACATCGTTCTACGGGAAATATCCGATGATTGGGGCGAGGAAGCCCACACGTTTTTAAGCCGTCCGGCGCTGATGCATTGGGCTCAAAATCGGTTTCCCAAGCAGTCCTTTCAAGATAATGAGGAAGAATGGCAGCGGATCATGAACGCTTTCAAACAGGTCTAGCCTATTCATGGTGTCCAACAGCTATCTCATCTTCATTATTCTGGCCTTCACGCTGGGCGGAGTGCTGATCATGAAGCGTGATACGATACCGACTCCTCTCAAAAAGTGGATGGCCCTCACTGCTGTAATCATGGTTTGCTTTGCCTTTTATCTCATTGTATACAGCTTATTAAATATAGGTTCCAACCTACAGTAAGGAAAATTATACTTTCGGGCGTAAGAGGTCATACTATGGCATAACAAGCCATGGTATAAGGAGGATCTGCCGTTACATGCATCCTGTAAAACCTCTTGCCCTGCTGCTTACAGTAAGCGTGGCGGTTTCTTCGTTTTGGCATCCGTCCCTTACTGCCGCAGCCCTACCCCACATTACGTTCGATCAGAGGAGGCTCTCCATGAGTGAAATTGTAAAACGCGCTGATGCGCCAGTGGAAAATACATGGAAACTGGAAGATTTGTTTCCCAACCGCAAAGCATGGGATCAAGAATACGAAGAAGTCAAACAACTAGCCAAAAAGGCTGAACAATTCCAAGGCAAGCTCAATTCAGCAGAATCGATTGGTAACTGCTTTAAATTGGAAGATGAATTGTCGCTCAAAACCGAGCGTGCATATGTGTACGCACATCTGCATCATGATGAGGATACAGCTGAACCTACATACCAGGGTCTTTCGCAAAAAGCCAAAAAATTAGGCGTTGAGGTTAGCGAGTCTCTTTCTTTTGTGACACCTGAAATTTTGGCACTGCCAGATCATCAGCTCGATGCCTTCATTGAAGATCCGAAGCTTGCAGATTATCGGTTTACCCTTCAAGAAATGAAGCGGGAAAAAGCACATATTTTGGGCAAAACAGAAGAAGCGCTGCTCGCTCAGGTTGGCAATCTGGCTCAAGCCCCGCAAACGATTTTCGGCATGCTCAACAATGCTGATCTGAAGTTTCCAAAAATTAAAGATGAGAACGGCAAAGAGGTTGAGCTGACTCATGGCAGCTACATTCAATTCCTCGAAAGTCCGCACCGCGAAGTACGCGAACGTGCTTTTAAAGCGGTGTATGACACGTATGCCAAAAATAAAAATACAATTGCTTCTACATTAAGTGCCAATGTGAACAAAAATATTTTTTATTCTCGTGTTCGCAAATACCCTTCTGTACTGGAAATGTCACTATACGGTGACAATATTCCGAAGGAAGTATATACGAATCTCATTGACACCATTCATGAAAGCTTGCCCCTGCTTCATCGTTACATGAAGCTGCGCAAAAAGTTGTTAGGTGTGGATGAGCTCCATATGTATGATTTGTTCGCTCCGCTTATGGACGAATACAAGATGGACATTACGTATGAAGACGCCAAAAAGCAAACAAAGGAAGGCCTTAAGCCACTGGGCGCGGACTATCTGGCTTCGTTGCAAAAAGGCTATGATGAGCGCTGGATCGACGTATACGAGAATGAAAACAAACGTACGGGTGCATACAGTTGGGGAGCTTATGGTACCCACCCCTATGTGCTGCTGAACCATAAAAATAACCTGAACAGCATGTTCACACTTGCTCATGAAATGGGGCATGCGTTGCATTCGTACTATTCAGACAACGCATTGAAGTATAGAGATGCACAGTACACCATTTTCCTGGCTGAAGTGGCATCCACAACCAATGAAGCGTTGCTAATGGACTACCTGCTGAACAAATCAACCGATCCGAAAGAGAAAATGTACCTTCTCACCTACTATGCAGATCAATTCCGCACAACGGTATTCCGTCAAACCATGTTTGCGGAATTCGAGAAAATTGTACATGAACGCGCTGAACAGGGGGAATCCCTTACACCGCAGCTTTTATCAGAGATTTACTATGATCTGAATGTGAAATATCATGGGCCTGGCATGAAGGTAGATAAAGACATTGAAATGGAATGGGCACGAATCCCTCATTTTTATAACAGTTTTTACGTCTACAAATATGCTACTGGCTTCTCGGCAGCAACTAGTTTCTCGAAACAGATTCTGGAAGAAGGCCAGCCAGCCGTTGACCGTTACTTGGGCTTCTTGAAGAGCGGTGGCAGTGATTATTCAATCAATATTTTGAAAAAAGCTGGCGTTGACATGTCCTCTCCGCAGCCGATTCGCGAAGCGATGAGCGTATTCGAAGAAGTCATTACAGAAATGGAAAAGCTAACTGAAGGAAAGTAAAACCGTGCGCACTTAAAATCCAGCATTGAAATGATGCACGGATAAATCCCTTGTCCATGGCGGGCAAGGGATTTTATAATGTAACGGAAGGAGGTGGCATTTTGAAAACACAATGGTCTTTAATCGCAGCTCTTGTTATTGCTTTGTTAACAGCTGTATTTGCTGTTATTAATGTGAATTCGGTTCAAGTGAACCTTCTATTCAGTATGGTCAGCATTCCTTTGATTCTGCTTATTCTCGGTTGTACTCTTCTAGGTGGACTTATTGTCGGTTCTTTCGGTATTTTTCGCCAATATAGGCTTCAGAGGGAGATTAAACGTCTGACTACTCAACTTCATACACTACAAGAAGAGAACACATCCACGGTAGAAGCAAACGCGGATGTGACCTATGACACGACTGGTTCTTCCAGCACAGGATCTACATCCGACCAAGATATAGAGCAACCGTCCTCTAACTCTGATCGGTTGTCCAAATGAGGAGGAGCAACAAATGACGATTCAATTAAATGAGAATTATATGATGGACTTTTTAAATCAGCTACTGAACACACCCAGTCCCAGTGGGTATACACATCATGTGATGGAGCTGATTCGTAAAGAAGCAGAAAGCCTCGGGGTACAAATCGAATGGAATGCAAAAGGCGGTGCCATCTTGACTCTGGAAGGTCAGGAAACGGGCCGTACGGTGGCGCTGAGCGCACATGTGGATACATTGGGCGCAATGGTGCGTTCCATAACAACACAAGGCACCCTACGTCTGACATCTGTCGGCGGCTTCATGATGAACAGTATTGAGAATGAATACTGCCTTATTCATACCAGAAGCAGACAAACGTATACGGGCACTATTCTGTCCAGCCATCCATCTGTACACGTCTATGATGATGCACGGAGCTTTGAGCGCAAGGAGAGCCATATGGAGGTACGCATTGATGAGCTTGTCGAGTCAAAAGAAGACGTGCTTCAGCTCGGTATTGCGGTGGGCGATTTTATTTCGTTCGATGCGCGCCCAGTCGTAACACCGAGTGGATTTATCAAGTCACGGCATCTGGATGATAAAGCTAGTGTAGCTGCGCTGTTTGGTTTACTGGAATCTGCTGTACATGGAAACTGGAAGCCTCGACATACCGTTAAATTGCTCATTTCTAACTATGAGGAAGTGGGACACGGAGCGGCTTACATACCTGAAGGAATCAGTGAGATGATAGCTGTCGATATGGGCTGTATGGGTGAAGATCTGAGCTGCAAGGAAACGGATGTATCTATCTGTGCTAAAGATTCTTCCGGGCCTTACGACTATACTATGACGACTCGTCTAATTGAGCTGGCCAAAGAGCTGAATATTCCGTATGCGGTAGATATTTATCCGCACTACGGTTCGGACGCTTCGGCTGCACTACGAGCAGGTAACAACATCCGTGCTGCGTTGATCGGCCCTGGTGTACACGCCTCCCATGCAATGGAGCGCACGCACAAGCTAGCCGTGGTGAATACTGCCCGTCTGCTTGCAGCTTATGTGACGGTTTAATTCGACGATAAAAACCGACCTGTTCCACTGGAGAATAGGTCGGTGAAAGCTTAGGAAAGGTAGATCAGCCTCTGGCAGTCTGATGGTTAATGCCTTATTCCATTTTCAATTCCTCCCCTCCATATGCAACCCTTTATACCCACTGTAATTTAATATTAGAAATATATAATTCACACACCTTTAATATGAAAAACGTATTAATATTTCGATAAAAAAAGCAAGCCCCCACTTGAATGGTGACTTGCTTTTGTATTTTTTAAGACTTACTTTGTTCAATCTGCTCGGCTAGCTCATTCAAGTAGGTCCAGCGTTCCATTTGGTGCTCCAAATGCTGTTCGGCCTTCGCTTGCTCAGCCATGAGCTCCTGTAGCCGTGCTGAATCACTGAAAGACTCTTCCATCTGCCGCTGAATGTCGGTCAACTTCTGTTCGGCTTGTTCAATCAGCTCATCAATTTGCTCATATTCCCGCTGTTCCTTAAAGGTGAATTTAAGCTTGGTTTTACTTGTCTCCTTGACTGACTCGGAAGAACCCGCAGACTTAGGCGCGGAAGAGCGATTCGAGGAAGCCGTCGTCGAGACAGACGTATTCACAGAAGATTGAGCATTTTTACTAATCCATTCTGCATACTCGCTATAGTCGCCTACATGTACACGTACCTGACCATCCCCTTCAAACGCTAGTATTTTGTCCACTGTTCGATCCAGAAAATAGCGATCATGAGAAACAATAAACACCACGCCCGGGAATTCATCCAGATAGTCTTCCAAAACGGAAAGGGTCTGAATATCCAGATCATTTGTTGGTTCGTCCAGCAATAGCACATTCGGTGCCGACATCAGAACGCGAAGCAGATACAAGCGGCGTTTTTCACCCCCGGACAGCCTGGAAATAACCGTCCATTGCGCGCTTGGTGCGAACAGGAAACGCTCCAGCATTTGTGCAGCTGTAATCGTCGAACCGTCTGCTGTACGAATGACTTCGGCTTCTTCCTTTATATATTCAATGACACGTAATGATTCGTTCATTTCCTGATGTTCCTGTGTAAAATAGCCAAGCTTCACCGTCGGTCCCAGCACAACGTTGCCGGAATCCGGTTCTATATGCTGAGCAGCCATTTGGAGCAGAGTGGATTTCCCACTACCGTTAGGACCTAGGATACCAACACGATCACCAGGAACCGCAATGTAGCTCAAATCCTGTATCAGCTTACGAGAATCTACCGATTTGGACAGATGCTCGATCTCCAAGATCTTTTTACCCAGACGTGTGGAGGCGACGGACATATCTACAGATCCAGAACGAGCTTCCGGTTGCTGATCCTTAAGCTGCTCATATCGGTCAATACGCGCTTTCTGCTTGGTGGAACGAGCCTTTGCTCCACGGCGAATCCATGCCAGTTCATTACGCAGCAGGTTCTTCCTTTTTTGTTCCGTAGACGCTTCCCGCTCCTCGCGTTCTGCCTTCAGCTCCAGAAAACGGGTATAGTTAGCCTCATAACGGAAAAGGCGACCATGATCCAGCTCCAGCATGACATTTGCAACTCTATCCAGAAAATAGCGGTCATGCGTGATCATTAACAACGCACCACGTCTTTTTTGCAAGTACTGCTCCAACCATTCAACGGATTCATTATCAATATGGTTTGTGGGCTCGTCCAGAATGAGCAGCTCGCAGGGTTGGATTAAAGCCGCCGCCAAGGCCACCCGCTTACGCTGCCCGCCGGATAGAACGCCCATACGAGACTCAAACTGGGTGATCCCCAGTCGGGTAAGTATATTTTTGGCCTCACTCTCCAGCTGCCATGCCTGGAACGTATCCATTTGCTGACTTGCTCGCAATAGACGGTTTTGAAGCTCCTCGCTACCCGGATTTAATTCCAACAACTCCATGGTTTCGGTATATTCACGGACCGCTTTCATCTCAGGCTGATTGCCATGAAAAATATGCTGGAGTACCTTCATTTCAGGATCAAACTCTGGATTTTGTGCTAGATACTGAATTCGCACATCGTTGTTCACTGCAATATTGCCATCATCTGGCGGCTCTAAGCCGGAAATCACCCGTAAAAACGTTGATTTACCGGTGCCATTTACACCGACGACCCCTATTTTGTCACGTTCATCCATACCAAAGGAAGCATCCTCAAACAACATTTTCTCGCCATAGCTTTTCGTTATATGTTCAACGGTCATAATATTCATACGGATTCCCTACTCTTCCCCAATTTTGTGATGCATCCTGTTTATTTTAACACAGACACAGCCAATGATTAAAAAAACCGTTATCTGAACGAATTCAGTACGGTTTCTTAGCAATAAGATGTCAGGATTTTTGTATTCCGGCTTTACAGCCATGCATAAATAAGTTCGCTGCTAGTTCAGCCGTCTGATCCACGTCACATTCTCGGAAATCTTTATTTAATAAAATATCCATTTTTAGGCGTTCCAACATACCAATGAATGCCTTCGCATGAAACTCGGACTGCTGTACATCCTCTGACGCCAGTTTATTTTTGACCAAATCAGTATAGTCCTGAATAAACCCCTGCATAAACTCCATTAGATCGGGGTCACTGTTGGGAGTCATAAAAAATAATTTCGTATGCTGCTTGCGCTTGAAATAGTAGTGCAGATGCAAATTTGCCATCCGCAGTAGACCTTCTCCCAAAGTACGATTGATTAATGCGCCTTGCATTTCGGCTAGGTATTGCTCGCAATCTCTACGTGTGACTGCTGTAAATAGCTGCTCTTTGCTTTTAAAGTACAAGTATACTGTGCCTTTGGCAACTCCCGCTTGTTCTGCAATCTCGGAAATTTTGCTTTCATAAAAGCCTTTGGTGCCAAAGACTGTGTAAGCGGCGTCCAAAATGGCTTCATATTTATCTCCGTGTATATCGCCCATCTTAGCACCTCCTTATACAAGGATTGAAACACAGTCAATTCTTATAATAATTATTTCCTTGTAACGATCCCCATCTCCGTATTCAGAGTATAAGAAAAATACCTACAAGAGCGACCAATCCTCCGAAAATAGAACTAATGCTATTCACCCGATCATTACTCATCCAACGCCAGCCTCGTATATAGACCGTCGTTTGTCCACAATGTGAGTCTACTTCTACTTCCCGTCCACAAACCGTGCAGGAACGCATCATTTGCACCGTGGCACCAAGATAGGAATCAGCAAAGGCTCCGGCGCTACCGGATATACCTCCAACCAGTGCCCACAGCCATAACGGCAAGCTCGGCGTTCCTATGGCGTGTCCAAAGCCCCATGCACCTATGCCAATCAGTACACCCCCAGCCATGGCCGCAGCCGTTCCCAATACAGATACTCCTCCTGAGGTTCCGGGTGCCAGCACCTTCCCGTTAAGCACCGAACGGGGTGGCTTACGACTCAGGCTGCCAAATTCCGTTGCCCACGTATCGGAAGTGACCGTAGCCATGACGCCGACAAAAGCCAGCTGCCACGTAACATGGGGCCATATCGCATAACCCAGGCATAACAGCATACCTAATCCCCCATTGGCCCATACTTGGCCTGCATCCCGGTTGCCGGTTTTGGCATACGATTTTTCCAGCTCAGCCTTGCGCTCCTTTTTGAACCTCGACAGGAGGGTTGACGTGATAAAGAACAAGAGCAATGTGCCGAACCAGAACAGGTTACCCGCCCCATAATATACGGTTCCCATCAGTACAGCCGCAGCAAAGCCAGATAAGGTTAAGGATTTTTTATAAAATGCAGCTCCCGCCACTACAGCAGCACAAAGCAATCCGATGATCCAGTCCATGATATACCCCCACTTTTGAAATGAATCTCCGTTTTTCTTTTTTCGTTCTGTATATTATTGTACAACGCTCCTCGCTTATATAAAAGCCGTGTCCCATGCTTTGGCACAGGACACGGCTTTTACAATGCTTATCTACGGAATCGCTCTTTACTTCCCAACTACCAAGAACATTCCCTTTTTTTAATCCTCTTCCATGGATGCCGTCACAAATTTACGCGATGGTGAAGCTTCCCTGACGCTCACTCCCCCAGAAAAGCTCAAAGCGATCCCCGCTTGCTGTAGGCCCTACTCCTGCTGGAGTACCTGTAAAAATAATATCTCCCTCGCCCAGTCCATAATGAGTCGCTATATATTCAACGATGTGCTGGATAGAAAAAATCATATTTTTGACATGTCCACGCTGCACTTCCTGTCCATTTTTGAGCAAGGAAAAATCCTGCTGCTCCAGCATGTCCAATTGTTCTAAAGGCAGGAATGGTGTCACAGGAGCAGACGATTTAAAGCCTTTGGCGGCGGTCCATGGATGGCCTTTTTTCTTGAGAACACTTTGTACATCACGCAGGGTAAAATCGATGCCGAATGCAAATGCGTTCAGACACGTATCTGCGGACATGCCCGGTTCGTATTTACGTCCTACAGCCACAACCAGCTCAGCCTCAAAATGAATATCTCCCTGCCCCTGCGGAAGCTCCAGCGTGGCGCCATCTAGCGGCACAACCGCATGAGACGGCTTCAAAAAAATCATCGGTTCTGCGGGAACCTCATTACCTAGCTCCTCCGCATGCAGTTTATAATTGCGCCCAACACAGTAAACATTACGAATTTCCACGTTCATTACGACCCTTCACCCTTCCCGCGTATGTAGTCCAATTATTAACGAATAAGTTTACGTATATAGTGCCACATCCGGTGCTTGGAAAGCAAAAAAACCTGTTCCCAGCGATCCGGCCAATTGGTGCAAATCATCAATTCAGGATGCAATGAGGACAATTTCCGCATTATACGGCGGTCATCCACCGTCCACGCCATGACAGTAATACCGCGTCCAGTGAGATCTTTCATCAAGTTTTGATCCAAACGAGGATAGCCCATAGATAAAAAAGTGCATTGTAGCTGTTCCAGTTGCTTTGCCAAGTCATCTGGACGCGCATCAATAATCAATCCGGTACGGATCTCAGGAGACAGCTCCTTAGCCCGGCGTAATGCAGCACGCTCAAAAGAGGTTAATACCACCTCTCCCTCCATCCCTCTCATCGCAATTTCACGGAGTACGGCTTTCTCCAGTCCTGGATACATATCTCCCGCTGTTTTAAGCTCAATATTGAGCGATACGCGGCCACGACATAAATCCAGTACCTGTGCGAGAGAGGGGATCATTTCTCCACGGTATTCTGCACTTTTCCAGCTACCAGCATCAAGTTGTTGCAATGCTTTCCAGTCCGAATCCTTTACTCTCCCTGTACCGTTCGTCGTTCGCTCCAGCGTAAAATCATGAATTACCACCGGAACACCGTCCTTTGACAGCTGTACATCCAGCTCAATCCAGTGTACAAATGGTTGCTCTAACGCAAGCTGAAAGGCTGCCATCGTGTTCTCAGGAGCAATCCCCGAAAAACCGCGGTGAGCCACACACAAATTATTCATCTTGTTATGACCTCCATCCACAAAGGAGTCCCTCATACGATCATTCCGTCAATTCCTATATTAACAATTTCTTTCGAAATTCTATTGAGCGCTTACTGTACCATCCATCCCTATCGAGACATTTCCCGGTGACAGTGCCGCCACTCTCTGCAAAATTTTGCTGGCCTCCGTATCCTTCAATGGGATCGGTTGACCTAGCTCCGCCCGGTAAGGGGTCAGCTTCATTTCGCAAGCCCCTTTTCGGGTACAGGTTGCCTGAAATATCGCTGTATCCCAAGTGGCTGGCACCGTTGATTTAGAAAAAATAAAATTGCCTGTGCTGTATGCGATCCATTTACCTTTATATTGCTCCATCCCTTGAAGCACATGTGGATGACCGCCAATGACAAGATCAGCTCCAGCATCAATAAAAGCATGCGATAACTCGGTTTGATGGGGCTCAAGTGCAGTAGCGCGCTCCTTCCCCCAATGGGCAATGACAATCACCAGATCGGCTTGCATTCGTGCCTCACGGATGGACTTTACGATAGCGGTCGAATCATAGGCTCCTGCTACACCGGGCAGTTTGGCGCCTGCATTCCAGTTGGCTTCAGGCATGACACGTGTAGTCCCCAACAACGCAATTTTGATCCCTTTACGTTCAAAATAGTGCGGCGCATATGCTTCTTTTGCATTACGTCCGGCTCCAGCATGGGCAATACCTTTTTCATCCAAATATTTCAGTGTATCCAGTAATCCGCCTGTGCCCTGATCCAAAATGTGATTGTTGGCCAAATTGACAGCGTCTATCCCTGCCGCAGCCAACCCAGTTAACGCCTTGGGCGAAGATTTATACACATACGTTTTATTTAACGCACCCACACCATTCGTTGTCACGGGCGTTTCCAGATTGGCCATCGTCAGATCGTCTTTATGAAACAAGTTTCCGAGATATTGATACGGAAAATCAAACCCATTCTGCTCCAATCGCTGCTCAACTTTACCGGAAAATTGCACATCCCCTACAAAGTGAAGCGTGACTGTCGGAGAATCTGCACCGTCTGTTTTGGATTTTTTTACATCCTCCGTTCCTCCCTTATCGGCGGATGGATTACCGTCGTATACATCCTTGGACATATCGTTCCCTGCCTGCCCGTCTTTCCCCGAGGATAATTTTGCTCCTGAAGAGCTGCCTTCGGGAGCATTTGTGTCAGACGTTATCGCGGGACGATGGCTTGTGTCTAAAGCAGCAGATTGCTTCGTTTCATTGTCAGCAAATTGCCTATCTGCATTGGGGCCTTCGTCCAGCTGTTTATTTGACAAGGCTGTATCATTTTCACTGACCGAGGGAGTAAACCTCTCTTCACTAGCAGATCCCGTTTGGATTTTCTTCTCCGTTTGCGAATACCCGGCATTTTCCACAAGAGAGCCACTGTTGTCGTGTTTAAATATGTAATAATAACCGAAAAGACCTACGATCATAAGCAGTAGGACCAGATTCGTAAAGATCCAAGCCTTGCCTATTTTTGGTTTTCTTGCTTTCTTGCGACCTTCATTTCGCTGTGATCTGGGAGGGTACATTCTTCACTCCTTCTATGCTATTGCATTTGCATAACTTCTTTATTAGCTGGCGAATTTTACACCTTCTCCATTATATATCAAATTTCAATATAAATAGAACCCCTCGCCTGGATCGCGAAGGGTTCATCATCGAACATTTACACCTGTACCTTAACCGCTTCCTGCTGTGTCGTTTGGACGGCATGGGAGGCCCATTCCTTAGCCTGACGGATACAGTCCGGTAAACCAATCGCATCATAGCCAGCGCCCAAAACATACACTCCTGGCATGGCAGTGCGTAACTCTTCCCGCAAATCAGCTATAGCCTGCGGGTGCCCTACCGGATATTGAGGCATGGAATTGCGAAGACGTGTAATTTCCGTGAACAACGGAGTTGCTGTAACTCCCATCATCTCTTTCAAATCCTTACGTACCAGTGCAATCAGCTCATCATCCGGTAACTCTACAGTATCTTCAGCTCCTGCTCGCCCTACATAACAGCGCAACAGCACCTTATCATCCGGGCTAGTATGTAGCCACTTGGCAGACGTCCATGTACAAGCGGTCACGCTGCGTCCTTCTTTGCGAGGTACCAGAAAACCAGAACCGTCAAAGACATTCTCAATATCTGTTTTATCGAAGGCCATGACCACGTTTGCTACAGAGACGTAATTAACGGCTTCCAGTGCAGCCACATTGACATGATCTCGCAATAGCGGCGCAGCAGCAAAGTTGGGAGTCGTTACAAAAATATCATCCGCCTCCAGCATCTCTCCATTGTCCAGCATAACGCGATATGGGCTGCCTTCACTTTCCGGTGTCTTTGTGAATTCTGTAACAGCAATTCCGGTGCGTAAATCACAGTCATACAAATCATTCAGTAACGCATGCACCAAACTTTGCAAGCCTTGACGGAAGGTCAAAAAGGCGCTTTTTTTCGTACCCGTATGTGTTTCAGCTGGTTTTCGACCTGTCATCATTCCGTGAATGAGGCTTCCGTATTGCTGCTCTACCTCAGCAAATTGTGGGAAGGTCGCTTGCAAACTTAGCGTCTTCATGTTGGCAGCATAAATCCCTGCCAGCAGTGGCTCGGTTACATTTTCTAGCACTTCTTTGCCCAGTCGGCGTTCAATAAAATCACCCAACGCCTCATCTCCCGGTACACGGCGAGGCGGAATGACAAAATCCATCATAGCCCGCATTTTCCCGCCTAAAGAGATCAAGCCGCTGCGCAAAAAGGGTTTCAGCTCCGTTGGAATTCCCAGCACCAGTCCAGGGGGCATCGGATGAAGCTGTCCTTCATGCAAAATGTATGTCTTTTTAGCCTTAGGATTCGTGCTCACCAGTTCATGATCCAGCTCCAACTCTTTTGCCAGGTCTATCATGGCCGTTTTACGGGCCAGAAAGGAATCTGGCCCCTTTTCAATTACAAAACCATCTTTATGCAGTGTTTCAATTTTTCCGCCCAGCACGGATGCTTTCTCCACCAGCGTAATTCGAGGTGTGTAGCCAGCTTCTTTGTACATTTTTCGTGTATAAAAAGCAGTGCTAAGCCCGGTCAAGCCTCCGCCTACAATTACAATATTACGTAACCTTTGCTCCATTATGTCCTCATCCCTTTTTCCATTGGTCTATGATGACATCACTAAGCGTCTCCATATACAGTGGATCACTGTTGAGTGAATCAATACGCTGAAAACGCATATCCAATTCCTTCGCCAACGCCTGTGCTTCAATATCCAGATCGTATAACACCTCTAAGTGATCAGAAACAAAGCCAACTGGCGCAGCCAGCACATACTCCACTTGCTCCTCTTTAAGACTGTGCATGGTATCCAAAATGTCTGGCCCCAGCCATGGTTCTGCTGTACGACCGGCGCTTTGCCACGTAAACTGCCAGTTGGTAATCCCCGCCTTGTCCGCAACAGCCTGCGAAGTAGCCATTAACTGCTCTACATAAGGATCACCCATAGCCAAAATCCGCTCAGGCAAGCTGTGCGCACTAAATAGAACACGAACCTCATCCCGCTTGGCTCCAGCTTCTTCAAAAAGCGCCAGCTTGCCGTTCACACGCTCAGTTAGCGTCTTAATCAACTTTGGATGAAGATAATAGCTCTCCACAAATGATATAGCCAGATCCAGTTCCTGTGCCTTAGCCTGTGCGCGCTTAATATAAGTGCCTACACTCATAACGGAATAATGCGGAGCCAGCACGACACCCACCGCTGCACGAATGCCATCTTGCACCATGGCTTCCACACCGTCCTCAATAAACGGTTTCGCATGTTTGAGTCCCTGATAACAGACAAATTCAATGTCTGGGTTGCGATTTTCCCGATTTAAGGTTTCCTGCAGGTTTTGAACCTGCCGATCCGTATTCTGCCGCAGTGGAAACACACCGCCCACAATAGCTTCATAACGATCCTTTAATTCCTTTAGCTGCTCCGGCGAGGGAGCATTACCGCGACGAATATGTGTATAATAGGCTTCCACCTGATCCAGACTCTCCGGCGTCCCGTAGGACATGACCAGTACACCCACTTTGGTTTTCATTAGCGAATCACCTCTTAACATTTCTAATGGTTTAATTCTGTGATAAAACGGAGCGGGAATATTCGTGTACATATTCGGTAAGCACTCTTAGCTTATCTAGCGAGGCTTCAGGAAATAAACCGTGACCGAGATTGAAAATGTAACCCGGCTCCAAGATGCCTTCATCTATAATGGTTTTCGCATACTGCTTGATAACATCGATTGGCGCAGTAAGCACATAAGGATCCAGATTTCCCTGTACACCAAAACCGTTCCCCAAGCGACGACGTCCTTCAGGTATACTTACCCGCCAGTCCAGTCCAATCACATCGGCTTTTAACCCATTCAAGTGTGGGAGCAATTCACCAGAGCTCACGCCCGGAAAATAAATTTTAGGTACATCCAGATCAGATAATTCATGAAAAATACGTGTGATAGTCGGCAGCACAAAAGTTTGAAAATCATAGGGCGAGAGCGCACCTACCCAACTATCAAACAATTGAAAAGCCTTACCGCCATTAGCGATATGAGCTCGCACGTATGTAATAACCATGTCCCCTAGCTTATCCATCAGGCGATGCCACAACTCAGGCTCTCCATACATCATCGCTTTGGTGCGAATATATCCTTTGGAGGGTCTTCCTTCTATTAAATAACTTGCAATGGTAAAAGGCGCTCCAGCGAACGTAATCAATGGCACGTTCAGTTCACGGTCCAAAATGCGGATCGTTTCCAAAATATGACCCAAATCGCGTTCCACATCAATCGGACGCAACTTATCTACGTCTGCAGCTGACCGGATCGGATTATCAATAACCGGGCCAATATTTTTGACAATATCAAAATCAACCCCTAGCGAGGCTACCGGATTCATAATATCAGAATATAAAATTGCAGCGTCTACCCCAAGCTTGCGCACGGGCATCAAAGTCACTTCTGCGGCCAGCTCGGGCTGGCGGCATATTTCAAGCAACGTGTATTTTTCTTTAATTTTGCGATACTCAGGGTCATACCTTCCGGCCTGCCGCATGTACCATACGGGAATATGATCCACAGCTTGTTTGCGGCAAGCGCGGATAAAAGTATCATTGTAGGTCATGACTTCAGCCTCCAGTTCGAATCATAAATACTATATTTTATTATGCCCTTTTTCAAGAGTCGTAACAACCGTAGCTCTCGAACAAACCATGACAAACCCATGACATTTGGATAAAGTTTCAATGAAGTGTGCTATACTAGAGAAATGGCTTTTTTTAAAGCTCCGGAGAAGTTATGCGTTGATACGTAGGATTTACAACAGGATGAGAATGGGCAGAAAGGAAGTGAAAGCACATTGAAAACGTGGGAGACGTGGAAAATCAATCTCATTGTGCTTTGGTTCGGTCAGTTTCTGGTCAATGCGGGTATTACGATGATTACTCCGTTCCTCGCCCTGTATCTGGCTCAGGACCTTCATGTGAAGGGAGAGCACGATATTGGGCTATGGGCTGGAGTTATTTTTGCCGCTAACTTTTTGACCTCATTTATGTTCCAACCTTTGTGGGGCAAGCTTGCTGACAGATATGGACGTAAAGTCATGCTGCTTCGCTCAGGCTTTGGTATGGCTTTGGTCATCGGATGTATGGGTTTGGTCACCCATCCGTGGCAACTGCTGGCGCTTCGCCTGCTGAACGGTACGATTTCGGGTTTCAATCCGGCATCGATTTCCCTAGTGTCGGGTACCACTCCCAAAGAGCGAACCGGATTCGCTATGGGGATTATGCAATCCGGTCAGATGGCTGGCACGATTCTCGGCCCTCTGCTAGGCGGGTTTTTGGCTGACTGGGTTGGATTCAGACCGATCTTTTATATTACAGGCGCTCTGATTTTTATAGCCTCACTCATTGCAATGTTTCTGGTTAAAGAAAATTTCAGTAAAGCGGAAGCCGCACGCACACCGCAAATTTCGGTTTTTGCCGGATTAAAGGAGCTAAGCCATACGCCCCAGCTTCCGGCTTTGTTCACCGTAACGTTTCTGCTCCAATTTGCCATGATCAGTACGGTATCTCTGCTGCCGTTATATGTGCAAAAACTGTATGGGTCGGCAGAAGGAATTGCGCTGATTGCGGGGTTCGTTACAGCTATAACAGGCGTATCCAATATGATTGCTGCACCGCTCCTTGGAAGATTGAGTGACAAGATAGGAGCGCACAAGATCTTGACCATTGCACTGCTCGGAACGGCGGTTATGCTCATTCCGCAGGCTTTTGTCAATGAAGTGTGGCAACTTGTCATTATCCGTTTTTTCATGGGTGTATTTATGGGCGGTCTGCTACCAAGCGTAAATGCGCTGATTCGCACGTATACACCGGAAGGAATGGAAAGTCGTTCTTTCGGCTTCAATACCAGCTCGCTCGCGCTTGGGAATATGCTGGGTGCTGTCATTGGCGGGGTGCTATCCGGGTTTATCGGCATCGAAGGACTGTTTATCATGTCAGGTGTCCTGTTAATCGTCAACATATTCTGGGTACGCATGAAGCTCTTTGATCGTAAGGCTACGCCTGATTTCAGGTAAGATAACCTTCAGGTAAGACAAGCCTGCCTTAACAGACAAGAACCTCCTTATCCACGCTACTGTGGACAAGGAGGTTCTTTTTTTGTATAGCTATACATAGGGAATGAACGCTATTTAACTCGAGCTAGCGCCAATCCATCGTAAGCTGGCAAAAGCGTGCTGACCAGCCGCGGATCTGTTGCTATCGTTTCGTTAAAACGTCTCACGGCCTGGACCGCAGGGCCATTCTTATCCGTATTCAGCGTCCGTCCGCGAAGGAAACAGTTGTCTCCCGCAATAATGGCACCTGGATTCGCCAGAGCAATCGCATATTCCAGATATACTGGGTAATTTTCCTTATCTGCGTCAATGAAGAAAAAATCAAAAGTTCTTCCCTCTTCCTGAAGTTCTTTCAAGCTGTCCGCTGCGGGTCCGATACGATATTCGACACGGTCACCGTAGCCATTGTTTTCCATATGTCGATGTGCCAGCGCTGCGTACGCTTCTTTCAGCTCCAGTGACACAATACGGCCCTTTTCTCCCAGCCCACGGGCCAGACATAATCCACTGTAGCCGCCTAATGCGCCGATTTCCAGTACATACTGTGCGCCAGATACTTCAATTAGAAACGTCAACAGTTTTCCATAAGGATGGGCAACGGATACTTCCGGCATACCTTCTTTAACGATAGCCTCCCTAATACTGCGAAGTGCTTCATCCTCTTGTACCAGCTGGTCTACATATTGCTCAGGCGTCATATTGGGTGTAATTTCCACGGTTCATCTCTCCTTATTGCTTAATCATAACGCAGGTTGGACGTGGTGTCCTTCGTAAATTTTTCACCTTAATGATTTGTCTCTTCGTGTACAATGGCCTATACTATAGGGATTGAACCAAGCTTACATGAATATGGGGACGGAGTGAATACGTTTAATGACTCAACTGCAACTAATTGCAACTGCGCCAATGGGACTCGAAGCCGTCGTGGCCCGAGAACTCAGAGAACTCGGGTACGAAGATCTGACCGTCGAAAACGGCCGCGTCGTTTTTACCGGAGATTATATGGATATATGCCGGTGTAACCTGTGGCTTCGCACATCAGACCGCGTACTTATTAAAATGGGTGAATTTGCTGCAACTACCTTCGATGAGCTGTTCGAGGGTACCAAAGCATTACCCTGGCAGGATTGGATTCCTGTAGATGGTGAATTCCCCGTCGAGGGACGTTCGCACAAATCACAGCTTAGTAGCGTACCAGCCAGTCAGGGAATCGTCAAGAAGGCGATTGTAGAGAAGCTCAAGGAAACCTACCACACAGATTGGTTTGCTGAAGATGGCCCTCGTTACGTCATTGAGGTCATTCTATTGAATGATCGTGCGTTGCTGACACTTGATACGACCGGTCCAGGACTGCACAAACGCGGCTACCGTAAGCTCGTTACAGAGGCGCCTCTCAAAGAAACGATGGCTTCTGCTCTTATTCAGCTTAGTCGCTGGAGTCCTGACCGACCATTCTATGACCCATGCTGCGGTTCCGGTACTTTGTTGGTCGAAGCTGCCATGCAAGCCTGGAATATTGCGCCAGGACTGAGACGGACCTTTAACTCGGAAGACTGGCCTGTCATTGGCAGAGAATTATGGGATCAGGCTCGCGACGAGGCGATGGATTTGACCCGCGATGACATTCCTTTTGAAATTGCAGGTAGCGATATCGATCCTAATGCCATACAAGTTGCTGAGGCAGCTGTAAAAGCAGCAGGCTTTGCTAAAGACATCCCTCTTAAGGTGATGCCTGTAACTAAAGTCAGACTCGAAGGACAATATGGTGTGATGATTACAAACCCACCTTATGGCGAGAGACTGAGCGAGCAATCCGAGGTGGAAAAGCTGATCCGTTCACTCGCACGCACGGCAGCCGAAATGAAGACTTGGTCCTTCTTTGCCATCAGTTCCACCAAGCAATTTGAGCATTATTGGGGCCGTAAAGCAGACAAGCGCCGGAAGTTGTTTAACGGTCGGATCGAATGTCAATACTATCAGTATCTAGGCCCTCTGCCTCCGCGTCGCAAAGATACTTCGCCGTTGCAGCCTTAAATATGATGAAGCCTAGGCCAGGAAACGAACTCTCTGTTCGTTGTTCTGGCCTGATTTGTGTTGTATTTTCTTTACTTAATCATTGAAATGCGCGAGATGAGCGCTATAATAATTAAAGGCATTTCGGTTTTAACATTACGTTAATATGTAGTTTATACTAGCCGAACATTTCTGCCAGAGGGGGTAAAGTGTTGGTTATTCGCACGTCCAGTGCAAGTCGCACTGGTAACACGTTCAGCAGAATGCTGCTGTCTCGATATTTTGGACTAGGTCTGTTTTTTGTGCTTATGATCGGCAAGCTCGTACTGATTCACTATAACTTGCATGCCCAAAATATTGATATGAATCCGCTGGATTATGTCATCGCTATTGGTTCGCTTTTACTTGTGAGCTTCTGGACCTTATGGCTGCCACGTCGCGGACGTTTGATTGCTCTTGTGGTGCTCGATATTTTGCTCACCGCGCTCATTTATTCCGACATGGTTTATTATCGGTATTTCCAGGATTTCATTACGATTCCCGTCTTACTTCAAGCCGGACAAGTTGATTCTCTGGGCGGAAGTATCGCATCCCTTATGTACTGGGGGGACATTCTCTTTTTTGCAGACTGGATTCTATTCATTCCGTATGTCATATTTGTGGCTTCCTTACGACGTCGACTTACAACGAAGGATACTTATTTAAAGGCATCCCGAAGCTCCTTCACAAAGAGGTTCCTGCTTCGCTTCTCCAAAGGAGCATTGGCTTTCCTATTTGGCTATGTACTAACATTTGGGCCGATCAAATATTATACCTCCACGTGGGCAACTGGCATATTTGTCGGCAACTGGTGGTCGATGGCCTTGTACAACGTAACCGGATTGATCGGATTTCATGGTTATGACATCTACCGCTATGGTCAGGATCACCTTGGTCCCCAGCCTACATTGGCTCAAGCGGAATCCGATAAAGATAAGGAATGGTTTAATCAGCATCAAAAGTTGCTTCAGGTAAAAAATGATCTATCTGGCAAGTATAAGGGCAAAAACGTGATGGTCATTCAAGCTGAAGCGTTCATGAACTTTTTTATCGGCAAACAGATCAACGGTCAAGCGATTACGCCTAACTTTGACAAACTGACGAAGGAAAGCATGTATTTCAACAATTATTTTCACCAGACTGCGCAGGGTCGTACTTCGGACGCGGACTTCTCTACACATGCTTCGCTGCATCCGCTCCCAACAGGCTCGGTATTTATCCGTTATGCGGACCATAAATTCGATACGTTACCTTCTATTTTGAAGGATACTGGTTATAGTCCCAATGCGTTTCACGTGTACGACAGCAGCTTCTGGAACCGCTACACTATGTATAAGGCAATGAACTATGACAAGTTCTACAGTAAAAAAGATTTTAAAATTGATGAGCCATTGGGCTGGTCCCTGGGAGACAAATCCTTTTTCCGTCAAACGCTCAATGATCTCACTACCGAAGTTAAGCAGCCATTCTACGCTTATATGGTCGGTATCTCAAGCCATCATCCGTACAACCTGTCACCTGACGCGGTAGATTTGGACGTTGGCGAGTTTGAAGGTACCATGTTCGGGGACTATCTGAAATCTGTCCATTATGTAGATGAAGCACTGGGCGAATTGGTAGATCAGATGAAGAAAGACGGACTGTGGGATGATACGATCCTGATGTTTTATGGGGATCATGACAATTCTATTAAAGACAAAGCACTGTATGAGAAATTTTTAGGCAAGCCACTTACAGATCTCGATATGCAGAAAATCATGAATCAGGTGCCATTACTTGTGCATCTTCCTGATGGAAGTCAGGCGGGTACGTATACAGAACCAGCAGGTCAATTGGACCTGACACCTTCCGTAATGCACCTGCTTGGGATTTCTACAAAACCATATCATTTTATGGGAAACGATCTGTTTAGCGGGAAGCCTCGTATGGTTGTACTGCGTACTGGTGCTTTCACCGATGGACGAGTGTACTACATTCCATCTGAGGACGGTACATTCTCCAAAGGGACCTGTTACAACCTGAGTACAGGCCAGCCCACAGACGTAAACGCCTGCGGACCGGGATATACAGAAGCTCTCAATCGGTTGAACATATCCGATCAGGTTATCACATACGATCTTATTCGCGAATGGGAACCACAAACAAAGAAGTAACAACGACTCCTTCTGTACCCAATAGCTTTTTGTGGGAGGTTGCTGATATAGCATCCTTCTCAAACTCCTTTAAGGAAGTCGTCGCATAACTGCTCTGTATATAACAAAAAAGCACGATCCATCGGCTTGTAAGTGCTGTGGATCGTGCTTTTTTATATGGATTGTCACTCGACTGCGCTCGTTGTTACCAGTCACAAATGCTTAGGAACGCAACGTTTTTTTAGCCTGTTCAAGCCGTTGTACCTCTCCACCAAGCATGTCCTCCGCAACTTCTACTGAGTCGTCACCAAGGCTATCCTTCGCCTGCTGTATGGCATGTTCAGCATGAGTGCGAGATTGCTCCGCCTGTTCAATCAGTTGCTCAGCCGGATGTGACAATGCCTGAGAGACGGCATTGTGGAGCCTGTCCACCGAGTTTTGTGTTTGAGCCTCAACACTGTGATTGTCGAGATTGGAATCATATTGGGCCATGAGTCACTCCTCCTTCTGGGCAGTGGTCTACATCCATTAGCATGGATCAGAAGAAGGGGAAATATTCGAAAATTGCGAATGCTGCGTACTGGAACTATTTGATAAAGCGCGCAGCCTTCTCCAATACTTCATCCTCCGTGGCCGCACTCACATAACGTCCGTTCACATACACAAACGCCCGTTTCCCACAAGGACCGCAATACGATTTGCAGCCGATTTTGATCTCGGCATCTGGTGCCATCTTTTGCAACTTGGGCAAGATTGTTTTCAAGCGAATATGATTGCATTCATCACATACGCGAATATCGTTGGCCATCTGTCATCCCTCCGAGCTCCGGCTTAGTGGTCGCCGTGATTACCTTGGGAAGGGTTAGTAATGACAAATCCTTCTTCGGGGAAGTACAAGTAATCAATTTTTACACCATCCAGCAGCGGCTGGCCGTTTTCCAAAATGACGTCAATGCCTTTATCTGTAGATACGACAGTATCTGTTTCTTTAGGCGTGTCCAAATCCAGCCCGTAATGAGCATGATCTCCATGAGCATGAGTAATAACAACGCGCAGGCTCTTCCCTTGGTTCTCTTCCTTATCCAGTTCAAGTTTCAGTACTTTAGCTGCGTTACGAGTAATTTTGCAGTTCATCAAACTTCATCTCCTTCATATTCATTAAATGAAATGTGGTTCATTGGATACATATCCACACCACACAACCTAGCGGGTAAAATCAACAACTCAAATAATTAGCCTCTATCCCAGAGAGAAAGAGGTACTACGGCAGCATAGCTGCGCCTGAAACATCATCATGAGCCGTTAGATCACAATGATGTCCAGCATAGCAAAAGGCAATATTCCTATTGTAAAGAAAATCGTGAAAAATCGCAATCACGAAATTCATAAGCTTATCTACCGAACACGTACATGTTGCTTTTCAAGCACATCTGGATATTTTCGTTCGGCACGGGTGACAAACCAATTCATAAGCAATAGCGTCACACCAATATCGTCGATGGGCATAAATGGCATGACATCAGGTAATACCCAATAGAGCAACACAGGCACCGCAAAGAGTAATTTTTCTCCCAGCGGAATCCTTGATGAAGTAATAAATCGGGGCATACGACGAAATACATGTGACCATTGACGGAGGGATAGTAATCTTTTCCACTTCATAGGTTGTTCACTCCATTTCCAATGCTCCTAAGTATATATACCCCCATTGAAGGGACATGTAAAGAGGAACACTTATAAAAAACGTGTTCCTCCTAATACGTGCAAATGATTCGATACGTTTCAGTAGGCCGAATTTTTTACCATGACAGCACTGTTGCCATTAACATGCCCACTTCTGCTGCAATATCATCGTAATCACGCATGGGCAGCGGATTTACGCCTAGACCGACTTCAACGGTAAACCCCGGTTTACCAAATCGCTGTATAAACCAATCCTTGTACCCTGCATCGCTCCCACCCAGCTTTACCGCCCGGTAACCTGTTGCGGCAGCTAGCCGTAAAGCCCAATCTCGGCTCTCCTTAGGCTCTAGATCCCGATAATTCCAATAGATCTCCTGTCCCTGACTGTGTATGGATAACACCATGTCGAACTGTTCGCGCTCCGTCAGATCGGCAAGCGCCTTAGACTCCGGTTCAGACAAAGGTGCAGGCCCTGCATAGTCTCGTCGAGACGGACCTGTTTTACCGCGTCTGCGCACCTCTTCTTCCCAATATGCCGGAAATTGATCGTTGAGATCGACACCACGAATATTGGCCTTCCAACCGCGATAATCAGCACGTCCTTCATTCCACTTTTCGAGGTCATGATACAACGGATGAGTTGGGAGTACACCTTGTTGCACCAGCTCTACCCCATCTGGGTTGACCATTGGAACCACCCATAATGATGTATGCTCCAGCAAATCCCGCGGAGAACCTCCATACACCCATTGAGTGGCCCCTACATGTTCTTCAGTCCCACCGATCCCTTGTGCATATTGCTCTATAAAACGCAGCAAACAAGGCGTCGTCAGCCATTCATTAGCATGAACTGAAGCATTGGCGTGAATTTTACGCGTTCCCTGCCCAATACGTACATAAGGAATATCCTTCCCCATGACACTGGTTCCAATGCTGCCAACTTCAATAAACGGATATCTGCGGGCCAAGGCCGCTAGGTCTTCCTTTAAATCTTCGTATCCATACTCTCCACGTAATCGTACAATCTGATCCTGATGGTCTTCAGGAATAACAATAGTTTTTCCTTCCATAAAATCATGCTCCGCAAGTCCGGGATTGGCTAGCCGTAACTCATCAAGCTCCACACCAAACTGCTTGGCAATCTGTCTTGCATACTCACCAGGCTGAATAACGTATTTACGATCCGTAGACGGACGAATATATAACACTTGACCACTAATCAGATAGGGTTGCGTGGCGGCCCACGGATTATCTGCGATCAAAGTATCCGCCGATAATTTAAAAGCCGAGGCGACCCGGTGCAATGTATCTCCTTTTTGAACGATATATTCCCTCATCTTCTACGCCCCTTCCATCTGCCTTACTGCATGTTATGCAAACGCGGCGTGTCTTGATGTAGCGAAAAGCAAAACAGCCGACTTCTTTTGTCCAATGACAAAAAAAGTCAGCTGTCTCGTTAATCCAGATTGGTGACTTGCCAGACAACAGGCGTTTGGCGAATTTGCTCACCGAGCCACTGTGCGGCAATGCGCTGGAACAATTCAGGATCGCCGGAACAAAAAAGCTGATGTACCGGCGTTTCATCCCCAGCCTCCAACTTGCCTTTATTATACAAAATGGTACTCGTCTCACGCGCCGTTTCATCTGCCGAGCTAATGAGCTTTACTGCAGGCCCCATGACTTCTTGAATCGTTTCCTTCAAAAAAGGATAATGCGTACAACCAAGAATCAGACAATCAATCGGATATGTTTGAATAGGTCTCAATGTCTCCTCCACAACCTGCGATGTCGTCTTGGAGCGGAACAACCCTTGTTCCACCAATGGAACAAGCGCAGGACAAGCATGGCTCACTACGTCTACATAAGGAGACAATTGCTTGAGCGCAGCTGTATACGCTCCGCTTCGAATCGTACCGATAGTCCCAATCACCCCGACATGCCCGGTAGCAGTCGCGCTAATCGCAGCACGAGCCCCGGGGTGAATGACTCCGATCACCGGAATGGATACCTTTTGGCTTATATAGTCCAATGCCGCGGCAGTAGCCGTATTACAAGCAATAATAATGACTTTCGGATCAAATTGAATCAGAAAATCAACCATTTGCTCTGTAAATTTTTTAACCTCTTCCGATGGTCGGGGGCCATACGGAGTGCGCGCAGTGTCTCCAAAATAAATGATTTTTTCCCGTGGAAGCTGACGCATGACTTCTTTTACAACCGTCAAACCTCCTACACCGGAATCCAATATTGCAATCGCTTGCTGCACGTACACACCGCTTCCTTTTTGTTCAAATATGAGTTGTTTCATCTCGGAAAGCTATCCGTTGCTACATACCTTATGTCGTATTCGTGTAAAAGGTACCCCAAAAGATTACCCTAAAACGAGGAAGTGATCAATAAAAAGGCTCCATCCCAACGGGAGAAGCCACGAATTCAAACTGTATTCAGTGTTTCACCTACGTTTTTACAGACCGTTACAGCGCATCTTTTTCCGTATCTTCTTGAACAGTCGCTGATGAAATACTAACCTCAGGAATAATTTCACCTTTTTTACGCCATTGCCCAATTTCATGAATGACGGCTGAGGCTGTTTCCTTAATTTTGTCAGTATACTCAATTGAGGTGTCTGAAATTTTCCCCGCTAGCTCCTGTCCCTTATCACTTACGTTGCGCGCCTGATCTGTAATATTCTGACGCAGCTCACGACCTGACTTAGGGGCAAATAACAAAGCAGCAACCGAACCAACAATGCTGCCTGCCAACGCGCCTCGGATAAAACTTTTGCAGTTCTCCTTCATCATCATCTCTCCCTTGTGCCCGGGCGAATGCCCATCTGTTAGTGCATTATAAGCATGGGGAGCTTGTCATGACACAGAAAACAAGCCTGAAAAGTTTTATTTTTTTTTAGAGCGGATACGATACAGGCAACAACGACCTCCATCCGCCAAACAATCCTCACGAACAACCTCGGCATCAAGTAGCTCCTCAAACATTTGCTGCTCGCATTCACAAGCCTTGCGGTAACGGCCTGCAATTTGAGAGATAGGACAATTGTATTCCACAATAGAGTAGCTACCATCCTCTTCCTCGCGCCACTCTGCCATATATCCGGAAGCATTCTGGATGCCCGAAAGCTTTTCCACACGTGAAGCCAGTGTAGTCTCCCCCTCTATATGAGGGGCGTAACGCTTCATCATTTTACGTTTTCTACCATCAAACAGCGAGTAAACTGCTTCCATTCCCTGCTCTTCATCCAGTTCCTCTAACAGTTCCAATAACAGATGATCATAATTACGAGGAAACTGCTCGCTTCCCTGCTCGCTCAGGCTGTATAAAAACGTCGGGCGTCCCATCGCCTGTCTCACGATCGTAGCCACGATCAGACCATCCTGTTCCATCAATTTGAGATGCCTGCGCACTCCCATTTCAGTAATGCCCAATTGAGCTGCCAAGCTTCCGACGCCCACAGGTCCCTGGGTTTTCAATAGTGTCATGATCATGCGCCTAGTGGGCATTTCGGGTACGATATACTTATCCGTCACTTTTGCCTTTACACTCCCTCGGGCTGGGGACCCAATTCCTTATTTAAATAATCATGTACATTAGATGCAAAAAGCTCCAGCAACCCAGGCAGCTTAGGTGTAAGCGGGTGAAGGCTTGTCCGGTCCCAATGGAAATACTCCTGTACTAAGGGTTTACGTAAGCCTACCAGCTCTACTAGCGAATGAAATACGGTATCATCCAGTACACCTTCCTCATGAATGATACCGATAATATCCTCATAGCTACTGGCGTCACGCATAATAAATCCGTCGATGATATAGCTTCCTACGTCCGTTACCGTCTCAATTGCCAGATGAAGGCAGCGCTCCTGCACTAGCCCCTGCAACAGATCACCGTTCCAGGCAGCAGATGTCTGCCGAAGTCCGGCGACAATGTCAGGAACAGCCCCTAATCGAAGCTCAATTTGTTCCCGGTTGACATAATACAAGGTCCTTCACCTCCAGTACCGCTTTAGATTTCATAATCAACTGCGATAGATACATCCTTCACTTCATTCATGTGTACAATAATTTCCTGGTGCACAGGGTGTACCTGATACGTTTGCAAATCCTCCAGTGTTTCGACAACAGCGGTAAGGGAAATATCATAAGAACGTTCCGAACGAATCACATCCGTACCTACTTCGAGTGACAGCAGCTCTTTGATTTTGCCGTTCATGCTGCGCAAAATGGATGCTGTGTGCTCAATGCTTTCGGGGGAGCGGTCTTTCAATTTGAACAAAACAATATGTTTAATCATGCGTATAGGCTCCTTATCTTAAAATGTTCTCTTGAAAATTTTATCATAACGCCCCACATACGGAAAGAAACTTTGTAATTCTAGCGATCTTTTCCACCATTTTTACCATCAGACTCCTTGTCCTTTAATAGGGCAAAAAAATTCTTGAGCTTCGGTGGGAGCGGTAGACCCATTCGTGAACAGTTTTCCGTAATAGAGATCAATTCATTGGATAAATAAAAATACGTTGCCGCCCCTTTCATGATTTCGGTACCCATCAGGAGGTCCACATGATGCGCCAAAGAAATTACCATTAGCATTAAAGCCTTTCTCGCCAACCCCCAAAAGCCGGCTTTACTGCTTAAACCTTGCCCAGTCTTAATTGCTGCGGCGACTCCAGTCACATAATCGACAGCCATTGCAACCGTGAATAGCACCATTAGCTGATTCCAGCCGCCAAAGGCAAACGTAATAAGGGCTCCTGCGGTAGCACAAATCATACTAAACATACTCGGATTTATATTCATACCTCTCCTCCTCTCGGGGCGGTTACTGTAATATATGCAGTGACGTGGTAACCCGTAAAGTCGTATGACCTGTGCATAGACATGAATTCATAGATTCATATAAACCGTGCTGCAAACTTCACAATTCCGAGCGAATACAACAAAAAGACACCTTCAAAACCACTATATGAATGGTTAAAAAGGTGCCTTTTCTTTCATGCTATTCAATTAACGATGATCATTCCAAAAGTTAAGCGGAGTCATGTTATCATTCAACGGCTCGAACGAATAGCCTTCTTTCTGCAAAGCGGCCATGATTTGTGGAAGCACCTTGATCGTAGATGGCTTATCATGCATAAGAACGACTGGTGTTCTGCCTTGCTTTTTCAATCTTTTAATATCACTTAGGACCGTCTGTACAAAATGCTCTGGATTTTTAGTATAACGCCAATCATTGGAATCGATGTTCCAGTCCCAAATATGATAGCCTGCACCCGTCAGTTGATCGCGGTATGCTTTCTTTAAATATGGTTTGCTGCCATAAGGTGTACGAATCAAAGAAGTGCGTTTTCCTGTAGCCTTAAATAAAATTTCGTTATCCTGATTCATCTCTGCCAATGCTGCTGCAGGGGATGCATAGATTTTCTTCACCTGATGCGTCATCCCATGCAAGCCCAAACCGTGACCCGCCTCTACCATTCTTTTCATCACTGCGCTATGTTGACGAATCTCAGGTCCCAGCATGAAGAAAGTAGCCTTCGCATTATATTTATCTAAAATATCCAGCAGCTGCGACGTATGCGCCGTAGGCCCATCATCGAAGCTCAAATAAATCGTACGGCTGGATGATGAGGCAGTTCCATTGTTGCCTGTATTGCTGGCTTTGCCCGGTTTGACAGCTGCATACTGTTTAATTTCTGTTGCGAATGTATTCAAAAACTGAGTATCAGATAAACTAGCATTTGCGTTCTGAATTCGATACAGATTACTTGTAGGAACCGTAATAGTGAAGCCGAATGCATCGGTCAAAGTGCGAATTGGCACCATCGTGCGTCCTCCACGCTCGAACACATCCCCCTTGTTCAAATCCAGCGTAAAGTTGCGGTTATGTCCAGTCAGCAACAATGTATTTCCGTTGGCCGAAGTAGAAATCCCCATCTTTTGCCCTAACGTAACGATAGGAACATACAGCTTATCATTTTTCATTACGGGCTGAATTGTATTCGAATCTAGTAACACATCATTGACCCCCAGCAAAGGAGCCTTCGCTTGTGCACTCGCCGTATTCGTATGTATACCTAGCAAACCCAAACAACAGATTGCCATCAAGCATACAGCCATCCATTTTGCATTTAAAAGCTTCATTCATTACACCATCCTGTGCTGTATTTTATAATGTGCGGGAGCTATCTCTAGCTTGTCTATGAAGTTATACAGACATGACGATATAGACATGGCAATATAGACATTCACTCAACATATAGAACATAAACGCATCTCAACCGACTGAACCGGACGTCTTTTCGTTCCCCCTATATATACTAATAGATTACCAGACTATAGTAGGTAAATATAGTAAAACAATTTGAAAACAATCTCGCAACCCCCCTGCCAGAGAAAGTTACAAAGTTGTGAATAAATTAGTAGGAGTTAAGAAGGGTACAAGCGGGTAGTAGATTCTTTTGGCGGAACTAGAACCTACCGGAAGAAAATGAAGATGAGGTACTTTTGAGCAAGATACAGTGGTATCTGAAGATTTTGGGTTTCTAATTGACTATGGGATTGTCATTCAACCATTTACTTGGTACTAGGTATTAATATAAAGAAAGACCTTGAGGATTGCAGCCCTCAAGATCATTCAAGAAAATATTTCATCGATTTTATTTCGGTCATAATCCAATATCCAATGATTATACTGCTCATAAACAATCCTTAGAGTCTCCTTGTTTTCCGCTACAATATCCAAGCCTCTATCGTCATAAAGATGAAAAATTGTTTTGTTCGTGTCATTTATTAAATATATGTCACCATCTACACTAGGTTCTAAACCAAGTGTTCGATTGGCAATCGCCTCTATCAGACTATCAATCTTCAAATCTTGGGATTTCACATTTATACAATATCTAATAGTTACTATATCATCAGTTTCGTCGGAATCTTTATATCGGTACTCCTGTTCTTGTTTAAATACATGTCCAAAATCTATCTTACTAATATAATTATTGAATTCTTTAAAGACATCATTCTCAATGGCATTAATTGACTCATTACTCCATTTATCTACGAATAGTACAAAGTAAACATCGTCATCATAACTATTTAATGCGTCAAATAAAGCAACCGCTCTCTGTTTCACCTGCTCTACTCTTTTTCCAGGCGTATCTGTCCCTCCCCCCATTTCAAACCTAATAGCAATTGAAGCATTATAAAACAAAGGTTTCTTTAAATAAATTCCTTCAAAGTATCGCAACAAAAAATCATTTAAATTTTGATTATGTTCCATTCAATCATCCCCATCATGTAGCCGTAAAGGGAAATCTATGTTCCCTTTACGGCGTTTTTTTAACTATATTTATTTTAGCTTTATGACTGTACCTGTTGTACTCTTGTGTTTCCCTGTTATGAAATTTCCATATTCATCTGCATCAGTAATCCAATGAAGTGAATTTCCTTTCTTTTCAAATACCTTATACGCTGAACCGCCGTGTCCAGTTGTGTCTTTCGCCCACCAATAACCTTTCTTTGTGTTATCTTGGTAAGCTGTAATTGTATCTCCGTGGAATTTGTAAGTGACTTTTCCTTTTGCATTCATTTTTATATCCCATTTTGTTGTTTTATTCGGGATATCGCAAGCGTTATGAGTCCACACACCCAAATTTGATACAAAATAAGTATGAAAATCTTTGACCTTAAAATTGTATACAGTGTCATGTCCCTTTTTAACTTCAATCTTCTCAATGGCTAATTCCTTACCATCCGAAGTTGTCAGAACATCTCCCACCTCGAGGTCTTTAGACTTGACCCAACCTTTGCCGACAATCCAAAACGGATGCTCATCAGTTGTCGTTATGACTTCTCCACCAACAGTAATATTATACGTTTCTTCCACATCACGTTGGTAGAGCCATTCGACTTCCTTATAAGCCATCTCACCTGTCTCATCGTCTTTGGCTAGAACCTTGTCACCTACCTCGACTTCCTCGATAGGTTTCTCCCCTTCGTCTGTTTGAACCTTAGTCCCCGCCGTAAAGCAATTACAAGGGAGTGCCTTGGCTGATTTTAGATTTTTTTCTGTCAATTCAACAGAACGTCCAACATATCTTCCCTCCTTACTCGTCAGCTGTATGATCAATTTTCCACCTTTAACAAACTTACCAACAGGTATAAATCCTGCTAGAGCAAGTGTTTTGTCATATGCGGACGATTTGGGATCAAGTATCGTGTTTATATCATCTACAATCAAGAAATTGGCTACAGCCGTGGATGCCTGAATAGTTCCTGCTTTAAACTCATTCCAGCATGTCCCCATGCCTACTCTTTGATAATGAATAATCGTCTTCTGGTTAGTATAAAATATTCCGCCTTTAGTCGTAGGCATAAGTTCATGCCCGCTAGGGTCTACATATCCGAGTGGATTATTGGCCACATACGCATACCAGTTCAAACTCTGCGGATCACTAATCTCGCCCTGATACGTATCCTCGCCCATAAAACGGGCTGTGCCTGGATCGTACCAGCGAGCCCGCAGGTACTGGAGCCCCGTCGTATCATCCCAATACTCGCCAGCATAACGCAGCACGTTCGGAACGGTCTCTTTGACCGTCTCCGGGCCGCCCCAGATATCGTAACTATAGCTATTCAGTTCCTTGCCCGAACTATCACTTAGGACCACCACATCACCGTGACCGTTGAGCTGATAATATTGTAGCTGTCCGCTTGCCTTGTCTTGTCTGGCCCACAGTTGACCGGACAAGTCATACAACACGTAAGCGTATGTAATCTTCACTGCCCTACCTTCGAAGCTTCGGTTTCCTTTTGAAACGTAGTTGTAAGTCTTATCCTTTGTACCTGCAGATTCAGTAACCAGCCCGTGTAGCACAGTATCGAGAATATTTAGCTATTTATTATTAGTTCAGAACTAATAATAAATAAAGACCACAATACGAAACTATCTCGTATTGTGGTTAAATAATTCAAATTCTACTTCAATACTTGTGCAGTTCCAGCTTTTACATCAATTAAAAAAACTCTCGGATCCATGCCATACATACCGTTGTTATACTCATCCAATGTAGACAACTCGTATTGATTTGGTACTTTTGTTGGTTTTAAAATACCCCAAGCCCAATTATCTCCATCACCACCTGAGTAGCCACTATTTTCCTTTCTAATTGAAATAGGGATATTCTTTTCTTCTCCTGTTGAAATATTTTTCAAGTGCAATTGTTCTCTACTATTCCTCTGGAAAGGATTAATTAAATCTATACGGTATTCATATTTTTGATCTGAAGTTAACCGTACAGGATCACTATCAACGTTATCATACAACCATCCACGTGTAGGAGTCCCGTCAACCAAATAATAAGAACAAAATAATAAAGATCCCATCAATATTGCTGATACTAAATATTTCACACCATTAAATGGTGGCCATCCTTGCCATATATATGTTAATGATATTAATACAATAATAATAGACGGGACTCCAAATATGACTAATGTAGCAGTTGCCAAGATATCATGTCCACGTTGAAAGCCCCCTGTTGAGCCTAAAATAAACCATATGAACGCCGCTATATTAATAACAATAGGAATCATCCATATGATTTTAAACCAAATGGGCATTTTCATTTCCTTCCCTCCAGTCTCACTGAAATGTTTACTCACATTTCAAAAACTGATACTTCACTATTTCGAATACTAACTTTATCCTAAAATACATAATAAACCAATTATTTCTAGTGATTAGTACCTACTCTGATTCTTTTTATAACTTTCATATCTGGCTTTAGAAAAGTTGTGCCACAGCACTCGTGGTTTTACGTATTTATCCAAAATATTGGGATTATTGTGCATTACAGAATGAGCTTCAATTGGATGTTTAAAATAATATGGGGATAATTTAACTTCAACATTCTCAGCACCAGGGTATTTGCGTTTTGCTTCTCCTAAACCCCAAAACCCTCCGTTAACTTGAATAATATCATTATGGTTGTATACATTGATATGTTGACCGACCTTCGTTTTCAGTCTATATTCCCTTACTGGTGTTGCAATAGTGATAAGAGTATCTACATGTACCCCACGTTTAGCCAACATATTAGTTGCCATGATGGAAACATTACCTCCGTGACTATGCCCCATGATTCGTATCGGTTCTGTTGGATGAGCTTTGTGATAATTATAAATTTGATTCGCTACAATTTCTGCACCTTCAACTCGGGCTCCATCATTATTCTTACCGCTCCATCGCGGAGTATCAGTCGGTTCATTAAAAAGCTCATTTTTAATATACGTTTTACTATTATCCCATGTACTTGGATCAACAAAAGTACCGTGAACTAGCCAAACTTTATGCCCACTTGGATCAATATACTTTAACGGATTATTATTTGCATACGTATACCAGTTCAAGCTTTGCGGATCGCTGATCTCGCCCTGGTACGTATCCTCGCCCATAAAACGGGCTGTGCCCGGATCATACCAGCGAGCCCGCAAGTACTGGAGTCCAGCCGTGTCATCCCAATACTCGCCAGCATAACGCAGCACGTTCGGAACGTTCTCTTTGACCTTCTCCGGGCCGCCCCAGATATCGTAGCTGTAGCTATTCAGTTCCTTGCCCGAACTATCACTTAGTCCTACCACATCACCGTGGCCATTCAACTGATAGTATTGCAACTGTCCGCTTGCCTTGTCCTGTCTAGCCCACAGTTGACCGGATAAGTCATATACGTAAGCGTACGTGATCTTCGCTGTTCCACCTTGGACCTCGGCTTCCGCAATCAGCTTCGCTTCTTCGTCATAGTAATACCGAGTCGTTTTTCCGCCCTCTGTACGCTCGTACAGTAGACCGTCTCCATTATAGCTGTACCCGACCTCTTTGCCTTCACCGCTCACCTTTGTCAGACGGCTGACAGAATCATACGTATATTCAGCATTTTTCATGCCGAACACTTTGCCACTGCCTTCAGCGCTTCGATTTCCATTCGGATCGTAGCCATAGGTCTTATTCTTCTCACCTGCGGTTGCGCTGGCAATTCGGTTTGACGGGTCATATCCAAACTGGTCTGTTGTTCCGTTTTGTGTACGTCCGATGATGTTTTTATTCCCATCCCGTTCATACCCAAATTGATGTAGCGACGTACCACCGTGCTCCACCGTAACCCCGGATAAATCCAGTCCGTTGTAGCTGAATCGCGTACTCAGCCCTCTGCTCGAAGACTGGCTTTTCAGCAAACCATTAGGAGCATAATCGAACGTCATTCGATCCAATGATCCGCCCCCAGCAGCACTCGCTTCTCCCAAGCTCTGTACATTTGCCGCACCTGTCCCAGCGCTAATGTCCATTTGGGTAACTCGGCCCACACTGTCCAGCTTGGATTGAACGTGCATAGACGTGCCAGCAGCATCTGTTAGCACATAGCCTGTACGAGACTGCTTGTTGTATTCATAGCTGATGTGCGTACCATCAGGGTACTTCAGCCCAGTCAACGACCCATCTGATGGATCATAGGCATAGGTGGTCGTTCCCTGACCATCTGTCATGCTGGTTCGGCGTCCCGCAAGGTCATAGGTATAATTGGTTTTAAAATCCGGTCCCGCCGCTTCGGTAACCAGCCCGTACGAGTTATATTGAAAGGTAATCGCTTGCGATTTTCCTGTCAGCATACGAGTGATGGTTCCATCCGTATCATAAATATTGAGCGTTGTTCCTCCGCTTGATTTTTCCAGTAACATACGTCTGCCCAGCTCATCATAGGAATACATATTCTTTTGCCCATCAGGATACTGAACGGTCTTCAAATTTCCGGCCAGATCATACATATAGCTGGTCTTTTGTCCAGATGGATCTGTGACGGAGGTCATTTGTCCCAGTGCATCGTAATCATAGGTCATACGTTGGCCGTTACCGTCTGTACGGCTAGTAACCATATCCGCATAATTATAAGCTAACGATTCCAGCGGCTGAAATGATCCATTTTTAGCCTCTTGTGTAGAGGTCACACGACCTAAAGCATCCGATACTTCACGTATACGGTAGCCAGAGGCATCCGTCTGAGTAACGGTACGATCCACCGCGTTATACGCCACTGTATCTGTTGTTCCATCCGCATAGGTCGTCTTCACAGGTCGTCCAAAGGCATCATAGGCGTAGCGAGTGGTTGCTTGTTCGGCATCCGTGCTTTCTACCATATCTCCATGATCATCATAACCATAACCATAGATTGCATCATCCACCTGCTGCTGGAGCATCTGCCCGAACGGATTATACAATCTTTCGGCGCTGACACCATCGGGTCCGGTAACAGTGACATCATTCGTATCATCCTTGTACACCACGACAGTTTGAGTTCCATTTGGATAAGTAACCTTCGTTACACGTCCCAAAGCGTCATATACATAGGACTCTGTTTTGCGCTTGGCATCTGTTTGGGACTTGATTTCTCCAGTCGGATAATAATCATACGTGTACTCAACACCTTTAGGCAAAAGCTGCCTTGTTGGGAGCTGTGAACCATATGGCGATTTATAATCAATAGAAACATCTGTATAGTTTCTGTCATCTATGAGAACTTTCTGACCACTTACATTCCCTTTTGCATTGTAAAAAGTATAGGTATGTGATAAAAGTTTCCCTTCCTCTGTACCTTCATAGTTTTTTAGTTCATACAATGCGCCCTCCGCTTTATAAGTTCGAACTGTCGTTCCAGTTTTTCCTTCACTTATTTTAGTAACCGTCTGGGTAGGTTGAACCCAGAAAAAAGGCTCACTGGAGGTTTTATACGTATGAACAGTCTCCAATCCTGTACTTTGGGATACTTTCATTGGAAGACCATATTCATTGTAGTCATAGGAGGTGGTTACAGGTTCTGATGAAGAACCTCCCTCCGTATAGGACTCTCGCATTTGCACAGGCAAATTCCAGTCCATGGCATCATTATACGTGTAATCTATATGATAGCCGGTAGAATCTCCCTCTTGATCATAGCTGTTTAGAACAAGCTTGTCCGGTGCGTTATCTCCTCTAAACACTTTACCGAAATGGAAGGTTTCCGCTGTACGTGACCCTTTGGCAACCACCGTCCATTCAGCGTTTTTCCCATAGTTGGCTAGATCTTCTCCGGAATAGGTGAAATCAATTTTATTTAAAAAACGATTGCCTGCGGTTGTACTGTACATATCAGCGCGTGAAACCACCTTGAACACGCCTTGTGTACCGTACACGCCTATCTGCTTGTTAAATGCTTCATAACGGATGTCTGTGATCGATGAAGTAGGTCGTATAATTCGTGTAAGCAACGCCGATGCATTTTGCTGTAGGGCTCCAGTCTTTCCTTCACCATCTACGACCACATTAAAAGGAGCGTCCATGAATGTATACGCATAGCTTGTGCTTCTGGAAAGAGAATCCAACACTTCTGACAGCACCTTGCTGCTTCCCTCGCCACTTTGACGATAGGTGTACTGATGGTCTGTGCCCTGTTCTTTAACAACAAGCTGTCCAGCATTGTAAGTGAAGTCAAGCTCTCTGCCATCATTATTTCGAATCGAACGAATGAGCTTTGCTCCACCAGAACTTGTATAATCAAATTCCACCCGATTCTTATACGCATCCTGGATTAAAATCAAATAACCGTCCTGATCCAGATAATAGTTATTTCCATTCAGCACTGCTATTTTGTACGCACTGCTTACTCCCTGCACACTTGCGCTTTGATCTGTACTGATCTTCAGATCTTTGTAGGCATATCCTTCAAGCTGAAAATCATCTTTTACCTCATATGAGCCTGTTCCCGGCATATACAAATACTGCTTACCATCCAGTTTCTGTATATGAGGAAGATCCCACTTCCAGCCTCTTCCCAGACCAGAAGCTGCTTCCTCCTCACGGATGGCACTGGCGTTTGTATACAACCCTCCATTTTGCTGCACACCAATCTGGTTATTTGCCAATGAACTGTTATACACACGAGTCAGTGCAAAGGGTAATGAACCCGGCAACACCAAGTCCGTATTTTGCACGGCAAGTCCTGAAGCGGTGAACACACTGTTATCACCGTAATCCAGCCCATAACGCGAAGTATCATCACTTAGCCTGCTTTGTGCAAGCGCCGCTTGATCAAAAGGAGCATACACATCTGTTGTAGCAGATACCTGCAACAAACTTTGTTGAAGTAAATTCTGCCCGATCAGACTGTTTTCTCCTGGAGTCGGCGCATATACGGAATCAATTACACGGGGGATGGATGGTATATCCATCTCAGTCGTGTCTGGAGCCGGCGCTTTATCCTCTTCCTTATCTAGCGGTTGTTGAGTTGCCTTTTCATCCTGGGCGGCCTGAGCGGGCTTTTCACCTTCCTTCAGCTCAGCCGACTCATCAGACGGTTCCGCCTTTGCATTTGTGCTCAATGTCAGCCCATTCCGCTGTACCCACAAGCTTGGACTTTGTTCCGGTAATGAATTTTCTCCACCATCTTTTTGCCAAGCTTTATAAATATCATATAAAGTATAGCCTTTGGATAACACTGCATTGACCCAAGCCTGATCTTTACCAGTTTGCTGCGCAAGCCATGCTCTGGTAATAATCTGTGGAGTGGAAGACGAAGAAGACTGAGAAGCTGCCGCCTCTCCGTGCCCTTCTTCTCCATATGCCCATGTGCTCCATGGACCCAGCAACATTGCCATACATAGTAGACTACAAATATAACGTTTAAACACTCGCTCACCCCTATTTAATAATGCCTGTACATCTAACTATCTGTTATGTTTTTTCGAAGCAAAGACATCCTTTTAATCTGTAAAAGGAAATACCTTCTTCGTCCGTCTAATGACGTTTCCGTTTAAGTCATAATCCAGTTGAATTTGATCACCGGTGAACAAAATAACTTTATTCAGTCGGTTCCCTTTTCCATATTCATATGAAGTATCCTTACCAAGCGCCATATGTGCTGCCTTAATTACGGTTTGTAATGCGCCGCTATTGGTTTCTGTCAACTTCACATAAATCGTTTGGCCTGCCTTCATCTCATACTCTAAGACCGTGTAATCCCAACCATATATTTGTGCTTGCTCTGTTGAAGAGACAAGCTGGCTACTAAAATCAGGGTCCGTAAACAAGCTTACAATGGGTTGCTGCGCAGCAAAGTTGGATTTCTCCTTTACAGCAAAACGGTAAATCCCGTCTTCTTTGGGTGTAAACCGATATTTCCCTTGTTGGCCTGCCGTAAAGTCAGCTTCTTTATCTATGAGCTCAATTAGCTCGTCCAGCTTGCTGTCATCGTTATTTTTTACGGCAAACACACGATAAGGCGCTCCAAAGTTAACAGCAGGAGCAGCTGCAGCTACGGCAAGATGAATATTGGCATTAGCTGGCACTTGCTGTTGATTATCTATCGCCTCTTTATGTTCACGAATCACTTTTCCAGCCTGATCCGTAACGGTATATTGATACGTTCCACCAGCCGCCTTCGCATTCGTCACGATAGGGGCCTCCTGACTTCCGCGATTGATCCATATCTCCTGCTTGCCACTGAATAGAGTTGTTTTTAACAACGCCGGTTCTGTGCTTGGCTCCGCTTTAATTTCATTCTTGAAATGAAAGGTCACGGCTTGCGGCGAAGTGACAGTCACAACGAGCGTACCTCCGGCTCCAAGTGAGATTTCAGGTAGAGAAGCATCCATACCTGCTCTATCCACCTTGGAATTTACACCACTACCTTCTTCATATATGGCATAGTCATAGAGGCGGCTTTCGTTTGAAGTATCTGTGGTTAATGAGGAAGCCTGTGAACCAGTATTATGGAATACATAGCTTTCTCCCTGCTTGACAGTGACTTGATTGCCTGTCGGCACCTGAGCATCCTCAACGTCGAATATTCCTAACACAGCTCCATAAGTCACTGGCACATCCGAAACCGTCGTTACAATGGCATATCCACCAGCCTGTACCAACGGCAATTGAGTCGTATCACTGGCCTGACTGTACACCGTACCGTCTGCCTTGTAATTCATGTAATTCCACTTCATACCGCTGACTGAAATGACATCCAGAGCCTTGTCCAAAGTGCTTACATTGATAAATTTCCGGCTTTCACCGCGTTTCAATGTAATTCGATGGAAGGCTGCCTGTGCGTTAAGCATAGCCTCTACCTTACTGCTGTAACTAAAGGTGATTGACCGATCGGATACATTGGTGACGATGGCTTCACCGCCCGCAACAATCTCCGGATCTACTGTATTGTTGAAATGATCTGATGTCAGTAAACGAAGTCCCCGATAGCTTGCTGAATCAAAGCGTGCACTTCCATTACTTTTGTCATGCCGTAATGAATTTGATTTGCTATCATGATTGCGGAAAATATACGAATCTCCCGGCTCCAAAGTCGTTTGCCTGATACCATCATCATTTTCGCTGACCTTAAAGCTCCGATAGATTCCACCAAACGTGATTGACGTGTCACTGGTTACCGTCACACTAGCCTTTTTACCTGCGCCAACCAAAAAGGTTGAGTTCCCGGTATTGCGCCTGGATTGCTCTGTATCATCTGCTTTGTACAGAACCACATCATATTTTCCTTTAACGGTACTGGCTGTGCTATGCAGATTCCTCAAATGATCACTAATATTGGTAAAAGCATAACTTTCACCTTTCGAAAGTGTTACCCGCAAGAAAGCAGGATGGCTACTCGTTTCCCAGGAAAAATCATCTGTATAATCAAAGATAATAGGATTCGGACCGATCACAGTCACAATGGCATATCCCGAAGGCGGGATCATGGGACCAGACTGGCTGTTAAAACCAGAGGAATTTACCGTGCCATCCGGCTTGTAAATAGCATAGTCGAACAAGCTTCCTACCTTTTTGGAGTTATTGTAGATCGGATTCATTAGCGTACCATTATTGTGGAAAATGTAGCTCTTGCCCGCCTCAAGCTCCACACGGCTGATTGCATCACCACCCACAGGACGAGCAATAAAATTGCGATATGGAGCCCCATATGTAACCGGATTGGCAGTGACCTGGGTAATTACCGCGTATCTGTCCACAGCAATCTGCGGCTTCGCCGTAGTGCCATTGCCGCGTGAAGCCTCTGTTCCGTTTGCCAGATAAACAACATAGTCAAGTTTATCTTTAGATGTACCGTCACTTTCCACCGTATCCAATCGGGTTCCCACGTTGATAAATTGGTAGCTTTCCCCCTGATTTAGGGTAACCCGCGCATAAGCCGGCTCGCCGGTGCTTTCTATACTGTATTTACCGTATGGAAATCCGAAGGTCACCGCATTGGCAGTGGAACCTGTAATAATCAGTTCCTCGCCATCACCCAAAGAGGGATGAGCAATGCTATTAAGATCAGATGCGGATAAAGTTCCGTCTGCCTTGTATTTTGCGTAATCAAAACGGCGATTGTCTGCATTTGACCCATCATGCTGAATCGAACGGGCAGTCCATCCTTCATTCACAATCCGATAGCTTTCATTTTTAGAGACCGTAACTCGCTCTAGTGCCGGGTCCTCCGATGTACTGTATGTGAAGACGTCCGTTACTTTTACGGTTAATGCTGCTGTTCCTGTATTCGTAATAAACGCTGTGCCTCCCCCAGGAACACCAATGGGGCTTATGCCATAGTCCATATGGACAGTGCTAATGTCTCCATCCTCTTTGTAACTTACACTATCGTACAAAATGCCTTTTGATTGAGAAGCGTTGCTATATATGGACTTACTGATCGTATCTGTATTCTCGAATTCATAGGTTTCCCCAGGTTCGATAACGATTGAGGTATACTCCACCGTTGCCGCCAAGCTCATCATGAGTGCATTATAAACGCTGTTTGTTACAGAAGTTGGCGGATCAAAAGAAACTGTTTCATTAGTGATCTCCTGTTCCTTCTGTACCAAATCTGCTTGGTCCAGTTGCATTCCGTCCTTTAAATCTTGTTTTTCCGCTCCTGCCACACTAGGCAAGCACAGCAAAGTGTTCGTTGCCAAAAGTGCCGTCAGAAACCATACCATTACCTTTTTACAAATCATCTAGCTGTATAACCTCCCTTTTTCTCGTCAAAAAAAATGAATATGGGGTTGCAAAGACCCACTTTTCTCTCTGTACATCCTTACAATCGTAAGAGAAGAACATATTACCTCCATTTCCATTAAAAATGTCACATTTTAATATATCGACACCTTAAACTTCCATTTTTATAGGCCAAATGGACCTTATTTTCCATAAACCGGTTAAGCCCATGGGATTAAAAGAAAATCAGGAGAGGAGCCACTTGCAAACCCCCCTTCGGGTATAGTAGTATGTGTTTAAAAAAATCGGAGGGTATATGCCTAAACAACAAGATAAACATTCCATTCAGGCGTGGTCTCTGATCAATCGCAAATATTTGGGAAAAGGCGTGCGTGTCAAACGTTTTCGTAAACCAACACGCTGTCAAGTGCGCAATCGCGTTTTGCTTGCCGTTTTGATGGCTAATGACATTAAACTGTCCCAACTTGCCGAGGAGCTTTCCATTTCCTCCCGTAGTGTCAGTGCGTGGGTATATGAAGGTCGCATTCCCGGCAACACTAATCTGGAAAAGACGTGTAATACACTTGGTTATCCGCACCATATCCTATTTAATGAAGAGGTTGTCCGGCGTTCACCACTCATCTGTCAACCAGCGCCGTCCCGTTTTATGAAACGGACTGTGACTCGTTCTCCGGTTAAAAATCGGATTTTGGCGGGTCTATGCATGGTACATGATATTTCGGTGACCGATGTGAGTCATTGGATTGGAGTTCACCCCGGTACATTTCGGAAATGGTTGCATCAGGGTACCGTTCCTTCGCAAACCTTCCAGGATCAGGCGGAACAGTTTTTCCGTATTCCAAAATCCATTTTGTTTGCTGATGCCATGCTGAAAAAGTAAAAATGTCCGTAAAAGAGAAATGAATGTAATTTTCATGAAAGTCTTTGAAAGGAACGCATTACCATCTTTCATTCGATGAGACTTTCACATCATGTAATTCACAGAATATAAAATGCAAAAAAGCACAGTCTGCCGATTCCTCGGCGTACTGTGCTTTTTAGATAACAGAGCTTTAAATATTTCTTGCTTATATTCTGTCAGTATCTTAAGAATGAATGCTTGCCGCTTCAGTTGAACGTCCGGCTTCTTCCTTAATGGACTTTAGCTTTTTCATCACAGGGTTGCCTCCACGTCCAAAGTAGTCGTGAAGACGGCAGTATTCCTCGTACAGCTTATCATACACGGCCGCGTTCTCAAGGATCGGTTTGAAGCTCTCGTCCCGTATACGTGCCATATGACGCGCTGCTTCGACGATATCATTGTACCCTCCAGTTTCAGCTCCCGCGGCCACTGCTGCGAACATGGCCGCACCAGCGCAGGAGTTTGGGTGGAAGCTACAATCTTAATTTCCCGACCGGTTACGTCAGCATAAATTTGCATCAGCAGATGATTTTTCTGCGACAATCCACCGCATCATACAATACGTCTACTGGCATGCCGTTATGATGGAATGCATCGACATTTTTACATGTTCCGAATGCAGTTGCTTCCAGCAATGTACGATACACTTCCTCCGGCTTCGTCAGCAACGTATCCCGACAATAGCCCTGTCAGGTTGGTGTCGACCAACAGAGAACGGTTACAGGCCGATTGTAATGACCCTTTATCCTTGGTTCCGCTTTCATTATATACTTGTACGTACAACTTAGCTAACCTTTTTATGTTCTTTCGATAGATTTATGTACTCATTTTCAGAAAAAATATAACAAGAACAGTCTATTTCTGCAATCCAGAAAACAGACTGTTCGGTATGGCGAGAAACATGCCCATCAAAATATGAAGCGTTAAAGCTGTATACTTACTAACTTGTCCCTACATGTTAAGTAATAAAAACGACTGATCTCCCAGCCTAGTGTTCTCCAGGCATTGCCTGGACAGGCCCCGTAGATTCACGAACGATGAGCTCAGGCGATAGAATTAACTGACGATCTTCTTCATGGTACCCCTTTTCTTCAATCATCGACAGCATGGTATCGGCAGCACGTAACCCCAATTCTTCCTTTGGATGCCGAATTGTCGTTAGCTTGATTTCTGTTGCTGTCGCCAAAAACGAATCATCAAACCCAACCAGCGATAGATCATTGGGTATGTTCAGACCCGCCGAACGTACTATATCCAGGAGTCGAACAGCCAACTCATCATTATAGGTCACCCATCCAGTAGGACGCTCCCCCGCCTCCATCGCCAACAGCCTCGACGCACGTTGTAGCGGAATCTCATTTTTTTCTTCTGTCCGGTAAGTCGTTACTGCGTTCGGATGTAATGTCACTCCATATTTGCGGTGAGCGCCCACAAATCCCTTCATACGAAGAATCCCCTGCATATCATCGGTTTTGAAAAATCCAGCCAAGCGTCGATGTCCCAGCTTAATCAGATGCTCGGCCGCCAAAAAACCACCCTTTTCATCATCTACTCTCAGACAGGGCGCATCCATTTCCTCATAACGTGCATTGATCATCAAATAAGGGATTTGGCGATTTTCCACGGTTAAATAATAGCTCAGATTGGGGTTACGCTCTCCACTTTTGGTCGGTTCAATAATAATTCCGCTCAGCGGTTGACTTAACAGCATTTCCAGGCACTGACTTTCTTGCTCAGGGTCATTACCTGTACTGGACAGCAGCATCTTGTAGCCCTGGCGACTCAATTTGGATTCAATTCCCTGTACAATGGATGGGAAAATATAATCCGAAATATAGGTTGTAATGACTCCAATCGTCTTTGGATCTTCGGCCTGCTTGCTGTCTCGTGTCGCAACAAAGGTTCCCTTGCCCTGCATCCGAAACAGCCAGCCTTCCTGCACCAGCTCACCCAGCGCCTGACGCACCGTTTGCCGACTAACGGCAAATTGTTCAGACATTTCATGCTCAGATGGAAGCTGGCTTTGCGGCTCCAGTCTGGATGAATGAATCCAGGACAAAATTTCCTGTTTAACTTGTATATATTTGGGCGCCATAATTTCCTCCGTACTCGCAATATCGTGTACCTGTTCATATTCCACGATTATAGCATACCGTTCATTTGTACATACAAATGTTACAGGAGTTGGATATCCTCGTATTGCTGCCGAAGGTATAAACCCATTCGCTTATCCCTTCCTTGCCACACAAGATTGGCTGAATATCTAAGGACAATTTGCGTAGATGTTGCACATTACGAACGAAGCAATTGATGTTCGTTCATATACTTGAGCCCAGTATAGCGATCACGCAAAGTATGAGCCGTGCGCAATGCACGAGCAAGCTGCTCCTCCGTAACTCCCAGCTCGGCAATGGTAGATGGGCCTCCGACCTGAGCCAGCCATGCACGCATCTGCTCCGACGTAGGCAAAGCCCGATACACCTTAAAAACCTCTACATCCTGGCTGGCTGCTAAATCCCTGTACAGGTCAGACAGCAATGCGGATGCTACGCCTACTTTGGCACCATGCAAAACTTGCTTGCGTCCCTCTGCAATAAAATCCATTTCAATTCGATGGGAAATATGGTGCTCTCCCCCTGACGCTGGACGGGAATGATCTATCATCAGCATCGAAATACCGGATGCAACCAGCGCATTCATCAATACCTCGACACCAGCCTTGCTGCCTGCCGCAATCTCATCAACATGCTCTACACAGGCACGCAAAGCCTCCTCGGTAATGCGATTAGCCACAGGTGAGTACGGCTCGTTTCCCATATCTCTGGATACATGCCAGTCCGCTAGTGAGGTGAACTTACCGAGCATATCGCCAAAACCTGCGGCAGTCATCGTCTGTGGCGCATTCGCCAGTACGGACAAATCAGCAAAGATCGCCTCCGGCGGAACTGCTTGGAATGTCTGCTTGCTGCCGTCCACAATCAGTGGTGCGCCTGCGGAGGTAAAACCATCCACCGAAGCAGCCGTCGGTACTGACAAAAACGGACGATTCATTTTATAACATACGAAGCGAACCAGATCATGAATCGTGCCGGAGCCTACAGCAAGTACAGCCTGACTATTATCCGCCACACCCAGCAGCACTTTCATAATGTAGGTTTCATCAGCAATGACATCCCCTACAGCATTCGGAGGTAAGCGGACTACATCAACTGTCAAACCTGCCTCTCGGATCAGCTCAGCCACTTTTTTTCCTGCCGCCGCTGAAGTATGCTCATCTTCTACCAGAGTTACATGACGATAATCCTGTTGGTTTAAATAAGGAGCAACAGACTCCAGTGCTCCATCTCGTACCTCGATAAACAATTCAACCTTTCGGTGAGGATGATCAGCGTTACTAGCCTGCGCCTCTTCATTCCACAGCTTGATCTGTTCATTCATATTCATTTCATCAGCCTCCTGAAAAAGGAATAATTTGCACAAGAATGATCCATAATGATTAATAGATTCCGTTTGAAAACGATTACTATTTGATTGTACGCACAAGTGCGTGTCCAAGTCCAGAGAAAAAGTACAAGTTGCTTTTTAATTTATACATTCGAAAGGAACATGTTTATGAAATTTGGAACAGATATTGCCTGTGCACTTGGGTTACTGGCAGGTACAACATTTGGCAGTGGTGTTGCTTTTTTGTTCGGTTGGCAAGCTTACCGGGCCCTGACTTCTGTTGCAATCTTTGGCATTGCGGGGATTATCATTACCATTGCCGTTTTTCGCTTGCTGCACCGTAAGTCGCTTTCCACGTCTAATTCTCGATAAATGCTGTTAGTGAAACAAGTGCAACTTGTATTTTGCTAGAATACATAAAAAACGGGTCTCTTAAGCCAATTGCATCGCTTGAGAGTACCCGTTTTTGTTTTACAAATATTCAATTATAAAGTTGTATCAACCTCTGGGTTAACATCTAATTCATAATCAATTTCATCAAACCCAAATCCAAATAATTGGAGGAAATCCAGACGGTATTGTTCGAGATCGCCCAATTCAGATACATTTTCTGTAGTGATTTCGGACCAAGCTGCTTTGACAGCCTGCTGTACATCGTCTCTCATTTCCCAGTTATCCAGACGAATGCGTCCTTCTTCATCCGTTTCCACAGTGGACCCACTGTATAGCGTCTCGAACAGACGTTGTGCCTGCTCAATACAACCCTCGTGCAGTCCCTTTTCTTTCATGATCTTGAACAGCAAAGAAATATACAATGGTACGACTGGAATAGCCGAACTGGATTGTGTAACCAAAGCTTTATTCACAGAAACGTAGGCTTTTCCACGATAACGTTCCAGTTGCTTTGTTAGAGTATGTGCTGTAGCTTCCAAATCATTTTTAGCTTGGCCAATGGTTCCTTTACGATAGATAGCCTCCGTAATTTCGGGACCAATATACGAGTAAGCCAGTGTGGTTACCCCTTCAGCCAGCAGATCAGCTTCTTCCAACGCTTTTAGCCACAAGGACCAATCTTCGCCACCCATTACCGTGATGGTGTTCTCAATTTCCTCCTGCGTAGCCGGTTCCAGCGTAATTTCTGATACGACACCTGTATTCGTATTCACTGTTTTATTAGAAAAAGACTGTCCGATAGGCTTGAGAACGGAATTAAAGGTTTCACCCGTATCGGGATGTGTCCGTCGCGGTGAAGCGACACTATACACAATCAGGTCTACCTTGCCCAGCTTTTCCTTTACCAGCTTCAATGTCTCCTGCTTAATTCCATGAGAAAAAGCATCTCCATTAATGCTTTCTGCTATGTAGCCAGCTGCTCTGGCCGCTCTTTCAAAGGCTACTGTATTATACCAGCCCGCTGAAGCCGTGCGCCCCTCTGATGCGGGACGTTCATAGGATACCCCTATAGTATCCGCTCCCAGACCAAAGCTCGCAGCAATACGAGAAGCCAACCCATATCCAGTAGATGCTCCGATCACAAGTACCTTTTTAGCTCCTTGTATTGATGTGCTGTCTTTGATGTAGTTGATCTGACGATTAACATGAGCCGCGCATCCTGCAGGATGTGCAGTCGTACATATGAAACCACGAATTTTCGGTTTAATAATCATTATAAATGGTCCCCCTACTTTGGCATTCATTTAATATGGATGGAATGGTTGTCCAGTCATTACTATATAGCAAATCAGCTTGTGGCTCAACATATAACATAGCACTTGAAGGCAGCCGAAGAAAACCGCCATAAACATCGTAGTCTATAACGCTTTTTTACTCCACTATTCATTTTGAATCATTTTCTAACAACATCACATCTTCTCCTTGCTGTTGTCTTATTTTGATATTAGCTCTTCCCCAAGAACACATTAAGTCAATAATTTCATTTGCTGTAATTCCATATTCCGTTATATAATACTCCACTTTTGGAGGCATTTGATTATACACATGTCTACCTATGATACCATCCTTTTCAAGTTCGCGAAGTTGCTGTATAAGAACCTTTTGAGAAATGCCTGAAATACTACGCTGTAATTCACTTGTCCTTTTTCTACCAGACATTAATAAACATATGATTAATGATTTCCATTTACCTCCGATGATCTCAAGTGTTGCTTCTATGCCTAAATTATATTGTTTCATAGTACCACCTCTTCAACGCTAAAAATAACAAAGTTTATCTAATCTATAATTGCATATCTTCACTCTAAGTCCAATGCACACTTTCAAGTAACTATCTTACTTTATTGTGTGTATTTACTTTTTTTGAAGCATACAGAATAATAATAGGGCATTTACAAAAGCAAATATGTTACATAAGAAAGGTGATTTATAATGAAAACTCTTGTGATTTTAGCTCATCCCAGCATCGAAGATTCTAGAGTAAATCAAAGATGGAAACAAGAATTACTTCAATATACCAATGAAATTACAATTCACGAAATTTATAAAGAGTATCCAAACTGGAGCATTGATGTTTTGAGAGAGCAAAAGTTACTTGAAACACATAGTAATATCATATTTCAATTCCCTTTATATTGGTATAGTTACCCACCTTTATTAAAAAAGTGGTTTGATGATGTTTTTACTCACGGATGGGCTTATGGTTCACAAGGTGATAAGTTAAAAGGAAAGAAGCTAGGGATAGCCATGTCCATCGGCGATAAAAAAGAAAATTACTTACCTACTGGTTCCGTTTCTTTCACTGTTGATGAAGTTATAGCACCTTTTAAAGCAAGCGCAGTCCATGTTGGCGCCATAACATTACCCTTTTTCGCTGTCTTTGGAGCCTCGTTTCAAGCAAGCGACGAAGACATTAATCAGAGTGCAAAGGACTATATTAAATATATATTTCAGTATAAATAAAATAGTTATAATAGTACACGCATCTTTACCATATAAAAACAGGCTCTTGGTGGCATCCAGCCAATCCAAGAACCTGTAAATGTTAGGCAATGATGCGGTCGAGAGGACTCGAACCTCCACGGGGGGTTAGCCCACACGGACCTGAACCGTGCGCGTCTGCCAATTCCGCCACGACCGCATATTATGTATTCACACCGATGTTTTTCAATCACGGTAATTTAGATTATATCTTCCATAGAACATAAAATCAAGCTATTTTTATCTTATATTTTCTATGAATCATTCCCGTAAATATAAGAAAATCACTGGATATCACAAACCAGATATGGTAAAATGGGTTCATCAGGAAAGGAGGTGCGTCAACATCAATAATCACATGTTGAGCGTATCCCTTACCCGGTCCGTTATTCTCTAATTTACAGAGTTGACGGAGGCGCGGGATACGGATCAAAGCTTTAATTAAGCGCCACGGGTAAAAAGACCGTCCTCGGACGGTCTTTTTTTATTTCAACATCATCTATAAGATTACATACTGTACTGTGAAGAGGTGACACGATGTCGATTAGACCCGCAAATGTGGAAGAGCTCAACGAGTTGGCAGCCATCTGGCTAGATGCTTCCATAGAAGCCCATCATTTTATTGCTCCGCAGTATTGGGCATCCCAAGTTACCGAGATGGAAAACAGGTACCTTCCTCTCGCTCAAAACTACGTTATCATACAAGATGATCATAGCATTGGCGGCTTCGTTTCCATGTTGGATGGATACTTGGCGGCTCTGTTTATACGTGTTGATTCTCAAAGGAAAGGCTATGGCAAGTTGCTACTAGATTGGATCAAGAAGCAACATAATGAGATTCAATTAAAGGTATACCAGTCGAACACGAAAGCCTTCAACTTCTATACTAAAAATGGATTTACCATTCAAGCGGAATCTGTTGATACCGAAACTGACGAGAAAGAATTTGTAATGGTATGGACAAAACATGAACGATAATGAAGCACCTTTAGCTATATAGTCTTCTTATTTAACCCATAGACCTCGGTATATAAAATCTCTTTAAACGGAGCAAAATCCTGTTCAGCCAACGCACCTGGATAGCTCATAATTTGAAGCCGCAGATCAGCCTGTCCTTCTCTTAAAGGGGGCTGTACATAGTCAAAATGGTTCAGATGAAACCCCAAACGTTCATAAAAACCAATTCTTCTCTGAGTCCATTCATCCACTGGTGGCTCAACCTCCAGCACTACCGGTTTACCGGACTGTAAAATAAACTTGCTCATAAGCTCTTTACCTAACCCACCACCTCGTATAGCCGAATCTACGGCAATATGCTCTACAAACCGAAAATCTGTAAACTCCCAGCCCGCCAAAAAAGCAATTATTTGCCCTTGTTCGTCTTTTTTGGTAAGTAAACGATAATACGGATGATGAAGCAGAGCCCTCTGTGACTCGGATGTTCTGCATTCCGTTTCAGGAAAAGAAGCCTCCATGATCGCATATACTTGAGAGAATTCAAGTTCATTCATTTATACTTTCAACTCCTCTAACGTTAACTTGCTGGTCTACTAATGTTATTTACATTACGGTCCTAACCCTTTAGACCTTGTTTAATTCCATAAGCGTCAGCAATATGTGTTCCAATAGCTCTGGAATGTCTTCCATCTGATCTTCGTTAATTTGTCTGGAAAATCGGAGTTCAATCCTGTTTTGGTATGTAGATGTCTTCTCTCCGTAAATCTGACTAAGCGTTTGTACCGGTCGAAGATCGGGCTTCCAAATTTCAGTCAGTATATTTTCAATCCGGCTGCATTGTGACTCAATTTCACGAATTTCCATGTAAAAACTCAGCAACAAGACACATCCCGGAATTTGATCTTTGATTTCCAAAATTTCCGCAGCCAAGTTGTTTAAATCCGCCTTTAGTTGAACCTCTGCTGTCACACTCGGGTGTTCTCTCAGTCTGAATTGGACAGCAAATTCACGTGACATCACAGACATTTCCAATCTGTCGATCCGCTGTGTAATGTCAATACGTGAATCCAAATTATCCAGATCGTAAACCGCATTTTCTATAGCCACTTTTAAATTATCAAAAACCGTCGGGTCGAACATGTGCAATTCACCTCCAATTATGGAGTATAACATAACACCTATTACTCCCAAAATAATAAATCCCTTTCCACGAAAGCGTATTAAGATGGAACTTTATAGTATACAGTAAGTTGGTCAATTCCTATGTCGAAGTTTAGTGAATAAATTTGTAAAAACACATAATTGTGACAAAAAAATATATTTTTTTGATTATTATCCTTTTTTTCGTTCCAATATATTGGAATATACTATATAATACTGGATGGGATTGGTTATACATATTCATATAAATCCCAAAATAAAAGAAGGGAAGAGATGATTAAATGAAAAAGGCAGTTTTTTCTACACTAGGTCTTGCACTTCTATTAAGCACATCCACCGCCGTTGCATCTGCTCAAGAAGCAGCCCCCGCATTACAAAAGGAATCTATTCAGCTTTCTAATTCATGGTACGCCGACACAGAGCCTAATAACTGGTTTGATGAAATTACCAGTGAAATAACAGTAGGGGATGGAATCGATATCTATGGGAGCTTAGGAAGAAAAATTCCTGGAGGATATGCAGGCTATTATGACTTTGTCGATTATTATAAGTTTACAGCTTCTCGGTCTGGATTTTACGAATTTAATATTCAAGGAGAAATATATCCCAAAGCATGGATGAGGCTTAGTGTGGCTGACAGCAAAGGAAGCGTCAAAAGAAGTGCAGAAGATCGTCAATACAGTTTAGGTTTAAATCTTAAAGCTGGAGAAACTTACTACTTGTTAGTAGAAGCAACCGACGCTGATGTTGGTCAATTGTTCGACTATAGAGTTACTTCCTCGATTAAATAAATCAAACAGCCAATTTGGAGCATAACAAAAAACGTGATCCTTTTTACAGGGATCACTTCTTTTATATTTTTTGAACTCTACTTATCTTACGACAAACGTAGCTATATCCTCGTAGTAGAACTGACGAATTACGTTTATACCTTCTTCGTGCCTATGGCTCGTTTATACTAATGAGTATAAATCCAAAAAAAGAGAGGACTCTTATCCATGAAAAAAACGTTATTAGCTTCATTAGGTCTTACACTTATGCTGAGTACTACTGCTGGTATCGCTGTAGCCGAAGAAACAAATCCTACATCAAACAACCAACTAAATACTGCCTCTTCCCTTACTGGACATGAACAGGAACCAAATGACAGTTTTGAAGAAGCTAACTTACAGCTAATAGGAGATTCTGTTATTGGGTCCTTAGGAGAAAGCATAAACGGGACCTGGGAAGGCTACGATGTTTATAAATTCAAGTCTTTTGAAGCAAGTACAGTTGAATTTGTAATTGAGGGTGAAAAGTATTCCGATGGATGGTTGCAACTAACTCTTTACGATAACAATGGAAACAGAATTAAACGTTCAAAAGACGGTCAATACTTTTTAACAAAAGCGCTTGATGGCGATCAGGAATACTACCTCGTTGTTGAATCACCGGGCCTTCAACCAGGAGGACATGTATTCTGGTATAAACTTTCCTCTAGAATTGTAGATTAAACAAAAACCTACTGATTAACCTTCCTCATGCCTGCCTACTGTCGTACTAGTATAAACATACCGAAGGCAAATAAAACATAACTACACCAAAAAGCCTCACCCCTTTCTCAAGGGGCGAGGCTTTTGTAATATCAGTCATTCCATTCGGTGCACTCAGTTCTTTTACCCCTGTGTAAGTCTTACGACAAACGAGAGCTAAAGTCCTCATAAGAGAACTGACGGATTACCTTGATGCCTTCTTCGTCATTGTAGCTGGCGATGGCTGGCAGGTTGACTCCGTTAAACATGTGGTTTTTGACCATGGTGTAATGGGCCATGTCGCAGAATACAAGCTTGTCTCCCGGCTTCAATGGCTCTTTAAAGGAATAGTCGCCAATTACATCTCCGGCCAAGCACGTAAGTCCACCAAGTCTGTAAGTATGTGCATACTCACCAGGCTTGCCTGCATCGATGATATTCGGGCGATATGGCATAGCAAGCACGTCAGGCATATGACATTCAGCCGAAGTATCCAGAATGGCAATATCCATTCCGTTTTTCATCGTATCCAATACGGTAGCAACCAGATATCCAGTATTCAAAGCAATAGCTTCGCCCGGCTCCAAATAAACCTGCACACCATATTTATCTTGAAAATATTGAATACAGCGTACCAGCGTGTCCAGATCATAGTCTTCTCTGGTAATATGGTGGCCGCCGCCGAAATTGAGCCATTTCATGTTCTTAATGTATGGTCCGAATTTCTCATCCACGACTTTAATGGTGCGCTCTAGCGTATCTGAATTCTGTTCACACATCGTATGAAAATGAATACCGTCTACGCCATCCAGATCCTCAGGTCTAAAGTTAGCCAGAGTCACACCCATTCTGGAGTTGTTGTAGCAAGGATCATACAGCGGCGTTTCGATTTCCGAATATTCTGGATTAACCCGAATGCCGATGTCGATTTTTTTGGAAGTTACGCCTTGCACTCTGCTTTTGTAGCGTTTCAGTTGATCAAAGGAGTTGAAAACAATATGGTCAACATACTCCAATAGCTCATCAAATTCACTGTCAACATAAGCAGGTGCGTATACGTGAACCTCTTTGTCCATTTTTTCGCGACCAAGTCGTGCTTCGAACAACGAACTGGAGGTTACGCCTTTTAAGTATTTGCCAACCAGAGGAAAGGTCGAAAACATCGAAAATCCCTTAAGAGCGAGCAAAATACTGCAGCCTGTCCGCTCTTGAACGGAATTTAAAACCTCAAGGTTTTTGACAAGAAGTCTTTCGTCAACAAGATAACAAGGTGATGGAAGTCCTGTAATATCAATATTCATCGCAGACCTCAATCAAGCAACGTTGGCGTAAAGTTCTCTTGCCATGGCAATCCGTGTTTATTTAGTGCTTCCATAAATGGATCTGGATCAAATTCCTCAACGTTGTAAACGCCTGGTTTTTTCCAGATACCTTTGATGATAAGCATTGCGCCGATCATGGCAGGAACACCAGTTGTGTAAGAAATGGCTTGGGAGCCAACCTCTGCATAACATTCCTCATGATCACAAACATTGTAAACATAATACGTTTTTGGTTTTCCATCTTTCACGCCTTGGATGATGCAACCAATGTTTGTTTTGCCTTTTGTTCTTGGTCCCAGAGAAGCTGGGTCTGGCAAAATAGCTTTTAGGAATTGCAGTGGAATGATTTGTTGTCCTTCGTAATCAATAGGCTCGATCGAAGTCATGCCTACGTTTTGAAGTACATTCAAATGATTCAGATAATTGTCCGAGAACGTCATCCAGAAGCGGATTTTTTTCACGCCTTTAATATTCACTGCAAGAGATTCCAGTTCTTCATGGTACAAAAGATATATATTTTTCGGTCCAATTTCAGGAAGGTCGTATACCTTTTTCTCAGAAAGTGGCTCAGTTTCAATCCATTCTCCGTTTTCAAAGTAACGGCCCTTCGCCGTAATTTCGCGAATATTGATTTCCGGATTAAAGTTAGTTGCAAAAGGATATCCGTGGTCCCCTGCATTCGCATCCACAATATCAATCGTATGAATTTCATCAAAGTAGTGCTTTTGAGCATAAGCCGTAAATACTCCAGTTACGCCTGGATCAAAACCGCTGCCCAGCAGAGCTGTAATTCCTGCTTTTTCGAATCTTTCTTTGTAGGCCCATTGCCAGCTGTATTCAAACTTCGGCGTATCCGGCGGTTCATAGTTCGCCGTATCAACGTAATGAACACCTGTCTCAAGGCAAGCATCCATTATCGTCAAATCCTGATAAGGGAGAGCCACATTGATAACTACATCCGGTTGAAAGCTTCGAATCAAGTCAATGACCATGTCGGTGTTGTCAGCATCAAGCTGAGCCGTTTGGATCTTCGTACGACCTCCACCCAGCTTCTCTTTAAGCGCATCGCATTTCTCAACAGTTCTGCTTGCGATACAAATTTCTTCAAATACATCTGGGTTTTGGCAACATTTATGCACCACAACGCTGGCCACGCCACCGGCGCCAATAATCAATGCTTTTCCCAAAATAAATAACCTCCTTATTCCATACGCTAATCGCTAATCATTCTTGCAAACAAAATGATTATAAAGACATCCCACCAAATAATCAAGAAAAACGACAATTTGCTGTATCAAAATTCACAGGAACATGTCACAAAAACTTTACAAATCCCAAAATTAGGCATAAAAACTCCGTAAAGTGTGCAGAAAACAAACATTACCTCATACACTCCAGGGAAGTCAGCACGTATTTAACGGAAGTTTTTTTGAATCTAATACTCATAGTCCTAAAGAGTTAATACTATCTTATTTCTAAACAAAAGACCACCCCTCCGCATCCTATGAAGAAGATTCATGGGGTGGTAAAATAATGGGCTGATAGCGTAATGCCTCATCTACGATCTCAGCTGCACTCAAGTCACGGTCATCCCAGTAGATCAAATTACTGATCCCCGGATGGGGCGTATTTTGCATCACTATGGTCAGCATACTGTCGATTTCCTCTTCTGTTCCCTCACCTCTGATGATTTTTTCCACTAACTCTATAAGCTCATTTCGGTCTAAATTTTGGAGTTCCTGGTTGGCTTGATCCAGACTCATATAATTGCCCTCCTTTAATTGAGTATGATCGGCATTGTGTGGGCCCATCCCTTCTTCTGTAAGCGATATATGACCTATTATGGAGATTTAAGAAGTGTTTATGATAAATAAAGCCGCCCCCAGTATGGGAACGGCTCTATACAATAATAAAGCTTGTTAAACCATGATTTTGCAAATATCGTTCGTGAATTCAACCGGATCTTGCAGTGGCAAGCCTTCGATCAGCAAAGCCTGATTATACAGTAATGCCGTATAGAGGTTTACCTTCTCCTTATCCTTGTCAAAAGCTTCTTTCAAAGAGTTGAACACCGCATGGTTTACGTTGATTTCCAGCACTTTATTCGCTTTGACATCGGCGTTATTAGGCATGGCGTTCAAGATTTTTTCCATCTCAATCGTCACTTCGCCGTCTGCGGACAGACATACCGGATGTGTCTTCAAGCGCTTGGAGGCTTTAACACTGGATACCTTGCCTTCCAGCAAGCCCTTCATGTACTCGAACAGCTCTTTGTTGTCGTTTTGTTCTGCTTCTGTTTCCTTCTCATTCTCGTCAGGCTCAATGCCCAGATCGCCGCTCGAAACAGATTTGAATTCTTTCTCTTTGTAGCTTAAGAGCATTTTAATAGCGAACTCATCAATATCATCGGTGAAGTACAGAATTTCGTAGCCTTTGTCAGCCACCATTTCGGTTTGCGGCAGTTTTTCAATACGCTCATTGGACTCCCCGGAAGCATAATAAATATACTTCTGATCCTCTGGCATACGCGATACGTATTCGTCCAAAGTAACTTGCTTTTTCTCTGTAGAAGAGTAGAACATGAGCAGATCCTGGAGAGTTTCTTTATGTCTGCCGTAATCGTTGTAGACACCAAATTTCAATTGTCTGCCAAATGATTTGTAGAACTGATCATATTTCTCCCGGTCATTTTTGAGCAAGGTTAGCAATTGGCCTTTGATTTTGCTTTCGATATTTTTGGCAATCAGTTTCAGCTGACGGTCATGCTGCAGCATTTCTCTGGAAATGTTGAGCGACAGGCTTTCGGAGTCAACCATACCTTTGACAAAGCTAAAATAATCCGGCAGCAGGTCAGGAGATTTTTCCATAATTAGCACACCGTTAGCATACAACTCCAGCCCTTTTTCATATTCCTTGGAGTAGAAATCAAACGGAATATTTTCAGGAATAAAGAGAATAGCTTGGTACACTACCGCGCCGTCCGCGCTGACGTGGATATGCTGGAGCGGCTTGTCGTAGCCATAGCGTTTTTCCGCATAGAAATTTTGATAATCCTCGTCGGTCAGCTCGCTTTTGTTTTTTCTCCAGATCGGAACCATGCTGTTGATGCGCTGTTCTTCTTCATAATCCTCGAACTCGTTGTCGCTTCCCTCTTTCAGACGCTTGCCTGTAATATCCATTTTAATCGGATAGCGAATAAAGTCGGAGTATTTTTTAATCAGTGCTTTTAAACGATACTCGTCCAAATATTCGTCGTAGGACTCATCTTCGGTGTTTGCTTTGATTTTTAGAACAATCTCGGTTCCGACCTCGTCCTTCTCAGCTGCCTCAATGGTATACCCGTCTGCACCTGTGGATTCCCATTTATATGCAGTATCGCTTCCCAAAGCCTTGGTAGTCACTGTAACCACATCGGCTACCATGAAAGCTGAATAGAAGCCGACGCCGAATTGACCGATGATGTCATGACCATCCTTGGATTCATTTTCATTTTTGAATGCCAGTGAACCACTTTTAGCAATAACACCCAGGTTATTTTCTAGTTCTTCCTTGGTCATACCAATCCCGGTATCACGCAGGGTTAGCGTTCTGTTATCCTTATCGGCAGTTACTTTGATATAATAATTTTCTTTGTCAAAGACCAGTTGATCATCCGTCAATGCTTTGTAATAAATTTTGTCAATCGCATCACTTGCATTGGAGATCAGCTCTCTTAGGAAAATTTCCTTTTGCGTGTAAATCGAGTTAATCATCATTTCGAGCAGACGCTTGGACTCAGCCTGAAACTGTTTTTTCTCCATTCGGATATCTCCTTTCAAATATGAACCTATGTAAGGCCAGCAGATATGAGCTATGCAAACGATTCTACTTTGTTAGCACTCCCATCATTCGAGTGCTAGCCTACCTTTTTTATATCATTCCTTATTTTTTATGTCAATATCTCGGTCGACTGAACATTAAAATTACATTTTAGGAAATCGCTAGTGTCTAATGTGCTTAAACATCACGTTAAACATTTCGACAGAAGATGGAAACAGTCCCTGTACATGGGGAAGCAGATTACTCCTGATCCGAAGCTCATCCTCATTCAAATGCTGTAGGTCCTCATGAAAGAACCAAACAATAGGATAATCGCCGTCCTTATGTCTGCTGCCTGCATTTAAACAAACGGGACCCTGGTCGTCCTCTGCTATTGCAAAAGGAATGTAGCCTGCTGACAGAAGAGGTGACCATTGATCAAGCAAATCATAAAATGCCTTTAAGCCTTGACCTACAGGCAGACGTGGGAACTCAACAAACGTACAATCGCTCCAGTATACTCCCGGAATGGATTCATTATCGAATTGTAAAGATACATAATGGTAGGACATGATAAAACTCCTTAGCAGGGGCGGCAGCTCAAAATGGTATTTTCCCTCCATCTCCCGAACTTCCTGTTCAGTAATCTGTGAAGGGAGAGGCTTCCACTTGATCCATCCCTCCTCATCGACATTCCCATCACGCATTTCAATCGGTACATTTTCTTCCACATCCATAAAAAAGGCTTCATCCATCTGAGCAAATAGTTCCTTCATGGATGTACGAATATCCGCTTTCTTGTCCATGTCTTCACACCTCTTTCCTCTCTATTCACATTTTGCATCATGGGTTAATGCCAAATGCCCTCTATCTGAAAATAGCATTGTAATCATGTGCTGCTACACTTTTTAAGTTCAGCTTATCAGAACTTGCTTTTATCACCATTTGCGGAATATTAGTATTACCAGCGCAAGGGCTCATAGTTCCGCCAGATCACCCAACGCGCTGTCTCGTGAATTGGAGCGGTGCCAATACTATATTCGTCCTTCGTGCCGCTCTGCAAATCAATCAAATGAAGCATACCGCCATACGTTCCAACCGCCAACATACCTTCATCAGGTGTAACTGCCAGCCCGGATATCGTACTGCCGACAAAATAGCGCCAAAGTTCACGACCCTCCCTGTCAATCAGACGGAGATAACCGTAGGCATCACCCAAAATAGCTCCTTGTGTCAGTGCTGTTGCAGCGTATACTCGCATTTCTTCATTCATCATCGGCCATTCTTCCTTATTCTGAGCCAGACCCTGCTCCACCTCAGCAATCGACACTTGAATGGTGGCGCCGTTGTAGAAATGACAGGCATTGTACCAGACGTCCAGATCATCTTTGGAAAATAGAGCATAATGCGGATAACTAGAACTTGGCTCCAATGTATGCACCGTCTTATCGGACAGATCCATAAGCATATGCTCACTCATCTGGCTACCGTAAGCAATCCAACGTCCATCCCTCGACACAGCTCCATGGGCCATATCCACAATCGTGTCTTCCAGCTCTAGTTCTTTTCGTTCAGACGCCTTGGGATGGATCAAATCCACCTGATCACCAGCCAGCAAATAAACGCCGTAACCGCAAACCAACAGAAGTCGCTGTCCATCGCCAAACGGAATCACTTCATCTAATATATCCTCAGGATGCTCCTCATCTCCCAAGCACTCCAGATCAGGAATGGATGCTTTTAAGCGTCCTTGTATATCCTTCCACTGAAAATGTGCTGTCTCTTCTCCTTGCAGATTTCGGTCCGGTTGACGAACAATACGAATCCCCTGTTCATCCACCAACGCAAAATAAGTCCCGTCCGGCGAACAGCCTACTCGATGCAGTCCGGGGATTTGCAAGATTCTATCTTTTTCCGTCACATAGACCGTCCCACGTTCCCGAGGATTGCCCGCATGTAGAATGACTTCATTGCCTCCATTCACAAAAGCTATTGGCCTAACGGCTTGCAAAGCCTCCTCGAACGCTGGTGTAAGCGGCCAAGAAGCGGCTGGTATCTCACGACGTAACTGCTCCATTTCACCAGCCTGATTCGCCTCCTGAATCATACGAAAAATATCTTTGGCCATCTTGGGGCGTTCGTCCTGGTTTGGCTCTGATTGCTCCTGCTGCCATTCACTTTCCATGCCGACTCTGATAAATTCATTCACATCTGCGGCATACCTTTTTCCTTCCTGTCGCCACTTTGCTGCCATTTCATGATTCAACCAACTCATTTGCTTCCCCCATCCAGTGTATGTATGCTACGTTTGTTCTACAGGCTTTGTTCATTCTGTTAGGTGGTTTCTCACCTTTGTCAGCACAGACCACAGGTCTGTCACTGCCTTCACCTCTTCATAGTCCAGATAGGCATCTCGTTTGTCATAGTATTTTACCGCCATAATCACCATCTGAAGCGTCACTGGCTGTCCGGCAGCCTTAAGGACTTCCACAATACTTTCGAAGGTCGCCAACTCAAACCAGGTTTGAACCTGACGATCCGGCACCCACTCGGGAATATACTCGTCTTGTTCGTTGGTTACGGCTGTACCCTTCTCTGCACATTCCTCTAGCCAATGCTCATCCCAATAATAAATCGGTGTGTAAACAGGGTCCTGATCCCATTGATCCACATTCACATATAACCAGTTATTATGCAGTTGTCCCACGCTACGCACCAATTCCTGCAATCCTTCAAATACACGATAGGACGGGCGCTCTCTGCGACGGTAATCCTCAAGTCTTGTCTCATACCTGCTCATCTCCAACCTCCCGCTTCCTATATCAGCTAAACACTCAAAATTCGCATAACATACATTTACAACTTATAAAACCCGATATAATTACAAGCACCTCGTAAAGTGTCCAGACTACATAAGGAGATTGATCTATTCATGAAAAGAATCACCACACTTGTTATCCTGTCCTTGCTATTACTGGTATCCCCGATCTACGCTGCTGCCCCAGCACCTATGCTGGTCTATGTGGACCAGAGTAACCACTCCTTCATCCCGCTTCGTCTTCTGAACAGCTATGAAGGGATCACATTCAATTTAACGGCAGCGGACAAAAAAATAGAAATTGCGCAGGGCAATACTCGGATCACCCTATTTGCCGGGAAATCTACTGCCAAAGTGAATGATCAAACGGTCCATTTGCAAAATGCTCCTTTTACCGATAACGGTTCGACTTATGTCCCCTTGCAGTTCATCAGTCAATACCTAAACCTGCAAGTCTCATGGCAAAAGGAAACCTCAGCTGTACGCATTAAACAAGGTGCAACGTCCGTCACGCTTCCGGTACATACTGGCAAGCTACCCGGAAACACTACACCCATTACGACAGCTCATAAAAGCTTCAAGGTCGGGTCTCGTACATTTTCCGCTAAGGTGGTCACCATCTCTATGCTCCATCCCAAGGTAAGCCTGGACGTGGCACTGGCAGGCGATTCCATTGGTAAAGTGGAAGACTTAAGTAGTCTCGCCAAACGTAACCAAGCGGTTGTAGCCATCAATGGTACATTCTTTGATGCCTATACCAAAAGCCCTTACAAAACGCCTTACGGCTATCTGGTCAGTCACGGAAAGATGTTGAAAAAAAGCTCCGGCGACCAACGGACGGTCTTCACCTACGATGCTAACCATTTAGCTGAACTAGTGTCAGGTTCTGCCTTTGAACAAAGATTAAGCCAAGGTAACGTCGAAGGTGCCCTGCAAGCTGGGCCTCGTCTGGTCACGAACGGACAGGTTTCCCTAAATGTCAAAGCCGAAGGCTTCAAGGACCCTAAAATATTAACAGGCGGCGGCGCCCGCAGCGCACTCGGGATGAGTCGGGATCATAAGCTGATCCTCCTGACCACAAGTGGAGCGACTATACCGCAGCTCGCCCAAATGATGAAGCAGGCCGGCGCTTATCAGGCCATGAATCTGGACGGCGGTGCTTCCAGCGGGCTGTATTACAACGGCTCCTACCTCACCACACCCGGCCGCCAAATCAGCAATGCCATTATTGTAAAGTATCAATAGACGAATAAAGGGCTGTCTTCACGGATCTGTAAGCCGTGGGGATAGCCTTTTTCCATTTCCTCTAGCTTCGGTTGTTCCTGCTTCCACCTGTTCAGGCGGCATGTATGGCCGTCACGTATTGATCCTGCAATCTACAATCGAATCAGACCTGTAAAGCTATTGCTGCCCTCGCTTCCTTTTTTTATAGAAAGGTAAATACGGTTGTCTTCTCTGCTCGCCGTGCATTCATAAAGTCCCGGTTGCACAGATAGGAACGTCCCTCCCCATACACACTCAGGCTCCAGTCCACCACTTGTGGCTTCCTCCCCCGCTCCAATAAACAGGTTGCCTGAGGGAACCTTCAAAAACAGCCGTACAGCAGGCTTGTCAATATGATCTGTCATCAAAACCTCATAGGTCCCGTCCGCTCCCAGATTCAAAAAAGCTACATTTCCTTTGTTCAACTCGCCCAGCTCGTCCTCTTCAATCGACCACCAATCCGGATCATCGTCCAAACGATGCTTAAGAGCTTGCGTATCAAATAGGCAAAGAGTCGCCGTATCTGTTGTAAATTGAAATGGACTGCTTGCCGTATTCATCATGCGATCCTCCTGATTTTGGTCAGCTAATTTCTGTTTTTCCACGTCTTACGCTATCCGTATTGCCATATACTTGAGGGAAAATCTCCCTGTATGTAAAGTATAACAATGCTTACAGGGCCAGACAACATGTTGGGCTAACACCCATTCTGCATAAAAAAGCCCTCCCTCACGATGTCGTGAAAGAAGACTGATTTGTGGATTTAAGCGATGCTAACCTGCTGTTAGATCAGAAAAGACTTAGTAATAATTACCAGCAAAATGAACAATACCAAAATTGCTCCTGTGGATGTCCATGCTCCACCGTAACCTACTCCACCCATGTCTGAATCCCTCCTTGCATTAAAGCTTACTCTTATCGTATGTAGAAAAGCGGATAACGACAGGGCGAATCGGCAAGTTTATTTGCCATGGAAGGGCTACTCAAAAAATGGACTGATACGTTTGAGATAGATCGCTAATGACTCTGGATGACAACTGGCAGAGAATATCGTCGGTTCTGCGCAACAGCCTGCTCACATCCTTGTGCTTCATCTTTTGAAGGAGCGGGGTTTCTAGCTGGGATGAAAGAAATTGAGTGGTGCCTATAAATACGACAATATCCAATCCGGGGTTGGTCTCGGTATGTAATAAGTGTAGCAGGTCAGTCATAGACAGGAATCCGGGAGGGAAAAGGCTGTTGTTTTCTTTCATATACAGAGCTTTTAACATAGAGGTTAACGCCCAATCACAGAGGATTATGCAGCATTGGAGTTGGTTATGCTTGTGCAAAATTTGGGCTAGTTTCATGTGGTATTGGGATAGAGTGTGGAAATCGGTTATTGAATGATGTAGGTGTTGTACGGGTCTGGATGGTTGAGTGGGACTTGGAATACAGGTAGAAGGAGCTTCTTTCATATCTATTCCTCCAGAGAATTTTAAGAATAGTCTTATTATACTCTAAAATAATACTTATGGATATTGAAAATATTTATTATATCTAATGTTTAGTGTTTTCATTTAGATATCTTGTCTACACTTTTAGAATAGTGAGGTGTAGACGATGGAAGATAAAGAAGTTCTAAAATTAGTGGGTGCCAGAATACGTGCTTTACGAAAAGAAAAAGGATTGTCTCAGGAGTCGCTTGGGGAAAAAGGCGGATTCCATTTTTCATACATAGGGCAGATTGAGCGTGGAGAAAAAAACGTAGCTTTAATAAATATAGCTAAAATTGCTAATGCACTGGATGTTAATTTGATTCAGCTTTTTGCTTATGTAAATGAGGATATAAAGGTTACAAAACTTGAAAATGATATACAAGAGATCGTAAATATACTTCAAAAGTCGAGTCCAGAAAAAGTACGCTTGGCGAGGAATGTGATACGGGAGATTACAAATTAAAAGGATTTTTTTTTCAAGCCTAACAACCCCAACTGCCTTTTAGTGATCTGGTCAATCCCCATCTAAGACAATGGAATATAGTCGTGTACTGACACCAATATTCCATTGGTGTCAGTTTTTTAGTTTTCTGTGCGTCTCATTTATCATTATAAAAATCGAAGCGAACGAAATAGCATTCAACTACGATGGGAGTATGACATTTAAAGCAGATCAAGCTGATCATGTATTTTCCCAGCACAAACATAAATACTCGATATTAATGTACAAAACTTTTATAATCACCATAATTACCTATTATCGAGCTTGAATAGCGTAAAATGCTTAGTTGTTATATTTAAAATATGCATACAAACGCCTCACTCCTTTTCCATCCCTAACATGTAGCTGAAATCCCCGCACTATAATAGAATAGAAATATAATGTAGAATTCGCTACATAAATACCAAGCTGCATAACCGGAGGGAACTTATGAAAAAACATATTTACGTTGTTGGAGCTGTCATAATTGAAAATGAAAATATCCTCTGTGCGCAGCGAGGAGCTACTAAAACGTTGGCCTACAAGTGGGAATTCCCCGGCGGAAAGATTGAGGAAGGCGAAACACCTCAGGCTGCACTTAAACGTGAAATCGACGAAGAAATGAACTGCGAGATTGAGATTGGCGAGAAGATCGAGACTACCGTGTACGAATATGACTTTGGTTTCGTCCACCTGTCTACTTTCTATTGTCACCTAGTAAGTGGTAAACCTACATTAACTGAACACGTTGCGATCCAGTGGATGTCCGCACATGAGCTGATGTCTCTGGATTGGGCACCTGCTGACATTCCTGCAGTAGAGAAAATTCGGGAGCAGTTGGCCAAATAAAATGAACACTCCCATCCAACATTTAAATGATTCTTTAAACTGGGCGTTTATTAATCAGCAGCAGGATTCTCTGGATCAATATAAGCCTAAACTTCTGGTCAACAATAAGGAGACGAACGATTATGTCCTTACACCTTTGCTGGAAGAATTATCTCACTGTCACTCTTTCACTTTTTCCGTTGCTTTTATTACAGAGAGTGGTTTGGCAACCCTTAAATCTCATTTAGCTGATCTAAAAGCACGTGGAATAGCCGGAAAAATCTTAACCTCAAATTACTTAAACTTCAATAAACCTAAAATTTTTAGAGAGTTATTGAAAATCACAAATGTTGAAGTTCGTTTAACAGATCTAAGTGGTTTTCATGCCAAAGGGTATGTCTTCCAGCATGAAGGTTACTCCACTATCATTATGGGAAGCTCTAACCTAACTGCACAGGCGTTAAAATCTAACTACGAGTGGAACGTGAAATTGACCTCCTTCAAACATGGGGGGCTTTTGGGACAATTCCAAAGTGAATTCGAAAAGGCATGGCAAAATGCTGTTCCGCTAACACACAAATGGATCGAAGCGTATCAAATTCTTTATGAAGAGACTCAAAAAGCAAACCAAAAAGTTCAAGAGGCAATACCTCTGATTCCTGAAATGATTCCTCAGACCATCTATAGTCCAATCTTACCTAATAAAATGCAGCAGCGTGCGTTAAAGAATTTGCAAGAACTCCGTAGCAGCGGATCGCATAAAGGTTTGGTCATTTCGGCGACTGGGACAGGCAAAACCTATCTTTCTGCGTTTGACGTAAGAAACTTTGCACCAAATCGAATGCTATTTATAGTACACCGAGAACAAATTTTGCAAAAGTCCATGTCCGACTATCAACGAATTATTGGAGGTAAGGATGGTGATTATGGCATTCTATCTGGCACCAGCAGAGTTGAACATGCCAAATATCTCTTTGCAACAATACAGACCATTTCTAAAAACTCAGTTCTAACAAATTTCGATCCTAAAGCGTTTGACTACATCCTGATTGATGAAGTTCACAAAGCCGGAGCAGATTCTTATCTTAAAGTTATTGATCATTTTGAGCCCGCATTTCTGCTCGGCATGACCGCTACTCCAGAGCGAACCGATAACTTTAACATTTATGAACTGTTTGACTATAATATCGCCTATGAGATTCGCCTACAGGAAGCTTTGGAAGAGGATATGCTGTGTCCATTTCACTATTTTGGCGTCACTGATTTTGAACACAACGGTCAGCTTATTGATGATACGGCAATGCTCTCTCAACTCGTTACGAGCAAACGGGTTTCTTACTTAATCGAAAAGATAGAATATTATGGACATTCTGGTGAATCGGTAAAAGGATTGATCTTTTGCAGTCGCAAACAAGAGGCCTTTCAGCTATCGGACATGCTAAATGTAAGAGGTTATCGTACCGTAGCTTTAACTGGAAGTGATCATCAGGAATTACGTATTCGCAGTATCACTGATCTTGAATCTGGAAAACTGGATTACATCCTTACGGTGGACATCTTTAACGAAGGAATCGACATTCCATGTATTAACCAAGTTGTAATGCTGCGTCAAACACAATCGAGTATCGTCTTCATCCAGCAGTTAGGTCGCGGTCTACGCAAACACCCGGAGAAAGAGTTCGTCACAATCATCGACTTTATTGGCAACTATAAAAACAACTATTTGATACCCATTGCCCTCTCCGGAGACAAGTCGCAAAACAAGGATAACATACGTCGCCATATGAAGGACACCAGTTATATTAAAGGCGTCTCGACCATCAACTTTGAAGAAATCGCGATGCAACAGATTTTCAGCTCAATTAGCAACAGTAATTTAACAGAGCTTAAAATCCTGAGAGAAGCATATATCGAACTCAAAAATCGGTTAAATCGAATTCCTCAATTGATAGATTTTATTGAATATGATTCAATTGATCCACTTGTTTTTGCAGACAAGCACTCAAGCTACTATCACTTTTTACAGAAGATCAAGGAGACTGTGCCCCCCCTATGCGAGCAGGAACAAAAATATTTGACGATGCTGTCGGCTGAGATTTTGAATGGAAAACGCAGGCATGAAATTGTACTGCTGAAGCTGTTGCTTGCCAAAGATAATGTTACCTATGAGGAGTATGTAAATTCCCTCAAAGAAAAAGGCTGTTATACAGATTCTGAAACGATTAAATCCGTTATACGGGTTCTGGACATGTCTTTTTTCACTGAACCGACGAAGAAAAAATACGGAGACTCGGCAATCGTTGAATTCGTTCAGGACCAGCATTTTTCTTTTCATCCGATGATGAGTCGCTTCTTGCAGAACAATGCATATTTTAGACAAATGATTGTAGATATTGTTCATAGTGCTTTTCTTAAAAATGAGCAGTATGTATATAGTGAGCCGCTAACTTTATATAAAAAGTATTCTAGAAAAGACTCATGTAAACTATTAAAGTGGTACAGCGATGAAAGTTCCACCATGTACGGGTACAAGACGAAGCATCAGACCTGTCCAATCTTTGTAACTTATCACAAACATGAAGAGGTGGAAGCGAGCACAAACTATCAGGAAGAATTTATTAGTCCAGAGATTCTGAAATGGTCGACAAAAAGTAGACGAACCCTTGAATCTGAGGAAGTTCAAACCATTATTAAGGCAGACCAGTTAAAGATCGACTTGCATTTATTCGTAAAAAGAAACGATGCGGATGGAATTGAATTTTATTATCTGGGTAAAGTACATCCCGGCGAAAACAGCGCCTATCAGGCAACCATGCTCGATAAAAATGGTAATTCAATATCCGTTGTGCATATGAATCTAGTATTGGAGAAATCGGTGGAGAGTAAGCTGTATAGGTATTTGACTAAATTTTGAATTTAAGTTCCACTGGATAAGAGGTTTCTCAAAGTTCTGAAGCTGTTTAAACCACACAAAACATGACCTATATGCAGTATGTACCGTGTTACAAGTCTCGTGCACCTTTTTAATCGTGGGCTCATGCCAATTATCGTATTACGACGATGGTCATCACCGTCATTTTGATTAATCAGAAAACACAAGAAATAGACCGCCCTCGTAAAAGGAATCGGTCTATTTCACTTATCTTAAAACTTAAAGTCAATCATCTCCCCTGACTGCTCACAACCCCATATATAAAAAGAACAAAATGTTTTAACAAACCTTGTTTATGAAAAAAGGCCGGCATATTTGACCGACCTGGTCACTGGGCATGGATGCCTCGATGTTTTCCTTTATTTGATTTTCCATGATAAAAATCCAACGACGACCAGTAAAACGGTCTTCCGTTCATTGTTTACTGTTTTTCTTACGAATCATACCAAATAAAAAAATTAATAATAAAACAGAGGACAAGAATGTATACCCTATTAACAAGGGTTTTAAATTAAATTCTTCTGTATTGGTATATATTCTTCCTAGTAGAATAAGAAGCATAACCAATGATAACCCAAAATTTTCACGGTTATATTTCCTTATCTTATATTTAAAAATTCTATAAATCAGAAAAAATAGTAGCAGGAAAGATACTATTGAGATAATAACGAAAACCATATTTGTATGCCTCCTTTAAAATAAGATTAGTAAAAAATTAATATTATCCTTGCAAATTCTATCTCTCTTCATTCAAAAATTTCATACGTTGAATATAATTATATACTTGTTAAACATTCATTCACATAGGTTCGGCATTGTCATAAACCCCCTTTTCAATTCTTGTGATAATCAGTGAACGTCCAATAAGACGTTTGGAATACTGGTGAATAGTGCATCACTTTAAAAGTGCTATAGGTAGGTTTTATAACAAAAAAACACGCCCACAAATGGCGTGTTTTGAAACTCTTCAATTCAATTCCCCTAGACCCTTACTTCCAAATCTCGTCCGCAATCTCTTTAATGAAAGCGAGCTTTTTCCACTGCTGCTCTTCTGTCAGAATATTGCCCTCTTCTGTGGAAGCGAAGCCGCATTGTGGGCTGAGGCAGATATGGTTGATGTCGACGAATTGAGTCGCTTCCTTAATACGGTTAATGACCGTCTGCTTGTCTTCCAGTTCACCTGTTTTGGAGGAAACGAGGCCCAGTACGACCTGCTTTTGATCTTTCAGATGCTTAAGCGGTGTGAAATCACCTGCACGGTCGGTATCGAATTCGAGGTAGTATCCGTCGATGTTGTCGATGCCGAACAGGGTTTCGGCTACAGGCTCATAGCCGCCAGAAGATGCCCAGGTGGAATGGTAGTTACCACGGCATACGTGGGTTGTAACGACCAAATCGGCTGGAAGATCCTTCACCGTTTCCTGATTCACTCGGGCAAACAGCTTTTTGGTATCTTCCACATTCTCACCCGCATGCTGTCTGGCTTCCCAATAGTTTTTATCACAGAGCATACCCCATGTGCAATCGTCCAATTGCAAGCTGCGGCAGCCCTCATTGTACAACGCTTGGATCACGGATTTGTAAGCTTTGGCGATATCCGTCACCAGCTCATCCAGATTGCTGTAGTACGTATCGGTTGTTTCTTTATTTTCGCCACGCAACAGCTCGGCCAGGAATTGCGCAGGTGCCGGGATTGTTTGGCGCGCGATGGCATCCTCACCTGCTGCTTGCTTCAGGAATTTGAAATCTTCAATGAAAGGATGACGGGAATGTCCGATTTTACCGGACAAGCGTGCGGTTTCCGCTCTTGTTTCCACACCTTGGAATTGGTAACCGTTCGAAAGCTGTACCTTTTCCACGCCATCCAGACCCCACATAAAATCAAGATGCCACCAGGAGCGTCTGAATTCACCGTCTGTCACGGCTTGAAGTCCTACGGATTTTTGCTTTTCCACTAGCTTGATAATTTCGTTATCTTCAATCTTTCTCAGCTCGTCCGCAGAGATTTCATTATTTTGAAATTGAATTCTGGCGTCTTTAATCGCTTGCGGGCGCAAAAAGCTGCCAACCATATCATGTCTAAAAGGGGTCACTTTACGTTGGGATGCATTATCAAGAATGCTGCTCATTAGGGTTATCTCCTTTTTCGCTTCTATAGTGAAGTTCTTGTAAGAAAGATAACATACATTTTCAGTTATAAGGTAACTCCAATAAACTATAGCTAGTTATAGCCTAAGGCTATACCCAATCTTTTATTCCCCTATCGCCTCATGCAGTGCTTCTATATAGACAGTGGCCAGCTTGGAGAGCGCAGCGTTTTTATGGCAAATCCATCCCACATTAATAGACTCATCACATTCCAGAGGGACGGAAATAATGTCGTTACCGTTCAGATCCGCACTGATCACTCCGGTAGAAATGGTATAGCCGTTCAAGCCAATGAGCAGATTAAAAAGGGTCGCCCGGTCATGGACGCGAATGCTTTTGGGATGCGATAACGTACTGAGAATCTCCTCGGAAAAGTGAAAGGAATTATACTCCCCTTGCTCAAAGGACAGATACGGATACGGATAAAGCTGGTCAATAGTCACGATAGACTGTCGGGATAGTGGATTATTGGCACTGATAAAAATATGCGGCTTGGCCGTAAACAGGCTGTTAAATTGCAGATTTGCATCTTTTAGCAGCTTGTTAATGACCTTGGCGTTAAATTCGTTCAGATACAGAATTCCGATCTCACTGCGCAAGCTTTTGACATCCTGTATGATTTCATGGGTTTTGGTCTCTCGCAAAGCCAATTCATATTCTTCTTGGCCATATTGATTCACCAGATTCACGAATGCATTTACAGCAAAAGCGTAATGCTGTGTGGACACAGCAAAATGCTGTGGTGAAGGCTTGGCATCCAGATAGCGACTTTCCAGTAGCTCCGCCTGCTCAACGACCTGACGTGCATAACCGAGGAATTCCACGCCTTCCTTGGACAAAGAAATCCCTTTATTGGTACGCTCAAAAATGGTGATATGAATTTCTTCCTCCAGATCACGAATCGCGTTCGACAGACTGGGCTGGGAAATGAACAACCGCTTCGCCGCCTCATTCATGGAGCCACGATTGGCAACCTCAATGACATATTTTAATTGTTGTAAGGTCAATGCATGATGTCCTTTCCGTTTGTGTTTCTTCTATTATATAATACATAACCACACTTCTGGAAAAGGGATAGTTGTTGCTCACATGAATAAACACCCCCTCAAAATGGTAACATCCATTTCAAGGAGGTGCTTTGCACTGCTGCTTAAATTAACGAGTTTCACCGTTTGTGGCGATTAGCTTTTGATACCAATAGAAGCTTTGTTTACGAATACGACGCAGATCCTTGAGATCAAACTCCTCACGATCCACATAAATAAATCCGTAACGCTTGCTGGAGCCCTGATGGGTACTAACAAGATCAATTGCAGACCACGGACAGAAGCCGAATACGTCTACACCGTCTGTAATAGCCAATTGGATTTGCTCGATATGTTTCTTGAAAAAGTCAATACGATAAGGATCTTTCACTACATCCCCTTCTTCAAGCTTGTCAAAAGCGCCCAAGCCGTTCTCCGTCACGATTAAAGGCAAGTGGTAGCGAGAATAAATTTGGCGTAATGTGGTTCTAAAACCAACCGGATCAATCTCCCAACCAAACTCCGTCGTTTGCAGGTTGGGGTTGACGGAACCTCGGTACGCTCCGGGTTCACCCACAATTTCATGCTGATCTCCTGTATGTGAAAAATCATTTCCGTCATCTAAACTTTCTCCTACCGTTTGAGAGGTATAATAATTAAATGCGATAAAGTCCGGGTTCCCCTTCGCTAAAATGTCCATATCTCCTTCTTCAATGACAGGCTCATAGCCTTTCTCGATCAAATAGCTCCAGGCAATGTGATTGTAACGGCCAAATACAGCCATATCCAGATAGAGCCAGTTGCGAATGGCTGCATAGTTATCAGCCGCCAGTGTATCTTCCGGCTTGGAACTGGCTGGATAGATAACCCCGATATTCGGCGCTGGTCCAATTTTCGCGTCAGGTAGCATTTCATGGCACAATACCATCGCTTTCGCCTGCGCGACTAACATATGATGATTTTGTTGGTACAGTACCTTTTGCGGATTTTCCAGGCTTGTATCCAATGTGCCAATAGAACCGGGATGGAGAATCAGCATGTTCTGCTCATTAATGGTTAGCCAGTATTTAACCCTGTCCCCAAAGTTTTCGAACAATGTTTTGGCATACTGCTCGAAGGCATCAATCGTCTCCCTCTTCGACCAACCGCCTTGTTGTTCAAGAGCATAAGGCAGATCAAAATGATACATAGTAACAATCGGTTCAATCCCGTATTTAATTAGTTCGTCAATTAATGAGCTGTAAAACGCGATTCCCTTCTGATTCACTTCACCTGCGCCCAGGGGATAAATACGTGTCCAAGCAATCGAGAAACGATATGCTTTAAATCCCATTTCAGCCATCAGAGCTACGTCTTCTTTGAACATATGGTAATGATCACTGGTTACCTTAAAATCAGTGACTCCTTCGACGTGATTAGCCATGTCAATGACAGAGGGTCCTTTTCCATCTTCGTCCCATGCACCCTCTACTTGATAAGCGGAAGTGGAACCTCCCCAGAAAAAATTTTCAGGAAATGCCTTCAATTGATTATGTTTCATGATATAGTCCCTCCAGTTATAGTTATATCCTTCTGATGTTCGCAATTCATGTATGTGATGATGATGCTTGCCAGTATTACACAACCAAAGTTAACAATACTTCATTCTTTTGAATCTGCTCCTGATTTGTCTCAAATACGTCCACTTTATGCTTCGTGAGTGTGACGATGACAGGCGTTACGATTTCGTATCCTGCTTCAATAATCTGCTCCCTGTCAAATTGGATTAACAAATCGCCCTGTTTCACGCTGTCGCCCTCTTTAATCACTGGATTAAAATGCTTCCCTTTCAGCGCAACGGTGTTAATTCCGATATGAATTAATATCTCTGTACCTGCACTGGAAGTCAATCCTATGGCATGTCCTGTGGGAAACAGCGAGGTTACGACTCCATCTATTGGCGCTACAACCTCACCGACAGACGGTTCAATGGCTAATCCTTTTCCCATGGCCCCTGTAGAAAATGCAGAATCATTCACTTGACTCAATGGTCTGGTCGTGCCTGTGATCGGGCTGTATATCGTTTCTTTCTTGATATCAGCGGCCTTGGTTGCTGTAGCAACAGGCTCTCGTTCTGCTGTTTTCACGGATTCAACTGTTTCTGGGGTCTCCTCCTTCACCTTGCTTTCATACCCAAAAATAAGGGTTAGTACGGTTGCTGCCGCGAATGAGCAGGCAATGGCAATCACGTAAACCAAGGTTGGCGTATACACTGGAATCGCAAAAATGTTGTGAAACACATACGCCGTCATTTTTACCCCAAAATGTCCATTGATGGCACCGCCTATAGCCCCTGCGATAATGACAATCGGAATGACACGTTTATAGCGAAGCACCAGACCATACACAATCGGCTCTGTCACACCCGCCAGCAATCCTGTAATACTCGTAGAACCGGCAAGAGTTCTAAGTGTTTTATCTTTTCTAGCCTTTAGGAAGATACCAAATGCTACCCCAATTTGAGCAAATACTGCTGCTGCAGCCATCGCCTCAATCGGATCCCCGCCAACACCGATATTTTGAATCGTGATGGGTGTAAAACCCCAGTGAAGTCCGAAGACGACCATAAAGGTCATAAAACCGCCAAGAACAATCCCTGACAAAATGCCACTTACACCAATTAACCATGTCACACCTGAAGAAATCCAATCTCCTACCCCTGTACCGAAAGGTCCGAAAGCCATCGCAGATAGCGGAACCATAATCATTAAAGCCAACATCGGAACTAAAAACAATTGTAAATCCTTAAGAATGATCTTCTTCAAAAACTTATCTACCAACGCATAGATGCTAATGGATATAAAAATCGGGAAAACACTGGCGGAGTAGTTCATCATGACCACCGGTATTCCTAAAAACGATACATCAGAGCCCTTGTCCATCAGCCCCGTAAAGTTGGGTTCCATGAGAGCCGCACCGATCACACCAGCTACATAAGGATTCGCCTTCAGCTTTATACCAAGCGTAATCCCTAGTAAAATCGGCAAAAAGTAAAATACAGCATTCCCAGCAGCAGACAGGATCAGATAGGTATCACTTGTTGCAGACATCCATCCCAGTAAGGTCAAAACCGTTAGGAGTGCTTTTATCATTCCCGAGCCCGCCATCGCTGGAATCAATGGGGAGAAACTACCGGAAATGACTTCAAAGATTGTAGTTATGACCGATGTTTTTTTTCCACTGGATTCACTGGCCGCAGGGGAGTTCGATCCAAAATCCCTGCTTTTCATGATCTCTGCATATACATAGGCAACATGGCTGCCAATAACAACTTGGAATTGTCCTCCGCTTTCAACAACTGTAATGATTCCCTCGTGCTTCTCAAGCGCTTCTCTTTCGGCTTTTCGTGAATCCTTCAGGTCAAATCGGAGTCGTGTAGCACAATGGACAAGCCCATTAATATTTTCTTCTCCTCCAACGAGACGTACGATGTCTTCGCCCATTTTCTTATGGTCCATGTTCATTCTCCTCTTGGGCAGATTGCCTGAAAACAAAAAAATACCTAAACGAAAGGCCTGTATGATCAAAGAAAATGATCACTGCCATTCATTTAGGTATCGCCTGCTTAACCAGTAACAATCCTTATATTTAAGTTGTGAGCCTACTATAAATCACTTAGAAATCGTTTGCAAGCTTTTTTTCTAAGAACTAGCTATATCATTTCTGGAGGTTACACGCTGTATATGAATCGTCAAATACACTTTTTCGTCAATCGACATAGCACTTTCATGCTTTAACTCCAAATATTGATTGATTAATTGGGTGCATTGAAAAGCCCTCTCGTATTTATCTTTGACTTGGTCATACAAGAAATTATCCCCTGAAGCTAGTTGTTCTTGTTCATTGCTCAGCAAGCGCTGGGCAAAGTACTGCAAATGAGTAATAAACCGGGAATAATTGAACGAAGTTTCATCCAGTGTAATCTCGTAGTAATCGGTTACAATGTTGAATATGTCATCAATAATCTCGGTAATCTCAACCGTTTGTTTCATTCCCTGACCGTCTTGTCTTGCATTTACAAAATGCATAGCAATAAAGCTTGCTTCATGCTCATCCATTTGGACGCCAAATTGAGCATGGATGATGTCCAATGCATTCATACCGATCATAAATTCTTTTTTGTAAAACTTTTTAATTTGCCATAACAGTGAATTTTTAAGTCCTACGGATTTTCTGTATCGAGAGATGGCAAATTGAATATGGTCAATCAGAGAAATATAGATATTGTCACTAAAAATATCTCCCATTTCCTTTTTTGCGCTGCCTACAATTTCATCCGCCACCTTTAAATACTCTACAGAAGTTTCCCCAATAAGATCTATTAATTTTTGTGGGATTTTATCAGACTTTAATACAAAGGTTTTTTCTATTTTGTCCTCATCGACCCTCTGGCCATTTTTCTTTTTAAAACCTAGACCATTCCCTATGATAACAAATTCATGACCCACCTGATTTTCGACTCGGATGACATTGTTGTTAAAAATTTGCCGGATGATCATTTATCTGCTCACCTCATTGATGTAATGACAAAGTTTGTAATAACAAAAAAAAACCAAATAACGACTAAATCAATTAGTCATTATTTGGGTATCGCCTGCTTACCAGTAACAATCCCGAAGGGCACTTCACCCCTCATTCAATTACTCTTACTATACCGCTTTCAATGCAGAATAACAATAGAATCATGCCAAAGAATCGCCAAACACTCAGAATCCCTTGTGCTTAGCAGTTTTTTAGGTTCATGCTTAACTCTCTTTCTCTTTGCAAAATACCTCTTTGGCAACCTGAATGGCTGAGGCTGCCCGGGGCCATCCTACATAAAAGGCAAGCTGTGTAATGACCTCAACCAGTTCTTCCTCCGAAATCTCGTTCTCCTTGGCCAGCATCAGATGATAAGGGAGTTGATTTATATGCTCACCCGCTACCAGAGCGGCAACTGTAATGAGACTCCGTTCCCTTAGAGATAACTCACTTCTTCTCCATACATCTCCAAAAAGGACATCCTCCGTATAACCTACAAAAGCGGGAGCAAAATCACCGATCGTTTCCCGAACACTCGATCTGATCAATTTATGCTTCATACAATCATCTGGGCAAGTCCGTTGCCAAAGGACCAATCCTCTAATTCAGTCTCTACCAGTGTCACAAATACATCTTCCGGTCTAATCTCACATTCAATAGATAAGAGTTCGGCTAATATTTGGTAAAATCTCTTTTTTTGTTCCGTGCTTCTACCCGATCCCATCGTAATTTGGATGTACAGTAGCTTGTCTGTTCTGGATACATTCAAATAATCTGGACTGAAATAAAACTCGCTTTGCTTATGAGCATGAAAAACCTGAAAGTAATCTTTCTCCGGAACCTGAAAATGTTCGATCAAAGCGTTCATGATACAGCGACTAATCCAAGGCAGCTCTTGCTCTGTGTATTGTTGCTCCATGTAGCCAACTCGTACAAATGGCATGTTCATCTCTCCTATCCGTTGGGGTAAGATGATTGTACTCCCCTTACTTTCATCTGTATAATTGAAAATAATCATAAATATATTCAATTTTACCGATGGAGATGAACAAGCGTGGATCTGAAAGAATTAACTACATTTCGTACTATAATCGAAGAAGGGACGTTTTCAAAAGCTGCTGTCAAATTAAACTACGCTCAGTCTACAGTCACGAGCCAAATCCAGAGGCTAGAGAAAGAGCTGGGATTTCAGCTTTTTAAAAGGGGATGGGATGCGGAGCTAACGTCCCCAGGTAAACTATATGCCGAGGAGGTAGACGGGCTTATTCAGCATTGGAATTTTGTAATGGACCAGGCGAAGTCGCTGAAAAAGGAGGAGATCGGCACGCTCCATATCGGTGTGCTTGAAACAGTAGCGGCTACCTTACTCCCCTTGGCTCTGCAGCAGTTTCGAGAGCATAAACCGAATATTACGTGTCATTTTACAGTTGGAAACACGGATGCACTCGCACATGCTTTGGTGGATGGTAAGCTGGATTTTGCAATCTCTGGGGAACCTCACTCCATTCCTTCCTTACACTTTGAGCCCATATATCACGAACACATCGCCTTTATTGTGTCCCGTAATCATCCCTTCGCGGCAAAAAGTGAGCTTCAGCTCGAAGATCTGTACGAGTATCCGCTTATCGTCGGAGGTAAGAACTGCTTGTACCATATACGACTGGAGAAAGAGCTTTCACACTTCCCGTCGATGCCGTTTTTTTATACTGTCAGTCAAATCTCGTCGATCCCCACATTCGTAAAAACGATTCCTTCAGTTGGAGTGGTTCTATCGTCAATGCCTTTGCCGGAGGAACTGGTCACCGTCCCCCTCCAGTTAACAGACCCTAATATTTCGATTGGACTATTACAAAACAACCATCACCAGCAGTATATGTCTTCGGCCCGAAAGCTGTTTATACAGGTGGTTAAGGAGCTTTACAGGCTATAGCATCTATGCAAGAACTACTAATAAGTTATATCATCTCTGCATAAAGAAAAAGCCGCCAAACACTCAGAAACCTGATGTTTAGCGGCTTTACTATTTTGATGGCCTAAGGAAATGAGGCCCTCTTTTTATTTTTATACGCTTGTCATACCCATTATTTCGCTTCAAGCGGTTTTTTCCACAATCCCAGAATGAGCGCGGAAATTACAGAACCAATCACCACTGCAAGCAAGAACAGCAAAGCATGATTGGCAAGAGCTGCTACAAAAATTCCGCCATGTGGAGCTGGAAGATTGATTTGCCAGAACTGCGTCAGACCACCAGCAATCGCTGAACCTACAATACAAGAGGTTAAGACACGCAGAGGATCAGCAGCTGCGAATGGAATGGCTCCTTCCGTAATGAAGGACAATCCAAGTACATAGTTCGTCAAGCCAGACTTGCGCTCTTGCTCAGTAAACTTATTTTTGAAGAACGTCGAAGCTAATGCGATTGCCAGCGGAGGTACCATGCCGCCCGCCATAACAGCCGCCATCATAGCTCCGTTCGTGTTACCACTGGAAGTAAAGACACCGATCGAAAATGCGTAAGCTGCTTTGTTGAAAGGTCCACCCATGTCAATCGACATCATTCCGCCCAGGATCAGACCCAAAATAACTGCATTTCCTGTTCCTAAATTGTTCAGAACATTGACAAGCCACGTATTAATACCACCGAAAATTGGATCAAACAGGTAAAACATAATCGCGCCTGTAATTAGGAGTCCAAATACCGGGTATAACAAGATTGGTTTTAAACCATCCAGCGTTTTCGGTAGACCTGCAAAAGCTTTACGCAGGAAGATCACCACATAACCAGCCAGGAAACCTGCTGCCAGACCGCCAAGGAAACCTGCATTAGAGTTTACAGCCATCAGACCCCCAACCATACCTGGCATCAGTGCCGGGCGGTCTCCAATACTCATCGCGATAAATCCGGCCAGTATCGGAATCAGGAAGTGGAACGCACCTGTTCCGCCGCCAATCGTTTGTAACAGTTGGAAGAATACATTATCTTCTCCCGCTACCTGTTCAATCAAGAAGGAAATGGCTAGCAAGATCCCCCCGCCTACAACGAATGGCAGCATATGAGAAATACCGTTCATTAAATCCTTGTAGATTTTGCTGCCTACGCTGCTCTTCTCCGCTTTCGACTCTTCAGCGCTGCCATTACCTTCACTACGATAAATTGGGGCATCGCCGTTCAGCGCTTTGCGGATCAGTTCCTCAGATTTACGGATACCGTCGCTTACCGGTCTTTGTAATACAGGCTTACCGTCAAATCTGGCCATTTCAACCTTCTTGTCAGCTGCGACGATTACTCCTTTGGCACGACGAATTTCATCCGCTGTCAGTACGTTTTGTGCGCCTTCCGAGCCATTCGTCTCTACACGGATGTTAACACCCATTTCTGTCGCTTTCTTAATGAGAGCGTCTTCAGCCATAAACGTATGCGCAATACCTGTAGGGCAAGCGGTCACTGCAACCACAAACTCGTCAGAATTCGGATTGCCAACGATAACGTCTGGCGTTTGCTGCGCTTTGGCAGCCTCTTTCTCAGCCTCTTTTGCTTTTTTGGCAGCTTCTTCTTCCGCCTGCTTGGTATCAAACAGCACAGATACTTCATCCGGTGTTTGCGTTTTCATAAGGTTCCCGATAAAATCGGTATCAATCAACAGCCGGGAAAGGGCTGCCAGTGTGCGAAGATGCGTATTTGCTGCTCCCTCTGGAGCCGCAATCATAAAGAACACTTTTGCCGGCTCACCGTCCAACGATTCGAATTCTACACCTTTACTGCTTTTGGCGAAAACGACAGTCGCTTCATTCACGGCTTTGGTCTTGGCATGCGGCATCGCAATGCCGCCGCCGATTCCAGTGCTGGACTCTGCTTCACGTTTGTAAATCATTTCTTTAAACAAGGCACGGTCATTAATACGCCCACTTGCTTCAAGACTAGCAATGAGCTCCTCAATCGCTTCGTCTTTTGTCGTCGCCTGCAGGTCCATGATCATCGTTTCTTTAATCATCAGGTCTGTTATTCTCATTTTTCACACTCTCCTAAGTTCGGTCAGCGTGTCGATACACGCATAATAAGCTCATGATGCAGCCGGATTACCGTTTTGAAATCGTGACTTGCGGCCGTAATTGTTCAATTTTCTCTCTAGTAGCCAGATCATCGGAAAATGCAGTTGCGCTTCCGGATGCCACTCCTGCACGGAATGCTTCGATCGGATCGCCATGAAGAGCCAGCGTACCCACGAATCCAGCAATCATTGAATCACCTGCGCCTACAGAATTTTTCACCGTTCCTGCTGGTACATTTGCATGATACACTTCATCTGCCGTAATGAACAAAGCCCCTTCTCCTGCCATGGAAATCAGTACATTTTTTGCACCTGCTTCCAGCAGCTTACGACCGTAAGTGACGATCTCCTCCTTTGAATGAATAGTTACGCCAAACAACTCAGCCAACTCGTGGTGATTCGGCTTGATGAGCAGCGGTTTATGAACCAGTGCCTTCATCAGCGCCTCACCTGTGGTGTCGATGACGAATTCAGCCCCAGTTTGCTGGCATACGCTAATCAGCCGATCATAGAAGTCTCCTCCAAGTGACGGCGGAATACTTCCCGACAAGACGACAATGTCATTTTTCTGGAGTCCCGCCAGCTTTTGCACCAACGCATCGGCCTCTTGCCCACGAATCACAGGTCCCAAACCGTTAATTTCCGTTTCATCGCCATGCTTGAGCTTAATGTTAATCCGTGTGTCATCTTCGATCATTACAAAATCAGTTTTAATGGATTCTTCCCGCAATGTATCGTCGATAAACCTGCCTGTGAATCCTCCTAGAAAACCAATCGCCGTGCTATCTGCTCCCAGCTGGTTTAGTACACGTGATACATTAATTCCTTTACCACCTGGCAATTTCAAATCACGTTTCATCCGATTCAAATCACCAAGCTTCAAATCGTCAACTTCCACGATATAATCAATGGAAGGGTTCAGCGTTACTGTATATATCATTGTTATCCCTCGATTATCTTAGTTTTCTGAGCGATGGATCGGCGTGAGCGTTCTGGCATCGATTCGGTAATAAGTATAGCTTCCTTGAGCTCGAACAGTTTGGCGAAGGTTACTTCTCCAATTTTGCTGGAATCGGCCAACACATACGTTTTGCCGGACAGCTGATGAGCTCGCCGCTTGATTAGCGCCTCTTCAGGATCAGGAGTCGTATACCCCATTTCCATATCCACCCCGTTCGTTCCTAGAAAGCACTTGTCGAATCGAAAATTGTCCAAATTTTGTAAGGCAATACTGCCAATTACGGCTTTGGTATGAATTTTCATCATCCCTCCCAGTAGATAGCTTCTGATTCTTTTACTTACCAGTGCTTCTACGTGGGATAGACCATTCGTCACGACCGTCACGTCTTTAGCTTCAATGTAAGGAATCATCGCCATCGTTGTTGTTCCCGCATCCAGATAAATACATTCGCCATCCAAAATTTCTTTGGCTGCCATGCGGGCGACTGCGTTTTTTTGTTGAACGTTTTTGAATGTTTTTTCTTCCATGCCAGGTTCCTGACTTTTCTGATTCAGTAAGGTTGCCCCACCATGAATCCGTTTTAGCAACTGACGGCCCTCAAGATCTATCAAATCGCGCCGAATTGTTGATTCAGAAGCTCCCAACAGATCAGCCAATTCCTGCAACTTTACAACACCACGTTCTTGTAAGCGCTGTATTATTAACTTGTATCTTTCTTCCGTCAGCATCTTCATTCCCCCAACTGTTTATATCGTACCACAAACCTAATAAAAAACAATCATTTTTCTTCAAAAAGATTCAAATAAATTCATTCCAACTTCATTTTTTTACAAAATGGTGAATTCCCGCTCCAATCTACATGATTGCGTTTACATTTTAAAGAAAATTCATCTACTTTTATGTAAATTCATTCTTGTTACATAGGAATTCAGCAGTAAACGTTCAAAAACGTTCTGATGCTTTCATCAGCACCATTTTACCATTAAGCACACAAATCTTCCTAACATCTTCTCTACTCAGAAAAAAGCTAAACACCGGGAACGCTCCCCTCTGTGTTTGGCTAATCGAGACGCTTCATGCTCAGTCCTTAACGATTCCAATGACGAAACCGTCATCCCCCATGCTCCCCACGGTTTGGATAGCTGTAGCTGTAATTCTTGATTCTTCAGTCAGTATCAGCAAATCGAACAATTTTCATAAGATTATCGTGATGGAGCCGATGGTCATATCCAGCTAGCTACTGCAGCAACTATTGAAATCTCATTCATCTCATACGTAACCATTCCTAATGTGCATTAGGCATCTGTGTACGCTAGTGCTGTATATTAAAATAACAAGAGCCATGACTGCGTGCATACCGCATTCATGGCTCACCTCGTTATGATACATATTCACCCTCAATAATCTTCTCCAGATATTCTTCCGGCTGTGCAAGAAACTCGGCAAAGCTGCACACATCCGCATATTCCTGGTGCTCCTCGTCATAATAACCCAGGCACTTCTGCTTTGGATTCCACACCAATATAATATCCGAGTAATTATCTACTTTTAGAGACAGACGCAATAGCTTTTGCCGACCTACCTTCATCTCAACCGTATCGATAAATGAAAAGAAATCAACAAATAGAATATTAAGATCATTTTCTGGCAGGTTCACACGGAGCTGATCCCCCGTCAGAAAGGCAATAATATCCTTCGGAAGCTTGTAGCTTTTTAAAGCATGTCGTTTATTTTCCAAATTATGAAATACTGGAGGCTCTACGGACTTTAAATACTCAGCCATTTCCATGTTTTTATTACTTAGTGCAATCGTATATGCCCGTTCTCCATCTTTTTCTGCCAACGTCACATCAGCGCCTTGCTGGACCAAATACTTTACCATCGCAAAATCGTTGTTGCGCGCCGCCACTGTCAGAGGCGTGGCTTTATATGGATATACCATATTAGGGGCATTGAAATTAATATCTACGCCATGTTCCAATAGTAAAGCTACTGTTTTCAAGTCATGCCCACTAACTGCGTTGCGGAGTGTTACTCCAGCATGCAGCTTCATATCGAGACCCAGCTCATGGATAAGCAGGATATTGCTTTTGTTACCGTAGTAGGCTTGCTCATAGGCACCGGATTTGACATGATTTTTCCCGTCCAGCTTGGCGCCATGGGCAACCACATAACGGACGATCTCTTCTGTACCATAGCGAACAGCCGTCAGGAATGCGGGATTATCCTTTACATTAAGTTGAACTCCCTCATCCACCAGTAGCTTCAAGACTTCCATTTGCTCAGTGATGAGTGTAATATCCAGTGGACTTAATGTCGTATATTTGCTGAGTACGATTCCTTGTTCTATATCCCAGCCTTCGTTCAGCGCCTGGCGTAAAGCGGATATATTGCCTTGAACGATATGCATCGCTATCTCAGGAAGCACCTCGAAATTGCCTACATCTTTTAATTTGATCATCGTTATTCCCTCACTATTTATGTATTTACTATTAATCATGTATATCTATTTTATGCCAACCTCTCCTTTATATAAATCCAATAGATTCTCCAAAATTCATTATTCACTCCAACGCAAACAAGTGAGTAATAGAGGTCAAAATACCTTAGAGAAGCTATCATTGTATTATGATTCCGTACAAACAGTCTTGTTGTTCCGACTAGTAGCGGATACTACAATGTATTTGTAAATGGGACGTTGCAGCGAGGCGGCTTAACAACGCTTTCTGCTACAAAACTAATTATAAATACAGGCCTGGTTGTTGGTGCAACAGTAGTCATTGAGGTTATTAATTTCAACTCTAGTGCTTCCTCAACCTCTGTCAACAATGTCACAGTAACGACTACCATAAGCGACTAAGCTACGTAAAACAGGACAAACGCCTCTTTTTTATAATTTTATAAAAGGGTAAAATCTCCTTTGTAAATATGAAACAGAGGGAGTTATTTCCATGCAATTCAATTTTGCGCATTTCCGATTTTATGTTATTGCACTGATCGCAGTGCTCATGCTTACCAGCTGCACCTCAAATAATGCTGCAACTACAGTCCAAACAAATTCTGATGTAGACAATGCGACTCATAGTACAACAGTTGTAGACAAAGAAAGTCAGCCTGTTCTACCCGTCACAGAGTCGCTGGCTCATACCGTTACCTCGGATAAGGATCTTGTGGCTCTTACCATTCCCGCTGGCTGGCGTAAATTTAAACAGGGACAACTGGATTCGGTGCTTAGTGTTTGTGACAAAGAAAAAAAGAACGTAGGTCTGGTTTTCCGTGTCCCCAAGTCAGCTTTTGCAAATAATATGACGCTCGACGAATTCGTACAGCAACGTGAAGAAATCTCCGCATTGGGCCTAGAAAACTTTAAGGCTGTGGATACTACCCCAATCCAGATTGATTCCACAACCGCCAGAACAGCCGATTATAGCGGGAAATACAATGGCCAACAGGTCTATTACTTCAGTGCCATGTTAGAGAGTAAGCAGCACTATCTTCAAGTATTAATCTATTCAAGGGGAGGCTCAGCAGTAGAACAACATCACGAATTTGCAACTATAGCCAGCTCCTTGAAAGTCTTAAGCGACTCACAAGTTAAGCCAGGCCTTCGCTCAACAACTATTTTGAAAACATTTAAAAGTGAAGATGCCAAGCAACAAATTCGTCTCCCTTATATATGGAAGACTGGTTTAATTCTTAATCCAGATGCGCTAATTCAAGCCTGGTATGAAAAAAACGATGCATACATGACGATCATCAAGGATTGGAAATCCGAACTGCCGTATGAGAAATCCTCAATGATCACATTAAAAGATTACGCTGAGTTTTCAGCTCAATTAGTACTCAAAAGGTCTGGAAAAGGGATTATTTCGACGGGACCAGTAAAGGTCAATATAAACGGGAATCAAGGCTTGCAATACGAAGTATGGGTAGAGAGTGATAAAGTAAAAATTGTATATTTAATCACTTATTTGGAACATTCCGACTCATTCTCTCAAATTATTTTTTGGACGAGAGCTGATTATTACGACAATCAAAAATCTGAATTTCAAAGATACACCAAAACATACAGAGAAGAAGAAATATAGACATGATAAGATCCGCCAAACACTTAGGAATCTTTGTGTTAAGCGGATTTTGTCTATATGACTATCACAGCTTGAAATTCTAAAAGCTTCCCCTTGTTTAGATAGGAGATGTTACTGTACATCCTTTTATTTTTTGTGGGCTAATAAGAGATTAACTATGGTATCCAGCTGGAGCTCCAATGAATAAGGGTCTTCCATCACAAACTCATCCCCTTTATCGCTAAATGAACCGTACATATAAACCTGTCCTTTTTTTACAGCCGGAAGGCCTTTCCATAGCTCACTATGCAGAATCTGATTAGCCCCCTCATCTTCTGAGCCGTATACAAAGATGTGATCTCCCATATACTCGGGTAAAACCTCAAGTGAGATATTTTCAAATCCTTCTTTCATATTCAATGCCTTCTTGGTAGGTGGCAGCTTTAGCATCTGATAAATGGTCGGACTTCCGTAATTGCCGCCTTTCGCTGCCAAAACATATATCGATTTATTGGCGACTTGTACAATTGAAACCGTCTCTCCGTCTTTAACGATACCTTGAATTTTCGTTCTGGCCTCTGCAGCTTTCTTCTCATATTCAGTAATCCACTGTTCGGCTTCTTTCTGCTTGCCAAAGATTTCGCTGATTCTGCGGAATTTATCCAGTGGCCCAGCTGTAGATTCGCCCTCCCAATACGGCAGGAACACAGTCGTCCCTACCTTTTGATAGCTGTCGATGTTCTTTTCGATTGAACCGATAATTAAATCCGGTTGCAGAACGGTCAGTTCCTCTAAATCCATAGGAAAATCACCGAGATCCTTGATTCCGTCCAACTTCTCTTTGGGATATCCCGATTTATTAATCCAACCCTCATTCAGCATATAGCTTCTGACCCCTACCGGAATAATCCCCAGTTTCAAAAGATGACCCATATACTGATCCGATGCCACTCGTTTCGGGTTTGCAGGTACTTCCACATCGCCTTTTAATGTCTTAACCGTTCTTGTCTGCGCTTGCACTGCCGCTTGTCCATCGCTGTTGGATGTTGTCGCTGTATGATTAGCCTTCGTTTGCGAGCTTCCATTTGTATTCGTCGGAGCCGAGCAAGCTCCCAGCATCAGTGATAAACACAGCATAATCATCATGGCCGTTATTTTGACTCTTCCGTGCATGAATAAATCCCCTTCCGCATGATACCGATATTGATAATCAATATCAGTATAACGTGTGAAAGATGTCCGCTGAAGGGCATATTTTAGCATTGTTTGGGGCATATCCTGATCTTGCTTCTGGGCAGAATGCTCCCGCTCCTTTTTGAATCGTACGGGAGATAGTCCCTTAAATTTCTTGAAGCTGCGACTTAACGAATGGGCATCTGGATATCCCACACGCTCTGCGATCTCCTGTAAAGTGGCGTCCGTCTGCATTAGCAGTTCTGCCGCTCGTTCTGCTCTTACTTGGCCCAAGTAGTGAATCGGACTGGTATGCATTTTATTTTTGAACAACCTGGATAAATGTCCAGTACTGCATTCTAGCTCCTCCGCAATGGACTCAAGTGTCATAGGTCGGCTAAAATGTTCACGAATATAGACTACAGCCTGCGATACAAGGTCTGGCTTAAGAGGTTCGATGCCCTGCCAATACAACTGCTGCAACAACTCGTATACAAATTGATGAAACAAGGCTTTAACATGCAGTTTGCCAAGTCCAGAAGCTTCACGCCATTCTTGCTCCAACAGCTTCACTTTCTCGTACAGGGGCAGCGGGTAATGAGGTGCGAAAGCATACTGATTCTGAAAAGGATTTTCCTTTTCCAGCAATTGTGCAATCTCTTTGCGACCAGGCAGGGCAAGCGTCGCCTTGTACAAAATGATGTAATATTCAAGCACCTCCTCCGCCAGGATACTTAGGCACATTCCTTTTCCACCATGCAGTACATGGAAACGCTCTACCCTGTGAATACTGTTATCCAACCGTACTCGTGCGTTTCCACGCACGGCATACAAGAACGCACTGGCAGGAAGTCGATAGGTTCGAAGCTCCTCCCCTTTTTCGATCTTCTTATGACGAACATCTATCACCTGTATAAAAACATGATTCCACAGCAAAATGTGATCGTTCAACTTCATTACTACCGCTCATCCCCCATCCAAACCGTTCCTTCAGTTCTTATTCCGCCCTGTTAGAATTAAATTCATTATAATTGATAATCATTCTCACAAGCAATCGAATATATCCAACTTCCTCTGAACAGTTTAAAACCATTAATTATGTATGTATATTTCAAAATATAAGTAAAAAAGCCCTGCAAAAGGGCTATCTTTCTGCGGTTCATTCTACTGTCGTTTAAAGCTCTACCTGTATGACTATGTTCCAAATCGTTTGCGGTACCCGCATTTTCGGCATAACTCTTCTACCGCTTCTCTTTTGGAGAACCCGAAGTACAGACGGTTTGCACGCTCCCCTTCCACAATGTCGGAAAAAGATTGCTCATGCACGTTACCTAAATTAATGACACCTTCTCCATCCAGGCAGCAAGGGACCACCGTTCCATCCACCAATACCGCCGCCTGGCTACGGAGTGCATGGCAAAAGCCTTTTCCGTCATCTTCTGGGGCACTGAGGCTCGGCCATTCAAATTCGTGGTCCTGATTTAAATAAACGTTTGGTGCGATTTTGACCCCACTACCCGGTATCACCTTTTCCTCAATCCGATAGTCCAGTCCAAACTCTTGCTCCAGTCGTTCAAGTGTTTCCCGGTTGCGCTGACGCTGCACATTAGTCAAATTATCTTCAGTCAAGTTCCAGAGACGGAACGAAATAATGACATTGTGTTTCACCGCTTCTCTTACAAACGTGAAAATATTGCCCAAATATCCTTCTCGATCCACGGAGCCTTCATGTCCGTCAAAACTATGGAGAGAGAAGTTCATCTGACGCAGCGCTGGCTGCCCAAGCAGCTTATGTCCGGTCTTCGGCAGCAAGGTACCATTAGTGGTAATATTGACCTTCAAGCCTTTCTCATGAGCACTTTCCAGCAAAAGATCAATTTTCGGATGGAGTAACGGCTCTCCTTTTACATGCAAATAGATATAATCTGTATGTGGTTTGACCTGATCAAGCACATTTCGAAAGACTTCCGGATCAACAAATTTTTTGACACGCTGTGTTTGAGGACAAAAGCTGCATGCGAGATTGCAAATGCTCGTTATCTCAATGTATACCTTTTTAAAAGTTTTCAACATGATTTCCCCATTCTAGCCTTCATCTAGAGCATTTTGTTTATGCTCACTAATCTTATGATTATAACGGGTTATCACCTACAGGTAAACTCTCCAGTCTCCCCCTTGGTGTGGGCATCAAATGCTCGACACATACGCCTATCCAAGATTTGTTTGATATTTTCTATTGACCCTAGGTCTGACCTAAGGTTTATAGTGGAGTTATTCAAATATCAGTAAGGAGTCCTCTCATTGAAAGAACACATTACGATCAGCCAGCTTGCTCAGCTTATGAATGTATCTGTACATCAACTGCGATATTTTGAAGAAAAGGGAATCCTCTATCCATCACATACTGAAGAAAATCAATATCGGATGTACGGGCTTCATGAGATTTATCAGCTTTCTCATATTTTATTACTACGTAAATTAAATGTACCTGTCGGTCAGATTCAAGAATGTATGACTTTCTATGCTGCCGATGATTATAACCAGCTTTTAGAGCATTCGTTGCAAAAGGTACAAGCTGAAATAGCTAACTTAAAGATGCATGAACAGTTTATTCACAAAGTGTTAGAAGAATATAATAATCGGACCCAGCAGGGCGATGAGTATCAAATCAAACGATTAGGCCCCCGTCATTTAAAGCTATGGTTTGCATTGGAGAATGGTCAAGAGTTCACTGCCGGAAACCTATTTGAACACCGCCCTGCCCCACCTCAATTATTTGAAAATGACCTGCATTACTTGTCTGATGCTGGACAGTTGAAGCTATGTTATGAAACGGCGGAAGTGGCTGACTATATTCTGGAAGAAGGCAACTATCTTTATAAGCATTTTTCCGTCATTGATGAACCTGAGATTGATTATGAAATCAAACAAATGGAACGATATGTAGCTCTTCACCAATATAACTGCCAAAGCAAGATTGTTCTAGTAGAAAAATCTTATCTTTCGATGTTCGACAACAACAAGCTACAATATGAAATTCAAGTCAAAGTAGAATAATCTTGGAGGGCGCTAAATGAGTGCAAAATCCTTTGACATTGTTGCATACCAGAAACAAGATCATGAAGCTGTTTGCAGTCTTTTAGTCGAATCGTTTAAAGCAAAATTCCAATCTCTTGTTACACTGGAGGATCAAGCTATACAGCAGTTGTTAATGCAGGTTTGGGTTCAAAATCCTTATTCCACATCTACGAAACAATTTGTAGCCAAAGAAAACGAAGAAGTTATCGGTGTTCTTTCCCTTAAATGGAAACCCTCCTACTCTTCACTTCCTGAAACAAACCCCATTTCTTTGACTCCGCTCCTAAAACAGTTTGGTTGTTTCAATGTATTTAAATTTTTGGCAGGTATGCATGCGCTAGAGTATACCCCCGCTGCAGATGAGTGTTACATTGATCATTTGGCGATTCGTTCAAGTCATCGTAATCAGGGAATAGGACGCCATCTTCTAGCTTTCGCACAGCAATTTTCGGTTGAATCTGGTTTTCATGCATTGACGCTTCACGTAGCGCATAAGAACCAAGGGGCTATCCGTTTGTATCACCAACTGGCGTTTGAAGTAGAACAATCCAAATATAATGGGTTACGGCATTTTTGGTTCAAGGAGCCTGTATGGCATCTAATGAGTTGGAAAGAGAACCTGCATTCGAGGAGAGAGCATCATTGAAAAAAGCATTCAAGCTAACTTTTGGTACTGCGACAGCTCTGGCTGTTGCATTGATACTCATTGTTCTGTATCAAAATTCCTACAAGATGACAGAAGAAAAAATACAAATCACGACACCTAAAGGGCTGTTAACAGGTACATTAGCTTTGCCTAAGAACTACTCGGGAAAGGTTGGATTGGTTGTTTTTGTCCATGGGGATGGTCCTATTAATGACACATATGATGATGGATACAAACCACTGTGGGAAAAGTTCGCTTCCAAGGGTTATGCCTCTCTGTCACTGAATAAGCCCGGTATTAACAGCGCTCCTGGCAATTGGCTCGGCCAAAGCATGGAGGACCGCGCACAGGAGATCCGATATGCAATAGACTGGGCAAGAAGTTTACCTATGATCGATAAGCAAAAAATCGGCCTATGGGGAGCCAGTCAAGCAGGCTGGGCCATTCCAAAGATCGTTAAAGAGGAGCATGATATTGCATTCAGCATCCTTGTATCGCCTGCCGTGAACTGGATTTCCCAAGAACAATTTAATACCAGAAAAGAACTGGAGCGAGAAGGAGTTACTCCGCAAGAAATTCAAAAGACATTGAACTACGATCAAGAGATTCTACAGTTACTGAAAAAACAGGCTTCTTATGAAGAATATCTAAGCATAGCCGATCCTGACGATATGATTTCCAAAGAAAGATGGAGCTTTATACGCAAAAATTTTCTGTCTGATTCCACCGAAGAATTAAGTCACTTCCATTCTCCTGTACTCTTGGTTCTGGCTGGCAAAGATATTAATGTTGATATAAAGGATACCGAGCGAGTCTATCGCCAGAAAATCCCCGCAGAGCTGCTATCCGTGATTCATTTACCTGAAGCCGACCACTCCATGATGGATGAAAAAATCGCGCGTTCAAAATCTCTAACTTTTTTAACAGCCGTATTCGCCCCAAGAAAATTGGTAAATGACGAGTATCTCAAAATTCTTGCCGATTATGTCAGTCAGCGTTAAACACTAATGAAAACCCCATAAATGGGCAGCCCTTGTCTGCAAATAACTAGTCCTTGCACTCGTGAACAATGGGTTGCAATTCAAAAAAGACGTCTATTTCCTGTAGGATCTGTTTTCTGTGCATTCAGTTACGCGCTAATTCAACTCATAACTGTTCTCCGTTAGACTGGGAATAGATCTATAAACAACAAAAAAACGGCATCTCTGCCGTTTTTTCTAAAAAGATGGACTCTCAGGGACTCGAACCCTGGACCAATTGATTAAGAGTCAACTGCTCTACCAACTGAGCTAAGAGTCCATAATAAAAGTTTGGTGGAGCCTAGGGGGATCGAACCCCTGACCTCATCGCTGCCAGCGATGCGCTCTCCCAGCTGAGCTAAGGCCCCATCATAAGCAAGTTTTATCAACGTTTCAAGCGACTTCTATATCATATAAAATATTTAACCCTGTGTCAATAGTTTTATAAAAAAATAAATTTCTCCCTTCATGGCCCAGAAAAGATACAGTCAGCGATCAGTCGCTGGCTGTATCTTTAGATAACAGTGTTTTCAGTTCCTTCATAAACATATTGATGTCTTTAAACTGACGATAGACGGACGCAAAACGTACGTAGGCGACTTCATCCACTGGGTAAAGCTGTTCCATGACCAGCTCACCAATCTGCTGGCTATCCACTTCTGTGGCTGCTGTGTTGCGAATAGCGTTCTCCACCTGGGATACGATCATATCCAGTTGCTCGACGGATACTGGACGCTTCTCGCAGGCTCGAATGAGACCGCGCAGCATTTTATCACGACTAAACTCTTCACGGCTGCCGTCTTTTTTGATGACCATGAGTGGGGTTTCCTCCACCATTTCAAAGGTGGTAAAACGCCTGGCACACTGCTCACATTCACGGCGGCGACGGATGGACTTGTTATCATTCGCAGGTCGCGAATCCAACACTTTCGTGCCATTATAGGCACAATACGGACATTTCATAATCTCACCACTTTCTTTTTCCAATAAATTCCCGAAGACTTTTAGTAATAATTTTGTCAAAACGGATCATAATATGTTTACCATATCGCGAGGAGGTGAACAACAATGGCACAAGGAAACAATGGCAACTCCAACAATCTGGTAGTCAGCAGATCCTCCGGCGCTCTGGAGCAAATGAAATTTGAAATCGCTCAAGAGTTGGGTATCAGCATTCCTCAAGATGGATACCAAGGTAACATGACTTCCTATGAGAACGGTTCGATCGGGGGCTACATCACAAAACGCCTCGTAACGATCGCCGAACAACAATTGGCAGGTCAATTCCAATAATCGCGGTAATAATGCAAAAATAACAAGAAAAAGTGTCTGGATGGGCTGGTAAAAACAGCCTGTCCAACGCTTTTTTCATTTTAAAGCGAAAAGCTCATCATGTCATTAACTTTGAATTAAAAATCATTATAAATTTTCGTGTATTGCCTGTAGTAATAAATGACCCGCTGTACATAATGTCGTGTCTCACCAAAAGGGATTTGCTTGATGGACTCTTCCTTTCCATCCCACACTCCCTTATCGAGCCACTCTTGAACTTTACCCGGCCCTGCATTGTAAGCAGCTACAATTGCTACAGGATTATCCTGAAACTTTATGGATAGGTTATGCAAATACCAGGTTCCCAGCTCAATATTAGTGCCAGGCTCGTGCTTGACACTGTCCAGCGGAACCTTTTGAATCTGGGCGCTGTCCATAATCCAATTTGCCGTATTCGGCATAATCTGCATCAGCCCTAGCGCCCCCTTATGTGACTGCTTGCTGGTTTTAAAATTGGTTTCTACACGGATAATAGACGCCACCAAAAATGGATCTACTTCATACGTCTGTGAATACTGCCGAATCTCATCCTTATATTGAATCGGATAAAACCAGGACATCCAATTTGAATTAAGGAATAGAATCAGGACAAACCCGACAAACAAAATAAGCAGGACTCTTTTCTTTCGCAAAATATTCATGCAAGTCCCTTCCGCTGCCAAAATTGATCAATTTGTCGCTTCGTCTCAGTCTGTGTTCCGCTATTATCAATAACGATATCGGCCAAGCTTTTCTTTTGCTCAATATCCATCTGTGCGGACAGCCGAAGTCCGGCTTCCTTCTCCGTCAGACCGTCTCTGAGCATCAGACGCTGGAGCTGAATATCACGTGGTACGTACACAACCATAATTTCCTCGTACAAGCTCTCAAGCCCCGACTCGTACAGTAACGGGATATCTGCCAAAACAAGCTTGTCCGGCTGTTCTCGTTCAAATGCTTCCATGCGCATACGCATTTCCTCACGAATAGCAGGATGTGTAATATCGTTAAGTGCCTGCCGCTGGGCAGGATCTCCGAATACAATCTCTCCCAGTTTTTTGCGATGCAGAGTTCCGTCACTATTCACTATAGCTTGTCCAAAATGCTGTATGACCGCCGCCAGCACCGGATGCCCCGGAAGCATCACTTCCCGGGCAATGGCATCTGCGTCGATCAGCAGCGCACCTTTGGCGACCAAAAGAGCCGACACGGTGCTTTTTCCGGTAGCAATACCTCCGGTTAATCCGATATTCATGCTCTTTCACCTCATAACAGCTTCAATATGCCCATCATAATCAGTAATAATGCCGGCAATACACCCAGCGCCTTCATAAATCGAAATGCTGATAGAAAGAAACCTGCCTTCATCCCTGCAATCAAAAATGTTCCACTGAATAACGTAATAGCCAGCGCAGTAGACAGTGGTTGAAAACCAAGCATAGCTGCCCCGAGTCCCGCTCCGAACGCATCGACCGATAATGCAATACCTAGCCAAACCGCTTCGGTAGCAGATATACTGCCGGAACGGTCCATATCCGCAGCAGACGGGCTTCGAAGAATCCGAATAACAAGCCCCCATTTGCGAAACTCCAGAGAAAATACTGTTCGTTCCTGCTGCTCCACAGAAGCTTCTGCCGACAGATCTTTTCTTGAGTTGGGGAAAGACTCGGTATCAGCATTCTCTACACCCTCCTTCTCCCCAAGAACAGATCTGCTCGCTGGATCAGTCTGTTCTGTAAGAAGCAGACCCCGAGAGGCCTCCACTGAATCCTCCGGCAAATCCTCTTTGCGATGCAGAGCTTGAAACAAAGAGTAACAGCCAATACAGATCAGGATGACAGCGCCGAAAACGGTCGTATATACAGGAGACAGGACACGAGATAGTAATGCGCCCAATTGCATGGATATGCCGATCACCAAACCTGAGCATATGGAGATGATAGCAATCGACAACAATGGAATTTTCATTTTGCGCAGACCATATGTAACACCGACTCCGAAACTGTCCAAACTTAGCGCAAATGCCAGTAACAGCAGGGCTCCCCAATGATTAGCCACTCCAATTCCCTCCCATTGCGAAGGCAGGGCCTTATAACAACCGAAACCCTCCGCAGTATTGGTACTTGGAACAATATATGAGAGGGATGGGCTTGGGGTGACTGTGCCTGTTTAGCGCAGAGGCTGGCAGACCGGACAATGATGTGTACCACGTCCAGCTACGACAGATTTTTCGATCAATGTACCACAGTTAATGCAAGGCTTCGCGTTACGTCCATAGATTTGCAATTGATGCTGGAAGTCGCCTGTTTTTCCCTGTCCATTAACGAACGATTTAATGGACGAGCCTCCAACCTGAATGGACGCACCTAGCGTGGAGACAATCGCCTCATGCAAGACATGAAATTGACTATCCGTTAGGCTTTTGGCTGACTGCGCTGGATGAATTCCCGCCTTAAACAACGATTCATCTACATAGATATTCCCGATGCCCACCACATATGACTGATTTAACAGCGCTGCCTTGATCGAAGTCGAACGAGTTCCAACAGCATCACGCAGCATTTCTGGTGTAAAGGCCTCGTCCATCGGTTCCAAACCAAGTTTGTTCAGCGGTTTTTCCAGCAAATCCTGTCCTGCCGGAAATAAGTGCATCGTGCCAAACTGGCGCACATCCTGATAACGCAACTCCGTACCATCTTTAAAATGAAAGATGACATGGGTATGCTTTTCCACAGGATCATGTTGCGAATATAATCCATATCGCCCTTCCATTCGAAGATGGGAGACCAGAACCAGCCCGTCCAACAAAATTCGCAGAAACTTTCCGCGTCTCTCTACCCCTGTAATCCGGTGATCAGCCAATTCCATGGCAAAAGCGTGGATATCATCGGGCCGTTGAATGATCCGCGGCAGATTCACGGTGACATGATCTATATGTTTATCAACGATAAGCTCGTTTAGCGTTCGTTTAATTGTTTCTACTTCCGGTAATTCCGGCATGATGTCTTCACCTCACCCTATATTATAACGGAAGCAGCGTCAAATTGGGACTATCTACTCATTGAAATATCTTACTTGGCCTCATACCAATTGCTGCCATAGCTTACTTCGGCTTTGAGCGGAACAGCCAGCTTTAATGCAGCTTCCATGGTAGCAGGGACAAGCTCTTTCATCGTTTCCATTTCCTCAGGCGGAACCTCGAATACAAGCTCATCATGTACTTGGAGCAGCATTCTGCTACGAAGATTACGTTCACGTAGCGCCTTATCCATCTGTACCATCGCCAACTTGATAATATCGGCTGCGGTGCCTTGAATCGGCGTATTCATCGCTGTACGCTCCGCGAATGAACGCAGGTTGAAATTGCTGGCGTTAATCTCCGGCAAATAGCGTCTGCGTTCCAACAGCGTTTTTACGTAGCCGTCCCGCTTCGCATCCTTCACAATATCATCCATGTAACGGCGAACGCCTTGGAACACATCAAAATACTGGTCGATAAAGCGAGCCGCTTCCTTCCGCGTAATATTCAAATTTTGTGACAGACCATAATCACTGATCCCGTAGACAATCCCAAAGTTGACTGCCTTCGCAGAACGCCGCATATTGGAGTCCACATCTTCCGCTGCTACACCGAACACATCGGATGCGGTCTTGGTGTGAATGTCCATATCGTGGACAAAGGCTTCCTTCAAACGTTCATCATCCGAAATATCAGCCAGCACCCGCAGCTCAATCTGAGAGTAGTCTGCCGCCAAAATAGACCAGCCCGGTTCGGACGGAACAAATACTTTGCGGATTTTGCGACCTTCTTCAAGACGAATCGGAATGTTTTGCAAATTCGGAAATTGACTGCTCAAGCGTCCAGTTGCTGCAACTGTCTGCCGGAAATACGTATGCACCTTACCCGTTTTTTCCGAAATTTCTTTCAGCAATCCTTCAACATACGTCGATTGGAGTTTGGCAATAGTACGGTACTGTAAAATGTTTTGTACAATATCATGATAGGGGGCCAGCTTTTCCAATACCTCCGCATCGGTCGAGTACCCCGTTTTCGTCTTTTTAATGACAGGTAAACCCAGTTTATCAAACAAAATCTCACCCAACTGCTTGGGCGAATTCAGATTGAACTCTACTCCAGCAATGCTGTAGATCTCGTTCACCAATGTTGCGATCTGGGCTTCAAATTCTTTACCCAAAGCGCGCAGTTCCTCTACGTTCACCAAAATGCCCTGCTTCTCCATATCCGCCAAAATGCGGGACAACGGCATCTCCAGCTCATGAAACAGCTTGTGCATTTCCGTTTTCTCCAGCTCAGCCTGCTGCACAGGCACCAAGGCTTCAATCACCGCTGCCTTACGCGCCACATGATCAGACAGTACATCCACGTCAGGAACTTTATATTTAGCTCCTTTACCGAACACTTCTTCGTCAGGACGGATCGAAGACAAGCCATATTTGGCTGCCAATCCGCTCAATGTCTGGTTTGCATCGGTTGGGTCCAGCAAGTACCCTGCCAATTGCACATCAAACTCGGCACCTGCAAACTCAATTCCATGCCAGTGTAAAGCCAAATCCGTACGATGCAGATCATGACCGCGTTTTTTGCGTCCAGGGTCAGCAAGCCAATCGCGAATAGGTGTAGCTGTATCGCTTTGCAGTACATCCAGTGTCATAAAAAACTGCTGTCCCGTTGCGGCAAATATCAGACCTACGATGTCAGCATGATGCGGATTATCACCATGCGTTTCAACATGCAGCACATCCACATGATCCAACACTTCTACCAATTCGCTAATCCGCTGCTCATCCAGCACTGTTACGTCAGCCGCGGCTTCCTCGACGTCTACCCCAGTACTGCCAACCTCCCCTGAAAAAGATAAACGCTCCAGCAAGGACTTGAACTCCAGCTTCGCCAGAGCTGGGCCGGCCGTTTCTGCTTGCAGCCCGCCGAAGGCCACATCTTCCAGCTGCTTGTCCAACGTTACATCCCGGTAAATGGTCGCCAAATCTTTGCTCATTCGCGCATCGTCAGCATGTGTCTCTACGCGTTCTTTCATTTTGCCCTTCAGCTCATTCGTGTGCGCCAGCACTTCTTCGACTGAACCGTATTGATGCAACAGCTTGAGCGCTGTTTTTTCACCTACGCCAGGAATACCAGGAATATTGTCCGACGTATCGCCCATCAGACCCTTAAGGTCAATAATTTGCAGCGGCTTCAGGCCATATCGTTCCTGAATTTGCTCAGGTCCATACGTCTCCACCTCAGTAACCCCTTTGCGGGTTAAGCCGACTGTGACATGGTCTGAAGCCAATTGAAGCATATCCTTGTCCCCGGTCACGACTAGCACATTGAAGCCGGCTTCGTCCGCTGTCTTGGAAAGGGTGCCTATAATATCGTCCGCCTCATAGCCATCCAATTCAAACTGGGCAATGCCGAAAGCGGTCAATAGCTCTTTCAGCAACGGAAATTGCTGAGACAGCTCTGGCGGGGTTTTCTCCCGTCCACCTTTGTAATCCTCGTATCCTTTATGGCGAAACGTTATTTTACCGGCATCGAAGGCAACCAGCATATGTGTTGGTTTGTGCTCCTCCAAGAGCCGCAATAACATCGTCGTAAATCCGTACACCGCGTTCGTCTGCTGCCCGCTCGAATTCGTTAACGGTGGCATAGCAAAAAACGCCCGGTAAATGATACTGTTACCATCTATAAGCATGAGTTTATCCATTTAGCACCTCGCAAGTTCTTCAATGCATTCGTAACGTTCTTACGTTTTACGCATTCCTCTTCCTATCTTAACATACAAGACTCCTTTTTCAGAAAAAAACGGCTGCTTCCTAACCAAATTTGCCTTTTGCTCAAAGACAAGTCTGGGTCAGAAACAACCGCTATATACCTGAAAGCTCTACTGGTTCAAATCTGGTCTCTCCCCTGTCACGAGATATACAGTGCTTTCACCGATATTCGTAGCATGGTCACCAATTCGTTCAATGTATCGTCCTACAAGCAACTGCAGCATGGCTTGTGAAGCCTCTGCCGGCTTTTCTACCATGAAGGCGTACAGATCGCTGATCATGTGACTATACATGGAATCCACACGATCATCCTCTTTGGCCATTTTGTAGGCCAGATCTGTATTTTCATCCAAATAGGATTTGATCGCATCATCTATCATTTCTTTAACAATGGAAGCCATGTGCGGAATATCCACCAGCGGCTTAATGATCTGCTGCCCTTCCAGGCGAAGGGTCACCTTGGCAATATCAAGCGCCAAATCGCCCATTCGTTCCAGATCACTGGAAATTTTAAATGCAACAATGATTCGGCGCAAATCCTTCGCTACCGGCTGCTGGGTAATAATGAGTTTGGAACCCATATCGAGAATATTCTCTTCCAGCGTATTGAGGGATGCATCATTTTTGACCACCTGCTGAGCCAATTCTGTATTTTTGGTCTGCAAGCATTCAATGGCCTGATCGAGCGCCTTCGAAACGTGTGCACCCATTTCGCGCAGTACGGCTCTCAGTTCATCTAACCCTTCATCAAAACCTTTTCTACGTATCATTTCGAAGTCACCCCTTCTGGCATATTCATCTGGTAGGCTTTAGCCAAATCGCCCTGAAATATAATCTTCCGTACGTGAATCCTGCGGCGTGGAAAACATCGTCTCTGTATCCGCTGCTTCCACCACAACACCATTCAAAAAGAACGCAGTTCGACCGGACACACGCGCTGCCTGATGCATGTTATGCGTCACCATGACAATAGTATATGTGTCTCTCAATTCCTGAACCAGTTCTTCAATTTTCATCGTGGAGATCGGATCCAGCGCAGATGTCGCCTCGTCCATAAGCAAAATATCTGGTTGTACAGCAAGCGCCCGGGCAATGCACAACCGCTGCTGTTGTCCACCGGACAAGCTCAGAGCAGAACGCTTCAAAAAGTCCTTGACCTCTTCCCAGAGTGCCGCCTGCCGCAGGCTTTGCTCGACCAATTCGTCCAACTTGTCCTTTTGCCGAACTCCATGCAGACGCGGGCCGTAGGCCACATTATCATAAATCGATTTGGGAAACGGGTTAGGCTGTTGAAAAACCATTCCCACCTGCTTACGCAGAGTTTCTACTTCCATAGTATCGCCGTATATATCCTGACCTGCGATACTCACAGTGCCTTCAATACGCGTTCCCGGTATCATGTCATTCATCCGGTTCAGCGTACGCAGCAGGGTCGATTTGCCGCAGCCGGACGGGCCGATAAAGGCAGTTACCGTTTTTTCAGGAATATCGAGGTTTATATGTTTCAGCGCGTGAAATTTCTCATAATATAAATTCAGCTTATCAATCCGGATTACGGAATCATTCATGGATTTATGATCTCCTTCGTGTTGCAGTTATGATCCTCAAGCATTGCACCTGATTTGCACAATATGAAGATTATATAAGCTGTGTGTAAATTTAGTGTGGTGGATTTGTTAACGGTATGTAAAATGATCAAGAACTTAGCATGAGCTCAAGCTCCTGCGCAATTTCGGCTGCATTCAAAGCCGCTTCCTCTGCGGAACGGGACATTTCGCTGTTTTTGGCTTCAATTTCATCGACAGCCTGCAGTAGTTTGGCAAAAGTTTGTGTTCCGGCAGAAATATATTGAGAGCCTGTATGAATCTGCTGCATACTCGTATCCGTCAATTCAGCGGTGTCACGCAGCATTTGCTCGATATGGGTGAGTAAGCCTGTAATCTGCGTGGAAAAGGCTTTCGTCTGGAGTGACATATTCCGCACCTCCTGAGACACAATCTGGAAACCTCGCCCGTGTTCGCCAGCATGCGCCGCTTCAATGGACGCATTGATCGCCAGCAGTCCGCTGTGATCTGCCAGTGCACGAATGGACGAGGCCATGCCCGCAATGTCATTCAGCGATTGCGTCAACGCCGTCATTTGCTCATGCTGGCGCTTCATTTGCTCCGTGACCGCACGATAGGAGAGCAAAACATCCTCCAGTTCTACTTTGCCACGGCGGGATAATTCACTCATTGAGCGGGTTAGCCGCACACTGTCATCGGCCTCTTTAGCTGCATCCAGCACAGTCAGCTGAATACGCTGGACTCCGTCATAGCTATGCCGAATCACATCACCCCGCTCTTCGTCCGCTTCTCTTTGCATTCGCTGCACGACGGACAGAATATCACGAATCGTGAGTACGCCGAGTAACCGTGTTCCTTCCTTAATCAACACACAGTCGTAAAAACGTTGATCTTCGCGCAGCATCGCCAGTTCCACAATGTCCGATGCCCGGCTTTTCAGATCCACAATTAATGTATCGGGGTCGGCAAATAGGGCCGCAGGCTTGTCATAGAACAACGCCGCAGCAAATCTGCCCGTAAAATGGCGATTGTACGCATCTCTCATAATAATGCCCAATGGAAGATCATTTTTATCCACAACAATGACACAAGGTACATCTTCCTGTGTTTTCATAAGGGCTAACAGTTCTTTACAAGACATATCCGTACCAATGATCGGAACCTCCCGGCATGGCACATAGGTAGTAATCGACTTGTATGCTTCACGTTCAATCAAGGCAGTGGAACTCGGCTGGGTCTTTGGTTCCGTTATCATCGTTCTGAAGTCCCCTTTTTTTTAACTAACTTGGAGTGACGGAAACATCATATCGGTCATTTGTTGATTCTAGCGACTGGTTTTGTTAATGAAATGTAAAATCACAAAATGGACACAAAGGTCTCCGGACACTGCCCTGAATAAAGAAAAACGCTCCTCATTTATAATAAATGAGAAGCGCTTCTTTTTTTATTTACAACCAGCTTGTACCCCACTCCACGGATCGAATCAATATGAACCGAGTCGGGATCAAGCTCCAGCTTTTTGCGTAAGGAACTGACGTGCACATCCACGGTCCGTTGCCCGCCAATGTAGTCAAAACCCCAAACAGCATTCATCAGATCATCCCGGGTCAATACCACGCCCGGCTTGCGGGACAAATAAAGAAGCACCTCAAATTCCTTTGGTCTGAGGCTGATGGACTGACCTCCAAGAATGACTTCATATTTTTCAGGGTAAATCTCCAGCTCGCCCAATTGAATTTTGGAGCTATCTTTCTGATCAGACAACACTCCTTCATCCCCGCCGGAAGTTCTTCGCAGCACAGCCGTTACGCGGGCCAACAGCTCAGAAACGCCAAAAGGCTTCGTGATGTAATCATCCGCACCCGACTTCAGCCCTTGGACAACCTCGGCTTCACCGTTTTTGGCCGTTAAGATAATGATAGGTGTCGTCAGCCCCTGATGGCGAAGTCTGCTCAGAATGTCCAGTCCGTTCATTCCCGGCAGCATCAAATCCAGCAGGATCAAATCGTAGGACTCTCTGGATGCTTTCTCAAACCCCGCACTGCCATGATCCTCCGTATCCACTTCAAAGCCTTCTTGTATCAAATTGTAGGATAGCAATCTGGCAAGCGTTGGTTCATCCTCAATAACCAGCAAGCGTTGTCCCATAAATAACTTCATCTCCTGTTTACCTGTTAAAGGCGCATTGGTCAAAATCCTGAAACCTTTTCCATACTCATGCGACACCCGTTTATTTTATCACGGCATTGTTAACAGAATGTAAAAAATGTTCTAGTTCATTCTTCCTGTTGCAATAGCGGTAATTCAACTGTAAATGTGGTACCCAATCCAAGCTCACTTTCCACCGAAAGTATGCCATGATGCAAATCGACCAAGTGTTTGACGATCGACAATCCCAGCCCCGTTCCGCCAGAGTTACGCGAGCGTCCTTTGTCCACCCTGTAAAAGCGCTCAAAGATACGTGGCAGGTCCTTCTTCGGAATTCCAATACCTGTATCACTGACTGTAAATACGACCTTTTCGGTGTCATTCTCCCGCTGTATTGTTAAAACTTTAATCTTTACCTTGCCACCATCAAGTGTATAGTTGATGCCATTAGACAAAAGGTTCAGGAAAATCTGCTGAAGCTTATCTTCATCTGCCTCCATAAACAGCTCATCCGGGATATCCATGTGTAGCGTAATCCTTTTTTTGGCAGCTACATTGTTCAGTTTTTCCAGCAATGATTCTATGAACGACGAAACGTGCACCGGCGAGCAATCCAGCGGGGAACGCTTGGACTCAATTTTGGACAGCTCCAGAATATCACCGATTAGTCGATTCAATCGTTCGCTTTCATCATATATAATTTGCAAAAATGAACGGGCCGTCTCCTCATCTTTAACCCCGCCACCGAGCAGCGTCTCGGCAAAACCCTTGACTGCGGCAATCGGCGTTTTTAGCTCGTGAGAAACGTTAGCCACAAATTCGCTCCGCATATTTTCCAACCGTCGAATAGCCGTAATATCCTGTAAAAGGAACAGCATCCCCCGGTATCCGCCCTCATCCTCATACATCGGAACACCGTCCAGCAACACGAGTCTCTCCTCGGGATTGTACAAATGAACCTCACCATGCAGCCTTTCTCGGCTTTGTATGCTGCCCTCAATTAGCTTTGTGAGCTCATAGTGCTTCTTCAGCTCATGATACGGCTTATCCTTCACCCGTTTACCCACGACACCGAGCATTCGCTCAGACTCACGGTTTACAAGCGCAATACACTCACTTGCATCAATCATTAGAATCCCGCCTGTCATATTACTCATGACACTCTGGAGCAGATCCTCATTGTCACGTATCGTTTTCATTTGGTTTTGGAGACTGTCAGCCATACGATTAATGGCTTCACCCAGTTGCCCTACCTCGTCCCGGCGCTGTACACCGACTCTTGCGTCATAATCCAGTCCTGATATACGGTTGGCTACCCCAGTAATATGTTCAATGGGCGAGGTGAGACTGCGAGCAATACGATAGCTTACCAGTCCAGCAGCAATAAACAACAATACTAGACCAATCCCGATGGCCGTCCAGCCGCGCTGTACTCCCTCTTCCACCGCTTTCAGACTCATGGACAAACGGATATATCCATCAAAGCCCTTGTCCGATACAACAGGCTCTGCAACGTATAGCATGTTCCGCTGCAAGGTTTCGCTGTAACGAATCGTGCGTCCGATTTTCTCTGTTGAGGCTTGCTGAATTTCTTCACGAGATGCGTGGTTTTCCATCTTACGCGGATCGCTTAATGAATCACCAACCACCGTCCCGTCCTTGCGAATGAAGGTCACCCGCGATTCCGTCAGACGAGCAATTTCCTTGGCCTTTTGAGAATAATAAGAGACATAATCCGTGCTGGACAGGACATCTGCATTAACAAAAGGAAATGTAGCGCGAAGCAGATCGATCTCCCGTCCCATGTTCTCCTCTAGCACCTTCATATTCGAATTTTTAAAAATTTGTCCCATAGTAATTCCAGCAGCAAGGACAGATACGCCAATCAAAATCAGCATGATCAGGGTAAGCCTGAAACGAAACGATTTCATAAAATATGCCCATCCTTTATGTAAGTTAAGTCTCATTCTACAGGCTACCTTCATTATGTTCCACTGTGAAAAGTAAAAAGGCCAGGGCATAATGCAGCCCTAACCTTTCCCTTGTCTTTTTATCCGTTTATAACTTCACCGCCGTTGATATGAATAACCTGCCCGCTTACATAAGAAGAATCATCTGAAGCAAGGTACACATAGGCTGGCGCCAATTCTTCCGGCTGACCCGGACGCTTCATTGGCTGCGCTCCTCCAAACTCGCTAACCGTCTTGGCATCAAATGTAGACGGGATTAACGGTGTCCAGATCGGCCCTGGTGCTACAGCATTCACCCGAATGCCTTGATCCGCCAAATTGAGTGAAAGGGAACGTGTAAAGGATGTGATTGCCCCTTTGGTCGATGAATAATCAATGAGTGTCTTGTTCCCCGCGTACGCGGTAATCGATGTTGTGTTGACGATCGTGCTCCCTTTCTTCAAATGCGGCAATGCTGCTTGCGTCAGGAAGAACATACCGAAAATATTCGTTCGGAACGTGCGCTCTAACTGTTCTTTAGTGATATCCTCCAGCTTTTGCTGTGGATGCTGCTCCGCTGCATTGTTCACAACGATGTCGAGCTTGCCCAGTTCGTTAACTGTCTGTTGAACCGCTTTTTTGGCAAATTGATCATCTCCGATATCGCCAGGAATTAACACGCATTTGCGTCCCTCCTGTTCCACCTGACGTTTTGTTTCTTCCGCATCCTTATGCTCATTCAAGTAGATGATGGCTACGTCCGCACCTTCTTTGGCATACGTGACAGCTACAGCCCGACCAATTCCACTGTCCCCACCAGTAATAAGCGCAACTTTACCTGTTAGCTTGCCAGCGGCTTTGTAAGTTGGTTTTTCAAACTGGGGTGCAGGCGACATTTTGGACTCAATCCCCGGTTGCTGGTCCTGATGCTGTGGGGGCAAAGTTTGCTGAGGTTGATTACTTTTAGGCATTGTACATTCTCCCTTCAAAATCAGATATTTTTTAGGATGCAACATTTGCATCCACTCTACTCCTGAATTACCACACAAAGTTATTCGTTAAACGAAAAAAGAAAAATGTAGTGATTTGAGCGCATAAAAAAACGGTCTATGCTTATGCAGCACAGACCGTTTTTTCAATTTAGCATTTGTCATCATTCGTTTATAGACTCTCACTAAATACATAATTAAATAATATGGCTGTATACCATTAAAAACGTAATTAAAATTAGGAAGACGGCAAGCAGCGTACTGAACATTCGCATTTTGCCAGCATATTGCGTAATCGGCTGTTGGCTACGAATCGCTTCCAGTGACAGCCGTAACGGCTTACCCATGGCTCCCGCAATACCGGAAATGGCGAGAAACAACAGCAAAACAACAACAATCCATGCTACCGAATAAGAGCCCCAGGGAAAAATCATATAGATACCGCTAACAAGCACTAGGATCAGCGCAAATTGAGCCAAACGGTTCAATAGCTGAACAGCCGATATCGTTCCCTCCTGCACGCTAGGAGCCAATTTGTCGATTTTGCCCACAACGAAGGGGAGCAATAAATAAAAACCCATCGCCAGTGATCCAATAATGTGAATAAAAAACATTCTTTACAACCTCCACTTCTTTGTTTTCTTTCAAACTTTTTTTCCATAGAACGATCATATTCCAACGAATGACTACCATCTTTTCAGTGTTTTGGGACATGCTTTTCTATGTCAGGATTTTGCAAAGTCCTCATGTAACTATCAATGCATATAAACTCTATTATACCGGGGAAGTGAGTCAAAGCAAAGGAATATGGCGGGGAAAATTTCAGCTTGGGTGGTGCTGGGGAGAGGCTCCGCGAACAGAACGTTGCTACCATCGCTGTTGTCTCCGGATCTATATGAATATATTTTATAGGTATAAATCCGGAGACAAAGGCGAGCGCTTACGCTTGTCCGCAATCGTTCCGTTCGCTCCGCTGGTGCCAGCAAATCCAAACTGAAATTTTCAACATTAAAGGAAGAAAACGAATAGATTCCTGATATTTAAAAGAGGTGTCCCGCGGCCAAGACTATGGCTTAGGAACACCTCTTCAGGTAATAGTCACCGTTTTAGTAGAAAATTGAATCTATACGGTAACTATTCTAATCACACTGCAGACCGATTCGGCGGATTGATCGAGCGCTGCTTTTTCTTCGGCTGTCAATTCCAACTCGAACACTTTTTCGATGCCATTGCCGCCAAGAAGTGTCGGTACGCCAAGGAATAAATCCTGATAGCCGTACTCTCCCTCCAGGTAGGCAATGACCGGGATAATCCGTTTTTTATCTTTTACAATCGCTTCTGTCATCTGTGCAAGCGAAGCTGCCGGTGCATAATATGCGCTACCATTACCCAGCAGGTTGACGATCTCTCCGCCACCGCTACGTGTACGTTGTACGATCGCTTCGATACGTTCCTGCGAAATCAGGGTTTCGATAGGTATACCTCCAACGCTGGAATAGCGTACCAGGGGCACCATATCATCACCATGACCACCCATAACAAAGCCCCGTACGTCTTCGACGGAAACGTTCAGTTCTTGTGCAATAAAGGTACAATATCGCGCTGTATCCAGCACACCTGATTGGCCAATAACCCGATTTTTCGGGAAACCCAGCGTTTGGTAGGCAGTATAGGTCATAGCATCTACCGGATTGCTCAGAATAATGACGATAGAATCCGGCGCATACTTCTTCACGTTCTCACAAACGGATTTTACAATTCCTGCGTTCGTATTTACCAAATCATCACGGCTCATACCCGGCTTGCGTGCAATCCCGGCTGTAATAATGACGATATCCGAGTTTGCTGCATCCTCGTAATTGGAAGTGCCCATGATCTGGCTGTCAAATCCCTGTACCGGACCGGCCTCCAAAATATCAAGCGCCTTGCCTTTGGTCGGATTCTCTAGTTGCGGAATATCGATGAGTACGATATCACCTAGCTCCTTTTGAGCCAGCAGCAATGCGGTAGTGGCACCGGTAAAACCGGCGCCAACAATGGATATTTTTTTACGTTGAATGGACAAGTGGTATTCCCCTTCCTTACAGGTTACTAATAATGGTATCTGCGAACTCGGAGCATTTCACTTGTGTAGCACCATCCATCAGACGAGCAAAGTCATAAGTTACAATCTTCTTATTAATGGACGTCTCCAGCCCTTTGTAAATCAGGTCAGCCGCTTCTTGCCAACCCAAGTGTTCAAGCAACATTACGCCCGACAGAATTACGGAACCAGGGTTCACTACGTCTTTGTCGGCGTATTTTGGAGCTGTACCATGTGTAGCTTCAAAGATAGCATGCCCTGTTACATAGTTAATGTTCGCACCTGGCGCAATACCAATTCCACCAACTTGGGCAGCAAGAGCATCGGACAGATAGTCCCCGTTCAGGTTGAGCGTAGCAATCACATCAAATTCAGAAGGACGAGTCAGTACTTGCTGAAGTGCGATATCAGCAATCGCATCCTTGATAATGATTTTGCCTGCATCTTCAGCTGCTTTTTGAGCTGCATTGGCCGCATCCTCACCGTCTTTTTCCTTGATTACATCATATTGGGCCCAAGTAAATACTTTATCTGCAAATTCTTCCTCAGCCACTTCATAACCCCAATTTTTGAAGGCACCCTCGGTAAATTTCATAATGTTACCTTTGTGTACGAGCGTTACACTCTTGCGTCCGTGGTCAACAGCATACTGAATGGCTGCCCGTACCAGACGCTTTGAACCCTCGGAAGAAACTGGCTTAATGCCAATACCAGAGGTTTCAGGGAAACGGATTTTGTTCACACCCAGCTCTTGCTGGAGGAACTGAATAACCTTTTTCACGTCTTCGGACCCTTCAGCATACTCGATCCCCGCGTAGATATCTTCTGTGTTCTCACGGAAAATAACCATATCTACCAATTCAGGACGTTTCACTGGAGAAGGAACACCGTTAAAATAACGAACAGGACGCAGACATACGTATAAATCCAGTTCCTGACGCAATGCCACATTCAACGAACGGATACCACCGCCAATAGGTGTCGTAAGCGGACCTTTAATGGCTACAATATACTCACGGATGGCTTCCAAAGTATCGTTAGGAAGCCATTCGCCGTATGTATTGAAAGCTTTCTCACCAGCGAATACTTCATACCAGGCAATCTTTTTGCTGCCGTTATATGCTTTTTCTACAGCTGCGTCCAGTACGCGCTTGGAGGCTTTCCAGATATCGCGACCCGTGCCGTCACCTTCGATAAACGGAATTACCGGATGGTTCGGAACCTGTAGTTGACCGTTATCAATCGTAATTTTTTCGCCTTCAGTTGGGAGCTCAAACTTTTCAAATTTCGCCATAAGTTCCTTTTCCTCCTCAGATATGAATGGGTACAGGACGAAAGACATGATCTTTATCACAGACAAAAACGTACATCTCTCGTCGTCCCCTCTATTGTACCTTATTTTTTAAATTCAGGGTATACAACCTCAATCTTCCTTCGACAAGGGGTTAGCGCAACTCTGGTGATACGTATTTTTGATCCATTGGACCTGTATATTCGGCGCGAGGACGAATCAGGCGGTTATTTTCATACTGCTCTAAAATGTGCGCTGTCCAACCGGATACACGACTCATAGCAAAAATAGGTGTAAACAGGTCTCTCTTGATACCCAGTTGGGTATACACAGAGGCAGAATAAAAATCCACATTGGGCTTCAAGCCTTTTTGTCCTGTTACAATTTCCTCAATTCGAACTGACATATCAAACAACGTTGTGTCGCCGTTCATTTCCCCCAGCTCGCGGGACATTTTGTGCAAGTGCTTGGCACGCGGATCACCGTTTTTATAGACTCGGTGTCCAAAGCCCATGATTTTTTCGCGGTTATCCAGTTTCGCCTGAATATAGGAGTCCACCTGATCCAAACCACCAATCTCCTCCAGCGTTTTGGCCACAGCCTCATTGGCCCCACCATGCAGTGGTCCTTTTAAAGCTCCAATTGCAGACGTGATTCCGGAATAAATATCCGACAATGTGGCTACCGTTACACGCGCAGCAAAGGTCGAAGCATTTAATTCATGATCGGCGTGCAGCACGAGAGCCTGATTGAACGCTTTAATAGCCGTCTCCTCTGGATCCTTGCCAGTCAGCTGATACAAAAAGTTTTCAGCGATAGAAATACCTTTTTTAGGCGCAATCGGCTCCAAGCCCTCGCGTATACGTGCTATAGCTGCCACAATGGTAGGCAATTGCGCCTGAAGCTTGACGGTTTTGGTCACATTAGACTCTCTCGACATATCATCCGCCTCTGGGTCATACAAAGCGAGAGACGATACGGCTGATCTCAAGGCAGCCATCGTGCTCAAATCTTTCGGATATAGCTTTAATTGAGTAACAATTTCATCCGGAATAGCAGCGTATTCGCTTAACTGGTTGCGAAGCTCCTGCAATTGCTCTTTATCAGGTAATTTCCCAAACCACAACAAATAAGCTACCTCTTCAAAATCGGCGTTAACAGCCAAATCATCAATGTTATAACCCCGGTACGTGAGAACGCCATCTACGATAGAGCTTATGGAGGAAGTGGTCGCTACGATCCCTTCCAGACCTTTAGTCGCTGTCATCGTTACATCTCTCCTTTGTAAAAACATTGTGAACGGACTTGCAATGTAAACATTTTCAAAAGTAAGATATGTCTTTTAAGTAGCTGAGTAATGTTAACGCCATATGTCAATATTTAAACCTTCTTTCACTATACTGGATTTTGTCGTTTATGTGAACATTGAGGGCTATTCCAACACATTCAAATGTTTTATCGCTTCCATAAATAAATTTTTGAAACCCCTTACAAAAAATATTGATTCATTTGCACTTTTTTACACAGGTCTTGTCTCCCCCCTTTCCCGCATATGTATAGTAGAGCATTTATTTTATGAAAAACTATCGTAAAAGAAAGGAGTCGTGAGAGCTTGAGCCGGTTAATCCTGAATCGCATATTTCGTGCTCTATGGGTGGCAATCGTGATTGTAGCTCTGTTACTGGGCATATATATGCTTTTCCCTCTCGTCTATCCTTTCCTATTCGCCTGGCTTGTGGCTTATGCGATGAATCCATTGGTTTGTTTTCTGCGTAACAAAGCCCGTATGCCACGTTGGACGGCTGTCACGTTCTCATTATTTGTATATTTAGGTGGAATTGCAATTATTCTATCTGCAGCAATCACCCGCATAGTCCGAGAAGTTATAAAGTTGGCCATGACTTTTGACGGGCATATTGAGCGTTTTAAAAGCCTGTTTATCGATTGGACACAAAGCGATTTGATTCAAAATGTAATTATTGAAATTAACCATTTTATCCGGGATAATCCGGATTACCAACATACCATTAACAGTAATATTGATAAAACAACTCAAACCGTCAGTTCGGCTGTCACTACGCTAGTCGCTCAATTTTTTAATGGGGTTTTGAACTTGCTGACCTCTCTGCCTAATATGGGAGCAGTTCTAATGGTTATTGTATTAGCGGCTTTTTTTATTAGTAAGGATTGGGACCGACATAGTCGGATGCTCGCAAACACGGTTCCTGATACAATTCGCAAGCCATTGTCGGATATATGGCACGATCTGCGTAAAGCACTGTACGGCTATTTGCGTGCACAGTTTATTATTATCTCCATTACGGCATTAACGGTCATTGTTGGGCTGTTCATATTGCGTGTGGAATCCGCCTTTACCATCGGTTTGATGATCGGGCTGGTGGACTTGCTACCTTATTTGGGGGTTGGCATTGTGATGATTCCGTGGATACTGTATGCGTATATGTCTGGTAATTTGGCGCTAGGGGTAGGATTGTCGATCCTTTATATCATCCTGTTGATTGGACGACAGATCGTGGAGCCTAAGGTGCTGGCCAGCAGCGTGGGCTTGAACCCGCTTCCCACCCTTATCGGTATGTTCATCGGGCTCAAGCTATTTGGCGTTTTAGGACTAATTATCGGACCTGTATCACTTATTGTCGTTGATGCTCTGAATCGTGCGAATGTCATTCAGGACTTGCGCAATTATATTCTCGCTGGAAGAGTCCGCTAGATCATGGATAGAAAAAACGGCAGCTCACGTCAAAACCGCCGAAACGTAATACTACCGTTTTTCATTTTTTTCTCCAGCCACTTCAATAAAAAGCGTCGGTACAACGCTCGTGTTAAAGGGAATACCAACGTAAAACCAATAATATCTGTTAAAAATCCGGGGATAAGCAGCAAACTCCCACCAAAAAAAACACATAATCCATCCAGCATTTTACGGCCGGGCATTTGTCCCCGATTCATTTCATTTTTCGCATCGGCAATCACCTTACGACCTTCAAATTGCATCATGGCAGCCCCGATTAGGGTCGTCAGAATGATGAGTAAAATCGTTTTGCCTGCTCCAATCCAGTGACTTACCCATATAAACCCGTACAGCTCCGCCAAAGGAATGAGCAGCAGCAACAGCCACAGACGTTTACGCATCATCATGACTTCTGTCCCTCCCCGCCTGTAAAAGCAAACCTTAATGCAGTGTACAGCTCAGGTAGCGCCTGGTCCAGTCGAACGGGCTTCCATTCAGTGTTCACCCATACGTGACGTGTCATCCCTGTAACGAGCAGCTCTCCCGGCAGCGTGTCTGCCTGGGTCCATACCTTTCCCAGATACCTTTGATGCTCATCATCCGTTACCCTCCGAACCTCATAGGTATAGTTTAGTCGCAGTCTGGAGAAGTCGGTAATTGCGGTATAAACGGTAATTAAATCATCATATCGAGCAGGACTCGCATATTTCGCATTGATTTCAATAACTGGCAGCAAAACTCCACGTCCCTCCATGCTCCGATAGTTAAAACCCGCCTGTCGGATCATTTCGGTACGCCCGATCTCAAACCAGTTCAAATAATTTGCATGATATACGACCCCCATCTGGTCGCTTTCCTGATAACGGACACGTAGCGGTGCGCCATACCAGCGTAATTCCGTTTGTTTCTCCTCTTGAGTCATACAAGCTCTCCTATCTTTGTGCATCTTTATCTCTATTTTGCCCTCTCTCCATTAAACCATATTTACAGCCCGGGAACAAAAAGAGGGCAGACCGAACGGTCCGCCCTCGCAAATCATATATAATAATGCCTTTATTATTGTGGCAACGGCTTGGACAGTTTATAATATCCGCTATCCGAAGCCAGCTTAAGCAAGCTCTTAGCTTGGCTTCCCGCCCAGGCGTAACCGAGTCGTCTTTCCTCACTAATTTTCATGATGTCGGTATACTTTTTGCCATCCCGATCCGAGAAGAAATACTTATTGTCTTCCACATTATAGAACCGATACCACATTACGCTCGATGCATCCTTTTGGAAAAACTCCGGACCTTGACGATTGTATTTGATACCGTCGATTCGGTTCGCGTCAAACCATTTCAAAGCACTTTGAGCCGCTTTTTTCACTTCAGCGGTTTGCGGTTGGGACATGAGAAAAGCAGTAATGCCTACTGATTCCGTAGTTGTTTTGGAAGGTAGCTCAAATGCCCGAGCCGCAACCGATGCATAAGTAGCGGGATCATGCTGTGCACCCCAGATTGTCGGTGTACCATTATTTACAATTTGAGACTTAATTGTGTACTGGATACCTTTGTTTAGCGCTTGCTGAAGTCTGGAGCGGTAAGCGTTATCCAGAATATCGCTATCAAACGGCTGTTTCTTGTTCACAATATCGTCAGCCAAAACCATAACTCTAACCATCGCATCATCATTATAAGTTACAGCATCGGAATAATTACCACGTTTAGGGTATACCTGAGGCCAGCCACCGGAGGAATATTGAGAAGTTAGTACAAAGTCAACTGCTTTTTGTACACTGTTCTTAATGTCTTTATTTTTGGTTTTTTTGTATACATCCGCCAAAAAGCGAATCTCGGTTGTCGTGGCCTCGTTATCGAATGTTCCGAGTTCAACACCATCCTTGCTCTTCCATGTAGAGCGTGCAGCTTTGCCATCCCATTTGGATTTATAATTCTTTTCCATCGCTTTGAAGAATCCGCCATGTGGCAATTGCCAGGATACAATATTTAAGGCAAGTGTAGTATCCTTGGATGTATTCCCCGTAGAGAACTTACTGAAATCGCGCATCTTGTTTAGGATGCTGTCTGTATTGACAACAGCGGTTGGCTTCGCCACAGCCGACAGCCCAAATAATTGCTCACGGTCCAACACACCTGAATTTACATCGTCACCATAAACGTCCCGTCCCACAGCTAAATCTGTGGTAAGCTCATAAGAAGCAGTAGCCGATTCACGTACTGAATCATATGTAGCCGGCACAATCTCCTGTGCCGCAGCCCATGATGGACTTAGGAGCCCTGACGTTACTGTAATCGCCAAACTTGAAAGCGCTATCATCTTTACAGTTGGACACATCTTCTTCTTCATTTGAACCTCTCCCTTATTTTGAGTTGGGTCATTGCGTTCAGTTTAACCTATACATTCTTGCTGAATATTCTTTTGGATAGTGAGAGGAACTGAACCACTATTTATGCATGATAAATAGTTAGTTATATTATATGAAAATATATCCAAATGATCAATATATTTTAATTTACTAATAGATTAAAAAAGTTAAAAAACTTTGAAAACAATAAAAATCCTCCTACTAATGCTGGATTAGTAAGAGGATTTTACGTGAAGCTAATATAAAGTAGGTCGATGAGCAACATCGCTTAACCAAATCGACCCATAATGTACTCCTGAGTCAGCTCATTTTCAGGATTCGTGAAAATATCGTTCGTTTTCCCATGTTCAACCAGACTTCCGATATAAAAATAAGCAGTATAATCGGAAATTCGTGCAGCCTGCTGCATATTGTGCGTCACAATAACGATGCGCAATTCTTTTTTCAATTCGGTAATAAGCTCTTCTACCTTGCCTGTAGACACAGGGTCCAGGGCGGAGGCTGGTTCGTCAAGCAATAGAATTTTCGGTTGAACGGATAGTGCACGTGCAATGCAAAGCCGTTGCTGTTGCCCGCCAGACAGCGCCAGAGCGGAGTCGTGAAGGCGATCCTTGACCTCATCCCATAATGCTGCTTTACGCAGGCTGCTTTCGACGATTTCATCAAGCTGTTTCTTCTTGCGCACCCCACGGTATTTGGGACCAAAGGCGATATTATTGTAAATGGATTTGTAAAAAGGGTTGGGACGCTGCCACACCATGCCAATTTGCTGACGCAGCTTGATCACGTCCGTTTCCGGTGCCGTCAAATCCTGTCCATCCATCCAGATGTGCCCCGTTGTAGAGGAAGATGCAATCTCATCATTCATCCGATTAAGGGAGCGCAAAAAGGTCGATTTACCGCAGCCGGAAGGCCCGATCAGGGCAGTCACTGTCTGCTCGGGAAAGGCCAAATTCACTTTTTTCACAGCTTCAAAGCTGCCATAATAAATACTCAAATCCTCAGTACTGAACGGATGCGGCGGTTGTCCCACAAGCTGTTCCGAACGCGTAGACTGAACGGATGTTGCTGGTGCTACAGTTTTTGCAGTTCGCGTAATCACATGTTCCATTGTTCTCCATCCCCTTTCTAATCCATTCGTTTAGCTGCTGTCAGGCGGCGATAGACGACTCTTCCGAACCATCTTGCACTCAGGTTGAAGACAAGTACGAGCAGTACCAATACTGCGGAAGCGCCTGCGGCAATATCTTTGGAGTCAGGAGCAATGCCTTCACTATTAACCTTCCAAATATGAACAGCCAATGTTTCGGCAGGTCGCATCGGGTTAATAGGCGATCTGGCATGCAATGGATTCCAATCGGTAAAATCAAGCGGCGGCGTACTCATCCCTGCTGTAAACAGCAATGCGGCAGCTTCCCCGAAAATGCGGCCTGCGGCCAAAATGGTACCCGTAATCAAGCTTGGCAGCGCAGCTGGCAACAAAATGGAGGTGATGATTTTCCACTTGGACAACCCAAGTGCAAGTCCAGCTTCCTTTTGCTCCTTCGGTACAGCTCGGAAAGCCTGCTCCGTTGTGCGAACCATCAGCGGTAGGTTGAATACGGCCAAAGCCAAGGCTCCTGATAAGAGGGAAAAGCCAAAATCAAACGTATTTACGATAAGTAATAGTCCAAACAATCCGATGACGATAGACGGGAACGAGGACAATACTTCGACGACCAGTCGTATAAAGTCCGTAATTTTTCCCGGCTTTGCATATTGCGCCATGTAAATACCTGCGCCCCAGCCAATCGGAATGGTAATAATCAAAGTTAAGATTAACAAAAATACGGAATTAAATAGTTGTGGGCCAATGCCACCGCCTGCACGTAATGTTTGGGGAGCACTGGTCAGAAAGTCAAAAGAAATATGACTGACTCCGCGGGCCAAAATGAAGCCCAGTAATCCCACCAAAAGTGCAACAATGAACAAAGCGAAGAAACAGATTACAAATGTAGCGATCTTATCGGTCGTTTTAGCTTTCATCAAACCCGGTTTCTCCTTTCAAGCAGCCTTACCAGCAGCACGAAAATGAATGTCATGAGCAGAAGAACAAGCGCCATGCTCCAGAGAGCATTATTATGAACGGAGCCCATCGCTGTATTCCCCATGCTAAGTGTAATGACGCTGGTCAAGGTCGAAGCGGATTCCAGCAAGGAATGCGGTATGTGCGGAGCATTCCCGATTACCATCTGTACAGCCAACGCTTCTCCGAAGGCACGGGCCATACCGAGAATAATTCCTGTTAAAAGAGCAGGCAGCAACGTCGGAATAATAACACGGGCAATTGTCTGCCAGCGGGTAGCACCCAAAGCATAAGAGGATTCACGCAGCCCCCCCGGCAAGGAAGACAACGCATCCGCCATAATACTCGTAATCGTCGGCAAAATCATGACTGACAACACTAGGCAGCCTGCCAGAATGCCGATGCCTTGTCCTCCAAACACGTTCCGCAGCAGCGGGACGATTACGGTCAAGCCGACAAAGCCATATACAACAGACGGAATACCGGATAATAATTCAATCGCGGGTTGAAGGATACGTTTTCCCGATTTCGGCACGATTTCCGTCATAAATAAAGCCGCACATAAGCTGAGCGGACTGGCAATTAAAGCCGCCAGTATGGTTACTGCAAAAGAACCCGTAATAAACGGAAGCGCGCCGAAGGACTTAGGTTCGCCATCCGGACTCCATTTGGTTCCAAAGAAAAACTCTCGCAGACTGACTCCATTCACCGCAAATGTAGCTACACCTTTGGAGGCAACAAAATATACAATGGAGACAATGACTGCAACTAAAAAAACGACACAAACCGACGTATATATGCGGCCGGTCCATTCTTCCCAGTAATGTCTTTCTTTCATAACTCGGGATCGTTTATTCTGTTCCATGTATGCCTTCCCTTCAATTGGTCCCATACTGTAACTCCTTTAACCGAAGAATAGAGGCCGGACGCTAGTCCGCCTCTTCTTCGTGAATATACTCGCGTTAGCTGCGTTCATCGAACAGGAGGTGTGACTCTCCTTATTTCGTGATATTACCGTCAGCATCACGTTTCACTTGCATACCTGCTACTGGAATGTATCCCAAGTCTACGACATCCGTTTTTTGGATTTCATCTGACAGAATGTAGTCAAGGAATGCTTTCACATGCTCTTTTGGCTCACCTTTAGTGTACATATGCTCGTAAGCCCATACTGGATATTTACCTTGTTCTACATTTTCAACGTTAGCTTCAACGCCATCGTATTTCAAAGCAGTTACTGTGTTGTCGATGTAGGACAGAGCCAGATAACCAATCGCACCCGGTGTTTCAGCAATCAGCTTTTTCACAGTACCGGAGGAATCTTCTTGAATGGAGCCCGGCAGATCTTCCGTTTTTTGTCCCAATGCGTATTTTTCAAATGTTGCACGAGTACCGGAGCTGCTTGGACGGTTTACAATAACGATTTTTTGATCCGCACCGCCAACTTCTTTCCAGTTCGTGATTTTACCTGTAAAGATTTGTACCAATTGATCTTTTTTCAGGTCTGTAACGCCTACTTTAGGATTCGCTACCGCTGACATGGCTACAACAGCTACTTGGTGATCGACCAGCTCATCTGCGCCGCTCTCCAGTTTTTCTTTTGCAAACACGTCGGAGTTACCGATGTCCGCTTGTCCGCCGGAAACCTGAGTCAAGCCAGTACCGCTACCGCCGCCCTGTACTTGAACTGCAATGCCTTTATATTTATCGACAGCCATAAATTTTTGTCCCGCTTGCTCTACCAATGGTTGAAGTGCAGTGGAGCCAACAGCCAGAATGTTTCCTGTCAGTTCAGCAGCTGCTTTATTGTCTGTTCCTGTAGCAGCTTCTCCTTGTGGTGCAGCATTGTTACCTGATCCGCAAGCTGCAAGTGCAAATACCATGGTGAGAGTCATCAGAATGAACGGCCATTTTTTCAACATTTTTTATTGTCCTCCCCTTAGTTAAGTGACGGTTTTTTATTTATGACCATCAACACTTTTACATTGTAGGCCTGGAATGTTAGACGAACGACGTGGTTTTGTAAAACAAATATAAAATATTGATAGATAAATTATTTTACGGTATATAATTAATCTATAGTTTAAAATTCACTTATGAATGACATATAAGGAGAGCTGTTGGATTCCATGAATATTCTAAAATTGCGTATCTTGATGCTAATCGACAAATTCCATAAGGCGACGGATGTGGCCGAAGCTTTGCAAGTCAAACAACCTACCGTCAGCTTTCATATGAAAAGCTTGGAAAAGGAAATGGGTGTTTCCCTATTCTCTCTTCAACAAGGCAGGATTATGCTAACGGAAGCTGGAAAAAAATTATTACCTTACGCAAAACAGATCATCTCTCTGGAGCAAGAAGCTAGACAAGCTGTAGATGAACTGACAGAAGAGTCACAGGGTCAATTACATCTGGGTGCTGAGTCGATATCAGGTACGTATCTCCTCCCCACTTTGATGGCTAAGTTTGCTGAGCGGTATCCAGATTGTCGTATTCAGTTGGAGATTCAATCCCCGGATGCAATTAAGCAACTACTGAAACAGGGAGAAATTGATTTTGCTTTTCTCGACGATAGAGAATCTCTTCCAGAATATACGGTGGCAGAGCCAGTGGCTTCAGATCAAGTAGGAGTTATCCGTTCTGCATCTGCACGTGCACCTGAAGTCAAATTAGAGGAGTTCGATGGAACCGATATGCTGGACAAGCACACATGGGTAAAATATAGCGGTTCATCCGTTGTAGATCTGTACTCCTCGCTAGTTAAGCCCCATCTGGAAATCAACTCTTGGGAAGCCGTAAAGCGAGTCGTAAGCGGCGGAGAGGCGCTTGCCTTCTTTCCTGCAAGCGGAGTCGATAATCATGAAAATGCTGTTCCCTCGGTGGAATGGCTTCCTTATCCCGAGGCTGATAACAAAAGGAGCCATTATCAAATAAACATCGTGTTTCAACAAGATACACACATGAACTTGATGCAACAGGCATTCCTTGATTTCATACGGCAAGAAGTACTAGAAATAAAAAGCTAGAGAACATAAAAAAGAGCATCCCAGTCTTATTGACTTGAATGCTCTTTTGCTTGTTGTAACGATACATACAGCCTCGGTATTATTTCACGGAGGCTTTAATTACGCTTGTGCTGGAACGCAGCTAATTTTGATCAGGTTCGTAGAACCGGAATCACCAAGAGGTACGCCCGCAGTAATCACAACCAAATCGCCCTCTTTAACGAGGCCAGATTTGCGACCACCTTCCAGCGCGTTGTCAAACAGACTGTCTGTTGTGTCAACGATTGGTCTGCCTTGTACTGCATGTACGCCCCAGATCAGAGCCAAACGGCGAACTGTTCTTTCCTGTGTTGTAACAGCAACAATCGGAGCTTCTGGACGATATTTAGAGATCATACGCGCCGTTGTTCCGCTTTGTGTGGACGTCAGAATCGCTTTGGCATGCAGGTCAAGTGCAGAAATAGAAACGGATTGGCTGATTGCTTCTGTGATACTAATTTCTTGAGCCGTTCTTTGTTTTTTGAACAAATCACGGTAGTTCAGAGAGGACTCAGCTTTTTCTGCAATACGTGACATCGTCAATACAGATTCTACTGGATATTTACCCGCAGCTGTTTCGCCGGACAGCATAATTGCGTCTGTTCCGTCAAAAATAGCATTCGCCACGTCACTTGCTTCCGCACGAGTCGGACGCGGGTTACGTTGCATGGAATCCAGCATTTGTGTTGCCGTAATAACAGGCTTGCCAGCTACATTACATTTGTTAATCATCAATTTTTGCGCCAGAGGTACTTCTTCAGCAGGAATTTCCACACCAAGGTCACCACGGGCAACCATCAGGCCATCCGAAGCTTCCAAAATTTCGTCCAGGTTGTCCACACCTTGCTGATTTTCGATTTTGGAAATGATTTGAATATGACTTGCGTTGTGTTTCGCCAGCAATTCACGAATTTCCAGTACATCACTTGCTTTACGAACAAAAGAAGCCGCGATGAAATCAATGTCCTGCTCAATACCGAAAATGATATCATTAGCATCTTTCTCCGTAATACCAGGTAAAGAAATTGCAACGCCTGGAACGTTAACGCCCTTCTTGCTTTTGATCGTTCCGCCATTGACAATGCGGCATTTGATTTCAGTGCCTGATACTTCAATAACGGTGAGTCCGATCAGACCATCGTCGATCAGAATGGTGGAGCCGGGCTCCACGTCCGAGGGAAGATCTTTGTACGTAATAGAAATACGATCTTGCGTACCGAGAATTTCTTCCGTTGTCAGCGTAATGAACTCGTCCTGAACAAGCTCAATAGGTTCAACTTCGAGCTTTCCTGTCCGGATTTCCGGCCCCTTCGTATCGAGCAAAATAGCAACATTTTTGTTAAGCTCCTTACAAGCTTGACGGATGTTTTTAATCCGGTTGCCATGCTCCTCGAAATCACCGTGAGAGAAATTCAGGCGGGCTACGTTCATACCAGCCAAAATCAGTTTCTTCACATTTTCCAATGATTCACTGGAAGGACCGATGGTACATACAATCTTAGTTTTGCGCATTTGGGTTTTTCCTCCGTTTTCAAAGGTGCTACTCTTTATATCTTTTTCCAACAATTAAATCTACTACACTTTTTCCTATTTGTATAGGAAGTTCGTCATATTTATTGTTACCCGTTTACAGCGTATTACAACATAGGTTCAGTTTCCGAAGATTTCAAGAAGGTGTATTGACCTATTTTCCGGAATTTCTGATACCGATCTTCCCTCAATTCATCGCAGCTCATATTGGTAAGTTCCGCCAAATGACGTTCCAATAGCTCCTTGATTGCGGCAGCGGTCACTTCATAGTTACGATGCGCGCCCCCTTTCGGCTCCGGCACAATATCCTCGATAATTTCCATGCGCAGGAGGTCATTAGCCGTAATCTTCATGGCTTCAGCTGCCTGATCGGCCTTGGAAGCATCTTTCCATAGAATCGAGGCTGCACCGTTTGGAGAAATGGCCGAATAAATGGCATGTTCCAGCATCAGCACACGGTTACCAACTGCAAACGCAAGCGCACCGCCGCTTCCACCCTCGCCGATGACCACACAAATAACAGGCACCGAAAGCTTTGCCATCTCCCGCAAGTTGCGGGCAATCGCTTCCGATTGACCTCTCTCCTCTGCTGTATTACCCGGATAAGCGCCCTTCGTATCAATGAATGTAATAATAGGGCGTTTAAATTTTTCAGCCTGCTGCATCAGACGCAAGCCTTTACGGAATCCTTCCGGATGAGCACTACCAAAAAAACGTGCAATGTTATCTTTTGTATCCTTACCACGCTGTTGACCAATGACGGTCACCGGAATACCATTCAGTTTGGCAATTCCGCCCACAACCGCCAAATCATCTCCAAACAAGCGGTCGCCGTGTAATTCAATAAAATCCGTAAACACCTGCTCTATCAAATCAAGAGACGTTGGCCTTTGATGATGACGGGCCAAATGCATTTTTTGTGGTGCTGTAATGTTCGAATATATTTCTTCTTCCATCTCGAGATAACGCTCCTCGAGACGGTTGATTTCATCTGTAAAATCAATTTGCTTATCCTGTCCGAATTGCTTGAGTTCTTCGATCTTCTGCCGCATCTCGACCAGGGGCTTTTCATAAGGCAATTCACCAGCCATCTATTCCACCCCTTTCACACTGTGCAGATCAAGCAGTTGCCCGAGGGTATCACGCAGTTCCTTGCGGTGTACAACCATATCCAATTGTCCGTGCTGCAAATTAAATTCGGATGTTTGAAAATCATCTGGCAACTTCTGTCTGATTGTCTGTTCAATTACAATACGCCCTGCAAAGCCAAATACTGCTCCTGGCTCCGCAATATTAATGTCTCCAAGCGTAGCAAAGCTGGCGGATACTCCACCTGTAGTCGGGTCGGTGATAACAGAAATATAGAGCAAGCCCTGCTCATCCAGACGAGCAAGAGCAGCACTTGTTTTTGCCATCTGCATCAAGCTTAAAATACTTTCCTGCATACGTGCCCCGCCGGAAGTTGAGAAAATTATTAGCGGCAGACGCTTGTCTATTGCTTGCTCAATGGCGCGGGTAATTTTCTCTCCTACGACCGAACCCATACTGCCAGTAAAAAAGTCAAAGCTCATCACTGCAACGACAACAGGATGTCCATAAATAAGGCCGTCGCCCGTAACGACAGCCTCTCGCAAGCCAGATTTCAGGGTCTGTTGCTCCAGCTTGCTCGCATATCCCGGAAAGTCCAGCGGGTCAACCGAAATCATATCGGCATCATATTCCGTAAACGTGTCTTCGTCGAGCACCATGCGAATGCGATCCATTGCATTCAAACGCATATGGTATCCGCACACCGGACACACTTTCAAATTCTTCTCTAGTTCTTTGCTGTATTGAATACTTCCGCACTTGCCACATTTGGTCATAAGACCTTCGGGAATTTCCCGTTTGGGACGATCCGGCATGTCCGCTTGATCGCCGCTCAGCGCCCGTTCCGAAGGGATGGTCGCGTATTTACGCTTCTTTTGGAATAAATCTTTAAACACAACTACACCTCTCCAGCCGTTTATTTGTCAGCCGTAACCGATACAAGGTCCTCTACCGTCTATGCGGCACCTCTAAGCATTATGTTCATACACACGTCAACGCCTGTTCCTAAAACATTAACGCCGATCGTGCATCCTTTGTTCCACCCATGCTGCTGTATCACTTCCGCCGTTCCGGACTCAAGGGCGCAAAATCGAATTAAGCACTTCCTGAATTTCTTCGACTTCACCCGAAGGCACAAGTATCTCAAACTGTTGCTTGGATGCGCTGATGGCCCGGGCCTGCACCATAAAACCTTCTTCAGACAGTTTGAGCTTAATCATGTCAGCCAGTCTGGCCGTCGGTGCAATATAAATCACCGTCCACATGCCTTGTTTCTACCCCCTAAGCCTCAAGTTTTGAGCCCATATAATAGACTCATGATAACATACCTTACTTTTTTCCCGCAACAAAAGCCCTCCTGATCATTTAAGTTCCGTCGGAGGGCCTAGAAAATCATCAACTCTGTTTACACAGGTCAACTAAGCGTCCAATGATGCAGGATAATGCTTGGCATGGAGACTCCGATGTGCAATGCGCGAAGAAGCAGCGGCAGCCAGTCCGGCGACAAGATCGTCTAAAAACACATGAATACCACTACCTTTTTGGTTCAGCTGTTCGATAATCCCCGTCTTTTCCTTATCCAGATAACCAAAACTGGTTAAGCCGATCATGCCGTACACACTCGTAATTCCAAGAGCTAGTGTCTCGTCCACTCCGTACAGCGGTTCGTCTGCCTCCATAATGGCTTGCAGCGGCTGGGGGAGAAGTTTTTTTTCAGCCAATTCATCGAGCGCAATGCCTGTGAGCAACGTATATTGAACCTCGCGCTTTTGCAAAACCGCTTTGACACTGTCTATACATTCTTCCATCGTCAAATGAGGATAATATTTTAGCTGAAGCTGAAAAACAATGTCCGCAATGGACTCGATACGAATGCCTCTGCGATTTAACAAAGTTTCTGCATATTCATAGGACATAATTTCCCTCCCGCTTTCACCGTGCAGTTCTATTCTTTCACCGTGCGGGACCTTATGGTGCAGTGTACGAGTTGAACCCCTGTTCCGCCAGTTTTCCAAGTGTATGCGGGAGGGAAGGAAATTGTTCATTAAACCGTTACAATAAGGGCGGGTTACTGTGTGCCTATCATTTGACTTTCACCGTGCCTTCACCCAACATCGACTCCATTTGATCAAACAGCTGTGGAGAGGGCTTAATGCTGTAAGCATCGCTCAACGCCAGCAGACGCTGGTTGCTCTCATAAAAAAGTACGGTAGGCATAGCACCGGGATGCTCCTGTAGCAGCGCCTTGAGACTGACCAACAAGCTGGCGTCCTCCTCAGCCTGGCGGGTGATCTTGACAAACACCCGCTGACGAGTGGTCAGCTCCGCGCTGCGCGGGACCGGCACCTGCTCACCGCGAGCCGCTTCGACTCCGCGCGGTGAAGCCGCCGCCACGGGGCGAGCCGCCTTCGTTTGAGGCGAAGCAGTTGCAGTGGCTGCCGAAGGCGGGGACGACACACGCGACGCGCTCCCGCCTGGGCCGTCAGCGGCAGAACCAGCAGCTGGTAAGGATGCTCCAGCTGCGGCGGACGAGCGCGTACTGGCACGTCGGCGCTGGAGGAGCCGTGCCAGCGAGTCTTCCGCCAGCGGGGCGGTCTCATCCGCAAGGAGCTTGAAGTGCTCGTCCTGCTGCTGCATCTTGGCTCGAAGCGTAAGCAAAGCCCCCTTTTCAATCCACTGCTGGCTTCGCTTCCACACCTCAGGAAACAACACAACCTCACAGCGCTCAATCTGATCCTCCAGCTCAATGAAGGCCATAGCCTTACCCTGCTTGGTCGTAATCGTTTTGAGTGACACTACCATGCCTGCGGTCACAACAACCGTTTCATCTGGCACATCGCCCAGCTCCATCAGACGATCCGCCTCGCTGTTTTCCAACAGCGACTCAAAATCATCCAACGGATGCCCGGATAAATACAGTCCCAGCAGTTCACGTTCCAGCTCTAACTGCTGGCTGGCACTGAATTTGGGTACATTGGGATATTCGATATCCCAATTGGGCATTTCCACAAAACCAAACATATCAATTTGCAAGTCATCCCGTTCCTTGCGCCACTTGACGGCTGCATCCACCGTTTCATCCAGCATGGCAAGCAACTGTGCCCGATGACCCGTCAATGAGTCAAAGGCCCCTGCCTGAATAAGCGATTCAATTACTCTCTTATTACATACTCGCAAATCGACACGTCGACAAAAATCGAGCAGGCTGTCGAAAGGCCGTTCCTTGCGAACAGCGAGAATGCTCTCCATCGCCTGTGTGCCAACATTTTTAATTGCAGCCAGGCCGAAACGGATGCTTCCTTGCTGTAATGGAGTAAACAGCACCCTGCTTTCATTCACATCAGGCGGCAACACTGCGATATCCATACGACGGCATTCGACGACATATTCAGCCACTTTTCGATGACTTCCCATCACCGCCGTCAGCATTGAAGCCATGAATTGTACTGGATAATGTGCCTTTAGATAAGCCGTCTGAAATGCTAGCACACCATAAGCAGCTGCATGAGCACGCGGGAAGCCGTAGTCAGCAAAACGAACAATCATATCGTAAACCCTGCCGGCCTCCTCCTCCGTGTATCCCTGCTTGATACTGCCTTCAACAAAATGTCCGCGTTCCAGATCCAGCACTTCGCGCTTTTTCTTGGACACAGCCCGGCGCAACAGATCGGCTTCTCCCAGGGAAAAGCCCGCCATGCGCGAAGCAATCTGCATGATTTGCTCCTGATACACAATAATACCGTACGTATCCTTTAAGATCGGTTCCAAGTCAGGATGCGGATAAGAAATCTCAATCTGACCATGCTTGGCCTGTATAAAGTTAGGAATAAAACCCATTGGGCCCGGACGATACAAAGCCAGGACAGAAATGATATCCTCAAATACACTCGGCTTCAAATCCTTGAGTACCCGGCGTACACCGGCCGACTCCAGCTGGAATACGCCTCCTGTATCTCCTTTGCCCAGCAAGTCATAGGTATGGGGATCGTTATCGGGAATACGGCTAAAATCAGGCGTGTCTCCATGCTCTTCCGCAATCCAGTGTATGCAACGTTCAATAATGGAGAGCGTACGCAGCCCAAGGAAATCCATTTTAAGCAAACCAATGCGCTCTAGATTTTCCATCGAGTACTGCGTCAAAGGTACTCCTTCGCTCCCCTCTTGCAGCGGAACCGCATCGGTCAATGGAGTCCGCGAAATGACAACACCCGCTGCATGTGTTGAAGCATGACGAGGCATTCCTTCAACCTTGATCGCCATATCCAACAGTTCACGTGTCTTGGGCTTCGTTTCATATAGCGTTTTTAGCTCCGGGGTAATTTCCAGCGCATGACGGATATTAATGCCCAGCTGCGCCGGAATCAGCTTGGCTGCCTTGTCTACCTCGCCATATGGCACGTTCAATACACGACCGACGTCACGGACAGCGGCTCTTGCCGCCAGCGTTCCAAAGGTAATAATTTGCGCTACATGCTCATTTCCGTACTTCTGTACTACATAGTCAATAACCTCGTCACGCCGCTCATCACTAAAATCGATATCTATATCCGGCATACTAATTCGTTCGGGATTCAGAAACCGTTCAAAGAGCAGGTTGTATTTCATCGGATCGACATTCGTGATGTTAAGCACATAGGCAACCAAACTGCCTGCTGAGGAACCACGCCCCGGTCCCGTTGCAATCTTATGCTTATGAGCGAAAGCAATAAAATCCCATACAATCAGGAAATAATCGCTGAAACCCATACTGTCAATGGTATTTAACTCATAGTTTAGCCGTTGGTTCAGCCTTTCCCGTTCCTCCGTCTGCTCCCATCCGGGATCGCTTCCATAGCGACGCTCCAGCCCTTGCACGCACAGATTGCGTAAATAGGACGAAGAGGTCATTCCTTCCGGTAGCGGGCGATATTCAGGCAAAATGGATTGACCGAATTCCAGCTCCAGTTCGCATTTTTCAGCAATACGCACCGTGTTGGCGATGGCTTCTGCCACATGCGGGAATAAACGAGCCATATCCTCCTGACTTTTCAGATACAACTGACGTGTTGGTATACGCAAGCGCTCCTCATCGTCAACTGTCTTCCCTGTCCCGATACAGATTAGAACGTCCTGCACGTCCGCGTCTGGCTCGGTCAAGTAATGCACGTCATTCGTCGCCACCAGTGGAATATCCAGTTCCTTCGCCAGTGCGATCAAGAGAGGATTTACGCGTTTTTGCTCCGATAGACCATGATCCTGGAGTTCCAGATAAAAATCATCGCCAAAAATGTTACGATATCGTTCCGCTGCTCGTCGTGCCTCGGCTTCCCGACCATGCAGTAAATGCTGCGGCACTTCACCGCCTAAACAAGCGCTCAGGCATATGATGCCTTCATGATGGGCAGCCAAAGCCTCCATGTCGATGCGCGGCTTATAGTGAAAGCCCTCCAAATGGCCGATGGAGCACAGCTTCATCAGATTTTGATAGCCTGTTTTATTTTTGGCGAGCAAAATTAAATGATATATGGGCTGATCCTTCCGGCTACCACGCTCCTTGCGCGATCCTGCCGTCATATAGGCCTCACACCCGATAATCGGCTTAATTCCGTTCTCTACACACGCTCTATAAAAAGGAATGGCACCGTACATGACCCCGTGATCTGTAAGGGCCAGCGCCTTCATTCCGTAAGCTGATGCCTGTTTGACCAACTCCGCGGTACGAGCCGCGCCGTCCAGCAGGCTGTACTCGCTATGAACATGCAAATGCACAAATGAACTCATGCGCTTCTCTTCCTTTCACCGCTTGATTTTCCTCAAACTATTTTATCATATCCGCGTTAGTAGCGCCCATAGAATAAAAGTACAGACCTCGGCGGACAAGCGCGGTCTTGATTCGTATACCTAAGGAGGAAAAGAGCATGAGCACTTTTATATCCAAAGCGATTCTCGACTTCTTCATTGCCTTCGGCATCGTGCTCGGGGGAGCCATGCTCGGCGGAATGGGAGCTGTGGTATCACTTCAGCCGCCTACCCAGACGATGCTGGAGGTTGCCGGAAGAATTAAAATATGGGCGCTTGCCGCCGCTGTGGGGGGGACGATGGACCCGATCCGGGTCATTGAAAGCAATATGTTGGATGGTAATTTGTCACCTGCCATTAAGCAGATATTGTATTTGATTTTCGCCTTTTTAGGCGCTCATATGGGTGCAGAGTTGGTCAAGTGGGTATGTGGCAACGGACGGCCGTGAGGTGAAACGACTATGAGAGTCCCCCCTTTTGAGCGCCTGCGCCCTTTTATGCAATTATCCTCCGTCTTTGTACTTGGTATGATTACGGGAGGAATGATCTACAACGTCATCTGGCATGCCAGCTTTAATCAGCTATGGACGAACAACCAGGATCTTCAATTCCAACTCCAGCAAGCCGAGGAGGATAACAAAACATTGCGCAAATACAGCAAGCGCCAAACCGTTGTCAAAGAAATCAAGCTGATCGCGGAGGAAGCTTCGGCCGAAAAAATTGATTCTATTAACCTGAAGGAACTTCTTCGCCGTGTCAGTCGTGATCTGGAGGTGCTGCGTGGCAGAGATATGTTCGAGATTGACTCTGACAGCAAGCTGGTACGTATGTTGCTGCACCAAAAAAAATACACCGTTCGTGACAAGGAGTATACGATCCAGGTCAAAACGATGCTTGTAATGGAAGGCGTGCTGCAAATTTGGCTGGAAGCAAAAGAAAGATTGCCTGAAAGCCACTAGTCGATCTATTCGACTTCACACCTTACTCCGATCCATTGTAGACTAACCATGTTCAATGGATTGAAGCGTCATCACTGCTTTGCATACCAAATGATTTTCCCGTGAAATTGCAATTTCTAGCTTACAGGTGCGGCGACTCATCTCGAGCAGCGTCGGACGAAGAACGACAGCATCTTCTATCTGTACGGGTCTAATAAAATATGTCGTCAAATTGTCCAGCACATAATCCTTGCCGCTCATGTCTCTAGCTGCCCGGTAGCCCGCTTGTGTCATCACGTTGACCAGTACGCCTTCCGAGATCGTACCTAAATTGGTCGCCATTTGCGGAATGATAAACCCGCGAAAAAATAACGATCCGTCCTCATTACGCTCCTCAGCAAACCCGTTCCAGATCAACTGGTCAAACGTCTCGCCAAGTTGCGGCTGCTTTTGGGCGTTACGCAGCGCCTCCAGCACCTCACGCCGTGTGACGGACCCGAGCAGCTTACGGTTGCGGTCCACGACCGGCAAATAATCCACACCTTCCCACGCCATCATTTGCGCGGCTGAAGCCAGCGAGGTCTGGTAGGTGACCGTTATCGGATTGCGGATCAGACATTTATCCATCGTATGCTCAGGTTGAAGCCCCTCCACATCTTTGCGGCTGACGATACCAATTAAACGATTCCATTCATCCACGATTGCAAAATGATGATGTCCGGTCGTCACCGAAAGTTCTTCAAACTCGGTAAGCGTGCTGTTGATTTTCAAGGTCAACGTTTTCGGTTTGCCTGCCGCAATATCTTCAATCAGCATAATTTTCTTTTTGATCAAGCGGTCAAATATGGCTCTATTAATCATAGATGCCACTGTAAAAGTATCATGGCGTGAGGAAATAATCGGCAGACTGATCTTGTCTGCGAGCTGCTTAACCTCTCGGCTCGTACCGAAGCCCCCTGTGATCAGCACACCTGCCCCCTGCTCCAATGCAAGTGAATGCGCATCCTCACGGTTACCTACGATCAGCAGACTGCCTGCATCAATATAACGGGCCATGGCTTCCTCGCGCATCGCTCCGATCACATACTTGTGCAAAGGCTTCTCCAGTCCCTCACTTCCGCCCAGCACATGTCCTTCTACAATATTCACGACATCTGCAAAGGTCAGCTGTTCGGACAAGCCGCGCGGGCGCTTCTCCACTCGTACTGTTCCAATCCGTTCCTTGGTAATGACAATTCCCAGGTTCTCAGCTTCCTTCACGGCCCGATAGGCCGTTCCTTCGCTGACGCTCATTTCTTTAGCCAACCTGCGCACAGAAATTTTGGAGCCTATTTTCAACTGCTCGATATGTCGCAATAGCTGCTCATGCTTCGTAACTGTTTCATCTAGCCCGTCCAACTCTGTTACACCCCCAACGTTCAATCTGTATCATTCTGTATCTATTATAGCACAAAATCCCTTTATTAAGACCTTTGTTCATTTTGAGTTCTCTGCTTTGGAAATAGCAAAAAAGCGATCCCCTCTTTTACAAGGACCGCTTCTTACTATGATTGATTTGTAATCTGGGAGGCAAGCTCAGGACAAGCTAAAAAAAACTCACTGCATGCTGCCTTTGTCAGCTTTTTTATCCCATTTCATCTGCCACTGCTGCATTTTGGCCCGCCGCACACGCTCCAGCGTTTTGCGCTTTTCCTCATCCACACCCAGCAAAAAATGCATGTTCGCTCCGATGACTAGTAGCGCAAAAAGCACCCATACTATCCCAAAGCCGTTGACCCAGTTCAAACCGCCTGCAAGCGAGATGCGTGGTAACGCGACCAAGACCATAGCCAGCGCAATCAGTGTATACAAACCATGTTTCCATTTTTTAAAAGAACCCAATCGTATCCCTTCCTCTCCCTGTGACTCTATGTATCTAGTCTATGAGAGGACAGGAAGGAATATGAGACAAACTTACAGAGATGAACCGTACAAATCTTGAAGGCTGTCTGCAATAATTTTGTTAACATCCTCAATAATCACGCTCAGGCGACGTTCAGCGTCGAACAGGCGACGGATGTTGAGGTTCAAGCTAAGTACCTCGAACAGCTTCTCCATCTTTTCCATCTCTTCCTGTGCTGGCATATCACCGCTCATCATGCGTTGTTGTACTTCCATTTGGCGTTCACGGAAATCGTCGAGCATTTTCTTGGCTTCTGGATCGGTTTCGATCAGCTTCATCGCTGACGTAATTTCCTCTACCTCTTTGCTTTCCTTCAATGCTTTTGCTAAATCATGGGCTTTGTCATAGATGTTCATGATTGTTTATTCCTCCAATACAAGTTTAGTGTCAACATTTCACATTGTCCGTCAATCACCAAGGGATATATGTCCTCATATGATGAATCAGTGCTATTACAGCCCATTCACGTTTCCCGTTACTTTCAAGACATCAAGTTGCTGCCCGGAAGGAGATCCACGATGTCCATCAAAAAAACAACGATTCAAATCATCGGATCGGGCATCTTGCAGGATGACGTACTCATGGTCGGCGAGTCCTTGCTTCGCAAATGGAAAATATCCGCTGGCCACCCCGTTCAGCTCGCCTTCGGTTCGTTCCGCCAAGAGGTTACCGTCATATCGGTGCCCCGCTATAGCGGCCTACGTGTGGGAAGCGTGCTAGCCCGAAAAATGGGGCTTCATGCCAATTGTGATCTGCGAGTAACCTACAGCCGAGGTCGCCGGACACTTCGAGTGGGCCCACTTATTAGCGTGCTGGTCAGTCGGGACTATCCCGAACAGCCCGACAAGCCTTTCGGGTCGATCACCCTGTTCTGCCGTGAACTAGTCGGGGAATGCCGCAGACAAGGAGCATATGTGTATTTCTTCACCCCGGAGCATATCGGAAGTCAGCCCGGGCGAGTTCAGGGATGGGTGTATGACGGAGGCTGGAAAAAGACGGTCATGCCCGCCGGCGATGTCGTCAATAATCGTCTTACCTCCCGTAAACTCGAGAACAGAACTAGCGTACAGCATTTCATGAAAGAAGTAAAATCGCAGTACGGCACGACTATTTTTAACGAAAAGTTTTTGGATAAGAATGAAGTATTTGATGCGCTTAAATCAAATTCTTCCCTGCGCAAGTATTTACCCGAGTCCCACTTGCTGCAAACTTTTGTTGTTTTCAAAAAAATGTGCAACCAGTATCCCGCTGTTTTTCTCAAGCCAGTGCGCGGAAGCCTGGGTAAAGGCATAATGCGCATTAACAAGCAAACCGATGGCACCTTCTCGGTGCTATCCACAACAGCGGGCACACCCCGCAAGCAAACGTATGCCAACGTCGATAAGCTGTACAAAAGCTTGGCGGGAAAAATGAAAACAACGCGCTTTCAACTCCAACAGGGACTTACCTTGATTGATCACGGTAAGCGTCCGGTCGACTTTCGTGCGCTTGTACAGAAAAATTCGTCCGGAACCTGGACCGTAACATCCATTGTCGCCCGGATCGCCGGAGGAAGCCACTTTGTGTCCAATCTGGCAAGGGGCGGTACGCTGAGTACAGTCAAGGAAGCACTTGCCAAAACCACGCTGCCCGCAACCGTTAAATCGAATGGGCATACCTCTCTTAAAACAGCAGCACTGGATATCGCAAGCGGAGTGGAAAAAGCAATTCCCGCCCATTTCGCAGAATTTGGTATTGATCTGGCAATAGACAGCACGGGACGCATCTGGTTGCTGGAGGTCAATTCGAAGCCATCGAAGAATGACAACACGCCGTTAAATGATCAGAAAACTCGCCCGTCCGTTAAAAAAATGATTGAATACTGCTGTTATTCAGCCGGCTTCAAATGAATTCATCTCTTCCAGAGTCTGGCTGCCAAAGGAGCTGTTGTCGGTGTCTCTTGTTGTGCCAGGCACGCTGGGCGTGCTTGTTAGCCGGAATCAGGCCGCCACTCCCCCTATTACTGAAGCCGATTTTTGCCGCAGGCTAAGTCTGTTGGGCAGGCGCTCTGATCTTAGCGTAATGGCGTTTACCGTCGAAGGAGTTTCACCTGAAGATCACTCCATACGAGGTTATGTTTATCGTAACGGAGTATGGACATCCGGCCGCTTTCCGTTGCCGAACATTGTGTATAACCGCTGTCTCCATGTCCACGAGAGCCAGAATGTCAGGCGCACACTGGAAGACATGGCGGAGCAAAATTCGCGCAAGCTCATCTACTGGTCGCGTAACTTACCTGGCAAATGGCAGGTGTATCGCGCTTTGCATGCGGTAGATAAAGTACGTCCCTTTGTGCCGCCTACGGCGCCTTACCGGGACACGGCCCAGCTTGTGGAGTGGCTACGACGCCATTCGGAGCTGTTTATGAAGCCACAGACCGGAACACATGGCAAGAGCACACTGTATCTGCGGCTGGCAGAAGGAGGCCAGGGACTACTTGTACAGGGTAGAGACTCCCGTAACCGTCCGTTCCGGCGTTTGTTTCCCGAATTGGAGGCAGGATTGTCATGGATCCACGGAATTGCACACAAACGCACTTATATCGTGCAGCCTTATTTGAAATTAACAAGCCAAAGCAATCATCCCTTTGATGTTCGCGCACTCATGCAAAAGGATGGCAAAGGCTATTGGCGCCTGACGGGCTTTGCTGTAAGAGAAGGCAGAAAAGGAACTCTGACTTCTAATCTGCACGGTGGGGGCGAAGCCCATCCGGCTGAGCCATACCTTCGTGAACAATTTGGCGTGGACACCACGCGTCTCATCATCGGGCAGATGAGGGCGCTGTCCTCGACCATTACCAGGGCGCTTGAGGAACGTTATGGCCGCCTTGGCGAGTTGGGAATTGATTACGGTATTGACCAGAGCGGGAACATCTGGCTATTGGAGGTTAATTCCCGACCTGGTCGGGCCGCCTTTTTTCAGACCCGTCAGCCGGAGTGCGCTTTCCAGTCGGTCAACCGCCCGCTCGAATATGCTCGATATTTAATGACCCATTCCAAAGCGACAGGGCCAAAGGGCGCGGGCGCCTCCCTTGAACATACGGTATAGGAGGATAAACAGATGAGTTTAACGCATTGCAATGTGCATTTCTCACAGCAGCCCGACAAGGTGGCGTATATATCCACTGCCTTGTTGAAAAGCCTTAAATTATCCGGAGCCAAGTCCGTTCGTCTGCGGCTCGGTAAGGATCAGATTCCCGCTACTGTAAAACCAATTCAGAAGGCGGGACGCCATCTATACTTGACCTCCGGCTTACGTAATGCAATCCGTGTTCCCAAAAGCGGGGCCATCTATTTGCGGAATCTGGATGGTGATATACAGCTAGGGCCGTTGATTGGCGTGCTGTCTGACGGTACCACATCCACCACTCGCCCTTTCGGATCGCGCACAGGCTTTATTAAGCAACTGCTGAGGGAAGGCAGCAAAAAATCTTATATTTTTGCCTTCACCCCTCGGGATATCAACTGGCAAAATGATACGATTAACGGCTACTTTCTGTCATCCAGCGGGGAATTTACACGTAAACTTGTACCTTTGCCGGACGTGATCTATAACCGTTTGCCGAGCCGTCGCTCTGATTTTTCCCCGGCGATCAATCAACTACGCGAACGCTTTTCCCGCAAACGAATTCCCTTTTTTAACTGGAGCTTTTTCAATAAGTCCGATATCTATAATCTGCTGGAGAATAACCCAGATGTTAACCGCTATGTCCCTGAATCATATATGAATCCCAGCTCTGAACGTATCCGAGGTATGCTGGAGCGACATCAATTTGCTTATTACAAGCCAAGTGGAGGCAGTCTCGGTAAAGGAATCTATCGTCTGTCCCATGTTCCCAAGCAAGGATATTATGTGAGGTACCGTAAGAAAAGTAGCAACGTATTGCTAAAATTCGCCTCTTTTAACTCCATGCTCAGGATGCTTCACTCCAATCAGGGACAGATGTTAAAGGGTTATGTCATTCAACAGGGCATCCAGCTGATCGAGATTGACAATTGCCCGATTGATTTCCGGTTTCACATGCATAAAAATGGAAATAATCAGTGGGTCGTCGTCGGCATTGGAGCCAAAAAAGCCGGACGTGGCAGTGTCACAACCCATATCAAAAATGGCGGCTCCCTTATGACACCTGAACAGGCGTTGAACCGGGTATTCGGAGACCGGGCGGGTGAAGTGCTTCAACGTGCCAAGAACGTAGCAGTTACGCTCGCTGAAGCCATTGAACACCATCACCAGCATCTATTGGGTGAAATCGGCTTTGATCTGGGCATTGATCAGGATGAAAAGGTATGGATGTTTGAAGCCAACTCCAAGCCAGGCCGATCCATTTTTCAGCATCCATCGTTGCGTGCGGAGGGTAAAGCATCCGTGGAGCATATTTTGGACCACTGTCTTTACCTCAGTAAATTCCGCAGAAAAGAGGAACTATGAATACCCGGGCGGAGCATAAGCCAGTCGTTGCTGTATTGACAGTGCACGACGAAGGGCAATTTTTCAAGGGCAATCAGCGCAATTTCAGGGATATTCTTGAAACGGGAACGCGGATGGGATATCAGGTATACATTGTTACCGTCAGGGACCTAAAACTAGCAGATGAGACGATTAAGGGCTATGTCTTCAACAAGAGCTTACAGACGTGGGAGGAACAGAATTTCCCACCTCCACAGGTCATTTATAATCGCATCCCCAACCGTAATTATGAACTTAAAACCTCTGTGCGCACAAAGTTGGATGAAATTTCACATGCCTCAGGCATTGAGCTGTACAATCCAGGCTTTTTTAACAAATGGGAACTGTTCAAGTGGTTGCGTACCTCGGAAACCACTCGTCAGCTTGTTCCGGCAACCAAACGGTTAAGCAACCTGTCTTCCTTAGGAAAAATGCTGTCTACGTATCCATACCTGTATCTCAAGCCGGAAAACGGTAAGGCCGGAAAGGGGATTATGATTCTTAAATTCCTCCCAGACCATCTAATGGCTTACAGACTGACCATTCAGCATGACAAAAAAAGTGTAACCTACAGATCTGTATCGCTATCCCGGCTGTGGGGACGTATCCGCCGGGAAGCAGGCAACTCACCTTATATCATTCAACAGGGTATCGATCTGGCAACCTATCAGAAAAAACCCTTCGATCTGCGTATCCTGGTACAAAAAAATATCCGTGGCTCCTGGAGTATCACCGGAGTCGGTGCCAGACTGGCCGGTAAGGGGAGCATTACCACACATGTCCCGCGTGGCGGGAGTGTAGAGGACCCTTTCAAGCTACTGTCCTCACTGTTTGGGCCTGAGGACAGCACGGATCTACTGAACAAAGTTAAAAGTACGGCCATACAGATTGCACGTCAAATTGAACGCGCATCCGGTCTTTCTCATGGCGAAATGTCCATGGATTTGGGCGTGGATACGCTCGGAACCCTCTGGTTTTTTGAGGCCAATGCCAAACCGATGAAATTTGACGAGCCGGAAATCCGCCAAAAGTCGCTTAGACGCATATTCCAGTACAGCTCCTTTTTGGCCGGACGAATGAAATCATGATCAAGGAAGTGGAATCATGCCGCAAATTAGCGATGTTCAACATTTGCCTGCCCGGAGCTGGCTGCTGAGACGACGACAGTTGCTGTTTTTGGCCCGCAGCTCAGGGGGCATGCGCATTACTCGTAATGCTCTGCGGCAACTGGCCGTTTTAACGCCCGAGCAATTGAACACCCCTGGCTCCTCCCTTCTGTGCGCATTTGTGCGCACGGAGAAGGGGCTGCGGATTGCGGGATTTTCCCTCGCTCTGAATTACGGGGAGGATGCTTGCATCGTAATTGTTCGTCCGCTTTACCGGGGCCGCAGACTGGGCGCTAGACTGCTGTCCGCCCAGCTCAAACAGCTGCGCCGTCTGACGTGCAGCGTAGCCGCCGACAATATGTCCAGTCTCAAAACCTGTTTCCGCGCTGGGCTTATTGCGCATGAAATGACGACTGGACCGACCGGGAAACCCACGCTGATATTTCACGGAGAGTTATCCCAAGATAAGCAGACGGCAGAGGAAGGTGGAATGCTGTGCCAAAACCTGTCCTAGGCATCATGACTTTGTATTTGAACAACAAGAAGCAATTGGAGGAACGCGACATATATGAGCGCATGATTGCAGAAGGGAAACGGTTGGGACTGGATATGTATGTATTCACTCCTGCGGATGTCCATAAGGATCGCAGGCTGCTTCTTGCCCAAATCTATGATCCACACAGCGGCAAATGGAGCCGAAAGTGGCGAGAGTTCCCAGATATGATTTTCGACCGTTGCCGGGTACAGCGCAGTGAGCGATATCGTCAGTTAAAGCAGTTCCGATTGCAATACACAGACCTTGTATATTTAAACCGACCGTTGAGTAACAAATGGGTCATTCATCAGCAGCTTGCGAGAAGGTCTGCCTTTCGCCCCCATTTGCCTGCAACAGAGCTGTTCAGTGGATTTCATAGTGTCAAACGGATGCTCAAACAGAATTCACTAGTGTACCTCAAACCGATTAACGGAACGGGAGGCCGCGGTATTTTACGTATTGAACCTGTTAATAAGCAAGGAGGCCTGTATCTGATTGAGGGCCGCAATCGCAAACGCCATATTATTCCCCAGCAGCGGGTACGTCTAGACCGTCTGGAGCCGCGTCTGAGCAGCTGGAACATGGATAACTATATTGTTCAGGAAGGCATTCCTGTGCAGTTGCCGAATGGCAGAGTTCATGATTACCGTATGCTGGTACAGAAAAATAGCCAGGGAGTATGGGAGCTAACCGGATGTGCCGGGCGAATCGGGGCGCATCGGAGTGTCACTTCCAACCTGCATGGTGGAGGCAAGGCGGTACCGATGAGCCAATTGCTAACGCAATGGATTCGTGATGAAAGCCATAGAGAGAAAATCATCAAGCAAGGGGAAAAACTCGGACTGGACATCGCTGCGTATCTGGAAGAAAGCTACGGGGCATTATGTGAGCTTGCACTCGATTTGGCAATTAATAAGCACGGTCATATATACGTGCTGGAAGTCAACCCGAAGCCAGCCCGTGAGGTCTTTTCGCGTATTGGCGAAAAAGAAACCTATCGCCGCTCCATCGCCAAGCCCATGGAATATGCCTTGTGGGTCTACCACACACAAATTAATCCAAAGCCTCAGACTGACCACAAAGCAGAAGATAAAACAGAAGATAAAGCAGAGAATAAGACAGAGAATAAGACAAAGGAAGGCTCCACGTAAAGTGGCTGCCTTCCTTTCTTTTTTTCATCTGCCCGACAGTACCAGCATGTTTAATTATATGGTGCGTCGAGCCTATTTATAACCAATAACCTGTGTTTCACAGTTACTCAGCGTTTTTATAAAGTGTAAGCAGTTGCGTAAAGTCTGTAATAATCGCATCGGACCCCTTCAACTCATCGTTCACACCAAATCCAGCATAAGCGCAACCGATCACCGTCTGTCCGTTCTTTTTGCCTGCTTCCACATCTGAGGAACGATCTCCTACCATCCATACGTTCGAAATATCGTGCTTGCTCAACAGAATTTCCAGTAATTTCACTTTGGAGAGCGTGCTGTACTCCCCAGCGCTGTACAGTCCTTCAAAAATGGGAACCATTTCATACGCAGCAGCGATCCCCTTTACATAGTCCTCCAGTCCGTTACTAGCTACGAACAATCGGACACCTTGCTCATGAAGGGCCTGGAGTGTTTCTTTTACATGTGGATACAGGGCATGACTTCCGCTCTTCAATCCCTCCAGTTCCAGCTGAAGCAGCAGCTCGTCCGCTCTTCTATGGGCCGCTTCGCTAGCTTCCGGCATCACTCTTCTCCAGATTTCATCCAGCAGCATGCCTAAACTATTCAAAATAAGCTCCTCGGGAGGAGTCTCTCCTTCATAAAGCCCTTCGGCGCGCAGCGTATCAAACAGCTTGTGGTACGCAGGAAGCAATAGCGTCTCCGTCTGAAAAAGTGTACCGTCCATATCAAATACCATGGCCTCAGGTTTCTTCAACACAGGTGCATTGTTCATGTAGTTATCAGTCATTCCTTTCCTATGTAGGTTTACAACTCTAACCCCTCTCATGATAAGCAATAAGAGAGGTCCGTGTAAACCTCATTGCGCATACCGCTAACTCTTATATTTTTTTAAAACAGTCCTGAAACAATGCAAACCGCCCCACATATCCGTGTGTAAAGCACCCCTTGGAAGCTTGCGATCCACACCATTCCAATACGAGAATCCCGTCTGCTCTATCCATTGCTCCATCGCCGATAGGTTCACTGTAGGGTAATCAAACGTCAGCAGAAGCATTCCGTCATCGCGTAAGGTCCGGTGAAATTCACGTAAAGCTGCCAAAGATTCGTCAGGTGTTAAATGCTCCAGCACTGAAATACATACAATTTTGTCAAAACTGGCATCCTCATAGGGCAGAGCCGTCAGATTGGCATGTGCGGAGTGGAGCCGAACCGGTAAAATCTCCTGAATGCGCTCGGCGGCCTCCTCTCCGATATCCCGCCGCACCTCGGCCAAGATGGCATCCACGGAAACGATCCGTATATCCAGATCGCAGGCATAGACTTGAGCGCAACGGCGGGCCAACTCAAATTTGAATGGATGTGGGATTCCACATGCTGCGTCCAGCACCGTATCTTGACCGGACATAAATTGAAGACACCACTCATACTCATAGGGGCGACTCCACCAGCTTTGGGGGAGTCTGTAAATCATGCTGGAGGAGTTGGGATCAGAATATACAAAAAAGCGAGACAGATACGGGTCGGACATGTTCATGGATACTGCCTCCTTTTTGAAATGATTAAATTACTCTTGCGACACAGCACAGTTCATGACCCCGTTTCTCGCCTTGAAGTTTAGCCAGCAATCCCATTTGCTCCGTAAAGGCAAGATCACCGTACAAAGGATGGGCTTGCAGCAAGGCATCCAAACCAGAGGGAAGCTGGCGGGTGAACATAGCCACCGAGCGCAACCCAGACTTTTCCAGTAAAAGCGCCAGCGTATGCTCAGAATAATGATATAAATGATCTTCCTCCGTAAATAAAGGTGAATAAACGCCATAAGCCTCATTGGTGAATGAGTTTTTATTGGGCACTGTAATATATAACGTCCCGTCAGGTTGAAGCTGTTCGCGTAAATCTGTCAAAAATGCAACAGGGTCCGCAATATGCTCCAGCACGTGCCAGCATGCTACGGCCTCGTATTTGTGATCCAGTGGTAAGTCAGTATCTTCTTCTGCTTCTTGTATTTCTTGTGCTTCATTCAATTCCTGTATATCACATGCTTCATCGGTTTGAGTATCTTCTTCGGTTTCACCGTTCCAGTAACCCGGCAATAAATCCACGTCATATTTGTGTTTGGCGTAAGCACGCGAGTCTATGGAAGGTTCAATGCCCACTGCATCCCAGCCGGCTTGAAGGGCAGCATGGATAAATTCTCCGGTACCCGATCCAATCTCAAGCAATTTTCCTTTACCGGAACTGAACATATCCAGTAGCATGAGTCCAAAAAGGGCATGATCCCCATAAGTTGACGCTGCTGCACTATCCCGCATAGCAACCCAATCGGCATTATAAATCTCTGCAATCATATCCTCTGGCTGTATATGATCCACATCATTACGAAAAACCAAGCCACAGGAGCCGCAACCCATCAAGGTAAAGCGTTCATAGCTATGAAATACTCCCGTGTCAGACGAACCACACAGTTTGCATTTACTATAAAGTACGTCCTTTGTCTCACTTTTAATTTGTAGATCGGAATTATTCATAACCTGGACACTCGAAATCTCGGCAACATCCATGGCGTTCACATCATGGGTAGCTTCATACTCTGGTGCAGTTTCTTTTTCTGCATTTATGTTGTCCTGATCTACCCAAAGCGTGAGTCGGGGGTTCGGGTCCAAAATAGATTCATATTGCTCTTTCCAGCCATAACGAGCACTTGGGTCAAGCAACTGATATCGCTGAAATTTGGCCATGCGAATAGCAGGTGTACACCATCCCCAATGCTGGATGCGGTAGTTGCTGATTTCACTGGGAAGGTCAAGCACATTTTCGGGAAATCTCCCACAGTGCAAGGACTGCTCCTTCCATTTATAAGAGAACCCTTCCTTATATCGAATTAAAAAAGGACGGTAATACTGATGAGCCTGCCAATAATCATCATCGCGGTAATGCGTGGAATTCCACATATCAAACAACCTGAAACAAATCGTATCCGCTTTCGTTCCCGCTAACAAGGAATGTACCCCTTGAGCAAAACGAGATTCGAACATTTCGTCAGCATCCATGTTTAATATCCATTCCGGAAAAGAAGCCAACGTCTCTCTCCACTGCTGCTTACGCAGCTCCAATTCATTGGTAAAAGAAGCTGTTTCATTGCGTATTAAACGTAATGGGATTCCCTTTAGGATCTCACGGCACAGCTCTCCGCTATCATCCTGACTGCCATCATCAATAATGACCGCTTCATCAATATATTCCCGATGACTCCGCAGCACGTCAATGAGTTTGCGATCTGCCTCATTGTAAACCGTCATGGTCAGCGTCAATTTGGGTTTGGAGACAGGCGGCGTATGAAGTTCACTTTGTCGTGGACCAGGGAACGTTTGTGGTATAACAAAAGAATCTGCCGTGTACTTGGCAAAGACAGCTGACTCACGGAGGTCATACGGTATAACAGGAGGTTCAGGGAACTTAGAGGGAATTGATGATACAGAAGGATTGAAGGTAGGAGAGTTAGTAGAAGTATCGGAGTGATTTAGATATGCTAAATGTTCTGATTGGTCCGTATGAACAGCGCTCGTTGTAAAATAATTCAGGGTGATTAGTAGCTGCTCTGCCTTCATTCTGTCCGCTTCCCGGTACAGATGCATCGCCGGATAGTGTGTATCCACAAAAAGTGGAAATCCAAATGCAGCTGCCCGAATACAGAAATGTCGATCTTCTCCCCAATAGGAAACGTTTTTGATTTTACCAAAGTGAATCCCTGCTTCCAGTGCACGTCTGCGGATTAGGGTGCAAGCACCTAGACCACCCACTTCGTACAAACCAGGAACATGCAATTGGTGTATGAAATGCAACTCGCGTTGGGCTCGCTCCTCTGCCGACAACACTTCGCCTTCTTCACGATGGAACAAATTATATTCATCACTAACCCACACCTGAGGCAATAGAGGCCCCTCCGGCTGCCAGCGTGTCCAGAAGATCTCAGATACAATATCCTTCTCCGCCTCCACCAGCTTACATAAGGTACGGGAATGGAGAATCAGGTCTGAATCGACTAAAAACAGCGCGTCATAATTATGCTGAAGTGCATAATCAATAAGACGATTTTTGAAGTCAGCCACTTTCCAGACGAGGGCTGGCGGCCAATAATGAGTGTGCTCATCACTTCGGTTCTCCACTTGCTGTGGACCTGTTAACAAGGGCAAAACCCTGCCCGGCAGCCGATTGGAAAAATCGGCAAGCCATTGGCTTGAAGTCGGATTGTCATTATCATCGACAAATAAATAATCGGGCAGCACATCAGGTGCCTCCAGTCGCTCCAAAGCTTGAAGAAATAAAGACAATATTTCCGGTTTCTGGTGCACCGGGCTACCGATTAGTATACGCATGATTCAACGCCTCCATCAGGCAGAAGCCTCATAACCGTTCTCCCTCCATATCCTAAGGCATACCATAATTGCGACCGAGCGATATGGGAGTGAACGTAGTATGAATGGACTTGCACCTGGAAATATCAATGAAAACGACATCCATACCAAAATACAATCTTACCATCCAAACAACTACTCTTTTTCGGTTTTCTACCCATTTTCCAACTACATTTCGCCATTAAATTTATTTCCCGATCGCACTTGATAATATCGAATTTCGCACAATCTCCTCCCCCTCATATCAGACTTTGATTTTCTAATTTATTAGAGCAAGGTTGAATTTATGATCATCACGCATCCTCTAAACGTTCCATTGGAATTACTACATAATGAGCAAGCTATCCTAATAAAATGGAGATTATACCAAGTTTTTTGGGAGGGACAAAGAGCATGGTAACTGTCAGCTTATGTATGATTGTCAAAAATGAAGAAGAAGCCCTTCAAACCTGTCTGAAATCAGTCCATGACCTGGTAGATGAAATCATTATCGTAGATACTGGGTCCACAGACAGTACCCAAGAGGTCGCTGCATCGTTCAATGCTCGGGTATACAATTTTGAATGGTGCGATGATTTCTCCGCAGCCCGCAATTATGCGTTTGATCAGGCAACGCAAGAATATCAATTTTGGCTGGATGCTGATGACATACTGGAAGAAAAAGACCGAATATCATTTCTCAACTGGAAAAAACAAGCCACCCTCTCCTATGACGCCATTACGATGGATTATGTGCTGTCTGTAGATGAACAAGGACAGCCGTTGTATAAGCTCAAAAGAAACCGAATTGTGCGGCGTGATCGTAGATTCAGATGGATCGGCTTTGTTCACGAATTCCTGCATGTGACTGGCAGCACCTTTCACAGTAATATGACGGTGACTCATAAAAAGACACGTGCCTACACTGATCGTAATTTGCAAATATATCTCAAGCATCGGAAGCAAGGCACTGCATTTTCTGAGCGAGATCACTACTACTTCGCTAATGAACTATATGATAACGGACGCATACTAGAAGCCTTCCAGCAGTACGAACACTATCTGGGGCTCGATCAAGGATGGATTGAGGATCGGATTGCTGCTTGCTTTAAGCTAGCGGATTGCTACGCTCACCAAGGTCAAAAACAGGAGCAGCGTATGGCTCTGCTTCGCACACTTAACCTTGATGTACCACGCGCCCAGTTCTGCTGTGCCTTTGGCAATTTATTCATTGAAGATGAACAGTATACTCAAGCCATTTACTGGTTTCGCCAGGCGACGCTGATAGAGCCTCCACAAGATGTGATGGCCTTAACCAATTCGTCGTATTATACCTGGTTTCCACACTTGCAATTATGCCTGTGTTACGACCGAATCGGTGACATCGAAAAGGCAAAATCGCATCATCGCATAGCTCAGTTGCACCATCCTACCCATCCAAGCGTGCTATATAACGAGAAGTATTTCGCACAACTGAAGCAATAGGGATGAGAAAGACGCGCCGGGGAAGGCCGTTATTACTTCAAAAGAAAAAAAGTCTCCTGCAAGCTTAAGCTCACCAAGAGACCTCGTGTATCATTTTCTCAGAACACTTTCTTCCGGTCTCTTTCCCCCTTCAAAATTTCCACTGACTCACGAAAACGCAGCGAATGAATCACTTCACGTTCACGCAGAAACTTCAGACTATCCTGCAAATCCACATCATCTGTCAGATCAATCAGCCACTGATATGTAGCCCTCGCCTTTTCCTCTGCTGCAATATCTTCATAGAGATCAGCGATAGGATCACCTTTGGCTTGAATATAGGCCGCCGTAAAAGGAACACCGCCTGCGTTTTGATAATATAGCGCATGATCATGCGCTGCGTAATATTCCCCTAGCCCAGCCGCCTTCATTTGCTCCACACTCGCATCCTTGGTCAGCTTATAAATCATAGTCGCAATCATCTCGAGGTGCGCAAATTCCTCCGTGCCTATGTCGTTCAGTACACCAATCACCTTATCGGGAATCGTATATCGCTGATTCAGATAGCGCAATGCCGCTGCCAGCTCGCCATCCGCTCCACCATACTGCTCCATTAGCAGTTTGGCCATATGAGGATCACATTTGCTGACACGTACGGGATATTGCAGTTTCTTCTCATATACCCACATTCATGTTCCTCCTTTATAAAAGGTTGTACCTACCTATACCTGCCACGGCCAAGGAGATTGACTCCACTCCCAAGGATACTTGGAATAGGCACGACCAAAATTTTGTAAAGGCCCATATAGCATCTGATACTCGTTAGCAATCGCCGTTCTTTCTTGCGTCAGCTTATTGAACTGTTCGATAGCCTGTAAATCATCTGGGTGCGTATCCAGATACAAATTCAGCTCCACCAACACAAAATCCACCGCTTGGAGCTTCTCCAGCAACGCATAAAACTGAGCATCGCCCGGCTTGGTTTGGGGCGTGCAGTCTTGGGCCGGGTTTCCGGCTTGACTATAGTCCTGAGCTGGGCCCTGATACTGGTTCTGATATGGATACGGATTTGAATAAGGGCTTTGATACGGATTCGGCTGTTGATACCCACCCTCATACTGAATTTGCTGTTGGAATGGGTTTGGAGACTGACCTTGTTTTGGATTCTCCATTCTATTCGCCTCCCCCCTGGTTTCTCATAGGCTCATAAGGGCTGTAAAGTAGAGGCCATAGCGTCCCCTTCGTCAGCGCCTCATCTGGACTGAATTGCGGTAGACCAGGGGGCTGAAATTGTACAAATAAGTTTGGCGGAAGCACATAAGTCTTGCACAGGACGGGCGGACACGGATCGAACGGGCCGATAAACGGGGTATACTCACCTTGCTGTGGAAATTTCACGGGCCGGGACCTCCTTTGATTGATCCATCTGCTTTACTATTCAACATATGCCGCATCGCCCAAGTCTCGAACAAAAAATCACAGATAAAAATAATTGTTCAAAGAAAATATCTATAGAACTGTTTCTAATCAAAAAAGAGCCTTTAAAACCACGGTACGTGGATCTAAAAGCTCTTTCTTCAGCACTCTATAATAACTTACATACCTGAACTGACCTTACCTTACCTATATCTGTAGATGGAATCAATCGGTAGAAAGCTCATCTTCAATCACAGGCTCAGGCTTGCGGTGAATCTTCACTCTCATGATGCGAAGCCTTGTTGCTTCCTCCACCTCAAAGGTAAGGTTATAAAACTCAACTTTCTTCCCTTTCACCGGAATGCCTTCCAATTCCTTAAACAGCCATCCCCCGATGGAGTCCACCTCGTCGTCTTCAATATTCACTCCAGTCAAATCATTGACATCCTCAATGAGCATACGACCGTCTACAGAGATGAAGTTCTCCTTTATTTCCACGCTTGGGCGTTCATCCTCAAACTCATCATAGAGATCCCCGACGATTTCCTCCAAAATTTCCTCCGCTGTCAGCAACCCGGCCGTTCCGCCGTACTCATCCACCACGAGAGTCATTTGGGAATGTTTTTTCTGCATAAGGCGTAGCACGTGACTCACTTCCATAGACTCTGGCACATTCAAAATAGGCCGTACCACCGAAGCCAGATCCAGTTGCTCTCCCTGCTCAGCTAGCAGAAGATCCGTAATATGGACAAAACCGATAATCTGGTCTTTATCCTCAACCGCTACCGGGTAGCGGGAATGCTTGGTCTCGCTGATAATCTTGAGATTTTCCTTAAACGACAAATTTGTATACAAACAATCCATATCTGTACGCGGCAGCATGATTTCACGGGCAAGCAAGTCGGAAAAATCAAAAATATTATCCATCAGCTTAATTTCGTCCTTATCAATCACACCGCTTTTGGCGCTCTGATTCATCAATATACGAATCTCTTCCTCCGAATGAGCCGCTTCAGCTTCACTCGCCGGCTGAATACCGAATGCACGTAGCAGCAAGTTTGCCGCAGCATTCAATACCCAGATCACAGGCAGAAAGACCTTATAAAAAAGTAGTAAAGGCGCCGATAAAAACAACGCCACACCTTCAGTCTTCTGAATCGCTAAAGACTTGGGGGCCAATTCCCCCAATACAATATGCAAAAAGGTAATTACGCAAAATCCGACGACAACGGATATCGTTGTGATCAGGGTACCGTCAGTTACACCGAGTTTGTGCATGAGTGGCTCTATCAGGTAGCCGGATATTGCTGGCTCTCCAATCCAACCCAAGCCCAATGAAGCCAGCGTAATGCCCAATTGGGTGGCGGACAGATAAGCATCCAACTTTTGGTTCACCTTTAGCGCATAGCCTGCCAGGCGATGACCCTCGCTTTGGAGCTGCGTCAATCGGGATTGGCGCATTTTGACCAGCGAAAATTCTGCGGCCACAAATACACCATTTAGAAAGACAAGCAGCAGTACCAAGAGGAGATTCACAGCTAGCAATCCCCAATGAAACTCGGTATGACCATCCAATACGAACTCCCCATTTCTATAATTGTAATGCTTTTCTTGATTTAAAGTCTATTCCTTTGTAATACATATCCGCTACGAGCAGGTTCGGTCCACAACAGGCAGCGGCATCACAATGACAGTTCACAGTCTGATTCAGCGGATGCTCATTCAGCCATTCACCAAAAATATCGTCCAGACTGTCTTCCTGAATGTTTCCGAAAGCCGGAATGTCTGCAAAATCCGTCACATACACGCTACCCGTGAACATATTCACATTCACGCGGTTTCTTCCGTCCGGATCATTACGCACCGTAATATTCGGTTCCTGACGCAAGCGGCGAAGCAGTTTGCGGTCTTCTTCCCGATCCGAACAAGCAAAGAACGGTAATGTGCCAAACAACATCCACATGTCCTGATTACGTACATCCAGCAGCTTATGGATAGAGTTCCGCATGTCGTCGAGAGAAAGCACAGGCAAAGCAGAGGCAAAATTCGACGCATACATTGGATGAACCTCATGCCGTCGGCATCCCATTTCGTTGATCAACTGATGAATGCCCTCCAGCTTCGTGTGTGTCCGATAATTAATCATGGATTCAGCTGAAATGAACATCCCCATTTCACTTAATCTGCGGGCATTCTCGATCATTTTTTCATACAGGCGAACAGCACCCGCACGTGGGGTCGGCCGGCCTGTATTTGCAAAACCCACTTCATAAAAATCGTCCGCATTCAAATAGTTAAACGAAATATGCATCACATCCAGATAAGGAAGCATCTTCTCATATCTGCGAATATCTAACGTCAGATTGGAGTTGATTTGCGAGCGAATACCGCGCTCTTTGGCATATTTCAGCAGTGGAACGATCACTTCATCCACTGTTTTATCGAGTAAAGCAGGTTCCCCGCCTGTAATACTGATCGTCTCCAGATGCTCGACTTCATCCAGACGCTTCAGCATTAGGTCTAGCGGAAGGAAAGGGGCTTCCTTCATAACCAGCATGTCGCCAACAGCGCAATGCTCACAGCGCATATTACACAGATGCGTTACGGTCATTTCCACACTTGTGAGCAAATGACGACCATGTGTACGCAATGAGACAATCGGGTCCCACGGATCATAGGTTGGCGATATTTGGGGTAGCGTGTTATTTTGTAGAACTGTCATTATGTTTTCACCTTATTTCTGTTATTAACCTCAAAAGACGTATAATTATCATATCATGATGTGTAAAGTGTCTGCATGCTTTCTTCCACATCATCTGCTAATCTACGTGTACTCCTCCGAAAGGGGCGACAGTAGCACCCAATGTATTTGTAATCATAACCGAGAGGGATATGGACAAATCCACATCATAAGGTGCTTTCACTTCCTGCCCATCCCGGTCCCTTACAATGCGAATGACGGGTCTTTGTGGGATTTTGGAATGTATACGCACCACGACCCCCTCTTCCCCCGTGTTGAGCACCACAGAGAGTCCCAGGGGGTAAATAGCTACACAGTCACGAAAGGCTTCCAGCATTCGCTGCTCATATAGCGTTCCTGCCCCGGCGTACAGCACTTCCATCGCTTCATAAGGCAACAAAGCCTGCTTGTATATCCGACTTGCTGTCATTGCGTCGTACGAGTCTGCCAGGCCGATCCATTTCGCATATTCGTGGATCTGGTCCTTTTTCCAACCGTGTGGATATCCGCTGCCGTCAATACGCTCATGATGCTGTAATGCACAATGAGCCGACAACAAGGGAATTCCAGGTTCGTCTTTAAGCAGCTTGTAGCCGATCACCGTGTGTGTTTTCATATGCTCATATTCCTCGTCGGTCAATTTGCCCGGCTTATAGAGCACTTGAGGTGAAATTTTCATTTTACCGATATCGTGCAGTAGTGAACCTATTCCCAACTCCATCAGCTGATTGTTATCGTAGCCATTGGAAATTCCCAGTACAAGTGAATATAGACATACGTTCAAAGAATGATGATACAAATCCTGATCCGCGGCCCCAATATCCATCAACATAATGACGGCGTCCTGCCGGCCTCCAATATCGTCCAGAATAGATTCCATCACCTTATAAAATGACTTGCCAAAATATTTGTGCTTATGATCTACGGAGTAGGATGACAACCCTTGAAATTGCTTTTTGATTTCCTGTAGCGCCGCTGCCCTTGTCTGTTCATGGATCATCTCAGGAATGACGATATCTTCTGTCACAGCATCCTCAATGTATACATATCCAATACCGACTTGGCCTAGACGTTCAATCAATCGCGAAGTAAGCTCAACACCTTCCGAGAGCAGCACCATTCCATTTTCATTGTATATTTTTTTGCCCAGCTTCATGCCGGCTCTCAATAATGTAACAGGTACCAGTCGCAGCTTAATCCTCTCCCGATTGTTTTGATACCTGAAGCCACCTAGCTGCAAAACATTCTTCCATCGCGCCCGGACGCTTCAACTCCATTTCAATCAAATCCCGTAAAAATTCTGGAAGCATAAATCGGAGATCTGTTCCGTTCGCAAGCACCTCATAACCTGCTTTGAAAGTGAACATATCCAACGTGCCCACTGTGTATTCCTCATGCTCTTCCAAAGGTTGACCTGCTACACGAATGTCCGTCACTTTTTCATAAGGAGCACGGGTCGGATCATACTGAATAGCCAGGCCTTCCACACACATCGTACCAAGCACTTTGCCTCTGAAGCCAAAGCCCGTCATGGGCTTGTCCGCAAATTCAGGCAGCAAGGACTGCTCCAGCGCCAACCGAATATCGCTTCCCCGCAACTTCATAACACAGGCATTAATCGGTGAAGGGCATAAGGAATGCAGGATTCCTTTGCTGATATCCCCTTGAGGTAATGGGCCGAGCAGTTGTCCCGCATTGACGAGGGCAATTTCTGTTCCTGTAAAATGGGACACCGATTGTGCCAGCATATTCCCGAAAGGGGATTCCTGATCATATGCGATCTCCAGTTTCCGATCTGTCACCGCAACCGTGCTCTCCATGGCGCGTTCTGCTTGTCTGCGATGCACCACAATGGCCGATGTCACTTTTTCGTCCAGTAGTGTCAGATCCACAGGAACTACGCCGCCTGACGTGACTCGAAACGGTTCGAGGCTATTGTTACGACTTAGCGTCACTTCACCCAGCAGCGTTCCGAACTTACCCGCCCCACATAAAGCTGTTTTCCCGATCCAAAGCGGTTCCTCCAGCACATGATGGGTGTGACCTCCAAGGATAACGTCAATTTCAGGAAATTGCGACGCTAACTTTTTATCGGAAGGTAGACCCAGGTGCGACATCACGATCAAAACATCAACCTGCTTTCTCAGTGCCGCGATCTGCTTCCCCAGCACATCAAACGGATTGAGCACATCCCAGCCCAGCAGTTGATAAAACTCTACAAAAGGAGCCGTCACACCGAGTAAACCGACCTTGATTCCTGCTTTGTCTACGATAAGGGATTCCTTCATCCACGCAGGACTCATCCCTGTGGCACGCTCAGTCATATTGCCACATATGACCGGACAATGAATGCCCGCATATGCCTGTTCAATCATATCCGGGGTAAAAGTCAGTCCCTCGTTGTTACCGATCGTAATGGCATCATATCCTGTTAGATTCATCACATCCACATTTGCCCCACCTAGCGTTCCTTCCGTTTCGGGGGCCATCCGGTCCATGTGGTCTCCTATGTCAAGCACAAGTAGCGCATCCCCTAATGCAGCTCTTCGTTCATTAATCATCGCGGCTATCGAAGGCATACTGCCAAAATGACTATGGATATCATTGGTATGCAAAATGGTCAACGTTTGCCGAGTCGTCATCTCCATAACCGCCCTCCTCTATATTTTATATATCGACTTTGGAGCTTCTAATGTTTAAGCATATCATGTTATTTAGCAATATGGTACATATGGGTGGACATAGTCCTTAAGCTTCGCTGTAGTCTCTGGGCAATCTCATATTATAAACATAGTGAAAAGTATTGACGTTATCTACTGTAGGTATCTGATAGGAATCGGGTTCCTGGGACCTATTTTACAGCTTGGAATAATAGTAAATTAGTCGTTGTCATCCCATATAATTCTTGATATATTAAGTTTGTTTCGTATTTTCGACAAATTTACGACAATAAGGAGGTTAGCGCATGAGAGTACACGTTACCGATGCCAAGCCGGGAGATCGCCTCAAATCCGATACATACAATGGGCACGGTGTACCTGTCATGGTTCAGGGCACCGAGCTACAGCATGACGATATTTCCAAGCTCATTATGCACGGTGTCGATTATATCGACATTGATGCCGGTTCTGCGAGCATTCCGGTTGACTTTGCCCCCGATGTTCCAGCTTCCCCCGAGTCCCTCAAACGTGCCGTTCCTCTCATGGAGCAGACGATCAGTGGCTTTGAAAGCATGTTTCTCGAAGCTTCCTCAACTGGCAAATTTGATGAATATCGAGTTGATGAGCTGTTCGGCCCTCTCGTTTCAGAGCTGGCTCGTCAAAAAGATGTCGTATCTCTGCTGTTAATTATGGAACGGGGAGATCACTATACCTATAATCATTCTCTCCAAGTAGGCGTACTGTCATATTACATTGCAACATGGCTTGGATATACGGAAGAAGAAGCATATGCCGCTGGTAAAGCTGGATATTTACATGATATAGGCAAGTCCATGATACCCGATGAAATTTTGAACAAACCGGATAAACTGACACCTGAAGAATTTCATGAAATGAAGAAGCATTCGCTATATGGCTATGATATTATTCGCAATTCAACCAGCGATGAGATTTCTGCAATTGTCGCCTTGCAGCATCATGAGCGTGAAGATGGAAGTGGATATCCCCATGGTCTGTTCAAGGAAGAAATTCATCCTTTTGCCAGCATAACAGCTATTGCCGACGTGTATAGCGCGATGATTTCCAATCGTGTGTATCAGACGAAGCAGGAGCTACTCACCGTATTACGCGAGCTGCATAGCATGAGTTTTGGACATCTAAACCCAGAAGCTACCCAAGTGTTCATCAGACACATGCTTCCTAATTTCATTAATAAGCAGGTTCTGTTGACTACAGGTCAGACAGGAACGATAATTCTGAACAATCCTGCTGATTACTTCAGACCCTTAGTAAGAATTAACGATGATGAATATGTAGATTTGTCTAGGGAACGCCATGTATCCATTGATGAAATTTATTTGGAATCCTGATCCGCTACTGCCTCCCGGCGTTACTTCGGTGGAACGAAATGTTTTGCCGAAGCACAGACTACGCGAATAAAAAGAGACTGTCCTTGATTCGTAGGTTCTTCTACGAAGGACAGCCTCTTTTTAAATTACGGATATTAACCTTGTTACTATCTTTATTTATGGTTTAATCCTAAGTGTTAAGATCGTGTAGTCCTGGACTATGTTCATTAGGCAATTCAGGCATATACGGAAGAGGATAACCTTCAGGAGGATCTATTACACTCAAATCCCCACCGTTTCTGCTTGGAGTTTGCCCATTGAATATTTCCCCAATACGGGTAGAATCCAATCGGAAATTAAACTGCGCATTGTGAAAGCCCATTTCAACATACTTCCGGCATTCTGGATACTTGTTAATATCGTAGTTTGGAACCGGGAACAATTTTCCCCAATCCACTCCAAGTGTCTCTAACGCTTTGGCAAATGCGTTTTGATGAGCATTATCCCGCACAATCAAAAAAGCCAACGTTTCCCGGAATGTTTTGTTCGAGCTCATTTCGTAAATTCGGGATTTTTGCAGAACCCCTGTAGATTCGAGTACGAGATTATCAAGCAAATCACTAATCAGGTTGCCGTGGGAATAAACATAACTACCTAGCCAAGGATTTCCACTTGCATCAACAGGTAAAGAACTTTGAGCTCCCATAATAAAATGATGAGGATTTGCGTGTTTTATCGCCTCATCTAAAGGAGCATGATCTATTCCAGCATCACCGGCTTGGTCTGCGCCTGAGCCAGTCAGAAGCTGATTTATAGTATGTTGGACCAGTTCAACATGACTAAGCTCCTCTAGAAAAACTCCTCTTATCAAATCCCTATACTGCACAGCATTACCACGAAAATTATTACTTTGAAAGAAAAACTGCATCATAGTACGCATTTCTCCGAATCGACCACCTAATACTTCTTGAATCACTTTAGCAGCAGCTGGGTCGGGTTTATCGGGTACTATTAAGTTAATTAAATCTTCTTTATAAAAATACAACTCAAATACCCTCCTTAGACTCTTTATTTTAAAGTGAAACATAGGCTCCCCTCTTTAATAATTTTTATACAAACCAAACAAACAGAAAGTTAAATATAAAGACCGTATCAGATTGTTGTTATGCTGATCTTCGTTTTATTACATCTTGAAAAGGTTAAATACAGTTAGAATTCACTAAGCTGCTTTAGCTATAGGAGGAGTATATATGTTTAGACATCAAAAAGAGTTGCAGTTTGAAGTGAAAGTAGAGCGTCCTGATCCTCTTTTTGCCCGGCAGGTACAAGAAGTTTTGGGAGGGCAATTTGGAGAAATGACCGTGATGATGCAATATTTATTTCAAGGGTTTAACTGTCGCGGTGATGAAAAATATAAAGATATGCTAATGGATATTGGAACTGAAGAAGTAGGGCATGTGGAGATGCTGTGTGCTTTAATTAGTCAACTGCTTGATGGAGCTAAACCAGAAGATCAAGAACAAGCTGCAAAAGACCCTGTTACAGCTGCCATAATGGGGGGAATTAACCCGCAGCACTTGCTAGTCAGCGGTCTAGGCGGATTGCCTACTAATTCAAATGGAGTTCCATGGAACGGTTCTTATATCGTCGCAAGTGGCAACCTTTTGGCGGATATGCGATCCAATTTGCACGCAGAGAGTCAGGGTCGATTGCAGGTAGCAAGGCTATATCATATGACACAAGATGAGAGCGTCAGAGCTACACTACGGAAAATGCTAGCACGTGACCGCTATCACCAGTATCAATGGATGGCGGCAATCCAAGAATTAGAAGAGAAAAACGGTGTTGTGGTTCCGGCTTCTTTTCCCCCTGAGGCAGAGCAAGAGTCTCAGCCTGAAGCTTATGTGTTTTGGAATTTGTCTGAGGGCGAAGAATCTAGTGAAGGTTTGTGGGCAACAGGGAGTGCGCCAGATGGAACCGGGAGCTATGTATACATTTCAAAACCTGTTGCCAAAGGACAAATCTATAATGCCAAAATACCAGCAACCGAGTTACATCATGACTTAGACCATAAAACTTCAGATAAATAAACAAGTGGCAAACGAGCTGTCCCAACATTAAAGATTGCTTATTGGTGACACTGGCCATAAAAATAAAACAAAAAATATATACTTAAAATTCGAATAAGGCGGCTTATCATAAGGCATAAAATCATAGCCGGTCATAAATCATGAAGTACAGAATTAATGTAAGACTAAAAGCCCTGCCGACCAATTATGGTTAGCAGAGCTTTTTGATTTATTTCGAGTAATTTACACATCACCGAAGAATCGAAGCCGATGCTCTCATTCTGTATGAGCAGATGTCTATTACAATCATTTGTGTTACCTCAGCTTCGGTCAAACCACCGTTCATTAAATAAGAGGTGCCTGAATCAATGTTGCAAAATTAAACTGGTGTACATGACCATCATTTAATGTAGTTTGGCCCGTAACAAAATGTACGTGTTTTCCATTTCCGACTGGAATAGCTGGTCCTGTTCTAATTTTTTTCAGATTATGAAAGTGGTTCACGAAATCAGTTTTTGTAAGATCGATTTCATGGACATGACTTCTTCCAACTCGAATCGCTTGCCCAGTAACACCTGCAAAGCGGTGATTATGTCGGTCTGCGCCTTCTTCAGCCAGTTTGGTACTACCTTCAAATTCATGTACATGCCTCTGTGTCTGTTTAGAAGAGAGGGTTTTCTTCTTCACTCCAGTTTTATTCTTCTGCATCTGTTGGTATGCCTCCTTATGTTTATGTCACTCACAACATCCTATTAAGCAAACATACATAAGTGCTAGGCAACTATCTGCGGTCCTAAGCATAAATTTTTTTATGTAGTAGAAGGAAGGCTTATGGGCTTAGGCATCACAGAAAAAATAAAAGGAGACGAACTTAAAAAGTTCGCCTCCTTTACTAGCAGGAAATCCGAGTCGGCACAAATCAGCATGACTCGGATTTAACAAGCTTTAGATTACTTCAAAAAACTCGTTGACACCAAGGGTTAATGGATTTTAACCAATACTGCCTTCCATCTCGATTTGGATTAGGTGCAAACGAAACGAGAATCCGCTTAATTACAGGATGTATGTATTTGTGCGCACAGCTAAATTAACGATTTTTCTTTAGTCTTCAAAGCTTTCGGTATCATGGATGGTATCACATTTTACCGAAAGCCTAAATTTTTTCTTCTATTATATATGATGTTTCTTTGGCGATTAACATTCGCCTTTCTTTTCCTCATCCAATACCTCCTTTAGGACAACTGTTAGACTTGCCCCCCACCCAGAACCAAAGCAGCTCGTCGGCCTGTAGTCATTTCTACTATGTATTTACGCAAACTACTTTCCGAATTCACAGGGGCGGTTAAAACAACCTCCTTTCAAATATTGATCACCTGACTCTAGAAATAAGCTATTTTCATACTCCAGTAGCCATTATTGTTTTACTAAGAATGTCTCTAAGAAATTCCCTAAAAATCATTATCAAGTATTTTGTAACATCATCATTGGTCAGCAATTTCAAACGATGATCTTTCCAGATGATCTTGCACGTCTGTTCTTCCGTTGAAATTCTTACATAACGCCTGTCACGCTGTACACTTCCATATTTTTTATAATTATACTCATAACAAGCGGCTCGTAATTTATCAGTAGAATCAGATGTAATAAATTCAATATGCATCTATGCATCACCTCGTTAGATTTATTTATAGACAGGTTATCCGAATTCTTCTCATGTAATTAGACCTAGAAAAATATTCCTATGTTTGATAGACTACTTTTTATGAAGCAGCAGAGTTCCAGGAAAGGCAGGAGTAAAAAAGAATGCTCTGTGATAAGTGTGGGAAAGAAATACCCAAGGAAGCGCCTTCTGTAATTATTGCGGAAGGGAAGTAACTATCAATACAGCACCGCAAGAAAAAACATCCGAAATTAGGAATGATGGTCCGATTCCTAAAGAGATCAGCTATAGAAAGAAAATTATTATCTCAATTGCTCCATTTCTTATTTTATGCCTTATTATCGTAGGCTTTTTAATCGCAGCTCCCTATATCAGTTATATTCAGGCTAAGTCATTAATGAATAACGGTGAATTTGACAAAGCAACTCAAGCCTTCACCAATTTGGATGGGTACAAAGATTCCGATGAGTTGATTAATGAAACAAATTATCTAAAGGCACAACACCTTCTAAAAAATAAAGAATACGAAAAGGCTATTGAATTGTTTATCAATTTAGTCAACTACAAAGATAGTGTCAAGCTAAAAACAGAATCAATATACTTACTGGTAAAGCAAAATTCCTCCCAAGGTAACTACGCTTCGGCAATTGAATTACTTGAACCAATCCAAGATTATAAAGATTCCTCTAATTTACTGAGAGAAGCGAATTATCGGGAAGGAGTTAAAAAATTTAGGGCGTATAACTTTCGTGAAGCAAAAGAATTATTCATGCAAGTAAAGACTATCAGGACTCAATACAATATTTGACTCAAGCTTCTTTGTATAATAGCTTTCAAGACATTTGGGAAGATGAATCAGGTTACGAGAAACTGACTTTTAAAAATGGAGAAGTAACCAAGGTACTCTCTTTTAATTCTCAAGATGAAAGCACTTATACCTGGCCTGTTATCCTAATTGGTACAGAATTACATGCTGATAACGGCACAATTTATTACCTAAAGAATGACAAGCTTATTTCAAAGGATGAAAGCCTTGGAGTCAACACCTTCACCAAGATTGGATATTACGAGGATATCCCGCCCGAAAAACTCGCTCCCCAAATTGGTATGTCTGAACAGGAAGTAATTTATTCAAAATGGGGACTACCCAAACATATTAATAAGAACACTACTACTTACGGTGTAAACGAACAATGGGTCTATGATCAATACAAGTACATCTATTTCGAAAATGGAGTCGTAACAGCAATTCAAGATTAGTCCACATGCGGAGTCTTCGGGAGAAATCGAAGGCTCTTTTTACTGCTCAAAAATCCATTGTTCGAAGAAGGCTCAGTGAGCCCGTTCCTTTTTAGGGGATTATGCAATAGCTGATATAATATCCTCTAGCTTAATCCAGCTAAAATCATCTTCCCCGCGAAACAGTTTTACTTCGCGTCTTGCGGTGTTAATTGACGTAACTACACCAGTCATAACCGTATCGTCGAACGGGCTAAATACGATCACCGTGACGGTGTTACGTGAGTTGTAAGAGTCTATGAGTGCTTGCTCGATTAGTTGTACCTCTTGGTCGTCCAACTCTGGCTTCCCTCTTCGTTGTCGGTCCTTCATGAGCTTCAGATACGCTTCCTTATGTTCCGGTATGATAATCCGACTGCTTTCCCACAACCCGTTACCTTCTAATTTTTTTGACATGTATGTAGCCTCCTGATGTGTTATGTAGAAATTATATAGCGAACATTTGTTCTGTACAAGGGTTTTTATTTGTCACATCTGAAACTTTTGTACTAGAAAAATATTCCTAGCTTTGATAGACTGCTGTAATATAGATTGATTCAGGGGGTTACATATTGGCTATATTGGCGGTGTTGTGTTTTTTTGCTTTTATCGCATTTATTGTATTAGACGTAATATCTTTATTTAGAAAGACAGGAAGAGCGAAAAGGATGTTTTTTTCATCTCTTGGAACGTTTATTTTAGGAGTTGTCTTCTCTATGTCGAACAGTCCTGAACTAATGCAAAGTAATGATTATTCGCCCGCAAAAACTCAAAGCTACCACACGGAACCTATGGAAAAAGAAATCACCGAAAATAAACCAACGATAAATGCTGAGGAATTCAATCGTATTGAAATAGGAATGAATTATGAACAAGTAACCGATATAATCGGGGATTATGGAGAGCTTGTTTCTGAAAGTGAGGAAGCGGGTTCTCCATTTCTACAGTCTTATATCAGTATGAAGGTGAAGGTTCACTTGGAGCAAACGCTAGTATGATGTTTCAAGGAGGAAAATTAACAAACAAGACCCAATATGGACTTAAATAAAAAATGCCCCGGAGAAATCCGGGGTTTTAATATTCCGTATAGTATCGGTTTGCCGCTCCAGGCGGTGTGACGATCTTCTGATCGTGATCCCAGCCCTCTATAACTACGATATGGCGCGTATCCGATTTGTCTTCCCACAAGATATAGTTGTCCTTTTCCAGAGCTAACAGTCCCGCCTTTATGTCCTCTGTACGCCTTCCTGTCTTTATCTCCAGTTCCTTCATTGTGGGCAAATGTGGTCTTCAAACTGGGACATTGTACAGTATTCGTAGTAGTTTACGATCGATACCAGGTAACCAAGCGATCAACTCCTTTGTAATAATTTACATGCAAACTTTAGTTCGTAATCAAAAACAGAGTTCTTAAATCAAAAAAACTAAAAATATAGGCAATAGCCCAATCCATCTTTTATAAATAGCGTATTCTATAGGCATACGTACATGAATGGGGGAATTAATTTGATTATAAGTCAACAACATGGGCAATGGATTTATCAATATCGCGGTCTTTCTCTTACTGGTGATTTGCAGAATTATAATGGCGGTTAGTTCGACCTCCAGAAAGGCATGAAACTTATTTAATTGAAGATGGAAAAAAACGTTGGATTTCAGACCCGAACATTTTTAACAGGCTTTTTAAGGGCGATGTCCGGCAAACTTTTGGGTTAGATAGTATACCAAATGGTATGCCAATTAAGATGGGCTCTGGGCTCTTTACAACAGAGTTTACTGGAGATAAAGTATTTTGGCTTGATATAGAGGAAACGGGTAGAGTGGTCAAAAGATGGGTAACAAGCCCAGAGGCAATGAATAAATATCATTTTAATTGGGATAATATTAAACCTGTATATGGTTTTTTTGCAAACGCCATTCCTGATGGGCGGGAAGTAGTACGTTAAGAGAAAGTAATTAATATACTCGTATTCAATAAAACCAGAGAGACAGCTATATCTGACTTTAACACTTTATATGTATGGTTCATGCTGATCATCTCAATAATTTATTCGGTGAATGGTGTTGTAATTCCTTCAATAAAAAATCCCCGCCGACGATTAAGGTTAGCGGGGATTTAATTTTATTTAGAGTATTCACTTACTTCAAACGTTAAGGATTTTTTAATATTTAATTATAGCTGATCCTGCTTTAGCCCACTCTTTTGATTCTAATTGAATCCATCCATATACTTTTGAATCAGAGTTGATCTTTTGTTTTATCAGAGAAAGGTTCTCATAGCTGGAGGAACCGTAAAGACTCCCTGTTTTTGGGGCAATTTTTACTGATAACGTATTTTCTATACTCGGTGTATTTTCATCACTTGTCCAGGCCAAACGATTATAATAATTAGCATTAAAAGGATTTTCTAAACCATTAATTGAAAATTTCACTCTTTTCCCTATAATATATACATCTGTATATGCCGTGTCATCTTTAAAAATTACCGATTGTGATAAAACTAATTCTTGATTTGAAGATTTTTTGTAAGTGTCAAGCGTTACAGTTGCTGCATCTGCAGAAGCTGACAGCGGAGCGATAACTGAAAACAAGAGAGCGATTGTGGAAAAACATAAAGTAGCTTTCCTTCCTAATTTCATACTCATTTTTCTGTCCCCTCCTTCTTTTAATCTTCATCAATAAACATACAGCTTAATAACTGTCAAAGTAAGGGGAGTTTTGTCTGACATGAAAAATACACATTTGATTAAGTGCCTTTTTCGCGTCACTCTAAATTCAAACTGATCAACGAAAAAGGCTCTGCTGACCAATTAAGGTTAGCAGAGCTTTTTACTATATATAGATAAATCTAAATCAAACTATCTCCCCCCCATTGATTCACATAACAACATCATTTAATGTTACTTAGTGACTATGTACACAGATGTGCAGATTAATTATAATTATTTTTGTAGTTAAATTATAGAAAGAAGGGATTTAATTTGAAAAGATTAATGAGTTTTGGTATCGCCACATCATTGCTTCTGTCACTAAGCCCTGCTGCTTTTGCGCAGGATTCAATTTCAGCAAATCAAACTGTTAATGGTTTCATTAAAGTGATTGAAAATACTGAGAATCAGGACGGGCATGTTATTACTCCTTTTGATATTCAATTGATTAATCCGATACATCACACTGGAAAAGGAGCATTTGAGAAAACCTTCACCATGATCCCTGAGAATGGAGAAGACGCCAATGTGTTCGTTAAAAATAATGGAAGTTCAACAGTTTATGTAGAGATTAAGAAAGCAGGTTCTAGCACCTCTATAGACACTTCGGTTTCACCTGGTAGTCAAAAGACCTTGCAAATTTATTCCCAAAGTAAAAACTCATATAGTGTATACATTTACACCCAAGACGGTTCCCAGATGGACCTCAATATAAGCGCAAGACAATTCTAATTAATGTACAGAAATTACTAAGTGGCTTCATATACATCCGACTCACATAAAACAGAGAAGGACTCTATCGGCTATATACCGTTGGAGTCCTCTTTCACATCTACTCTAAATTCAAATTGGTTCCGTATGTAATACGCTCCAGCAATCTTAACAGAATTAGACGAAAACTTTTCTATAGTGCCACCATAGTCTATAACCGACTTTAACACTTTATATGTTTGGTTCATGCTGATCACCTCATGTTGTAATACGTTCCACCTTTTCTGAAGTACCTTGGGTTATTACTTTAACCTCATCTCCAACGATTAAAATGCCATATTCATTTTCCTGTACTCTGACTTCTTTCCGATCCGATCCTTCAAATTGGCATGTAATAAAATATTTTTTTGTTGAAGAATTCTCCACCCAGTCTACTCGTTTATCAATTATTTTTGCGATTCGTTCAATTTTGGGTTGTTTTAAATTTCTCGCATGTTCTCGGTTTGAAGATATTATAATAGGCACAAAAACAACTAATATTAAACCGATCATGGTAAGAAAAATTTGAAACGCTTCGAGCATATTTTATTCACTCCTCAAAATTTTATAGTATTCCATAACATAAAAACACCCCACCAACTTAGCCAATAGGGTGCCACGGCGCTTTAAAATGTGTTGTTATCAGTACGCAAGTAGAACCTCAATGCTTATTAATTGCCAACAACTCTCTCGACCTTTGAAAATGTACCTTGCTGAAGTACAATAACTCTATCTCCAACAATAGTTACTCCGTATTCAGATTCAGGTGCTTCAAATTCACAGGTAAAATAGTAGTATCTAATCGAACTGTCTTCCTTTTGGTACATTCGCTTATCAAGTACCTTAGCCACACGGGTCACAATAGGTTTCTTTTTGTTGTCGATGTCTTCCCATGTTTGCATTATAATCGGTATTATACAAAAAACAGAAAAAGCACCGATAACAAAAATCCACAAAATAGCTTGTTCTCCCATATATAAACACTTCCTCCTAACATACTCAAGATATAAATGTTATATTATTCCTTTACGCTATTACAGTTTATAAGTTTCATATTTAAAATCCCTGTATGATTTATAAAATTATACACTGCATTACTAAATATAATATCGGAAATTGAACTGTTTAATTTGATATCTTTCCAACGGCAAACAGAAAAACACCCCACCAGCGTATGCCAGCAGGGTATCACCGATGCTTTTGGATTGCACAACGGTGCTTCCGTATGTGTTGTTATAAGTATAAATTAACTGGGTTTTTCTGTTAATTTATACTTATATGTATGATTCATACTGATCAACCTAACTAGCTAATCTATGAAATTATTTGAGAAATCCTTGAACAAAAAACTCTGACGACCTAATAAAGGCAGCAGAGTTTTTGCTGGTAACTAACTAATCAATTAGATAGTTAAAAATGCTTTGGTAGTCCCCTAATTAGAGGGACCGACCAAAGCATTCCTAATATTAAAACAATATTTTATTTATACTTTGTAAAAAACAAATAAATCGCAAAATTCAGAGTTGCAATTAAAGATAATACAACTAAAAAGCTGCCTATTATGAAAAACTTAAAGTTATTCCCATTATTCATTAGACACACGCTCCCTTGAGTTACAGGAGCTTCGGGTCGGTCCAAATTAATTTTACACCATTGAGTTATGAAACGTCAAAATCATTTTATAAGCCTTATTCTCGGCTTTCCTATAGAGTATATATTCTGAAACTCCGACTCAGTTAGGGAGGTCACATTACTCAAATCCTTGTATGAATACTTGAGTTCAGAGTGATGGACTTGTAAAATTTCCTCTAGCATAGATGGCTTTTCAAATGGAAGATCCAGTTCAATAGGTTCTCTTGTTCGATAGCCCGATTTCCCCATTTGAGTCCACAAGTATCTTGACTGTCGCTCAGTAATTTTATTTAAGTCCACAGCCCTTTTTAGCAAAGCATTCATTGATACTTTCCAATACGGCTTCAAAGCAGCAAGTTTAGGAAGCGTAATACCACCCAAAGAGTGAGATATCTCATTTCTAGGCATAAGAAATTCAGAAGAGAAACGGTCCGCTTGTTCTTCAATATCCACATCTTCACTTGGTGGTTTTCGATGCATAATAATATGTCCAAGTTCATGACATAGTGTAAAACGGATTCGGTCCATAGTTCGATTAAAGTTTGTGAAAATGAGCGGGGGAACACCAGGATTCCATAAATGAATAGCATCTATATTAGCATCTTCAAAATCGAAAGGAATAACTATTGCACCCGCATCTTCTAGAACATCAATTACATTTTGTATTGGTCCATTAGGAATTCTAAAAGTTGCACGAACTATGTGCTATTTTTTCGACATCACCATCATACTTTTCTGGGTCCATATGAAAAAACGTAGGCTCGTCTAAATCAACTGATCTCAGCAAGGTTTGAATCTCCATTCTTCTCAATTCAAGCCGCGCATAAACAGTATTTAATTGTCGTTGGGGAACCGCCTGTTTTTTTCTATGGAAAAATTCACTCAAACCAATTCCGTATATCTTTTCTTCTCTTTGAAAAAAATTATTCGGATAATTTAAGGCTTTTGAAATTTTATCTAATTCTTCTTGAGTATTGAAATCAATCCATTTTCGATTTTTGAAAGTTTACCCTGTGTAAAGCCAATTTTTTTGGCCAATTCACTTTGGCTGATAGATCGTGACTAGTTGGCTATTATAACTCACGCTATTTGTTAATTGCATTTTTATCACCAGCACTAATAGATTTGTCTTTAACCCGAACTCTTGTTTTTCTTGTTGTAGTCTCTGAAGGTGTAGGTAGCGGGAAAAGGGCCGGCTCCGCAATAGGAGTTACCTCTTCATGAGTGATATCCCACTCCCAGATATTTACCTTTCCATATCTGTAAGTGATATAAACCCCATCAATATTTGATTGAAGACTATTTAAAGTATAACCAACATGCAGCAATCCATACGGAGGTAATCCCTCCAATTCCAATTGTACAACATCCTGAAGATCATACGCTAATGCCTGCATTGTCGTTATCCCACTAGAAAGCAGATTATCGTTAAATTTTTTAAAGCGTAATGTTAGGAGGCCTTCAATAGAAAGCATAAATAATCCTTTTCTTTCATCGGTACCTACTTTAGGTAATCCCTCAAATCGTAGCTTAATCTCATCTTTAATATTATCATGGCAGATCGAAGCGGCTGTTCTTTGAGAATGTTTATGCCTTGTCTGCGCGTATTCTTCACCTATGTAATAATCCTGGACAGCTTTAAAAACAGCAGCTTTTATCAAATTAACATACGGCTGCAAAATCTCAATTGCATCATCTTTTAATAAGGGTTCCAGAGCTACCCTTAATGTTTAGTGAGTGTTTTCACTTCATTTGTTCACGATTACTCCTCTAAAACAGAACTATCATATAGTAAAAAACAAGTGGCTCTTGCTAGCAGGGCTATTTATTTTATCCTTATATTCTGTAGTTACAGGTGTCATGAGTAACTTTATTTATCTGGTTATATAACCCTAGTTCTGATAGACTATTCCCGTTGTAATTACATTTATTAACACAGGGGGAAAAGTCGCAACATGAACAAAAATATTTTTATAACGGGTATGTGTGTCCTTGTACTAATGATGGGATTGGCTGCCTGCGAGAGGCAATCAAATGAAGAGCAATCAGTCTCCCAGGAATCTGCACCAGCTGTTTCTGAAGAACAAGCCACTCCATTATCTAAAGAAGAATTCGAGCAAATGTACTCAGACCCAGTAAGGTTCAAAGGACGTTCTGTGGATTTTTATGCAAAAGTAGCTACAGATCCTAGTAAAGAAAGTAACGCTATATATATTCAGGCCTACGTAGATCCTAAAAATTCCGAAAAAAATACTATGATAGGGTATGCTGATAGCTCTCTTAATGTCAAAGAGGACGATTTTATACATGTTACTGGAACTGTTGCAGATGAATATGTAGGGGAGAATGTATATGGTGAGGAATTGACTGCTCCCGCCATCGAAGCGGATAAAATAGAAAAAACTGATTACGCTACCGCTGTAGCCCCTGCATTGAAAACCATTAAAGTAAACAAAATTGTGAAACAACATGGCTATGTAATGACTCTTCAGAAAGTGGAATTTGCCGAAGAGGAAACAAGGTTCTATTTATCAATTGAGAACAAATCGAAGGACACAATTAACTTTAACCTTTACCACACTAAGTTAATTCAAGGAAGCAAGCAGTTTGAACCAGAAGATAGTTATTATGGTACAGACTATCCTGAGTTACAGTCAGACATACTCCCTGGTATAAAAACCGAAGGTATTCTGAGGTTTGAAGGAGTAGATCTCTCTAAAGGTAATTTAAAAATGATTGCTGAGGGTTCTTCGGAAAACTACAATCTTAATTTCGACCCATTTAAATTTATAATTTCAACTAGATAATTTTATAAAGACCCTGTTTATGCAGGGTCTTTGCCATATCATTTAGAGGTCTAGGTATCTATTTTTTATTCAGTGGGTAGAGGCGCTTGAGCAACTATATTTGAGACTTTTTCCGGTTCTGGTGTCGCAGCAGTGGTATCGGTCCAGTGGCTTGTGAAGGGATTGCCGTAACTTGAGCTGCCAACGATGATACTGCCTCCTTAGCTGCCGCTTGAGTAGCTTCTTCGTTTGGTTGTGATTCTGTAACAATTGTCTTCGTTTAGAGTTATACTCCAAGTATGCCTTTTCTATCGCGGATCGAATCTCTACTGCCGACACAGTAATGCCCTGTTCTGCCAAGCGCAATGTAGTATACTGCAAAGCCTCTTGAAGCTTACGTTCTCCTCCAGCTTCTTTAAATGCTGTTTGAGCAAGTGCGAAAGCCTCTCCTGCTACTTTATGGATCACTTCACGTTGTGCTGCTGTAGTACGCGCTTCTAACCACACGTTAACCTTAGTTTTGAGTTTGTTCAGACCTCCTAAAACAAATGCTGTAAGCACACCCGCAGCGGCTGTAACAATGGTATTTACATAAGTCTGTACAGTTTCGATAATTGTTTGCATGATTACTTTTCCCCTTTCGTTAATGTTGCGATTTTATTTTTTTGGTCCCAGGACACTACTGCACCGTAAGCATCAGCAATTGGTCTGAGCTGCACATACGCTGTACCCTCTACAAGTTGAACAGTTTGCAGCTTGGCTCCGTTTAAATGCGCTTCATTACGGGCGTTATCCCA